>JADJSZ010000092.1 GCA_016711405.1 Candidatus Hadersleviella danica | reverse complement strand
CACTCGTCGTCAGCGGCACCCCCTGCACGGGCAAGGGTGTCTACCACTTGGCTCACGGCCGTTGCATCCTGCCCCGCAGGGATCAATTCGCTAAACACGGCCGTCCGCCTCGTATCCACCCGCCCCTGCCCCACCTCAATCAATTTAGAAAACACCCCCCGCGCCAACGCTTGTTGCTCGGCCGAAAAATCGGCAAACACCGCATTGGCGTGCCGCTCTAACGCCTTCTCAATCCCCCCTCGCTGGACATATTCGGGCAACGTCAAATCCATCGGCTTGCCCACGGCCGTCTTCTCCGCCTCAAACAAATCCCGCAGGGCAAAACTCATCAGCGGCAACACCCCCGGCTCCCCCTTCATATCCGCCATAATGCGGGAGACAAGGGCGGGGTCAATCTCCGCCCCCACCTCCAGTGCGGGCAGGGTAATCGCCTTGGCCAAATCGTGCGCTTCCATCCCCCCCACCAGCATAAATTGCTGGTTGAGCAATTCCCGCAAAGCGGGGTAGCGGGCGCAATGGGAGATAAAATCGGAGCGCAGGGAGAGGAGGATGGTCAGCCTGTTCCCCCCAGTTTGAGTGGAATGGGCGGAATGGGTCAGCAGTTGAATAAACGCGGCCTGCTCCGCCTCATTTTTGGTTTGGGTAAAAACTTCCTCGAATTGGTCTACCAGCAAGACCAGCCGCTGGCTGGGGTCATCGGTCAGCAAAATTTCCACTTGCTGGTGCAACGCGTGCGGGTTTTCCAGCCCTTTGTGGCGCAAACTATCGGCCGAACCCGCCACCTTGGTAAGCCGTTCGATGGCCACGGCCAAACTCTCTAGAGGATGGTTGCCGGGGAGCATGGTCGCCAACAGCCACTGGTCGCTTTTGGGCAATCGCCCTCGGCGCAGGGCGTGGAACAGCCCCGCCCGTGCCACAGAGGATTTGCCGCTCCCCGAGGGCCCCGCAATGGTGATGAAGTGGCTTTGTTGCAGACGGCCGAGGAGGTCGTTTACCAAGTTCTCACGGCCGAAGAAGAATTCGGCATCACTCTCTTGGAAGGCGGACAGGCCGAGGTAGGGGATACGGCCGTCCCAGACGGTGGGCTGTTCGGCCGTCTTCAGTTCAATGACCAGCGCGGTCACTTCTTCGACGGAGAGGCCATAAGTAATCTTGTCACGGCCGACAAAATCGCCGTGTATCTCCAAATCAATGTCACGACCTGCTTGAATGTTTGTGGCTGGGTTGCTTGCTTCGTTGTTCATGGTCAACATTCCCTGTCTGTGGCTGGTAGATGGGCGCATTGTAGCATATTTCACAGCCAAACCAGCCTGTCTCCACGGGTGTACGAACAAATTGTTAGAAGGTTTGACGCAGAGGCGCAAGGGCGCAGGGATGTTCTCTGGCAAATCCTCTGCGCCCTTTGCGTCAAAAAAAAGAATTCAATTACAAGTTGTTCGTGCTCCCCCGCAACCACTCCCCCACGGCCGTTTGCACACACCCAATTTCCGCCCACCCTTGCCATAGTACCGCTTTCCCACCTATACTAGCCTCAGCTTAATCAATCGCTCCCCTGCACACCCACACCAAGGAGAATGAGCAGATGTTCCGCAAAGCAACCCCCGAACCGAGCGAAACGACAATGGTTGAAGAACGCCAACCCGCCATCCAAGAGATGATGGCCGCGCCAACTTCCCCACCCCCTGCCCAACTAGACCCCCCACCGCCCACCGCCGAACCCACCCCCTCCGAACTGGAACGGTTGCGCGACATTTTATATGGCCCCCAATCGCGCACGACCAGCAAGCGGTTGGAGGATTTAGAGGCACGGCTGGCGCAAACGCGGCAAGAATTGCGCGATTTGCTCCACGAGCGCGACACGGCCGTGGCCGAAACGGCCGACCACGCCACCACCACCCTGCGCCGCGAGCTAACCAGCAAACTGGCCGAACAAAGTAGCAGTCAAACGGCCGCCCTGCAACAAGCGCAACAAACCCTCACCAGCAAACTCGAAGGCCAAGGGCGCGACCTGACCGACCAACTCCGCGCCACCCAACGCCAGCTCACCGAACGGCTGGATGGGCACGAAAGCGAGCAAGCCGTTGCCCTGCGCACCATCCAACAAGAGTTCAACGACCGTCTGAGCCAATTGGCGGCCAACTTTCTGAACCAACTCAACACCACCCACAGCGAATTGAGCGCCCAAATTGAGCAATTGCGCCAAGAGCAGACCCAACGCTGGCGCACCCTGCAAGCCGAACTGCGCCAACGCGACGACACCCTCCGCCAAGATTTGGCCGCCCAAGGCATGTCGCTCGAGCAAAAGAAAACCTCCCGCCAAGAACTCGCCCACCTTCTGCTGGAAGTGAGCCAGCGACTGAGTGACGAGTAGAAAGTGCTAAGTGCTGAGTGCTGAGTGCTTTAGTAAGCCCACTCACTCAGCACTCCTTAGCACTTTACACTCCCATGGAAGCCTCCAACGGCGACAAAACCCTCATTGAGTCTATCCAAGCCATTTTGTTGGCGGGGGATAGGGAGGCCATCGGCCGTGTTACCGCCCGGCTGGAAGGGCTGGAGCGACAAGCCAGCCAACAACTGAGCCAGCTTGAGCGGCAAATTGGGCTGTTGCAGACCAACGCCGAGGCGTTGCAACAAGAGGCGCACCTCACCAAATTGCGCCTGCGCGAGTTGCAACTGACGCTGGAAGTGTTGCAACACCAAGCCCGCGCCGACTCAGAGGGGCTGGTAGCCAAACTCACGCCCGTGTTCAGCGATTTGGTCGGCCGCCAAATTCGCGACAACCCCGAGGAGATGGCCGAAGCACTCGGCCCTGTCATGGGCGAGGCTCTGCGGGTGCAAATTCGGGAATCGCGCCAAGACATGGTCGAGGCACTGTACCCCGTCATTGGCGAGACGGTGCAAAAGGCGGTGGGGGAGTTTGCCCGCGAGTTCCAGCGCAATGTAGACCGCCAATTGCGGACGACATTTGGGCCGCAGGGGTTTATTCGGGGCATGGTGGCGCGGGTGCGCGGCGTAGACCCTGCGGCCGTGGCCATGCGCGATGCGTTGCCGTTCGAGATTCGCCAAATTTTCCTCATCCAACAACAATCGGGGCTGTTGCTGGCGCACCATGTGGCGGAGGAGGCGGCCGAGGTGAACACGGCCGATTCTGACTTGATTAGCGGCATGTTGACCGCCATTCGAGATTTTGCGGCCGACTCGTTTGGCGGCGGCGCTGATGGCGATGGGGACGGCCTGAGCGACATTCAGTATGGGGCGCAGAGGGTCGCCATCCAAAACGGCCGCACAGTTTACCTTGCCGTGGTTTTTACGGGGGTCGAACCCGAGGGGTTCCACGGCCGTTTGCGCCAATTTGTGGCCGATTTGCATGTGGCGCACGAGCCAGCTTTGCGGGCTTATAACGGCGACCCGGCCGTGTTGCCCAATTTGCGGCCGCCGCTCGGCCGTTTGCAACGGGAATTGCGCCCCGAAGAGGGGGATGTAAAAGGACGGCCGCTCGGCCGTGCCACCAAAATCGGCTTGTGGCTGATGGGGCTATTGGGCATCTTGGGTCTTGGCTTGGCCTGCTTCTACCTCCAGTTCACCATCGCCCTGTACCCCATCGCTTTCCCTAGCCCCACCCCGACGAATACGGCCGTGCCGACAGCCACCCCCACCGCCACGGCCACCTTTACCCCTACGCCGACCGCCACCGCCACGGCCACATCTTCCCCGACGGCGACGCACACGCCCAGCCACACGCCCTCCCCGACGGCCACATTTACCCCCACCCCCTACCTTTACGCCCAGCGCCACGCCCACCCCATCCGCCACGCCGACGGCCACTTACACCCCTTCGTCCACCCCCACGCCCACGCCAACCCCCACCCCGCCGCCCGCCATCACGACGCGCAGTGTGTGGGTGCGGGCCGAGCCGAACGAAGCCTCGCCGTTGCTCTACGCCGTGCCCGCCAATACGCCGCTCATCGTCTATTTTAGCGACCAGTATTGGGCGGAAATCGAATGGATTGGCGGCGTTTTTACAGGGCCGCGCCGGGTGTGGGTTCCGATTTATGCGATTGAGATTTTGGGGGAGTGAGGGGAGGGCAAGGGGAGCAGGGGAGCAGAGGGGCCAATGACGAATGACCAGTGACGAATGACCAATGACAAATGACCATGAACTTACGCGATTTAATTGTGACTTATTTGGATTTACAGGATATTCGCACCCTGTGTTTTTATTTGGGGCTGGATTTTGATGAATTTCCACGCGATTTGGGCAAGTCGGGCATTGTGGAGCGGCTGATTACCGATTATTACAAGGCCAACAAGCTGGCCGAGTTGGTGGCACAGGGGCGGGTGATGCGGCCGGACTTGACATGGCCCGAAGCGGCCGATTTGCCGACGCTGGGGCAAGCCCTCGGCCGCCCCCTCGCCCCCCGCCTGCCCTTTGAGCCTGAGACCATCATCATCCCCGCTGGCCCATTTTGGATGGGGCGCGAGGCGCCCGCCATCGAAACGCCGCGCCATGAGGTGACGCTGGCGGCGTATGCCATCGGCCGAACAGCCGTGACCAATGCCCAATATGGGGTGTTTATCGCCCAATCGAGCCATCGGCCGCCCAAGGTGCGCGGGGCGGGCTGGCTCGGCCGCAAAGTCCACAATTGGCTGGATGAGCCTGTGCGGGGGGTGAGTTGGGAGGATGCGCTGGCGTATTGCGCATGGCTTTCCGCGCAAACGGGGCGCATCTACCGCTTGCCGACGGAGGCGGAGTGGGAGAAGGCGGCGCGGGGCACCGACGGCCGTCTTTACCCGTGGGGCCATGCGTGGGATGAGGCGGCTTGCCCCCAAGGGCGGGCGCGGCCGTCGGCCGTGTTGGCTCATCCTGCGGGAGCCAGCCCTTATGGTTGTATGGGGATGGTGGGCAATGTGTGGGAGTGGACGAGTTCGGGCTGGGGGGATGAGCTGGAAGTTCCCCGTTTTGGCTACCCGTATGTGGCGGGCGACGGCCGTGAGGCTCTCCACAATGAGCTAACGACTCGCCGCGTTTTGCGGGGTGGGGCATTTAACACACCGCTGGCGTGGCTCGCTTGCACCACCCGCGACCGCGATTTGGCCAGTGGGGTGGGAGATGTTTATGGCTTTCGGGTGGTAGAGGTGGTGTAGGGGGACGAGGGACGAGGGACGAAGGACTGGAGACCGCACCCCAATCCGCAATCCCCATTCCGCATTCCGCAATCGAGTATAATTCCCCCATGTTCAACTTCACCAACCAAACGGTTCTTGTCACAGGTGCCTCGCGGGGCATCGGCCGGGCGATTGCCCAACCATTTGCGGCCTGCGGGGCGCGGGTTGCCCTCCACTACCACCAAAATTTGCCAGCGGCCGAAGAAACCTTGGCCAGCTTAGACGGCCGAGGCCATATTCTGGTGCAGGCCGACATGCAAGATGCGGTTGGTTTGCCCCACATGGTTACGGCCGTCGTCGAGGCGTTCGGCCGCTTAGACATTTTGGTCAACAACGCGGGCATCTTTATCGAACACCCCCTCGCCGCAGTGAGCTACGACGAATGGCAAGCGCGGTGGCGTGCCATTCTGGACACCAACTTGGTGGGGGTGGCCAACCTGTGCTATTGCGCGGGGCAACAGATGATTCAGCAGGGCGGCGGCCGTATTGTCAACGTCTCCTCGCGGGGCGCGTTTCGCGGCGAACCGCTCGCCCCCGCTTATGGGGCCAGCAAAGCGGGGCTGAACGCCATGAGCCAATCGCTGGCCAAATACCTCGCCCCTTACAACATTTTTGTGGGGGTGGCCGCGCCGGGCTTTGTGGAAACAGAAATGGCGGCCGAACATTTGGCGGGCGAACAGGGCGAAGCCATCCGCCAGCAAAGCCCCCTCGGCCGTGTGGCCACCCCCGCCGAAGTCGCCTACGCCGTGCTGTTCCTCGCCTCGACCGGTGCGGAATTTATGACAGGGGCGATTCTGGACATCAATGGGGCATCTTATTTGAGGACGTGATTTGTCATTTGTCATTGGTCATTTGTCATTGGCCCCTACCTACGCGGGGGGGAACCGTCCCTACGCAGGGGGGAATCGTTCCTACATGGGGGGGAACCGGAACCGTCCCTACGTGGGGGGGAACCGTTCCTACGCGGGGGGCAACCGTCCCTACGCGGGGGGCCCGTCCTACGTGGTGATCACTCACCAATCCACAATCTAAAATCCAAAATCCAAAATCCAAATGTTTCACTACAACAAAGATTCCCACAATATCGTCACGCTGACCCTCGACATGCCGGGGCGGTCGGCCAATGTGATTAACGGTGAATTCGGCCGTGCTTTGGCCGAAGCGTTGCGCCAACTGGCGGCCGATAAGGCGGCTGGCTCCCTCGCGGGGGTCATTGTCACCTCGGCCAAGAAAACGTTTATGGCGGGCGGCGACTTGGACAGCCTGTACGCCGCCACCGACGCGGCCGAACTGTTTGCCAACACCGAAGCGCTCAAGGCGGGCTTTCGCCAACTGGAGACGCTGGGCGTGCCCGTGGCCGCCGCGCTCAATGGCACCGCTCTCGGCGGCGGCTTCGAGCTGGCCTTGGCCTGCCACTATCGGGTCGCCCTCAACCACCCCAAACACCAATTCGGCTTCCCCGAGGTGACGCTGGGCCTGCTCCCCGGCGGGGGCGGCGTGGCTCGGCTCACGCGGCTGATTGGCCTGCAACCCGCTTTCCCCTATCTGACCGAGGGGACGCGGCTGAACCCCGAGGAAGCTCTCAAAGCAGGCCTCATCCACGAATTGGCCGAGACGGCCGAGGAACTGCTGGCCAAAGCCCACGCATGGGTGCTGGCCAACCCCAAAGCGCAACAGCCGTGGGACCAAGCGGGCTATCGGATGCCGGGCGGGGATGCGAACCATCCCAAGGTGGCGCAACTGTTGGCCATCGCCCCAGCCGTGCTACGCAAAACGACGCTGGGCAATTACCCCGCCCCCGAAGCGATTTTGGCGGCGGCCGTGGAAGGCTCCATCGCGCCCTTTGAGACGGCCACCCGCATCGAATCGCGCTATTTTGCGGGGTTGGTGACAGGCCAAACGGCCAAAAACATGATCGGCACGTTCTGGTTCCAACTGAACGAGATTAACAACGGCGGCCGTCGCCCGGCCGACATTCCCCCCCAAGCCACGCACAAAGTGGGCGTGTTGGGGGCGGGCATGATGGGGCACGGCATCGCCTATGTCTCGGCTTACGCGGGCATGGCCGTGGTGCTGAAAGATGCGACGCTGGAGAAGGCGGAAGCGGGCGTGGCCAAAATCGCGGCCATCCTGCAAAAACGGGTGAACCGAGGCAAGATGAGCGGCCAGCAGATGGAGGAGATTCTCGGCCGCATTACCCCCACGGCCGAGGCCAGCGCTTTGCAGGGCTGTGACCTCATCATTGAGGCGGTGTTTGAAGACCGCGCCCTGAAAGCGCAGGTGACGCAAGAGGCGGAGGCGCAGGTGGGGGAAACGGCCGTGTTCGCCTCCAACACCTCCACCTTGCCCATCACGGGTTTGGCGCAAGCGTCGGCTCGCCCCGCCAACTTCATCGGCTTGCACTTTTTCTCGCCCGTAGACAAGATGAAACTTGTCGAAATTATCACGGGGGCGGAAACCTCGCCCATCACCTTGGCCAAAGCGTTTGATTATGTGCTGAAAATCAACAAGACCCCCATTGTGGTCAACGACAGCCGGGGGTTTTACACGTCGCGGGTGTTTGGAACCTACACCCAAGAGGGGATGGCGCTCTTGGCGGAGGGGCAAGACCCTGTGGAAATCGAAAACGCGGGCAAGCAGGCGGGGATGCCCGTTGGCCCCTTGGCGGTGACGGATGAGGTGAGTTTGGGGTTGGTGGCGCATGTGCGGGCGCAAACGCGGCGCGATTTGGCGGCCGAGGGCCTCTCTCTGCCCCCCTCCCCCGCCGATGAGGTGATTGATTTTATGACGGCCGAGGTCGGCCGCATGGGCAAGGCGCACGGGGCGGGCTTTTATGAGTACCCCGCTGGCGGCCAAAAGCACATTTGGCCGGGGTTGCGGGCGCGGTTTGGGGGGCAAAACGGCCGTGCCAAGCTCTCGCAAAAGGAGATGATGGAGCGGCTGTTGTTTGTGCAGGCGTTGGAGACTGTGCGGTGTGTGCAGGAGGGGGTGGTGAATAGCACGGCCGAGGCGAACATTGGCTCCATCTTTGGCTGGGGTTTTGCGCCGTTTCAGGGGGGCACGTTGCAGTTTATCAATGCGTATGGGTTGCCTGCGTTTGTGGAGCGGGCGCAGGAGTTGGCGGCGAGTTATGGGTCGCGCTTTGAGCCGCCGCAGTTGTTGGTGGAGATGGCGGCCGAGGGGCGGCTGTTTTAGGGTGGTGGACGGCCGTGAAGGGGTTCACGGCCGTTTTCCCAAAAGAGCTACTCCGATTCTTTTGGATAAACGACAAAGCTTGGTTAAAAAAGGAGTTCTTGATAATGGCCACTTACCTGCTCATAGAAGGTGAAATCAACAATGGTATTCTTATGCATCAAATTTTTTGCGATTCGAATCTATTGTTAGAATCATGCAGTTACAATTCGGCTTATAATTTTTTAAGCCAACAGATGAAACAAGGCGATATTCTCTACGAAGTTTCTACGAAAGGGAATTATAGCCAACCTATAAATAGAGTTGTTCCTGTATAA
>JADJSZ010000091.1 GCA_016711405.1 Candidatus Hadersleviella danica | reverse complement strand
TGCCGCGTGCACTTCCATCACGGTGCCGATGCCTTCCCATCGTTGCCGCGTGCCCTTCCATTCGTTTCCGCGTGCCCTTCTCATCGTTGCCGCGTGCCCTTCCATCGTTGCCGCGTGCCGTTCTATCGTTGCCGCGTGCCCTTCCATCGTTGCCGCGTGCCCTTCCATCGTTGCCGCGTGCCCTTCCATCGTTGCCGCGTGCCGTTCATCATTGCCGTGTCCTTTCCTCTTTTGCCGCGTTGCCGTTCTTTCGTGGTCGCGTCCCCTTCCCTTTTTATCCGCCTCCTTGTTTCCTTCTGCGTTGCCGCGTGCCTTTCTATCGTTGCCGCGTGCCGTTCTATCGTTTCCCTCTATCTCTATCTCCCCTCTCCGCCAGCACATCCGCCACATAGGCCACGCGCCGCACCTCACCAGCACAGCCGTGACCCCGGCGTGTGCTGGCCAAAGCGCACGGCCGCTTGGCTCAGGGTGGGCGCGGTGGCAAAGGCAGGCACGGCCGCCCGAATCTCATCCGCCCGCACGGCCGCCAACGCTTGGTAATGGGCGGTGATGAGGCCGAGCGCGGCTTGCACGGCCGCGCCATACGCCTCCCCCGTGGCCAGCGCCTCGGCCGTGGCTTCGGGGCGGCGGCGCAAAAAGTCTAGGCCCAGCGCCACCCGAGGCGACACATACCCATCCCGCACATCTTGCCAATTGCTCAGCGAGCCAGAGCCCGCCCAGCGTTGGCGCAACAACCGCGCCGAAGCGAGCGTGGCCGAAAATTCCTGCAAGGTGCGGAAGGGCAGGGGCAGGGTGAAAATCGCTTGTTGGAGTTGCTCCTCCCGTTCGGCCGCCACGGCCACGGCCGCCTCCAGTTCCGCCACGGCGGGCGGGGTGATGGGCGGCACATCGGCCAAGCGGATTAAATCGTGCCCCTGTATGGCGTTCAGCGGCCGATTGACCAGCACGGCCAGCCCCAATTCTTGCGCCATTGCCAGTGTGGTGCGGCCGTGGGGCTGGTTGCGCTCCTCGGCCGCGCCCCGCTCCAACAAGTTAAAGGGCAGTTGCACCACCTTAAACTGGTTCTGTGCCCCGCCCGCTGACCGCGCCAATTCCGCCAGCCGCGCCAGCGAGGTGTGTTCGTAGCTGTCGGCGGGGCTGGGCAGGGTGTTGGAACTCACGCCGTACCAGCGGATGCGGCCGTGGGCCACTTCTTGCTCCAAATGGGCAAAGGCCAAGGCCAGCCGCCGCTCGTATTCGGCGTGGTGCCTCGGCCGCTTCGATGCCCATCTGCTTGGCATGGCTCAGGTAATATTCGGGGTTGTGGAGCAAGAAAACATCCAGCCGCGCCAAGCCCAACCTGCCCAACGAGCGGGTCAGTTGGTCGGCCAAAAAGTCGGGGTGGAGGCAATGCTCTAGCCCTGTGCTGTAATGGACGAGGTCGGGAAACGGCCGTCCCTCGGCCTGCATTTGCTGGCTGAGGGCGTAATTTTGCCCCTGCAAATAGCCCGCTTTGGAAACGATGATGAGTTGTTCGCGGGGCAAGATGCCCTCGGCCACTATCTGGCCGACGGCCGTCTCCGAACCGCCATCGCTGTAATTCGCGCTCGTGTCTATCAGGTTGATGCCCCCGCGCAAGGCATGGCGCAGGGCGGCGAGGTGGTCAGGGTTATCCGCCTCCACCCGATACCCCCCAAACCCCGCCGCGCTGACCCACGCCCCTGTGTCGGCCAAGGGGCGGTAGGATATGTGCGGGAATTGGGCGGTTAAAGCGGCCGTTGGGTCTAGGGGCATGTTTCACCTCAGAGGGGAATTTGGTATAGTGGACGGGCTAGATAGAGGATGGAAATACAGATAGAGGAATATGTAGGAAACAACCTAGGCCCCTCTATTCCCCTCATCTTAGTACTTCGAGAATCGCATTGGGGATACTTAGGCCAAAAACCAGTTCCCTCTATCTCTACCTCTCTCTATCTTAAAGGAGATTCATATGTTTGCATTGGTGCTAGGACAATATTCGGCCGATTATCTGCTTAGTGTGGTCACCCAAGGGTTTAGCTTGGGCGGCGTTATCGGGGCCATTATGGGTTCGATAGCATGGACGATTAACGAAAAGGGCAACCGCGCCATCGGTTCGTTGGTGGCGGGTGGGGTGTTGGGGCTGTTTGCGGGGCTGTTTTTGGTGGGCGGCCAGCTCCTCACCCGCTTTAACAGTGCCGAAGCTATTTTTATGAACGCCGACCAAGCCTCGGGCGATACGATTTTCGCCATTTTGGGGGTGCTGTGGTTCACGCTGGTGGGAGCGGCCATCGGCGGGGCGATTGTCTCCCTCGGCCGTGCCCTCTATGGCGTTCTGGCGGGCCTGTTGGCAGGAACCGTGGCGGGCATGATTCTGATTCTGCTCAACCTAGAGTTGGGGCTCCGCGCCACAGGGCCAATCGCCACCCTCCTCGTCGGGGCAACCACCCTTATTTTGCTCGTCATCATGGTCAGCGGACAAGATAAATGAGCAATGAGGACAAAGGACGAAGGACAAAGGGTGAAAAGCCAATGACCAAGGACAAATGACCAAGGACAAATAACAAATGACCACATTACCATTTATGAACCCTGCAACGGGGGAGAAGTTTGGGGAGATGCAAGCCAGCACGCCTGCGGAAGTGGCGCGGGCGATGGCTGATTTGCGCCACAACCTGCCGACGTGGCGCAATAAGAGCCAGCAGGAGCGCGGCCGTGCCCTGCAAAAGTTCAAGGAGCATCTCATAGACAGGGCGGACGAAATTACGGCCGTGCTCAACCGCGACTGTGGCAAAACCCGCCAAGATGGGCTGGTCGAGGTGTTCATCACCGTAGACAACCTGCACAACATGATTAAGCACGCCCCACGCTGGTTGCGCCCCCGCCGCGTGCCGCGTGGCCTCTACCTTTTCAAGCGTTACCACACCGAGCATGTGCCCTATGGCATTGTGGGGGTCATTGGGCCGTGGAATTATCCGCTGGTGCAAGTGATGACCCCTGTGCTGGGCGCGTTGGCGGCGGGCAATGCTGTCATCATCAAGCCTTCGGAAGTGACCCCAGCGGTGGGGTTGCTGTTTGAGGAGCTGTTCGCGGCCGTGCCCGACCTCGCTCCCTATGTGCGCGTCGTGCATGGCGGCCCCGAAATTGGCCAAGCGGTGGTCAGTGCTCCCCCCGATTTAATTTTTGTGACAGGTTCGGAGCGCACCGGGCAAGCCATCTTAAAAGCGGCGGCCGAAACCCTGACCCCCGTGCTGACCGAGCTAGGCGGCAAAGACCCGCTCATTGTGCTGGAAGATGCCGATGTGGAAGCGGCGGCCAAGTGGAGCGTGTGGGCCAGCTTCTACCATTCGGGGCAAGTGTGCATGTCGGTGGAGCGCGTCTATGTGGTGGAAAGCGTCTATGAGCAGTTTGTGGAGGCGGTGAAACGGGAAACGGCCGCGTTCAAAATTGGCTACACGGCCGACATCCACACCGATAACAACTGCGGCCCCATCACCTTCCCCCGCCAAATCGAAATTATTGGCGAACATTTGCAAGATGCCCACCTAAAAGGGGCGCAAGTGGTCGCAGGCGGCGGCCGTGAGGGCATGTTCCACCAGCCCACGGTGCTGGTCAACGTGACCCACGACATGAAGGTGATGCGCGAGGAGACCTTTGGCCCCGTCTTGCCCATTATGAAGGTGCGCGATGAGGCCGAGGCGATCCAGAAGGCGAACGATTGCCGTTACGGGCTGTGCGCCTATGTGTGGAGCCGCGATTTGCGCCGCGCCGAGCGCGTCGGCCAGCAACTAGAGGCGGGCACTGTTGTGGTCAACGACGCGATGGCGCATTATGCCGTTTCGCAGTTGCCCTTTGGCGGCATCAAACGGTCGGGCACGGGGCGCATCCACGGCCCACAAGAAGTGACCCAATTTACGCAAGTAAAGGGGTATGCCGTCGGCCAAGCGCCCCATCCGCTGGATGTGGCCACGATTTTGCGCCAACCGAATCGGTATCGGGAGATGAAGGCGTTGCTGAAAGTGGCCTTTGGCAGTTGGCGGCAAAAGGGAGAGGTGGCGCACGATTGGCAAGTCCTTACCCCATCGCCCACGGCCGAAAACGAACCTGCACCAGCAAGGCCGAGCTTGCCCATCGGCCGTGTGCTGGCGGGCGTGGGCGTGGGGGTGGTGGCGGCCGTGTTACTGGCTGTCGTCGGGAAAGAGAGTAAAGGTGAAGTGAGAAGTGAGAAGTGGACTACTCACTTTTCACTTCTCACTTTTCACTACTCACTCTCCTCTCTACTCCCCCCGCACAATCCGCAATACTTCGGGCAACAGAGCCTGATTGGTGGCGAGGGCTTCGCTGGCGTAAATCGTGGCGTTGCCCTGCCAATCGCCAAAATAGCCGCCTGCTTCGCGGAAAATGGCGGGGAACGGCGCCGAATCCCACACCCCCATGATGGGGTCGAGCATCACTTCGGCCCGCCCCGTGGCGACGAGAAAATAGCCGTAGGCATCGCACCAGCCAGCGTTGTAGTAGGTGGCGCGTTGCAGGCGTTCCCACGCTTCGCCTCGGCCGTGGCGGGCAAAGGAGGCAGTGTCTATATGGCACAAAATGCTCTGGCGCAGGTTGTTTTGCGCCGAAACGTGGACGCGACGGCCGTTCCACCAACAGCCGTGCCCCGTCGCGGCCGAGACCATCTCGCCCAGCGCGGGGAAATTGGCCACCCCCACCTCAATTTGCCCTTCGATTTCCAGCCCAATCAGCACGCTATAAAAGGGCACGCCGCGCATGAACGATTTCGTGCCGTCTATGGGATCAATGAACCAGCGGTGAGTCGCCCCGGCCGTTTCGGTCACGCCATACTCTTCGCCGACGATGGCGTGGCTGGGGTAACGCGCCTCGATGCGACTGCGAATGAGTTGTTCAGACCGCTGGTCGGCAATGGTCACAGGGGAGTCGTCCGCTTTCCAATCCGGCCGTATCCCGTTCTGAAAATAGCCCAAAGTGAGCCGCCCCGCTTCCCACGCGAGTTCTCGGGCAAAATCTAAATACTCCGCAAAGTGGTTGTTGGTTGTCATAGGTTGTTGGTATATTGGTAAAAATGGTCATTTGTCCCTTGTCATTCGTCATTTGTCATTGGTCATTTGCTGACTAGCTGACAGGCTGACTAGCTGAGAGACTAACTGCTAAATTATATGGAAGGATGTATATGAGACGCTACATTGTGTTGGTTTGGGGGATGGGGCTGTTGTTGATGGGGTGTGGGGGGCCGACGGCGCCGATTGTGCCTGTGGGTGAGGAAAATGTACGGCCGACACCGACGGTGGTGGCTGTGGAAGCTGTGCCGACGTTGCCGATTGCGCCAACCACGGCCGTGGTCGTGGAAGCCTACCCCGCTTTGCCCACCCTCGTCCCTGCCCCAGAGGGCTACCCGCCCGCCCCAGCCGCCTTGCCCACCAGTGGGGCGTATCCCTCACCCGAAGACCAAGCCAGCCCCAACCAAGCGGCCGTCTCCTTTGTGAAGGCCAGCCAAGCCACGGATGGCACATGGACGTTGGAGGTGACAGTTGAGTACGCCAACCCCACGGCCGAGGCTTACGCCGATGGCTGGGACATCATCACCCCAGCGGGGCAGGTGATTAAAAAGGATGTGGCTGACCCCTACACGCAACTTCTGGAACCACCCAGCAACGGGGCAGAAAGCGTGACCCACACCCAAGCGGGCATTACCATTCCCGTGGATGTGACCCAATTTTTTGTGCGTGTCCACGACAGTGTCAATGGCTGGAGTGGCCAAACGGTGTTTGTAGACTTAACCACGGCCGAGGGTCTCAACTACGAAGTGGAGTAAGCGGTTAGTAGGGGCAACCCTTGTGGTTGCCCTGCTCACCGGGTAGGCACAAGGCCTACCCCTACAGAACGCTAAAATAGGAATTCAATAGGAGCAGGGGGCAGGGCAAAAAGCGGGTGGTATAGTTGTTAGTGGGTAACTTGCATAATGCAAGCGACTAAAGTCGTTGCGAACTACCTGCCCAAAATACCATTAAATGAACACACCCTACTCCTCCAAATAGGTGATTGTATGAGCTTTTATCTTGATGACGACGATTTTGAAGAAGAGGATGACGAGATGGAAGGGGAAGATGAACCCGAAACCCCTCCCCCCGCCCCTGAAGAAAAAGAGGAGCGCAAGGGGCCGTTGAGCATGATGGAAAAGATGCTCAAAACGCGCACCATCTTGATTTACGGGCAAATTGACCAGACGATGGCTCAAAAAGTGACCGAGCAACTGCTGATGTTGGCGGCCGAATCAGATGACGACATTAAAATTTTCATCAACTCCCAAGGCGGCCATGTCGAATCGGGCTACACCATTTTCGACATGATTCGCTTTGTGAAGCCGCGTGTCAAAATCATTGGCACGGGCTGGGCGGCCAGCGCAGGTGCCCTGATTTATGTGGCCGTGCCTCTCGAAGACCGCTACTCCCTGCCCCACACGCGCTATATGATGCACCAACCGTTGGGCGGCGTGCGCGGCCAAGCGTCCGATATTGACATTGAGGCCGTTTATTGGTGTAATGGTGTAGTCGTGTATTAAAGTACACCACTACACCAATACACCCACCCTCTAAACACGCTGGCCCTTCGTTGCGGGCGTTGCTCACATAGGGGCTGACAGGGCGATGGGTCATTTGGGCGGCGGGGTACGGCCGCAACAACGATTCGACAGCGGGCAAGGGAGCCGCCACATCTAGCCACAACCCATAATCACGCGGGGGCACAATGACGGGCATCCGATTGTGCAAGCTGGCCATCATCTCGTTGGCCTCGGTGGTCAGCAAGGTGCAAGATTGGAGCGTATCCCCCTCGGCCGATTCCCACACCTCCCACAACCCTGCCACGGCAAACACCGCTTGCCCCGCCACCTGAATGTAATGGGGCTGTTTACGGCCGCCCACCGTTTGCCACTCATAAAAGCCCGACATAGGCACCAGACAGCGGCGGCGGCGAAACGCATTGCGAAACGATGGTTTTTCGGCCACTGTTTCGGCGCGAGCATTAATCATCCTGCTGGCCATGCTCATATCTTTGGCCCACGAGGGCACAAAGCCCCAATAAAAATGGGTCAGCACACGCCGACCTTTTTCCACCACCACGGCCGAAACAGGCTGGGTGGGGGCAATGTTATACCGTGGCGCCAAGGGCGACCCTTGCGCCAGTTGTAGCTGTTGCGCTACATTCGTGCCATCATCTACCAAAGCAAATCTTCCACACATGGGGGGATTATACCATTAGTCATTGGTCATTAGTCCCTTGTCCTTCGTCCCGTCCTATGCCACTTCTACACCTCCACGGCCGCACTTACGATATTGACCTGATTGCGTTTGACAAAGATGGCACGCTCCTCGATTTTGACCACATGTGGGGCAATCTGTTTGACGATTGGCTGGGCAAGTTGGCCACGGCCACGGGGGCCTCGCCCGAGTTGCGCCAACGGCTGAACGAGACGGTGGGCTGCAACCCTGCCACCCGTGGCGTGGTGGCGGATAGCCCGCTGGCGGTGGCCACCCTGAGCAAAATCCAAGTGGCTTGTATGACGGTGTTGTACCAGCACGGCCGCACATGGCACGAAGCAGAGCAACTCGTTTCGGCCGTGGCCGCCCAAGCTGAGACGACAATTACGGCCGATTTGGTGCGGCCGTTGGGCGATGTGGCGGGCACGTTCGCCCATCTGCGGGCGCAGGGCTTCCGCCTCGCCCTCATCACCAGCGACGACCGCGCCCTGACCGAGGCGACATTGCCCCTGTTGGGCATTGAGCAGTTGGTGGAGATACTTGTCTGTGGCGATGACCCCATCCCCAACAAGCCCGCCCCCGATGGGTTGTGGCATATCGGCCGTGTGTTGGGTGTTGCCCCCCACCGAATGGCGATGGTGGGGGATACGGCCAGCGACATGGTTTGCGGCCGTGCGGCGGGGGTGGGGCTGTGTGTGGGCATTGCGGGCGGCGCAGGGGATGCGCTCAAACTGGCGCAAACGGCCGATGTGGTGCTGGGGTCAGTCGCGGAGCTGGGGAGTGTGAAGGATAAGCAGATAGTAGCGACCTGTGTTAGCCCAAGACTGTCATGCAAACCTACCGGAGCAGCCGAAGGTGCCCCGTGTAGTCCATATCCAGCCACGGCCGTGGTGGAGGGCACTACCCCAGCCCCGCGAGCCACCAAAAGTTAGGTAAACGGTTAGTATACGAAAGATTATGAGCGTTAAGCCTACTGCATCCGCCAAATCCCCACACCCTGCTATACTTCCCCTTCGCTCAAGGAAGCAATAAGCTCCCAAGGCAATCGTTACAAAAAAGTTTATGCCCACAAAGCGCACGAACCAATAACGAATCACCCTTTTCCCCCCTTTTGTAATTGACAACGCTATAGCGAGCTGAGAGAACATCATTTTCTCCTTGGCTCATCGATCATCGAAGTCAAGGAGTATTTTCTCTGTGAATTTTGACCAATTCTCTCTGGATGCACGCCTGTTAACCAGCATCCAAAACATCGGGTATACCGAGCCAACCCCCATCCAACAACAAGCCATTCCCGTCGTGCTGAACGGCGGCGATGTTCTCGGCCTCGCCCAAACGGGCACGGGCAAAACGGCCGCCTTCCTCTTACCCATCCTGCACCGCCTGTTAACCACGGGCACTTTGCGCCGCACCCGCACCCTCATCTTAGCCCCCACCCGCGAATTGGCCGAGCAAATCCACCAAGCGTGTGTGGAATTGTGCAAGCAGACCAAAATCCGCAGTGCCACCGTGTATGGTGGGGTCGGCAAAGGCCCCCAAATTGCGGCTCTGCAACGGGGCGTGGAAATTATCATCGCTTGCCCCGGCCGTTTGCTCGATTTGATGAGCGAAGGGCATGTGAACTTAACGGCCGTGGAAGTCCTCGTCCTCGACGAAGCCGACCGCATGTGCGACATGGGCTTCCTGCCCGACATCCGCCGCATCATTCAGCGCATCCCCACCGAACGGCAAACCCTCTTTTTCTCCGCCACCATGCCGTCCGACATTCGCGTCTTGGCCGATAACATCCTGCGCAACCCTGTCACCGTTCAAGTAGACCTGATTGCCCCCGCCAAGACCGTCTCCCATGCTCTCTACCCCGTCGCCAGCGACCAAAAACGGAGCTTGCTCTTCGCCATTTTGGAGCAGTTGAGCGCCGGCCGTGTGCTCATCTTTACGCGCACCAAGCACCGCGCCCAACAATTGGCGCGGGAACTGAGCAAGCGTGGCTATAGCACCGCCCCCTTGCAGGGCAACATGAGCCAAAACCAACGCCAACGCGCCCTCGATGGCTTCCGTTCGGGCCATTTTGATGTGTTGGTGGCCACCGATATTGCCGCACGGGGCATTGATGTGGCCGAAATCACCCACGTCATCAACTACGACATCCCCGACACGGTGGATGCCTACACGCATCGCATCGGCCGTACAGGCCGCGCCGCCCAAACGGGCGATGCCTACACGCTGGCCGTGCCCGATGACATGCTGATGGTGCGCGACATCGAACGCGCCTTGGGTGCGCCGGTGGAACGCCGCTGCTTAGAGGGGTTTGATTATCAGGGGTTTGCGCCCGAAGAGCAGTTTAAGACGGCCGCGCCCAAACCTGCCAACGCCCGCCGCGCCCCGCAACACGCCCCCACCCCCGCACGGCCGAGCCAGCCCCCCCACAAACGCCACCGCCACGCGGCGAGATAGGTTATTGGTTACACTGGTTATTCGTTATTGGGGTTCAGAGCCACCCAGTAACGAATAACCAGTAACCAATAACGTTTTTAAAACCTCGCAGGTCTTGAAGACCTGCGAGGTTTTTTTGTTTCTGGGCATCATTTTTTGCCAAAAACATCCATATAGATGGTATTTGGATGTTGACAGGCTGTTATTTTCCGTGTATTCTAATTCTTGTGCCATCCAATTGGATGGCGCACAGATGTTAAACGCAAGGAGAATCACATGTCAACTGATACCGAGAAGATAACGATTAATATGAGCGTGGTGGATTTGGGCAAAGTGGATTTGCTGGTGGAGGAGGGGTTTTACACCAACCGCACCGACTTCATTCGCACGGCGATTCGCCAGCAACTGGCCCAGCAGGATGAACCGCTGAAGCAGAGTGTGACGCGGCGGGCGATGGTTTTGGGCGTTTTGGGCTACGGCCGTGATGAACTCGAACGCATCCGCGCCAAAGGGGAGAAGCGCAATGTGCGGGTGGTGGGTATGTTTGTCATTGGCGAGGAAGTGGAGCCAGAGTTAGCGTTGGCCGTCATTGAATCGGTGAAGGTGTATGGGGTGTTTAAGGCCAACAAAGCGGTGCGGGAGGCGTTGGGGGAGAGGATTCAATGAGTAAGAGCGAGAATAAGGGTACGAGGACGGGAGACCAATAACCAGTAACGAATAACGAATAACGAAGACCAGTAACCACACTGAACCATTACACCATCGAACAAATAGATATCCGTCAGGCGGACACGTCAGCGTATAACACCGCCTGAACGATTTGCGCAACGAGTTTCCGGTATGAGCGCGACCCGAAACTTGCCCACCCTTCCGTTGGAGAGGCGATAAACCGACTGCAAAACATCCCCTGTTTATGCAGGTGAGCCATTGGCTGGTGTGGAACGAGGGCCATACCGTGCTTAGTGGCGTAATGCGGGAGTTGGTGCGCTTTGCGGCTGGGGGGGAAAACCAGCACCTCGGCCAGTTTCAGATAATGGTGGGGCGAGCATACCGTCAACAAGGGGTGGGGCGGATGCTGTTGGGCGAAATAACGGCCGTGGCACACGCCGAAAACCGCCGCGTGCTGATTAGCGGGTCGGATAGCAACATTCCCGCCGCGCCCATTTCTTGTAACGGATGGGCGCAAAAATCCGCCCTGAAATGACCATTAACCAACTTTGATTTTGCGGAGATAAACCTGACTTGTTGGCGGAGTGGCGGGGCTGGGCAAGGCCGCCTCTGACCGGGTATGGAGCTGGGTTTTTGGAGCGGCCGTTACCCTGAAGCCGATTTGCGGCTATCGCAGAGCTGGGTCAACGTGATGAACCTGCTCCCACGGGGCGACATTGATGCCGAGGACACCCCAGTGACCCCCCGCGTAACGGTTGTTGCAGTGAGCGCTAGCGAGCCAGGCGGGCAATGAGCTGGACAGCGTCGTGTGCGAGCGGGCGACGGGGGTGCTGGGTGGGTTTATTGGAGGTACTTTGGCGGTTAGTTTAACCCTACGATGCCTTGCGGGGCGGCCACGGGTGTAATTCCTGAGCATCGGGGCGGGCTCGGCAATGGCTGAAAGGGGAAGCCGGTGCTGGAGCGGATCTTTGGCCGGAACGGCCGTCTGTCCGTTACATCGGCACGGGCAACGCCAATAGCAATGCGTGATGATGGCCATTCTGGCTGCGCCTCGGCTTTCGGCCGTATCTTTCCCCAAACCACGGGCAAGCGGAGTTGGAGCAGGGGTGGCGTATTTTGATGAGGCACGGCCGTAGGTGCGTAGGTATCGCGTGTTGAATAATCCAGTCTACTCCACAATTGTATACCTGCTAGAACGGGTCTTGAAGGCGGGCCGAATAGCCCAATAGACTAGCCAAGGAACCGCTTCAGCAAAATAGCGCCACGCAGCCAAGGTTAAGCTGTCGCCAAACCCTGCGGTGCCAGGCACTGCAAGCCCTGATGAGCCGTTGTGTCTCAAATAATGCCCCCTGTGTAGCAGGGTCGTAGTTCAAAAAACCCCGGATGCCAGACAGCCAGGCTGCCCTGAAATAATGCCCCTGTGGGGCACAAAGTGTCCTAAGCTCAAACAGGAGGCGTATAAGCTCGGCCGCCCCCGTCCAAGTGTCGTAGTAACAGCCGAGATGCTCGACGGCCGCGCCCAAACTGGTGTGGAAGGCCAGGCCGCCCACTCCGGCATCTGGCAGCACGCTTGCTCGGTCGGGGTATATTTACGCCCAACCCTATCTGGTGATGGGCACCGTCGGCCGATGCAGATGGCACCGGTCAGTCAGAAATTGAAACGTCCGATTTTGTAGGGGAACCCAGTTTTAATATCCGCCACCAAATAACTATATTCGTGGAGAGAGACGTACAACCGCCGGATGCTCGGCGACTGACGCCAAAAAGCAACATGGGGGCGATTGCCAATCAGATATCTCGGCGCCGCTTAACCAGCGCGAGAGGCCTCCCAGCGAAAGCCCTCGGCGGGCCAAGTCGGTCGTACCAGCGCAAATCTGGCCAGCCACCTTTACGGTTCTTTATCGGGTTCGTTGATGGTCTCCAGCCAGACCACACTGGGGTCTAGTTCGGGCGGGAAAACGGCGCGGTGGAGTTGCCAATGTTGCACGGCCGCTTCCGCAGGGGGCAAATCTTAGTTGGGCAAATCAAATCATCGCCACCGCGCCGATAAACAAGCACGTGAGGCACGCCGGCCTCTTCTGTTCTTGGGCAAAACAAGACGGGTCCCGGCATTGTCGGCACTTTACAGTAGGCACGCCCGCCGAAACGAGGCGGCGCATCCAATCGTGCAAGCCCTCTTGGTTGCCGCCAATGCTGGTGT
>JADJSZ010000090.1 GCA_016711405.1 Candidatus Hadersleviella danica | reverse complement strand
TGGTACTTCCTCACCCTCCCCTTACCCCCGCACTGGTCGTTGGTCGGCCGTGCTTACCCACCTGTTTATAGCGAACACACCAGTTTTAGCCTGTACTTGGCGGATGCGGCCGTAGTGGGGTGTGGTTGGGTGGTGGCTGTGAAGTGGGCAGAGGGGCGGAGGAGCAGAGGGGGCAGAGGAGCCATCCGCTTCTCACTTTTCATCTCTCACTTTTCACTTCTTACTTCTTGCGCTTTTGCTTCTCACCGCCTTTTCGGCCACGGCCGCTTTTGACCCGCGCCTGACTTTGTTTGTGCTGGGGCGTTTGCTTGTGGCGGCCGTGGCCTATGGGGCACTGGTGCGGGGCGGGTGGGAGGTGGGCAAGGTGTGGCTGGCTGTGGGGCTGGGCACGGCCGTCCAAGCCAGCGTCGCCCTTGCCCAATTTGCGTTGCAAGCTGAGGTGGGTTTGCGCTGGCTGGGCGAACTGAACCTCGACCGCACCCGCATTGGGGTGAGCATTATCACGATGAGCGGCGAGAATTGGTTGCGCGGCTATGGCCTGACCGCCCATCCCAACTTTTTGGGCGGGGTGTTGGCCACGTCGTTGCTCCTGCTGTGGCCTGTTGGGGCACAGTTGCACGGCCGCTGGCCAACCGCCGCGTGGCTGGCCACCCTTGGCTTGGGCATGGCGGGCTTGCTGGTCAGCTTCTCTCGCTCGGCATGGCTGGGGTTTGGGGTGGGAGCGGCCGTGATTCTCCTCTTTTTGCCCAGCCGCAAACAGCTTTGGCCCCTGTTGCTGGTCAGTGCGGCCGTGTTGGCTCTGTTTGTGGCCAGCCAACGGCCGTTGCTCGGCTCCCGCTTTGCCTTTTTGCAGGGCAACGAAATACCCACCGAAAGCCGCTCGTTGAGTGAGCGGCAAACGCTCAACCAATTGGCAGGGCAAATGGCGGGGTGGCGCGGGGTGGGGGCGGGTAACTTTGCGGCCGTTATTCGGCCGCTGGTGGCTGATTTGCCCGAGATTGCACCCCAGCCCGCGCACAATGTGCCGCTTTTGTTGGCGGCCGAACTTGGCTGGTTGGGGGCGGCCGTGTGGCTCCTGCTCATGGCGTGGCCGCCTGTGATGGGTTGGCGGGCGTGGCGGCTCGGCCGGTTAACCCCGCTGGCTCTGGGGGCAACGGCCGCGCTGGTGGCTCTGGCCGTGGTGGATTTGTTTGATTATTACAGTTGGCTTTCGCCGCAGGGGCAGTTGTTGCGCTGGAGCTTGTGGGGGCTGTGGGCGCATGAGCAAGCGCAAGGGTGAATGAAAGAGGGACTGGGGTTCACAAACGTCCCTTGTCCCTTGTCCCCAGTCCGTCTTTATCCGCCCGCCACCTCGTGGCAAGCCACCCAATGCTGAGAAGCCACCTCCCGCCAAACAGGCTCCTCCACCTTGCATCGCGGCTGGGCAATGGGGCAACGGGTGTGAAAACGACAACCACTGGGCGGGTTCACGGGGCTGGGCACATCCCCCTGCAAGATAATGCGCTGGCGTTGCCGCGCTAGTTTCGGGTCGGGGATGGGCACGGCCGAAAGCAACGCCTGTGTGTAAGGGTGGAGCGGCCGTTCGTACAACTCATCACTCGGCGCCAACTCCATCATCTTGCCCAAATACATCACCGCGACTCGGTCGCAAATGTGGCGCACCATGCTCAAATCGTGGGCGATAAAGAGGTAGGTCAGGCCAAATTGCGCTTGCAAATCCTCCAGCAAATTGACCACCTGTGCCTGAATCGAAACATCCAAGGCGGAGATGGGTTCGTCGCAGACGATAAAAGCGGGGTTGGTGGCCAGCGCACGGGCAATGCCAATCCGTTGCCGCTGACCACCCGAAAATTCGTGCGGGAAACGGTTGCGGTAACGGCCGTTTAAGCCCACCAACTCGAGTAATTCCGCCACGCGGTCGGCACGTTCGGCGGCCGTGGGCAACAGGTGATGGATGCGGAGTGGTTCGCCGATAATCGCATTGACCGTCCAGCGCGGGTTGAGCGAGGCGAACGGGTCTTGGAAAATCATCTGCGCGTTGCGCCGCAATGCTTTTTGGGAAGCGGCCGTCTGGTCACGCACCGACACGCCATCAATCACCACCTCCCCCTCGGTGGCGGGGTAAAGGCCGAGCAAAGTACGGCCGGCGGTGCTTTTGCCACAGCCGCTCTCGCCCACCATGCCCAGCGTTTCCCCTTTGGCAATGTCAAAATTCAACCCATCCACCGCTTGCACATGCCCCACGGTGCGTTGCCAAATAATTCCCCGCTGGATGGGGAAGTGTTTTTTTAAGTTGTGGACTGTAACAAGAGGTGTTTCCATGAGTGCTGAGTGTTGAGTGGCAATCCAAAATGCAAAATCCCCAATCCAAAATCACTCCAGCCAGCAGGCGGCTTTTTGGGTGGGGGTGCGCTGGGTGAGGGGCGGCCGTTCGGTGCGGCACTTGGGTAAGACGTGTTGGCAACGGGCGGCAAAGGGGCAACCGACGGGCGGAATAATCAAATTGGGAGGTGTACCGGGGATGGAGTGGAGTCGTTCGTCGCCGCGCCGCTTATCCATGCGGGGCAAAGCGGCCAGAAGCGCGACAGTGTAGGGATGTTGCGGCCGTTCGTACAAACTATCCACATCCGCCTCCTCCACAATCATCCCCCCATACATCACAATCACCCGGTCAGCCATGCCCGCCACCACCCCCAAATCATGGGTAATCCAAATCATGGCCATGCCCAACTTTTCCCGCATCCGCGTGGCTAAATCCACAATTTGCGCCTGAATGGTTACATCGAGGGCTGTCGTTGGCTCATCCGCAATCAGCAAGGTGGGGTTGCAGGCCAACATCATGGCAATCATCACCCGCTGGCGCATCCCGCCCGAAAATTGGTGGGGGTATTGCTTGAGCCGGCTCTGAGCATCTGCAATGCCCACCAGCGTCAGAAGTTCGGCCGCACGGGCTTGGGCTTGTTCGGCCGTCATCCCATAATGCTTGATAATCGCTTCGGTGAGTTGACGGCCGAGGTTTAGCACGGGGTTGAGCGAGGTCATGGGGTCTTGGAAAATCATGCCCACTTGCTGGCCGCGTATCTGCTCAAGCGCTTGTTCGCTCTGGCCGATGAGGTTTTGGCCGAGGAAAACGGCCGTGCCCTGTGTGACTTCCCCCGGCGGCATCGGAATCAGCCCCAAAATCGCCATCATACTCACCGACTTACCACTGCCGCTCTCCCCCACCACCGCCACCACCTCTCCCTCATGGATGTCATACGTCACCCCATTCACAGCATGAACAGTGCCCTCAGGCGTATGAAAAACCACGTGCAAATCATTAACTTGGAGAATTTTGTTCATAATAGTGGTTAGTGATTAGTGGCTAGTGGCGAGTAAACCGTTCCGCAATCCCCATTCCGCATTCCGCAATCCCTATTCCCCCTACATTCGGCTACGCGGGTCGAGGGCATCGCGCAAACCATCGCCCACAAAGTTAATGCTCAGAACCGTCAGCAAGATGAGTGTGCCCGGAAAAAGCCACAGCCACGGAGCCGCTTCAATATGGTTGGCCGACCCCGTAATCATGTTGCCCCATGTGGCCGTCGGCGGTTGCACCCCCAGCCCCAAAAAGCTGATATACGCCTCGGCCAAGATGGCCCCCGCCACACCCAAGGTGGCCGAAACAACAATGGGGGCAATGGCGTTGGGCAAAATGTGGCGAAAGATAATTTGGATGTTGGGTGTGCCTGTGGCGCGGGCGGCCAGCACAAACTCGTTTTCCTTAATCGAGAGGAACTCCGCCCGCACAATCCGCGCCAACCCCGGCCAACTGGTCAGGCCAATGATGACGATGATGATGACCACACTTCCGCTGAAAGTACGGCCGGCTAAGGTCAAATCGGGCAATTTCCCCCCGAAAAACTTGGCCATCACCAGCAACAAAAAGAGGGAGGGCACGGTAATCACCGCCTCGGTAAAGCGCATCAGCAAGCTATCTGTCCACCCTTGGTAATAGCCCGCCACCGCCCCCACCACAATGCCAATCGTCACCTGCAACAAGACCGAGAGGAGGCCAATCAGGAGGGAGATTTGTCCCCCGTAAATGGTGCGGGCGAGAATATCTCGGCCGACACTATCTGTGCCAAAGGGGTGTTCGGATGAAGGAGCCTGCAAGCGCAAGGCAGTATTCGTCTGGTTGGCATATGCCTCGCTGTAAAATAGCGCCCCCCCAAACGAGTACATAAACAGCAAAATCAAAATCACAGCCCCAACCATAGCCGCCTTGTGCCGCCGAAAGCGCAACCACGCCATCTGCCCCAGCGTCAGCGGCGGAGCTTCTAAAACATCGGTTACTTCTGTCGTAAGGGAAGTCATGGGATTTTGGATTTTGGATTGCGGATTTTGGATTGGAGCTTACGGCTTATGGCTTACGGCTTATGGCTAATCATACCGAATGCGTGGGTCGAGCAGGGCGTAGACGATGTCGGTCAGGATTTGGAAGATGATGACGGCCGTGGCCACCAGCAACAAAATGCCCATCACCACTGGTGTATCGGTGCGGTTGAGGTGGTCAATAAACAAACG
This sequence comes from Candidatus Hadersleviella danica, assembly GCA_016711405.1. Lineage (GTDB taxonomy): Bacteria > Chloroflexota > Anaerolineae > Promineifilales > Promineifilaceae > Hadersleviella > Hadersleviella danica. The sequence continues at coordinate 5,881 of JADJSZ010000090.1, read as the reverse complement.
CCCCATCCCCGGCCATGCAAAAATGCTCTCTGTCACCACCGCCCCCGCCAGCGCAAAGGGCAAATTCAGCCCAATCAGCGTCACCACGGGCAAGGCCGCATTTTTGAGCGCATGGACATACAAAATGTAGCGACGAGTCAACCCTTTCGCCCGCGCCGTGCGAATATAATCTTGGTTGATGACCTCGAGCATGGTGCTACGGGTATAGCGGCTGTAGCCCGCCAGCCCGATAAACACGAGCGTGAAGACGGGCAAGACCATGTGTAGGGCAATTTGGCCAGCCGTTTTGCCAATCTGCGGGTCAAACATGCCGTTGGGCGGCAAGTAAGGCCAGCCCCACCGTTTGAACAAGACGGCAAAAATGTAAACCGAGGAGAGAGCCACAAAAAAGATGGGCATGGACAGCCCCACAAAGGAAAAGGCTGTCACAAAATTATCGGTTTTGGAGTATTGGTTGAGAGCAGAATAGGCTCCGATGAGAATGGCAATGATGATGGTGATAAATTCGGCTGGGAGCATGAGCAAAAGGGTGTTGCCAATTCGCTCGCCGATAATTTCGGTGACAGGACGGCCGCGAGAGACCAGCGACGTGCCGAAATCGGCTCGCAAAACCCCACGCCGGTTGCCTTGCGTTTCGGCAATCCCATCCCCATCCACATCCACCATCTGCCAATCATTGCCGATGAGCCAGTAGGTGTATTGCCAATAAACGGGCTGGTCGAGGCCCAGTTGGCGTGCCAATCGCTCGCGGTCGGCCGCGCGGGTCGGCTGACGGCCGCCCATCGTGGCCAGCGGGTCGCCCATATTTTGCAACAGCACAAACAAAATAATGCTGATGAAAAAGAGCAAGGTCACACCTTGGAGCAAGCGGCGGATGATATAACGAGCCATGAGGTTAGTGGTGAGTGGCTAGTGGCTGTGGTGAGTGGCTAGTAGCTAGTGAATGCATTTCACTAACCACTAGCCACTCATCACTATTCACTATTCAATATCCCATTCGGCGATATTGGAGAAAGGAGTCGAACCCGAAAGTTCCACACCCGTCAGGCGGCTACTGAGCGCCCAAATGTCGGGGTCTTGCCAAATGCCCAGCCAGTACATTTGCTCATGCATCAGGCGGGAGATTTCGTGGAAGGTCGCTTGCCGAGCGTTAAAGTCCACTTGCGCGGCTTGTTGAACAAACAGCGCATCCAGTGCCTCATCGCACAATTTTTGGTCGTTGGCCCCATCTGGGCTTTCATCCGAGGGGATTTGGTTGCACAGGAAGCGGCTGGTGTCGGGGTCGGGGAAAGAGGCTGTATTGGAGGATTCGCAAATATCCAATTCGCCATTGCCACAAGGGCCGCCTTCGGCATAGCTGGCAAAATAAATATCCGAAGGTTGGCTAACGATTTCCAAGGTGATGCCAATCTCCGCCAATTGGTTTTGGGCCACGGCTTGCAAATCTTGGCGGATTTGGCGGTTGGTCGTGCCATGCACCAAGACCAGTTCCACCCCATCTTTGTCGCGGGTTCCATCGCCATTGCTATCTACCCAGCCCGCTTCATCGAGCAAGCTATTGGCCATTGCCATATCATAAGGATACGCCTCGAGTTCGGGGGCTTGGTAAGGGCTGTTATCCCAGAAGCTAATGGCTGGTTGGGTCAAGCCCAAGAGCAAATCTTGGTTGATGGCTTGGCGGTTCAGGCCATAGGCGATGGCTTGGCGGACGCGCACATCTTGCAGGGCGGGGTGGCCATCTTCGCCCAAATAGAAGAACCAACCTTCGTTGTAGCCCGAGGGTACGGAAAGGATATTGACCCCAGCGTCCTTTAAGGTGGGCACATCGGAGTAAGCAATGAAGGTGCCGAGGTCGGCATCGCCTGTTTGCAAGGCGGCTACTTGAGCGGCATCATCGGGCACGAAGCGGATGAAGATTTCGTCAATCTTGGCGGGTTCGTTGTAGTAGTTTTCGTTGCGGACAAAGCGAGCGTAGCTACCCGATTCCCACTCGGCAAAGACGAAGGGGCCTGCACCAACGGTGGGATTGCGGTTCCACTCGGCCGTGTCCAACGTCCCCTCCGCTTCAAAAGCGGGTTGCAACACATGCTTGGGCAGAATGGCGCGGAACATGGTCGCTGTCCACGGCACAAACGGCTCGGCAAACGTCACCACCACAGTACGGTCATCGGGGGCTTCGATGCTGGTGTACAGCTCTTCGGGGTAGGTGGACCCCACAGCATTGGCGGGGTTCATAATCATCTCGTAGGTAAAGAGAAAGTCGGCCGAGGTGAGCGGGGTGCCATCCGACCAAACAATGTCATCACGCAAATTTAGGGTGATGGTCGTGCCATCGGCCGAAATGCCCCCGTTTTCGAGGCTGGGAATTTCGGTGACAAGCACAGGTTGGGGGTTGTTATCGGCATCAAAATCCCATCCAGCGGCATTCCAAATTTGGGTTGTAATGCCCGAGAACCACATGCCTGTGTAGATGGGGCTGAGGCTATCAAACTCTTGGGTGAAGATGAAGGTGGCGACCTTGCGGGGGCCTTCTTCGACTTCTTCTTCAACTTCGGGAGCAGGGGTGGGGTCAACGGTGGTTTCCGTTGTTTCGGCCGTGGCGGCGGGTTCGCCACTGGGTTCGGCCGTGGGAGCGGCCGTCTCTGCGCCACAAGCCGCCAGCGCAAACGCCAGCAGAAGGGTGAGGAGTAATCCCCAAATCTTAAAACGTGACATCAGTTTTCTTCTCCTTTCTAAAAATGAACCGGTAAAACAGTAAGAGGAATGGGACGACAGACTGGCAGGCCGTTCGTCCTTTGTCTGCCCCCTCTTCCATATTATTCACATTGAGGCGGAAAATGCACGGCCGGCAAGGGCAATGTGTTCGCGCATGTGGATTTCGGCCGCTGTAGGGTTGCGCTCGGTGAGGGCTTGGACGATGGCGGCGTGCTCGGCCACATCGGTTGCATCTCGCTCGGGCAGAGCTTGGTGGGTGGTTTGGGCAAAGTTGCCCCACAGCATCGTCGGAAAGGCATCCCACATTTGGTCGAGGGTGCGAATGAGATAGGCACGGCCGCTGGCGCGGTAAATTCGCTCGTGGAATTCGCGGTTCAGGCGGCGATATTCGGCCAAAGCGGCTGGCTCCATGTGGTTCGCCATCGCTTGTTGCAAATGGCGCACGACAGCCAATGTTTCCTCGTCCATGTGGGTGGCGGCCGAATAAGCGGCCATCCCCTCCAACACACTGCGGTGGGTGTAAAAATCGGCAATGTCGGCGGCCGTGAAGGCGATGACCCGCACCCCGCGATAGGGGATGTGTTCGACCAAGCCCTCGGCCGCTAACTCTTTCAACGCCTCGCGCACGGGCATTTGGCTGACCCCCAACTCCTCGGCCAACTGCATTTGGCGCAACCACTGGCCCGGCTTGAGCCGTCCTTCGTGGATGGCGGCCCGGATTTGGGTGGAGACGACGTTGTGCAGTTGCTGGTGGTTCATAGAGAGATTTGATATTTGATATAATTTGAGATGTAAAATAACACGGTCAAGCGGCCGTGTCAACCACCGATTGCCAAGTTCCCTTTGGCACACCCATACGAGCCGCCCGCCACCAACGTTGGTTCTTACGTACATACCGATTAAATTGTGAATTGTGAATAATTAAGGGTGAATTGTGAATGATGGCCATTCGCCAATCTGCAATCCCAAATCCGCAATCCAAAATCCCAATGCCCCACCTCATCCTCATGCCCGCTGGGCGGCGACAACACGTAGAAAATGGCACAACCGTACTGGATGCCGCCCGCCAGATGGGGGTGGAAATCGAAAGCATCTGTGGGGGCAAGCTGACCTGTGGCAAGTGCAAGGTAAGGCCAGAAGACGGCCGTTTCGAGAAGCACGCCCTCACCTCCCACCCCGACCACCTCTCCCCCGCCAGCGACAAAGAAGTAAGCCTACTCCAGCGCATGAACGGCGAAGGGTATCGGCTGGCCTGCGCTTGCACGGTGCAGGGGGATGTGCTGGCCTTTGTGCCCGAGGAGGCGCGGGCGCACAAACAAATCATCCGCAAAGCGGCCACCGAGCGGGTGATAGAGGTGAACCCGGCCGTGCGCCAAGTGTACATCGAAGTGAGCCGCGCCGAACTGGGGCAACATCGCGGCGATTGGGGGCGGGTGCAAGATGCCCTCGCCGAACAGTGGGATTTGCACAACTTAACCATTGATTGGCTCGTTTTGCGCCGCTTGCAAGCCGCCCTGCGCCAAGGGGATTGGGCGGTGACGGTGACATTGTGGCACGACCGTGAAGTGCTAGACGTTCAGGCGGGCTACCAAGAAGACATTTACGGCCTCGCCGTGGACATTGGCAGTACGACCATTGCGGGCTATTTGTGCGATTTGCGCACAGGGGCGGTGCTGGCCACTGAATCGCTGATGAACCCCCAAATCACCTACGGCGAAGATTTGATGAGCCGCGTCTCCTTTGCCATGACCGACCCCACAGGGCTGGACAAGATGCACAAGGCGGTGCTGGATGCGCTGAACACACTTTCGGGGCGAGCGGCCGCTCAAATTGGCTTGCGCCGGCGGGATATTCACGAGGCGGTGCTGGTGGGGAACACGACGATGATGCACATTTTACTGGGCATCAATCCCATCGAGTTGGGTGGCGCACCGTTTGCCCTTGCCAACCGCGACGCGCTGGATATAAAGGCGCGGGACATGGGTTTGCGCTTGCACGAATCCGCCTATGTGCACATCTTGCCCGCCGAGGCAGGGCATGTGGGGGCGGACAATGTCGCGGCCGTGTTGGCCGAAGAACCCCATCACCAAGATGCACTCACGCTTTTGGTGGATGTGGGCACAAACGCCGAAATTGTGCTGGGCAACCGCACCAAACTCTATTCCGCCTCCAGCCCCACGGGGCCAGCCTTTGAGGGGGCGCAAATCGCCTATGGGATGCGTGCCGCACCGGGAGCCATCGAGCGGGTGCGGGTGGATGCGGCCACGCAAGAGCCATCCTTTCGGGTGATTGGGGAAGAAAGGTGGTCGCAAGAGTGGCCAGCAGACGGCCGTGATGAATTGACCAAGCCCGCTTACCTCGCCTCGGGCATTTGCGGCTCGGGCATTATCGAGGTGGTGGCAGAGCTGTATTTGGCGGGGGTCATTCAGGCGGACGGCCGTTTTGACCCCGCTTGTGCCTCGCCACGGGTGAGTTGGGAGGGGCGGCGCGGCCGTTATATGCTGGCCACGGCCGCCCAAACGAGCAACGGCGAACCAATTTATGTGACCCAAGATGATGTGCGGGCGATTCAGTTGGCCAAGGCGGCCTTGTATGCGGGAGCCAAATTGCTCATGCGCCATGCAGGGGTAACGGCCGTGGAGCGCATTGTATTGGCGGGGGCGTTTGGCAGTTTTATTGACCCGAAATATGCGATGGTGCTGGGGCCTCATCCCCGATTGTGCGTTGGAGAAGGTAACGGCCGTGGGCAATGCCGCTGGGGATGGGGCGCGGATTGCTCTGCTGAACGTGGCCAAGCGGCGCGAGGCGCAGGCGTTGGCGGAGAGCATTACCTATATTGAAACGGCCGTAGACCCCAATTTCCAAGATGAGTTCGTGGGCGCCATCGCCCTCCCCCACGCCACCGACCCATTCCCCCACCTCGCTGGCCTCTTGCCTGAGCGAGGGGAAAAGGTCTGCCACGGCCGAACCCGCCGCAGGCGTAGGGGTTTTATAATGGGGATTTTTTAGACACGAATTACAATGAATTACAATGATTTCCTAAGGGTATTTTGTGGAGGACTGGAATGGCTTATAATTTACCCAGAGTTATCTTATGCCATTGTGGGAGCGTCTATGGAAGGCATCGACAACTTGGTTCCGGCTTTTAGAACAGGTTTATGAAATG
>JADJSZ010000089.1 GCA_016711405.1 Candidatus Hadersleviella danica | reverse complement strand
ATGCCCTTCCGCTATACTGTTCCCTATACTCAATTTGCCATCACACCGAGTAAAGCCCATGACTATCACCCAGCCACGCTCCCAGATACCCAACTCATCCTCAACCGCCTTGATACCATCATGCGCGAGTTAGAATCGTTGCGCCGCCAAATCATCATGCCATCCCCCCCACCCACCAACCTAACCGATCAGCTTTTTGGGAGCTTAGGCAAAGGAACATGGGAAGAGTATGAACTAGACTTTATGAAGTGAGGGAAACACGGCCACTCACCTCCCCCGAACAAGAAATGGATACATCGATACTTTCCTCAGTTCCTTACCCTAATTTTGAAAACACACTATCACTAAAAAATCATGATTTGGCAAGATAAACATTTAAAAGAAAACCTTATGGTTTTTAAGGAAGAAAAGGTGATTTTTGATAACACAGATATTGAAACTGCAAAAAATCGCTTCTTGCAGGATGTAGGTCGAATAGTCGGCCATTATGCTGTTGATTTAACAGAGAAGAAAGAAAAGACTTTGCCACTTATTCAAGTCAGTCAGCATACCGATTACCAAGCATCGGTTAGGCTACATTTTGCTCTTTACCCAATTCTTCAATGGCCGCAGAAGCGTATTAATAGAGCAGTTCTTTTTCTATGCAGTAAAATTCATAAACGCTATCGTTCTACAAAATCTTATAGCAACTTATTTGAACCGTATATCTCAAGAGATTTTCAATTCACATGGTTGAATAAACTTAGAATAGAATCTAATGCTATCCATGAATTTCGGAATAACAAAGCACCTTACCGGCTTCATTACACACCACTAGATGGTTATTTAATAGAATTTTTACAAGCGTAAACCCAAACAGGGACAGCTTCAATTAGCCGTCTGTGCTAGTTTTATGAAATTAAGTAATAAACGAGTGGAATTCAGTTTAGAGATTTTTCAAGCAAATGACACCATGACACCACTTGCAAGCCAAATATCCAACAGATTAGAAGAATATATTCACCTTTTGGAGCTAAAACCATCCATACAGAATTATTTTCAGGGTGACTATGTGGGCGGGACAAAATAGGGGCGAAATCAAATAAATATTAATCAGGCTTATAACGATAGCAACGAAATCCCTGATATTTAGGAACAAGCCGAACAAAACACCTTGGTCGAGGCTTATGGCCGCCTCATTGTACGTGGGGAGAAGGCGGCCGTGCAACTCCAACGGCGCGGCTTCGATTTATCCAACCCCCAGCGCCGGCAGGTAGCCGCTCACTAACCTTGTCCTCGGCCCTCACAAAACCCTTCCAGCGGTGAAGGGAGCCTCACAAACCACGGCCGTGCCCCCCGCAAAAAATGCCGTTTAGCCTAACGGCAACAGGGCAATCCCCACCCCAAATTTTGCAAAATGGCCAACCTGACATACCCTTGTATAAAGACAAGCGGTTTCTACTGTCACCCCTCCCAACAGAAAAAGTTCCCACCCTGTTGCACAATGTTATGAAAACCAAATTTTTACTTTTGTTCCTCACGGCCGTCCTTCTGGCCGCCTGTGGCACACCCCCCACAGAAACCACCCGCCCCACCCTCGAGCCATGCGCTCTGGGGGGCGATGTGGATGCCGACTGCGGCACCATCACCGTGCCCGAAAACCGCGACGCGCCCAACGGCCGCACCCTCACCATCCACTTCGCCGTTATTCCCGCCCAAAACACGGCCGTGCCCGACCCCATCTTCATGCTGGCGGGCGGCCCCGGCCAATCCGCCATCGAGGCGTTCCCCTTCATCCTGTCCACCTTCTCCCGCCTCAACCAGACCCGCGACATCGTGCTGGTAGACCAGCGCGGCACGGGGCAATCGAATCCGCTGGCCTGCCCGGCCATGCAGGAGCTACCGCCAGACGCGGATGAAGAAATGGTGCGCCAAACGCTCGAAGAATGCCGCCAAACGCTGATGGAAACGGCCGACCTGACCCAATACGTGACCGAAATCGCCATGCAGGATTTGGACGCAGTGCGGGAAGCGCTTGGCTATGAGCAAATCAACTTGGTAGGCGTGTCGTATGGCACGCGGGCGGCGCAAACCTACATGCGCCTCTTCCCGCAACACACGCGGGCGGTGGTCATGGATGCGGTGGTCAGCCCCAGCTTGGTTCTACAACTGCAATCCCCGGCCGATGGCCAGCGGGCACTCGAACTGCTGTTTGCCCGTTGCACGGCCGATGCGGCCTGCGCGGAGCGATTCCCCGCCTTTGCGGCCGAGTTCAACCAACTCCTGGCCGATTTGCAGACCGAGCAAGAAGTCACGCTGACCCATCCCGTGACGGGCGAACGGCTCGAATTGGAACTGGCCGAGGACGACTTGATGCAGGTGGTCTTCAACATATTGTACAGCCCCGACCTGACCTCGCTCCTGCCCCTGTTGGTGGAGGGGGCGGTGGACACGGCCGATTACACCCCCCTCCTCGCCCAAGCGTTGGCTTTGGCGGGCAACCAACAGATGTACCAAGGCATGTTCTACGCCGTAACGTGCAGTGAGGATGCCCCGCGCATTGACGCGCAGGAAGCGGCCGAGATTCAGGCGGAGACGCAATTCCCGCTGGTGTCGGCCGACTTTACGGCCACGTGCGAGAATTGGCCCCGTGCGGCCGTCTCCGAGCAGATGTTCGCCCCGCTGACGAGCGACATCCCCACCCTCCTGCTCTCGGGCGAGGCGGACCCCATCACCCCGCCCCATTACGGGGATGAGGTGGCGCGGACACTGACCAATAGCCAGCACATCGTGTTGGAAAAGTTTGGGCACGGCATTTTGAGCGTGGGGTGCATCCCCACCCTAGTGGCCGATTTTATCGAGGCGGGCACGGCCGAGGGCTTGGACACCGCCTGCACCGCCAACATCACCCCGCCGCCCTTTTTCGTATCACCACTCGGGCCACGGCCGTAAGGAAAAAGGAAGAATTACGAATTACGAATTACGAAGTACGATATTTCGCGAGCGTTTCGTACTTCGTACTTCGTCCTTCGTACTTTCCATTTCAGGAGAAGTAAGATGATTCAAGTGACCAATCTATCGAAAACATTCGGGGCGGTACTGGCGGTGAAAGATGTGTCGTTTACCGCGCCCAACGGCCGTATCACCGGCCTGCTCGGCCCCAACGGGGCGGGCAAATCCACCACCATGCGCATGATTACGGGCATTTTAGACCCCGACAGTGGCACGGCGCACATTGACGACATTCATGTGCAAAAGAACCGCGTGGCCGCCCAACAGCGGCTGGGCACATTGCCCGACAAGCGCGGCCTGTACCAGCGGCTGACCAGCCGCGAAAATATCGCCTACTACGGCCGTTTGCACGGCCTATCGGGCGCAAAGCTAGATGACCGCATCAATTACCTCATCAACTTGTTGGAGATGAACGACATCGCCGACCGGGTGACAGAGGGCTTTTCCACGGGGCAGAAAGTGAAAGTCGCCATCGCCCGCTCGCTGGTACACAACCCAGCCAACGTGATGTTGGATGAGCCGACGATGGGGCTGGATGTGATGAGCACGCGCACCATGCGCGGCATCATCCGCCAACTGCGCGAGGAGGGGCATACGGTGCTGTTTTCCAGCCACATCATGCAAGAAGTGGCTTCGTTGTGCGACAACATTGTCATCATCGCCGACGGCCGTGTCGTGGCGCAAGGCTCGCCCGACGAATTGCGCCAGCAAACCAATAAGCCAGATTTAGAAGATGCGTTTGTGTCCATCATTGGCACAGGGGAGGGTTTAGAATAATGTGGTCTACCATTTGGGTCATTGCCCGCAAAGAATTGACCGACAACCTGCGCGACAGGCGCTCGGTGTTTAATGCCCTGCTCAGCGTCCTGCTCAACCCGATTTTGTATGTGATTTTGTTCGGCTTTCTCAACAGTGCCTTCTCCGAACAGGCGGAGCAGACGTTGGAACTGCACGTGATTGGCGCGGAAAACGCGCCCAATCTGATTGCGTTTTTGGCGCAACAAAATGTGGAGATTCTGCCCGCGCCCGACAACCCCGAACAAGGGTTGCTCTCGGGCGAATTGGATGTGGTGTTGGTGATTGAAGAGGGCTATGAGGAGGCGTTCTCGGCCGGGCTACCCGCGCCCGTGCAGGTCATGCGCGATGCGTCGAACAACGGCGCTTCGGTGCTGGTGCGGCGCACGGAACAGTTGTTGGAGGCGTATGGCCAGCGCACGGCCGTGTTGCGCCTGCTGGCACGCGGGGTCAGCCCCACGCTCATTCTGCCGCTCCAGATTTCGGCCGTGGATGTGGCCCCGCAGGAGCTGGGCGCGGCGGGAACCATGCTGGATTTACTGCCCGTCATCATGTTCACGGCCGCGTTTATGGGCGGCTTCTACATGGTCATTGATATGACCGCTGGGGAGCGGGAGCGGGAATCGCTGGAGCCGCTCTTGCTCAATCCGCTTCCGCGCTGGGTGTTTGTCGTCAGCAAATACCTCACCGCGCTGACGTTTACGGCCGTGGCCACGCTGTTAGCCACGGGGCTATTCCTATTTTTGTTGGGCGTGCCCTTCATTCAAGATTTGACGCAGATTCAGTTGAATGTCGCGCCGGGGAGGGTGGTGACGGCCGTGTTGATTGTGGCTCCCGTCGTGTTCATGGCCGTGGCTCTGCAAATGCTCATCGCCTCGTATGCCCGCAATGTGAAGGAGGCGCAGACGTACACGCAGATTTTGTCCATGATTGGCTTTATGCCCGCCCTGTTTCTGGCCGTCCTGCCCATTCAATCGGCCGCGTGGATGAACTATGTGCCCACGATTGGGCAGGTGTTTTTGGTGGGGCAGGTGATGCGCGGCGAACCAGTGACCGTGGGGGGGGTGGCCATCTCGGTGGGGGTGACGCTGTTGGTGGCGGTCGTCGCCCTAGCGGCTTCGATTCGGCTGTACAATCGGGAGCAGATTGCGTTGATTGGGTAAGCGGGTAGGCGTAGTGGTGTATAAGTTTATTGGTGTATTGGTGTATTAAAATACACCAATAAACCAATACACCAATAAACAAAACACCAGATCATAACCGTGAAAAGTATAGAGGGGGATGGTGTATACTTTGGTCATTGTTTGGCAAATGACCCAAGTCTTGGAGGTGTATGATGAGTATTGCTGAGCTTATGCAGACAGTGCAATTTGTGGTGGACCAGCAGGGGCAACAAACGGCCGTGCAAATGGATATTGCCACATGGAATGCCTTGCAACGGCTTATTGAAGACCTTGAGGATATGGCGGAGATTGCACAGGCACAGCAGGAGCAGGAGGAAACGTTTGCTTGGGAAACGGTGCTGGCAGAGTATCAAACCTTGCATGGGCTAAAAGCTGATGTATCGCCTTGAAATTCGCAACCAAGCTCGCAAGCAGATTTTGCAAATTCCTCCACCCCACTTTTTGCGTATTCAGAAGAGCATTGAGGGACTGGCGCAAAACCCCAGACCCGCAGGGTCAATTCAATTAAAGGGCGAGACGGGGTATCGGGTGCGGGTTGGGGATTATCGCATCTTGTACGAGATAGATGATATGACTGAACGAGTCATCATTTATCGCGTCAAGCATCGGCGAGAAGTTTATCGGGATTGATTGGCGAATAATGTCACATCAACGGCCGCTCCCCTCACGGAGCGGCCGTTTCATTTCCCCCTCATTCCTTGCTCATCTAAAAGCCGCCACCTTTCGGCGCGACTCCGACCCCACCCTCAGCACCAGTAAGGCAGAGTTTAGAGGAAAGGCGTTGCCCACACCCCCCCGCCCCACCCCTTTCTGTTCACCTTCGCTTTTATTCCCCCAATCCTACGACCGCACCAACCAGCCCAACTGCTCCAAATCCTGCGGGGAAGCCGCCAACGCTACCTCCGCCACCTTCTTATAATCCGCCACCCACTTATCCAAAGCGGCCAACTTCACATTGCGCATCTTCGTCGCCCGTTGCGCCTCCCCCCGCTCCTTATCCTGCAACTCGCTCTTCACCCACACCCCCTCCACCAAGGCCACCTCGGCCGTTAGCTTCGCCTGCGGGTAGTTATACGCTGTCATCACCGCCAAAAACTCAGGCGTGCGGAGCACATTGTTGTAAAAGCGACGCGCTTGGTCCAGCCAGCCACTCAGCGACTTCTTGCGCGGCCCCTCCAAACCCAACGCATTCTGCGCCGATTCATCCCCCGCAAAGACCACGCGGGCAATTTTGAGCGCGGCCATATAGGCCACGGCCGCTTCCTCCCGCGTCCGTTTCACCGTCGTTGTCGCCCCCATTTGCTCCCCATACGCTTTGTTCTTCAACTCAGTCAACAATTGCGCTTCGCGATACAAAGCCAACCCCTCCTCCATCCGCGCTTGGCCATACCCAAAGGGGGACACGGCCGCCAGAATACTCGGGTTGTTCAACGTCCCCTTAATCGCCATTTCCGCCACAAACAAGCGTTGGGCAACACTTTTTTTTGAATTAGCCATCGTTCAAATCTCCTTGAAACGCTATACAAATAAAAAGTAACAAGTTCTTTTTGCTCTTGTGTGATTAAAAATATCTCTGGTTCAAAAACAAAAAAATATAATTTTTTACATTCTTTACATCTTTATATGCTTATCTTGGTTTTTATTTATTTAATTAACCAAATTAATTTACATTGAATCAGTTTGCTTAGTTAAATTTAAAATCATTGCTTCTTTACCATTACTTCTAGCTCCTCTATAATTACTTCTAGCCACTTTATCATTACTTCTAATTACTTTACGATTACTTCTAGCTCCTTTATGATTACTTCCTAATCCTTTATTATTACTTCTAGCTCTTTTACAATTACTTCTAGCTCCTCTACTATTACTTCTAGTTCCTTTATGATTACTTCTCTTGTTTGAGGCCATTTTAGCATAGCCGCCGCCCCTCTGTCTATCTCCTCCCCGCCCAAACAGGGCTTTTCCAACGTCATGGGGTAGGGGCGAGAAGGCGCGGGAAGGATTTAATGGCAACCTGTGGGGGTAGTTCCGCGCCTCCTCGCCCGTGGCGCGGCAAACACCGTGGGCGAGGAGGCGGCGAGAGGGCGTTTTGGGTTTTGCACTGGCGTCATGCGCCGCCTTCTCGCCCCTACAAGATGATTCTGACCATTGGAAAGCCCCCAAACAAAACGGCCGCTCTTTTTAGAGCGGCCGTTTCACTTCCCATCATTCCCTTCGCTTTTAGAAACGGTAGCAGGCGCAAAGACGCAAAGGACGCAAAGATGCTCCTGAACCCTTTGCGTCTTTGCACCTTGGCGACTTTGCGTTAAAAAAAGAAGTTTGTTCACCTTATTCGTGCTAATCCTTATCACTCACCACCCCTTCCAACCCCAAGAAACGGCCGTACTCCCCCACCCTCTCCCGCCACCCATCCACCCCCACCGCCCCAAACGGAGCCAACTCCACCACCACCGGCCCCCGCTTCACCGTCCGCTTCCACACCCCCACCACCTGCCCATCCGCAATCATCGTCGGCCGAAACACCCCATTCCCCCCCGGCACAATCGCTTGGCTATGCTCAGCGGCCAGCACCGCTCCCCGCGCCTTATAGCCCAAAATATACTCATCAAAGCCCGGCAAAAGATAATGTGCGGCCGTGCCCCCCTCCTGCGCCCCCGCCGCCAACCAATGCGTCTGCCCCTCCACCACCATCTGCGCCAATTGCTCCGCCACCGAAGCCAGCCCCGCCCGCGCCTCGCCCATCGCTAACCCCGTCCAGCCCGCAAAATCGAGCAACGTGGCGGGGCCGTGGCCTGTAAAATAACGCAAAGCAATCTGCCCCAAAGCCACCTCGCGGGGCAATGGCGCGGCCGTGGGCGGAACCCACTCCGCCAGCAAGACAAACGTCTGCTCATTGCCCCCCTGCGGCCCAAAGCAGAGAATCCTCTTCTGGGCGCACCACGCCAAAATGTGATACCCCCGTTGCCCAGCGGCCGAGACCCCCTTTTCCTCCAAAAGCGCATACATCTCCGCCCGCGTGCGGGCTTGCCCCCCCTGCAACGCCTCCTCAAAAATCCCCCCACACCGCGCCAATAGCGTGTCATCCAGCTCCAACTGCTTGTGCCGCCCCGCCATTGCGGCTATGTTGCGCGGTGCCAGCAGAGCCAACAGCCAATGGACATCTTCGGCCGCGACAAAATGGAGCGTGCCGCGCATCGGCCAAGTGCGCACAATCTGCCGCTCGGCGATGGCTTGCGCCACGGCCGTTTCGCTGGTTGGCTCCGCCAAGCGCAACCCAATAGACCACAAAGCCCCCGCATAATCTTGGGCTTGGATGGCTCCCAACGCCGCCACCACCTCTCGCGGGGTGGTGTAACGGCGCTGGGCAATTTGCTGGCTGGCCAGCCGGAGGTGGGGAATGGAGGGCATGGGGTATGGGTTACAAGTGGTTGGACTTTGTAGGGGAGGCCTTGTGCCTACCCCCAAACCTTGGTCAAACCAACATCTAGGGCAACCACAAGGGTTGCCCCTACACCATTTTGCTTGGCACCACCGTCTCATCAAACTCCTCGGCCGTCAGGTAGCCCAGAGCCAGCGTCGCCTCCTTCAGCGTCGTGTGTTCGCGGTGCGCTTTTTGGGCAATCTCGGCCGCTTTGTAATACCCAATGCGGCTGTTCAACGAAGTGACCAACATCAAACTCTTATTCACCAACTCATCAATCCGCACAGGGTTCGGCTCAATGCCGATGGCGCAATTGTCGTTAAAGCTCTGGCACGCATCGCCCAACAATTGGGCACTCGTCAGCACATTAAAGGCGATGACGGGCTTGAAGACATTCAGTTGGAAATGGCCGTGCGTGCCCGCCACGGAAACGGCCGTATCATTGCCAATCACTTGGGCGCACACCATCGTCAACGCCTCCGATTGGGTCGGGTTGACCTTGCCGGGCATAATCGAACTACCGGGTTCATTCTCGGGCAAGCTAATCTCGCCAATGCCTGTGCGCGGCCCACTGGCCAGCAAGCGAATGTTGTTGCCAATGTGCATCAGGCTGACCGCCAGCCGTTTGAGCGAGCCGCTAATCTCCACCATCGCGTCATGGGCGCTCAATGCCTCAAATTTGTTGGCGGCCGTCACAAACGGATGGCCTGTCAGTTCGGCAATTTTGGCGGCCACGGCCACATCATACCCCACGGGGGTGTTCAAGCCCGTGCCGACGGCCGTGCCCCCCAGTGCCAGCTCCTGCAAACGCACCAAAC
The DNA here is from genome assembly GCA_016711405.1 of Candidatus Hadersleviella danica. Taxonomy (GTDB): domain Bacteria; phylum Chloroflexota; class Anaerolineae; order Promineifilales; family Promineifilaceae; genus Hadersleviella; species Hadersleviella danica. The sequence goes on along the minus strand of JADJSZ010000089.1, from coordinate 17,441 downwards.
TGTCCCGAATGGCCTCCATGCTTCGTTGCAGTTGCATGGCGTAGCCGCTGAACTCTTGCCCGAGTGTCAGGGGGGTGGCATCCATCAAATGGGTGCGCCCTGTTTTCACCAAAGAGGCGTATTCGGCCGACTTACTGGCCAAGGTGTCGTGCAACAGTTGCACCTTGGGGAGCATCTCATCCACGATTTTGCCATAAGCGGCAATGTGCATGGCCGTGGGGAAGGTGTCGTTGGAGCTTTGGCTCTTGTTGACATCGTCGTTGGCCTTGACCAGCTTCTCCTTGCGGAAGTCGCCCCCCAAAATTTCGGTGGCGCGGTTGGCAATCACCTCGTTCAGGTTCATGTTGCTCTGCGTGCCCGAGCCAGTTTGCCACACGACAAGCGGGAATTGGTCGTCGTGTTGCCCCGTCAAAATCTCATCACACGCCGTGGCGATGGCTTGCGCTTTTTCGGCCGAGAAGCCCGCCAATTCGACGTTGACCAAGGCGGCCGCTTTCTTCAGAATGGCAAAGGCGTAGATGATTTCGCGGGGCATTTTGTGCCCGCCAATTTTAAAGTTCTCCAAACTGCGCTGGGTTTGGGCTCCCCAATACTTGTCATCGGGCACGTTTACGTCGCCCATTGTGTCTTTTTCAATGCGATAGGTTGTCATGGGATACCTCGAGGGAATTGTGAATTGTGAATGGGTAATTGTGAATTGTGAATGGGTGTGTTTCATCTCTGTTGAGGCGGTCGTAGGGGCAACCCTTGTGGTTGCCCTAGATGTTGGTTTAACCGAGATTTTGGGTAGGCACAAGGCCTACCCCTACCGCCCATCTCTAACCGAATGAAACACGCCCTTGTGAATGGGTGTTGTGGCAGGAACACGAGGTAGATTATACCAACAAATAAAAACGGCCGTGCCTGAGTTCAGGCACGGCCGTGGGCAAAAGGCGTTTGGCGAGACGCTTTTAAGCACTCTTGGTGCGCGAGAGCAACCGGGTGGCCAGCAAGCGCAACTGTTCGGGGCTGACAGGTTTGTGGAGGGTTAAATCGGCACTGGTGCGCACCGTTTCGGCCAGACGGTCATCGGCCGTGGCCAAAATGACGGGGATATCTTTGAGCCGTTCATCGGCGCGGATGGTGCGCAAAATTTCGGTGCCATTGGTGTGGGGCAAGTGTAAGTCGAGCAGAACCAAATCGGGTACATGGGTGGCCAAATAGGACAGGGCGGCTTGTCCATCAGCCGCATGGGCGGTGGTAAGTTGGATGGAACGCAAGGTAAAGGCGAAGATTTCGGCCAATTGGGCATCATCTTCAACAATGAGGGCGATGGGTTGTCTCATCTAAAAAAAACTCCGGTTACGGTGGATGTGATGATGGTTAGGATTAGTACGTCAATAAAGCAAACAAACCTCTTTTTTTAACGCAAAGACGCTAAGGTGCAAAGGCGCAAAGGGTTCAGGAGTTTCTTTGCGCCCTTTGCCTCTTTGCGACTTTGCGTTAAAAAAGAGCTAAAACCGTGACGTTCCTTAGAATGCCTTGAAGGGCAACCAGACAGTGAAGGTACTTCCTCGGCCGAGTGCGCTTTCGATTTCGATGCGCCCCTCCATTAACTGTACCAGATGGTGGACAATGGACAAACCCAACCCATACCCTTTTTGGGCACTCACGGCCGAGCCATCCTCTTGCCAAAACGAATCGAATATCTTGCTCTGCGATTCGGGGGAAATGCCTTGCCCTGTATCTTGCACGCGAATGATCCAACCTTCTTCGGCGGCCAGTTGGAGATGCACCTGTACCTCCCCTGCGGCCGTAAACTTAATGGCGTTGTTGGTCAGGTTGATGATGATTTGGCGAAGCCGCCGCTCGTCACCCATCATCATTTCGGGCAGGGTGGGGGCGGTGTGCATGGCGAAGGCCAACCCTTTTTCGGCCGCCAATGGTTGCAACAACCCTTCTAAGAAGTTGGCCATGGGGGCAAGAATGAAGGGTTCTTGGATAACTTTGAGGGAGCCTTGCTCAATTTGGGCTTGGTCGAGCAAGTCGGCAATCAGCCCGTTGAGGTGTTGGGAGCTACGCACGATTTGCATGACAAACCTTTGTTGCTCGGGCTGTAATTCACCCACCAGCCCATCGCGCAATAGCTCGGCATAGCCGAGAATGCCCCCCAAGGGGGTACGCAGTTCGTGGCTGACTTTGCTCAGGAGCAGGCTCTTGTATTTGCTGGCCGCAAGGGCTTGGTCGCGGGCAATGGCTAGGTCATTGGCATAGGCGCGAATGGTGGCTTCGATTTCTTTGCGCTCAGTCACATCTTGCACCACCCCCACCAAACGGATCAGCTCGCCTTGGTCGTTGGTGATGCGTTTGGCCCAACTGTGCATGTGGCGCACACGGCCGTCGTCGGGGCGAATGATGCGATACTCTAAGTTGTAGGGTTTGCCCATGTATATGTCGTCGCGGGCTTGGTCAATAATAAGTAAATCGTCGGGGTGAATACAGGAGCGGAAATTGGGGGTGGTGGGGATAAAGGTTTGGGGAGAAACACCAAAGAGGGTGTAATGCTCTTTGGCCCACAGTACTTCCCCTGTCACGATGTCAAGTTCCCAGTTGCTCATACGGCCGAGGGCTTGCGCTTCGGCGAGGCGGTCGGCTGTTTGTTGCAGGGCGAGTTGGGCCTCTTTTAGCTCAGTCGTATCTTGCATAATCCACAACACCCCGTCTTCCCGCACCCGTTGGGGGTTGATGGCTTGGCCCGTGACATAGACCCAGCGCACAGCCCCATCTTTGCGGCGCACTTGGATTTCGGCGTGGGAGATTTCGCCCCGTTCTTGGGTGGGTATGGTACGTGCCCCAAATTCGGCATAGGATTCGGGGGAGACGTGGTAGGTGACGTTGGGGAGGTGGCGCATTTCTTCGGCCGTGTAACCCAACACTTGTTCGGTGGCGCGGTTGCCCCAAATAATCGTGCGCTCTTTTTGCATAAAAATGGCCGCTGGGGCATTGTCCAGAATGATTTTTTGCTGGGTGGTGAGTTGGGTTAGTTCTTCCAGCAAGCTTAGGCGGGTGCGCTCCGCCTCTTTGTTGGCGGTAATATCGCGCACCAAGGCCAAGGCTTCGGCATCGTTAATGGCCACCACACGCCCCTCGAATTCGGCCAGACCTGTGGGCAAGTGCAGTTGATACTCGAATTGGGTGGGGTGGTCGGTGGTGTAAACTTGTTGGAGGGCTTGGGTCAATTGCTCGGCCACGGCCGCAGGCAGGACTTCGGTTAAGTGACGGCCGATAAAGTCCTCGGGGTTCAGCATCAACTTATCTTGGTCGGGGGCGTGGTAATCTAAGAAACGGCCGCTTTTATCCAAGCGAAACATGAGGTCGGGAATGGCGGCGAGGGTAGCGCGTTGTTGGTCTTCTGTTTGTTTGCGTTTGGTAATGTCGAAAATGGCCCCATCTAAAAAGCGCAGATTATTTTGTTCATCGTAAATACCGCGCCCTTTTTCGCGCACCCAGCGCACTTCACCGCTGGCATGGATGATGCGATATTCGATGTCGAAGCTGTAATTGGCCTCGTCGTTTATTCCGCGCAGAACCATTTCGTTGACAGAGTCTCGGTCGTCGGGGTGAATAATTTCGTTGAAGGAGCGGACGTTGTTGTGCAGAAAATCGGCCGCTGGATAGCCCGTCACTTCCAGTGTGGCCTCGCTTATAAAGAACATTGTCCAGTTCTCATCGGCCAAACAGCGGTAGGTGATGCCGGGGATGTTGCTGACCAAGGTGCGGAATTGCTCTTCGCTCTGGCGGAGGTTATCGGCCGAGAACTGTTTTTCTAACTCGGTACTCACCCATTGCCCCATGAGCAAGAGGAACTCTTTTTCGGCATTGCTAAAAGGGGTGGGGCGCACGGTCGGGCTGGAGAAATTGAGCGTGCCAAAGCGTTCGCCTTGGACATAAAGGGGAATTCCAATATAGGTTTCGAGACCGAAGTTTTGGTAACAGGGATGGGTGTGGTAAATAGATTGGGCATATCCTCAATCGTGACCAAGTCATCGGTTTGGTAGGTAATTTCGCACAGGGTTTGTTGGAAGGGAAAGGTGCTGGCCTACGGGAATCCGTTAGCTTGGGCATGGGTGTATTGGACGATGTATTCTTCCCCTCGATGCGGCTGATAATGCCCATTTGCACCCCCAATAGCTCCACACCTACTTTGAGGGCATTGGTGAATTGCTCTTCTAAGTTGTTGTAGGGGGAGGCCATCACTTGGTAGAGTTGGTTGAGGGTGCGCTCGACTTCTTTGCGTTCGGCCAACTCTTGGGCGGCCGTGGTGTGTAGCTGAACATTGTCCAGCACCAAGGCAACCAGTTGGGAGAATTGCATCCCCCGGCGCACATTTTCAGCGTTGAAGGGGTAATCGGGGGTGGTGCGAGCCATAGCCAGCACACCGATGCATTGTTCGCCGTGCATAATGGGAAAATCGGCCACGGCCGCGAGTTGCGCCCCTTCGTACAACACCCGCCGCCCCGACCACGAGAAATAATCATCCACAAGGGCGGGTTGGTGGGTATCAAAAGCCCGCCATGTGACAAGTGCCTCGCCCCGGCGCACCCTATCGCCCACCAAAAAGTCTTGGTTGCTGGTGTACGCCCGCACGACCAACTCGTCCCCATCGAGCAACATGATTTCGCCGTAGGGGGCATCGAGCAAAACGGCCGCGTGGTCTACAATGCGCACCAGCAGTTCGTCTAAATCTTGCCGCTGGAGCAAATCCAACATAATTTGGTGCTGAATGTCGGCGTAGCTTTCGTCGGTGGCTGTTTTGTGGGTTTGGAGGGTGTGCAGGGCTTGCCAATCGGGCGCGGCCGTTTTTTCGGCCAGCGTGGGAGCCTCTTCCCCCAACCGCTTGCGGAGCGAGTAGCGGGTGTGCCCAGCGGGGAAGCCATCGAGCTGGCCATAAACGGCGTAGCCCAGTTTTTTGTAGAAGGGCAACGCTTGGAAGCTGAAGGTCTCTAAAATGAGATCGGTGCAAGCCCGCTGGCGGGCAATTTCTTCGGCGCGGAGGAGAAGTTGGCGGCCGTAGCCCTGCCCGCGCACAGCTTTATCTACCCAAAATGTCTCAATAATCATCCACCCCCAAATGGAACCGCCCAGTACCCCCCCCACAACTTCCTCGTCATCATTGCGCAAAATCACGGACAGCTCCTCAAAGTGGCGGCTTCCGACTTGTTCGCGGTTGTGGGCATACAGCCCTTGGCGCACGGTGTTGTTCCATGTTTCGTTGGGAGGGCTGACAGATTCGAGTTTCATTTAGGTTCTCCGTCTAAAAAGAGAGGCGGTTTCGGGGGTAGACCTTCGGCTGGACTAGTTACCATCTTTGGTTTTGGATAGCAACCGGCCGACCAGTAAGCGCAATTGTTCAGGGCTGACGGGTTTGAGGAGGAGCAAATCCACTTCGGGGCGCAGGGTTTCGCCCATGCGGTCATCGGCCGTGGCCAAAATAACGGGCAACCCATCTAACTGGCGAATGTGCCGAATGTAATGCAAAATGTCTAGCCCACTGGCATTGGGCAAATTGAGATCCAATAACACCAAATCGGGGGTGTGGTCGGCCAAATACTCCAAAGCAAGTCGGCCGTCGGTGATATTTTTGGTCTCTAAACCAATCGAACGCAGGGTAAGCGTAAAAATATGTGCTAAATGGGTATCGTCTTCAACAATCAAAATAAAGGGGCTGGACATTCAAATCTCCTTGCAAAAGGACGAGGTGCAAATTGCAAATGAATTACGAAGTACGAATTACGGCGCTCCTCGAGTAATTTCGTACTTCATACTTCGTATTTCGTACTTTTTTCACCGCACTCATGCCTCATGACTCATTACCAGTGGTAGCACTACCACAAACTTACTGCCACGGCCGAGTTCACTGCTCACTTCAATCGTCCCTCCCATCAACACGACCAACTGTTGCACAATAGAAAGCCCCAAACCATACCCCTTGTGCAAACTACTGGGCGAGCCATCTACCTGCCAAAACGAATCAAAAATCCGCTTTTGCGCCTCGGGTTCAATGCCGGGGCCAGTATCGTTAATTTCGATTTGCCACTGTGCGCTTCCTAACCGTTGCAGAGCCACTTTAACCATGCCCGTCTCGGTGAATTTAATCGCATTGCTGGCTAAATTGATAACAATTTGGCGCAACCGCTTCTCATCAGCAATGATATTGTGGGGCAACTCGGGGTCTGTTTCTAGCACAAAATCCAACCCCTTCTTAGCCGCCAGCGGTTGGAGCAAATCGCGCAAAAAGAAGGTGGTATTGGGCAAATGTACAGGGCGTGGCGCAATTTTAACCGTCCCCTGTTCGATTTGGGCTTGGTCTAGCAAATCGGTAATGAGGCTATTGAGATGTTTGGTTGCCTCAATCATGTAAGCCACAAATTCGCGCTGGTCTGGAGCCAACGGCCCCGCAATCTCATCGCGCAATAATTCGGCATACCCGAGAATACCCCCCAATGGGGTACGCAGTTCGTGGCTCACTTTGCCCAGCAACAAGCTCTTGTACTTGCTCGCCTCCAGCGCTTGGTCGCGGGCAATGGCCAATTGTTCTGCATACGCTTGCAACACCGACTCGGCCTGCTTGCGCTCGCTAATGTCTTGCATAATCCACAAAATGCCATCTTCGCGCACGCGGGCGGGGTTGATGGCTTGGCCTGTAAGTGTCACCCAACGCAAAAACCCTTCTTTGTGGCGCACCTGAATCTCGGCCGAAACCAATTCTCCCCTATCCATGAGTGGCGCCACAAGAGGGTAGGTTGCTTCATACGCTTCGGGCGAGGGGTGGTAGGTAACGGTGGGCAGGTCGCGCATTTCGTCGGCCGTGTAACCCAGCAACGTTTGCGTGGCGGGGTTGGCCCATACCACCTGATACCCCTTTTGCATGAAAATAGCGGTGGCGGCGTTGTCCAAAATAATTTTTTGCTCGGCCGTTAGCCGTTTCAACTCTTGCACAGTTTGCTGGAGCGCCAGTTCCGCTTCCTTGCGCTCGGTAATATCCTGCATAATCCACAAAATCCCATCTCCGCGTGGGTTGGCAGGGTTGATACATTGCCCCGTAATTTCCACCCAGCGCAATTCGCCATTTTTGCGCCGCAATTGAATTTCGGTGGTTGCCCGTTCGCCTCTATCCAATGGATCCACCACCAACTGGGCAAAGGCGGCATACGATTCGGGGGTGGCATGGATGGCTCTACCGGGTAGGGTTTGGGCTTCGGCAAGGGTATAGCCTGTCAGCCGTTCGGCCGCAGGGTTGGCCCACACGGTATGCCTATCTTTTGCATGAAGATGGCGGCGGCCGTGTTGTCCAAAATAACCTTCTGCTCCTGCGTCAAGCGCGTCAGAGCCACTTCGGCTTCTTTTTGCTCCGTAATATCGGTGTTCACCAACAACACCGACCGCACTCGCTCCCCTTCCATAATCGGTGCGGCATTGGTCAGATATTGCCGCATTTGCCCCAAGCGTGGCTGGAAACCTGCAGATTCATACTGCACAGTCACACCATCCTCAAAAACAGGTTGGAGCGCATTGCGAACCATCTCGTGCTGTTCGGGAGGGATAAAATCAAACAAATTGGCTCCCCGCTGAGATTCTAATTCACTATCCGCAATCCCCGGCACATGGGTAAACAGCACCTGATACGCCGCATCTATCTGCACCAGAATGGCGGGGGTGCTGTTGATAAACGAGCGCAGATATGCTTCGCTATCGCGCAATTGCTGGGTACGCTCCGTCACCCGCTGGTCGAGCAAATCCCGCTCTTGTTGCACCAGATTTTTCGCTTGTGTCTCCTGCCACCATGCCCGGTTCACGCTCTGGAGCAAAATCGTAATCATCACCGTTAGCATGGCTCCATTGGCCGCAAAAACCACCAGCCCAGCCGCCCCAAAGGACAAATTTGTGGGGGGTGCTTCGATGTAGGCCGGAATGGCCAAGGGTTGGTACAGCCCTGAGCCAATGAGCCAACCCATGACCCCTAGTGTGGCAAAAGCAAACAGGGCAATGGCCAATCCCCCGCGCATCCCTTGGAGCAAAATGGCCAATGCCCCAAGAGTGAGAAAGAAGGTAAAGGCTTCGATGGAGTACCCATAGTTGACCAATTCAACCAAGGCGATGGCGTAAAAGAGCAACAGAAAAAAGCGAACGCGATAAAGGAATTTGATTTGCCGAGCCAAACTGAGGAAGGCTAGGGTGACGACACCTCCTGTAAAAATGAGGAAAACTTGACCCGCCACGCCATTGTTGGCCATGCCGGGGGCCACAATAATCAAGGCCAAGACAGCCAAAACAACGGCAAAGCGGAGCATGGAGGTGAACGCTCGCTCCAACAATTGGCTGAGGAGCAAACTCTCTCCCACAAGGGCTTGCACATCTTTCTGGGGGGGCGGGATGAGGAAATTGGCGATAGCACTGAAGATGGGATTGCGCCAAATAGCGGAGGGGGATTGACCTCGGCCGCGACATCCACCTTGCCCAAGGCTTGCTCGGTACGCACCATGCGCGGCCGAGCGGGCACGGCCGCTTGCCCTCCTTCGCGCAGGGTAATAATGTGGCCGAGCGGCCGTTGCTGGCGGTCATACAGTGGGGCAATGCCCACCGCATAGCGCAGTTGCGCCTCCCCTTGCCCAATGGTTATCTCATCTTGCGCTTCAGCGGCCGTGGCCAAATAATCAAACAGATGTGGCCACGGAGCCAACACATCCTCCGCCCCCTTGCCAATCGCCTGCGAAACAGACAAGCCGATGACCCGCGCCGCCGCTGGATTTAGATCCACAATACGCCGCTGGGCATTGACCACCACCACCCCTTCGCGCATCCCATCCACCACCAAATCGCGGGCAATGGGGGCAATATCTACCAGCCGATAGCCAAAAATAGCCCACGCCAAGGCCACCACTGTCACCGTAAACGCAAACGGGGTTAAATCCAAGCCGGGTATGGGGCTGAGATTGGCAAAAAAGAGGATATTGCTGACCCACGGCGTAAGGGTAGCCACCAACATGGCCACAATTTGAGCGCGGTATAACCCCTGCATTTGCCAAAGACCGCGCAATAAAATAATGGTTCCCGTTAAGAGGAAGAGGTAAGAGGTGACAAAATGGAGCCAGAACCACGTCCCATACTCCACCCCCAATACGGCCAGCCCATTGAGCTGGCTAATGTTTGTGGTAGCCCAAATCAGGCCGTGCCATTCGGTGGTGAAGGCGAGCAGGGTGGTGATGAGTGGCAGGATGGCCAGCCAGCGCAGGCGAAACCACGGCGGGATTTGCCCCTGCCGGGTATAGGCCACAGCAAATACCAGCCAAAAATAGGGCGAAAAGGTGATACCGATGTATTGGCTCTTGCCCCAAAATATCTTGCCCGCCAAATCGGTGGCCATAATCTCAAGGGCATAGCCGAGAGACCAGACAGCAATCACGGCCGCAATCAGCGCCAAGGGGGTTGCCCCATCCACACGGCGGCGCGGCCAAACGTATAGAGCCACGAAGGTGGATAACACGGCCGCCACCAATACGGGCATGGCATAGGGAGAATAGGCTAAGTTCATAGGTTCATCGTCGCCCAAATCTTGAAGCTCTGGAAACCGCCAAGCTCTTCACCACCCATAAAAAAGCCCCATGCGGGGCTTTTACAACATTGCACTTTTAAGGCACAACTATTTTAACCGTCATTGTGTAGCAATAGTGTCGCAGAATGTGGGATAAGGGACAAGGGGAGGGGGACTAGGGACACAGGACTGGGGACTAGGGACAATCGCAAGTCCCCAGTCCCCAGTCCCACATCCCTACTGCAACGCCCGCCACACCACCTCTGGCCGCATCGGCAACTCGGTCAGCCGTGCGCCTGTGGCGTGGCGAATGGCGTTGCCAATGGCGGCGGGGGCGGCCGTAATCGGTGGCTCCGCAATGCCGCGCATCCCAAACGGGCCGTGGGGCGATGGGTTTTCCACCTGAATGACCTCCACCTTGGGCACATTGTCCACGCGGGGCAAGCCATAATCCATAAAACTGCCCGTCAGCAATTGCCCCTCGGGGCTGTAAACCATCCCCTCATAAAGAGCCATGCCCACCCCCTGAATCGCGCCGCCTTGCAACTGCCCATCCACCAAGAGCGGGTTGAGGGCAAAGCCCACATCTTGCACGGTCACATATTCGAGTGGAGTCACCACCCCCGTTACCTTATCCAAACTAATTTTGATGAAATGGGCAACGAAAGCGGGGGCGTTTTCGGCCACGGCCGACTTGCCCGCGGCCGAAATCGGGCCGGGGCCGCTCCGCTTCCAGCGCGTCCCCTCCACCAACTGGCCAATCCCCACCGCCCTGTCGGGCACGCCGCGCACGCGGGCTTGGCCATTGACGATTTCGATGTCCTCGGCCGCCGCCTCAAAATGGTCGGCCGCCAGTTGTTGGATTTGCTGGCGCACCTCCAGCCCCGCTGAGTGGATGCCCCCAGCGGTAGAGTAGGTGGCCATGCTCCCGCCGCTGTTGGGGCCATACGCACCGTTACTATCGTCTTGCACAATAATCACATCGTCGGGGTGAACCCCCACCGCCTCGGCCGCGACCAAGGCCAAACTGCTCTTCGACCCCGAAATATCCACAATGCCGACGTTGACCCGCACTTTGCCGTCGGTGTCCACCCGGCAAATCGTTTCGGAGGTGCCCACGGCCGTGGGCCACCCGCCAATGGCAATGCCAATCTGCTCATCGGGCTGGCGATTGGCCCATGCGGGATGGATTTTGAGCCGTTCGAGGCACTGTTTGAGGCCGATGTTTTCCGCCCACGGCCGCCCCACACCCGAGGGGTCACCCCCTTCGGCCGCGTTTTGCAGGCGGAACTCCAGCACATCAAAGCCCAACTCCCGCGCCATGTCGTCTATGTTGCTCTCCACGGCAAAGGTGGCTTGGGGGGCGCCGGGGGCACGATATGCCCCGACGGGGGATTTGTGGGTGGCAATCTCATACGCATCCAATTTGGTGTGCGCCCATTTGTAATAGCCGCCCATCAGCAACGACATGATGCCGCCGTGCGAGAAGCCAAACACGCCGTTGTCCACGTAAATCGTGGCTTGGATGGCGGTCACGGTGCCATCTTTTTTCGCGCCCGTCTTGAGGTGGATGAGCGTTTGCGGGGCGGGGGTGGTGCTGAGCAAATCTTCGGAGCGGGTGAGGACGAGCTTGACGGGTTGGCGCAGGGCGAGCGCCACGGCCGCTACCAGCGGGTCGTAAATGCCATATTTGGCCCCAAACGCCCCACCCACGGCCATCGGTTTGACCGTCACGCCACTGCGGGGCAGGCCGACCAATTTGGCCACCTCGTCGCGCACGCCGTACAAACCTTGCACACTGGTGTAGAGGGTCAGGCTTTGCCCGAATGGGTCGGGCACGGCCGCGACAGCGTGTGGCTCCAAATACGCTTGGTGAACCATGCTGGTGCGGTACGTCCGCTCGATGACCACATCCGATTCGGCAAATCCCTCGGCCACATTGCCCCGCTCAAAATGAACTTCGCCAATCATGTTGTTGGGTTTGTCGCCCACCACCGCTTGCCCTGCTTCTACGCGGGCGTGGAGCGAGGACATGTCGTCCCCTTCTTTGGGCATTCCGTTCGGCCACACTTGGGGCGTGCCGTGTTGGATGGCTTCATCGAGCGAGATGACGGCTGGCAAGGGTTCGTACTCTATCCAGACCAGTTCGGCCGCGTCGGCCGCGATGGCCTCGCTTTCGCCAACGACAATGGCCACGGGTTGGCCGACCCATTGCACCCGCCCCACGGCCAGCACGGCGCTGTTGCGGGAGGTGATGGTGTTTTTGGCGGTGGGCAGTTCGTCGGCCGTGAAGACGGCGACCACGCCGGGCAGTTCTTGCGCGGCCGTTTTGTCCACGCTGGTTATCAGGGCGTGGGGGTGGGGGCTGAGGATGACTTTGGCGTGAAGCAGGCGGGCGGTTTGGAAGTCGGCTGTGTATTGCACCTGCCCTGTTATTTTCTCGAGGCCATCAATTAGTTTGCGGCCGTGGCCGATGTGTTTGTATTCAGTCGTCATTTGTCATTTGTCCTTGGTCATTTGTCTTTTGTCATTGGTCATTGGTCATTGGTCAGCGGCAATTACCTCGCCTTGACCAACGACTTTTGTTCATTGTTCATTGCTCATTGTTCATTGACAAACGCCCGTATTTTCTCCCACACAAGGGCATGGTCGGCCGATTCGGGGTGGATGATGTCGTGGTCGGCTTGGTCGAGCCAGAACAGTTCTTTGGCGGCCGTGGGCAGTTCGGCAAAGAGGGTGCGGGCGTGGGGAGGATGCAGGGCACGGTCACGGCCGCCTTGCACCACCAGCGTGGGCGTTTGCACCTGGGGCCAGAGCGTGCGCCCCACATCGGCCATGCGGCACATTTCGGCCACGCCCCAGTTGAAATGCGTGTGCCTTGCCCGAGCCATTCTTGCACTTCGGGGTCGTCTAAGTCAATGGTTGGGTCAAAACTGGTCACACGCGCAAGGGCCAAATCGCGGGGGAAGTTGGGCAAGCGCAGGGGGTAGGCGTAGGGCAACAGGTAGCGTGCCCAGCGGGTCAGGCGAATGCGCTTGTCGGGCACTTCGTACAAGGGGCGATAAGGACGAGGCCGCGCACGTCGGCCGTGTGGTGGGTGGCCAGATGGGCGGCCAGCACCGCTCCCATCGAGTGCCCCATCACAAAAACAGTGTGGCAGTGTTGGCGCATGACCCCCCAAAGCGGCCGAAGCGGCCGAGAGCCAATGAGTGTGCGGAATTTTGTGGATTTTGTCGGGCAGGTGGCCGTGGCCGGGCAACAGCGGCACATGGCAAGTGATGTCGTGGCTGGCCAGATGGTCGGCCAACGGCCGCCAACTGTTGGGGCTTCCCATAAAGCCGTGGAGCAGGAGGCAACCCACCCCCCCGCGCCAATGGCTAAATGTTTTCCGTTCAGGGGGAATGTCGGGGCGGGGGTGGTAGGGCATGGGGGGGGAATTTGGTTATTCGTTATTGGTTACTCGTTATTGGTTGTTGGTTATTGTAGTGGTGTGACACGGCCCAATAACGAATAACCAGTAACCAATAACCTCTCTTACCCTGCGGCGACGAGGGCGTGGACGAGTTTGGCGGTGGGCAGGGCGGGGATGGCTCCCCGTTGGGTGGTGGTGAGTGCGCCAGCGGCGTTGGCAAAGCGGAGCGCGGCCGTTAGTTGCCCTTCATCGGTCCACAATTCGGGGTGTTGCACCAGTTGGGTGAGCAAACCCGCCACGAAGGCATCGCCCGCGCCCGTGGTGTCTATGGCATCGACCATAAAGCCGGGCACACGGCCGCTGGTTTCGGCCGTGAAGTATTTGCACCCATTCCGCCCCTCGGTTACCAGCAATAGTTTGAGGTTATCGTGCCACAGCGAACGGGCACTCGCGTCGCTGTTCTCGCCTGTCAGGAAAACAAGCTCTTCGTCGCTGATTTTGATGATTTGGGCGCGATTCCAGATGCTGAGAATGCCCGCTTTGGCCGCTTCGGCGGAAGGCCAGAGGGGCAGGCGCAGGTTGGGGTCGTAGACGAGGGTGGTGGTGGGGGAGGATGCGGCCGTGTCGAGCGCGGCCAGCAAGGCCGAACGGGTTGGCTCGGCAATGAGACTAATCGAGCCAAAGCAAAAAAGTTGGGCTTGGGCGATGAGGTCGTGGTCGAGTTCGTCGGGGCGCAGGAGCATATCGGCGCTGGGGTGGCGGTAGAACATGAATTCCCGCTCCCCATCAGTCCGCAGGGTGACGAAGGCGAGGGCGGTGCGGGCGGTGGCATCGTAGCGCACGCCGCGAATGTCTACGCCTGCTTCGGCGATGGTGTGGGCCAGCATGTGCCCAAATTCGTCATCGCCCACTTTGCCGATGAAGGCGGCCGTTTGCCCCAGTTTAGCCACCCCAGCGGCAACGTTGGCGGGGGCACCGCCCGGCGCTTTTTGGAAGGCGGGCGCTGAGGCCAGCGATACTCCGTTAACGGTGGGGACAAAATCAATAAGCATTTCGCCAAAGCAAACGACGGAGATTTTGGATTTTGGATTTTGGATTGTGGATTGTGGAGTGGGCATGGTGGTTATAGGTGGTGAGGGGGATGCCAGCCACCGCTGGCCCAGACGGTTCGGGCAACAATAATGGCGGGGTCATTCATATTGAGGGCTAGAATGGTGGCGCGGCCGTGGGGTGTAACCCCTATGATTTTGGTATATGTGTCATCCCACCGAAAATGCTCTGACCAATTCTGCAAGCGCGGGTTGAATAAGGTGACTTGCTGACATGTAAAGGGGTCTAAATAATGGGTAAGAGCCGCTTTGTGGGTATTGCACCGACTGCAAGCTAAAGCGAGGTTTTCCAAAATTGTAGTGCCCCCTTTGCTTTCAGGCTGAATGTGGTCAATCACCAATGGCCCACCATTGACTTTGGCACAGGTGTGACAGTATTCACAACAATCTTGGGCGCAAGCGGCAACTTGGCGGCGCAAGGTTTGGGGAATGTACGCCATTGCTTTACGGCCGTAGATGGTCAGGCAAAATGCCTCGTTTGCTGGCTTCTAAAAGGGCATACGCTTTGCGAATGGTAATTTCGCCCTCTAATTCGACCAAGGCCAATAGTTTTTCACGCTCAAAGTGGGTTAACGGCCGTATTTGTTGCCAATCTAAAAGCTGTTGCATCTGTGCCACTTCCGTAGCTGGCAATTGCATTTCTACGGCTTGAAGCAATTCCTCATCATCTAAGCCGTCTATTTCACCACCAACAGGTTCTTCTACTTGTGGCAAATGAATGTATTCGACAATGACCTGCTCCACGGGACGGCGTTGGGAATCGGCCAACTCAATCTTTAGACTTAGAAGCTTGGGGACGTACTTAAGGTAGTCATGGCGATCTTTGGATCGTGATCTTGGATTTTGGATTCAGGGCGGTGGAGCTATTTTTTGGGCGAAGGGTTTTGTGGAAGTCACCGTCTGATAAGGAGTTCGTTGGTTTCGCCCAGAGGGGGTATCAGGAAAATGTCCAGGAGGTGGCTTGTTGCATCGGCGAGGAGTTCGAGCCAATAAGCGTCTCGTCCTGCTCTTCCAGCGGCAGTTTGGCTATCATCAGCCGGACTTGCCTGTAAGCGGCGCGGTATTATACCCAACGGAAGGCTGAACGAAGCAACGTTTCAAGTACAGGGCGTGCCCCTTGAGGCAAATTTCACAGGTGAATTACTTGTACGGCTAAGCCTTTGTCCGATTCTTAAACGCTTGCTCATCCATCAAACCCTCCAAATCCAAAATCTAAAATCTAAAATCCGACAATCCACATGCTCTCATACGGCTCGAGGGTGATGTTGTTACGGCCGACCATCTCCCGCCCTGTCAGCACATCGCGAATGGAGCCACCGAACTGCAATTCGGTCATGCGTTGGCCCATGATGGTTTGGGGGTGGTCGGAGAAGTTGCCAAGGAGGAGCAAACGGCCGCGTGGGCTATGCCTCAGCAAGCCAAAGAGCTTGTCATTGTGCGTCCAAATCGCGGCCGTGGCCGCCTCGGCGTGGAGTTCGTGCCGCTCGTGGCGGCTGGCCACCAGCTTTTGCATCCCCGCAAAGAGCCGCCCCGCAATCGTGCTGGGGTCGTGTCGTTGCGCGGCCGTCTCCCAATCCATTTGGGGGCGGTGCATCCAGCGGTTGTCGTTGGCGCGGAGTGGGTCTTCCACATAACTATAGTCGTTCATCAGCCCAATCTCATCGCCCATGTAGAGCAGGGGAATGCCACCCGACATGAAGATGACGCTGTGGATGAGCAAAAATCGTTTAATGGCAAGGTCAATTTGGTGGGAGTCGTTGTTGGCCACGGCCGCTTCCAACCCAGCCAGCGAAGCTCCTGCCCCCGAAATGCGCCTGTCCATTGTCTCGGGGTTCACCTGAAATTCAGCCCCGCGTGACCAACTGGTGGGGTATTTGCCCGCGTAAAACTCGCCCAAAAAGGAGCGGTGGCTGAAGCCGTTCAGGCCAACGGCCGTCGCATTCTCATCGGTAATCGCCCAGCCAATGTCATCATGGCAACGGACATAATTGACCCACGCCACATTGGGGGGCGTGATGGGCATTTTCTCGAGCGAATGGGTGGCCAGCACGACATCTTTCTCGGCCAACATGCTCCACAGCAAGACCATCAGGCTGTTGTGGTAGGCCAACTCGCACTCTTGGCCCGCCATGCGCCCTGTGCCAAAGTAGGGCACTACATCTTGGGGCGAGACAATCGCCTCGGCCTTGAAGATGATGCCGGGGCAGGCGATTTGGGTGAGGGCGCGAAACGCTTGCAAGATGGCGTGCGCCTCGGGCAAGTTTTCGCAGTTGGTTCCCATCTGTTTCCACATAAACGCCACCGCATCCATGCGAAACACTTCTATCCCCTGATTGGCCAAATTGAGGATGATGTTGAGCATTTCGCCAAAGACGGCCGGGTTGCCATAGTTCAGATCCCACTGGTAATTGTTGAACGTGGTCCACACCCATGCGCCCGGCTGGCCATTGACGGGAATTTCGGGGTGGTGGGTGAAGTTGCCGGGGGCTGTTTCGGGGAAGATGTGGCGCAGGGTACGGCCGTATTGGTCGGGCAGGGTGCGGTCGGGGAAGAGGAAGTAGTATTCTTGGTAGGTGGGGTCGCCTGCTTTGGCCTTCATGGCCCATTCGTGTTCTTCGGCCGTGTGGTTGCACACAATGTCGGTGCAAAGGCTGATGCCGTTTTGGCGCAGGGCACGGCCGAGTTCGGCCAAGTCGGTCATTGTGCCGAGGCGTTCGTCTACACGGCCGTAATCTTGCACAGCGTAACCGCCATCATTGGGGCGCGGGCGGGGTTGCAGGAGGGGCATCAGGTGCAGGTAGGTCACACCCAGCTCTTTAAGGTAGGGGATTTTTTCGGCTACTCCTTTGAGGTTGCCCGCAAATTTGTCCACATAGCAAATGTAGCCAATCGCTTCAGGGCGTTGGAACCAATCGGGTTGGTGGGTGTGTTGCAGGTCGAGCAGGCGCAGGTCGGCGGGGCGCTGGGCGTAGGCGGTGGCGAGTTGGCCGATGAAGCGTTGCATCCAGTCGTCGAAGTCGGGGCGACGGCCGTAAAGTTGTTGCAGGGCGTAGGTTGCTTCGGGCAGGTGTTGTGCCAGCCGCAGGGCAAAGATTTCTTTTTCGAGTTTGGTGAGTTTTTTGAGGGTTTCGGGGGGGTACATGGGGAGTTTGGGGTTATTCGTTATTGGTTATTGGTTATTGGGAAGCTGGCGAGAACATATCCCGTATCTATATTGCCACTATCTTTTCTTAAAATGAATGCGGAAAAGGGGGCGCATCACGCCAATCAGCATATTCTAAGCCCAGTATAGCTTTGTCCGCTAGGATTGAAAACTTGCCCCCAGCCCTGCCTAACCAAATTCGTGGGG
>JADJSZ010000088.1 GCA_016711405.1 Candidatus Hadersleviella danica | reverse complement strand
GTGTGGAGCCAACAAGCCTATCTCAAAGCATCTAACACGGGGACGCTTAATTATTTTGGCTATGCCGCCGCCATCAACGGCGACACGATTGTGGTGGGAGCTTATGGGGAAGACAGCAGCGCTGGGGCGGCGTATGTCTTCACCAGCACGGCCGGCGTGTGGAGCCAACAAGCGTACCTCAAAGCATCCAACACGGGGGCGGATGATAACTTTGGCTGGACTGTCGCTGTAGAAGGTGACACCCTAGTCGTGGGAGCATGGGGTGAAGATAGCAACGCCACAGGAGTCAACCATGTCAATCAAGGGGATAATTCCGTCAGTGACGCGGGAGCGGCGTATGTCTTCACCCGCACGGCCGGGGTGTGGAGCCAACAAGCGTACCTCAAAGCGTCCAACACGGGGGTGGGTGACTTCTTTGGCCGATTTGTGGCTATAAGCAGTAACACCATTGTGGTGGGAGCGCCTTTTGAAGCTAGCAGCGCTACGGGGGTCAATGGCAACCAAGCCAATAATTCCTTCGCTGGCTCTGGAGCGGCGTATGTCTTCACCCGCACGGCTGGGGTGTGGAGCCAACAAGCGTATCTCAAAGCCTCTAATACGGGGGCGGCTGACAAGTTTGGTAGGGTGGTAGCCATAAGTGGGGACACCATCGTCGTCGGGGCATGGGAGGAAGGTAGCAACGCCACAGGGGTTAATGGCGACCAAACCAATAATTTGGCCGCTCGCGCTGGGGCGGCGTATAGCTTCAGCCGTACAGGCGGCGTGTGGAGCCAGCAAGCGTACCTTAAAGCATCCAACACGGGGGCAAATGACTTCTTTGGCTGGGCCGTCGCCATAGACGGCGACACCGTGGTCGTGGGAGCATGGGGCGAAGATAGCAACGCCACAGGGGTCAATGACAACCAAATGGATAATTCGGCCCCTAATGCGGGGGCGGTTTATATCTTTAAGGGGTGTCGCCGCTCCGCCCAAACGGGGGCATGGGAAGACACGGCGACATGGGTCGGTGGTGCGGCTCCCATTAGCACCGATGGGGTGTGCATTGACGACGCGCACACGGTGACGATGAATGGGGACGATGCCATTGACCAACTGTGGGTCTACCAAGGCGGCACGCTCGATTTGGCCACCCATACTCTTGCGGTGGAAAACGGGGTCAGTAACGAAGGCACATTGCGCCAAACGCGAACGATGAATGGCAGTGGGGTGGTTAACTTTTTGCAAATCCGCAACAGCGGCAATACCTTAGACCAGTATCGGGGGGTGGATATTGCCGCTGGGGTGAATTTGGGGCAGACGGTGGTGGAGGTGCGGGGGAATGCGGCCGTGTGCAACAACAACGACGGCGGCGCTTACCGCAACCGCTGTTTCATGGTCAACCCCAGCAATGCGGGCACGGTGAACATCACCCTGCACACGACACCCAGCGAAGATGATGTGAGCGATGATGCGTTTTTCCAATATGTGTCGGGCAACACATGGGCGCAAGGTGCGGCGTGTGCGGATGGGGTTGGTGTAGGGGGGGCGTGTACTGGGTCGGCGACGTTTGCCAGCCCCGCGTGGTTTTTGGTGGGGTCTGCGGGGAATGACCCCACGGCCGTAACCCTCCAACAAACCTCCACCAACCAAGCCAACCCGTGGCTGTGGCTGGTCAGCGGCCTCGTCCTGCTCGGCGGCACGGCCGTTGGCCTTCTGCGGCGGCGGGTTATCTAGCCCCAACAGACCTAGCAGGTCTTGCTCTTCTCTCTTCTCTCTTCACACAGGAAATACAACATTATGCAACAAAAGGTCTTTTTATTTGTCATGCTCCTAACCCTGTGGATGTCCACAGCCATACCTGCCCCCCTCCCCGCCCATGCCGCTCCTCCAGATGGGCTGACCACGGCCGATTGGGCACAAATCCAAAGCCAGTTAGCCCCCCAAGCGATTACCGCCTACACCCAGCAAGCCAAACTAACCGCCCCCGACCCAGCCAATAATGACCAGTTGGGTGTCTCGGTTGCTGTTAGCGGGGACACGGCCGTTGTTGGCGTACCATTGGATGATGATGGTGGCATAAACAGCGGCTCAGCCTAGGTTTTTGTGCGTAATGGTGGGAGTTGGAGCCAGCAGGCCAAATTAATCGCCAATGATGCCGCTACAGAAGACAGGTTTGGTCTAGCGGTTGCCATTAGTGGCGATACGGCCGTTGTGGGTGCATGGGGCGATGATGACAGCGGCAGTAACAGCGGCTCTGCTTACGTCTTTGTGCGCAGTGGGGTAACTTGGAGCCAGCAAGCCAAATTAACGGCCAGCGATCCTGCCCCAGAGGATTGGTTTGGGACATCGGTGGCCATTAGTGGGGATACGGCCGTGGTCGGCGCACTTTTAGATGATGATGGCGCCAGTAGCAGTGGCTCTGCTTACATCTTTGTGCGCAGTGGGGTAAGTTGGAGCCAGCAAGCCAAATTAACGGCCAGCGATCCCACCGCAGATGATTGGTTTAGCCAATCGGTCGCCATCAGTGGGGACACGGCCGTGGTCAGTGTTCCTTTAGATGATGACGCTGGCAATGACAGTGGTTCAGCTTATATCTTTGTGCGCAGTGGGGTCAGTTGGAGCCAACAGGCCAAATTAACGGGCAACGACTCCGTGGCCGAAGACAGGTTTGGTCAAGCGGTTGCCCTCCATCATGATACGGTGGTTGTTGGCGCCCATTTTGATGATGACAATGGCAGTAACAGTGGCTCGGCCTATGTTTTTGTGCGCAGTGGGGTCAGTTGGAGCCAGCAAGCCAAGTTAACCGCCAATGATTCGGCCGCCTCCGACGAGTTTGGTTGGACAGTGGCGCTTAGCGACCAGACGGCCGTTGTGGGGGCGTATAAAAATGTGGCGGGTGGCATTAACAGTGGGGCGGCCTATGTTTTTGTGCGTAGCGCTGGCAGTTGGAGCCAACAGGCCAAGCTAACCCCCAATGACCCCGGTGGCAGTGATAGATTTGGCTACGCTGTCGCGGTCAGTGGCGACACGGCCGTTGTCGGTTCAATTCTTGATGATGATGGTGCTGGTAACAGCGGCTCCGCCTACGTCTTCGGGGGTTGCATCCGCTCCGCCCAAACGGGGGCGTGGGAAGACACGGCCACATGGGTGGGTGCGATGGCTCCCACCAGCACCGATGGAGTGTGCATTGAAGATGGCCACACGGTGACGATGAACGGCAACGATGCCATTGACCAATTGTGGGTCTATGCAGGCGGCACACTCGATTTAGGCACAAATACCCTGACGGTAGAGAAATCTGTCAGTAACGATGGTACCTTGCGCCAAAGCCGTGTCGTCAATAACAACACCGTCCACTTCCTCCACCTGCAAAACGCCGCCCAAACTATCACCCAATACCGTGGGGTGGAGGTAGATACCTTACCCAACGGGGGCAACAACTTGGGCAACACCACCGTCAGCGTGCGCGAATTAAACTTTGGCGAGTATTGCACCACCACAGGCGCGTCTTCCCCCGCCTACGCCCGCCGTTGCTTCGATATTTCGCCCACCAATCAGCCTATAACCCCCGTCGGGTTGCGGCTCTATGCCCGCACGGCCGATGAACTGAACGGGATTAATGAGGTTTGGCTGACCATCTACCGCAACGTCCCCGCAGGAAGCGACACATGGGTGGAGGAGTTTGATAACTGGATTAGTGGCAACGATGGTGGGGCGTATAGCTATGCCCAAGCGGAGGTGGCCAACTTCTCCCCCTTCTTGCTGGGCGAGGTGGATGTCGTGCCCACGGCCGTGACCCTCTCCACGATAGCCTCCAACTCATCTGTTGTGCCTGCGTTCATTGGAGGTGCAACCCTCTTGCTTCTCCTCATCCTCACCAGCCTGCGCTGGCTGGCTCGGCCGCGTTAGCCGCCCCCAGAATTAGCCACGGGTGTGTTTCATCTTCGTTTAAAGTTAAAGAGATACAACAGTTGGACACGAATTTCACGAATTGTCTCAAATCTCATTTGTGAAATTCGTGTCTAAAAACTCACTCGCAAATAGTTCTCAACTCAAATGAAACACACCCATTAATCGCTTGCGCTGGGTTTCTTTATATCGCCTCAAGGTCAAATGACGACCGAGCGATGCGAATAGCCTCGTGGTAATTGTCGGCCCAGTGGATGAGAGCTGTGAGCGGGGTGAGCAACGACTGCCCCAATGGAGTGAGCCTGTATTCCACGCTCGGCGGCCGTGTTGGCTCAACATGGCGGCTGATAAGCCCATCCCGCTGTAAATCCCGCAATGTTTGGGTTAGCATTCGTTGCGAAATATCTGGAATTGTGCGCCGCAATTCGCCAAAGCGGTGCGGCCGTTCGCGCAATGTTGTGATAATCAGGGTACTCCACTTATCGCCAATGCAGTCTAATACATCACGAATGGGGCAATTTTTTGCCTCGAAAGATTGAGACAGAGTTGGAACATCAAGATGGGAATTGTTGGGGATACTCATAGCAAGTTACCTTCAAGTAACTATCTCCCTGTGAACTGCCTTCTTTGCAATGAAGCAGTTAGCTTGTATGATAAAGGATATTAGTCTCAAAAAGAGACTAGGGCTATTTATTAGAGCTAGTCTCTATTATCATACAACAGGAGTGTATATGTCAACGACCTTACTCATATCGGGTGCTTCGGGCAAACTGGGGCAACGGGTGATTTTCCACTTGCTCAATACGCATCATATTGCCCCCCACCGCCTTGTCGCCGCCACCCGCACCCCCGAAAAATTGGCTCATCTAACGGCCGCTGGGGTACAAGTTCGCCAAGCCGATTTTGATGACCCAACTTCTTTGGCCACCGCGTTGATTGGTGTAGACCAGATGCTTTTGATTTCCACCGATGCGCTAGACCAGCCGGGGCGGCGCCTTGCCCAACACCAAACGGCCGTTCAAGCGGCCGAACAAGCAGGCGTGAAGCATGTCATTTATACCTCCATGCTCCAGCCAGATGATTCGCTCATCCCCTTTGCCCCTGACCACTTTGGCACAGAGCAAGCTCTCGCGGCCAGTGGCTTGAATTGGACGATTTTGCGCCACGCATGGTACATGGAAAACTTACTGGGAACATTGCCCTCTGCTATTGCGTCGGGGCAATGGTACACGGCCGCTGGGGACGGACTCGTCGCGCATGTCTCGCTAGAGGATTGTGCCCGCACGGCCGCCGCTGTGTTGGCTTCCGACCACCAAGCCACCAACGTCCATTACAACATCACAGGGCCAGAAGGGTTGACAACGGCCGCTATAGCCGCCCTAGCCAGCGAAGTCGTGGGCAAACCGCTTCAGGTGGTGCAAGTGAGCGACGAGCAACTCATTCAGGGCATGATTGCGGCTGGCGTGCCCGAATTTATGGCTCCTGTTTGGGGTGCTTTTGATGCCAACACCCGTGCTGGCAAAGTGGCGGTTGTCTCAGAAGACGTGCAAAACCTGACCAACCAAGCGCCGCAAACCTTGCATGACTTTTTGGTGGCGCATCGCGAGCTACTGGGCTAAATATGGGCATAAATAGCCTGTAGAGTTTGTCTCGAGAGATTGGGAATGTAACATTGTCCAACTAAGCTAAAACAAAAGCGGCCGTGCAAAACACGGCCGCTTCTGTTTTGCCCCCTACCGCACCACAAGGGGCAAATAAACCCCATAAGGCGCAGCCATCGTGCTGTTCCAAAAGCCGCCTTCCACCTTGTACACCCCGCCCACCTCACTCCCCGCATCTGGTTGCCCCACCGTTCCGCTGACGCGAAACACGCCCCCGCTACTCTCCCCCCCGCCCCCATCCACCGTCCACCACGGCACACTATAGCCGCTGGTGGGGGCACGCAACTCGGCCGCAAAGATGGAACCCAGAGCCAAGCAAAGGCAAATCCCCACCCCTAAAAGCACTATTTTTTGTCGCATGGTCGCCTCCTAGCGCAACGTCACAAAGACGGGAATGGTGGCACGGCCGACGGCCGAATCGGCCAGCGCAATGCCAATCGTGGGGGCACTTTCGGTCACTGTCATGCCCTCGAGTTGGCGGGTTTCTAGCGGCCGTGCCTGCCCCGCCAAACTGGCGGCCGTCAGCCGCTGGCCCGCGCTGATGGGATGCGCGGGGTCCACTTTGACCTCGGTGACACCGAGAACCACAAGGGTGACAAAATCGCCGGGCTGGGCGGGGCCGGGCCTGCTCTGCAAACTCATCTCCCCTTCCGCTTCTTTGCCGGGAGCCACCGCCCAGACCATGCGGCTCTCTACCACCCCAATTACCCCCTGAAAGGTGGTGCTATCGGCGAGGCGCACGAGGGGCACTGGGCCATGATGGTCGGGCAGAGAATCGGCCGCGCCTGTGACGGCGACGACATCCCCGGCCGTCAACGCATCTGCCCCCGTCACTTGCGCCACAAGGGTGAGGCGGTTTAGGTTGACATTGCTGGCACTGATGCTATCCACCGTATAGAGTGCCCATTCGCCACTGGCATTGGCCGTGTTCGGCCATAATCCATAAGTTGAAACGCCGGGGCTGGGAATGTACACGCCATAGTTGGGGGTGTCGGGGGGAACGCCGAGTTGGATGGCATCATCGCCTGTGTCGTAAATGCGGATGCCATCACTGCCTGTGGTATTGCTAATGACGAGGCTGTAATCGGCACTGGGGCCAATCCGCAAGCCGCCACTAGAGGGAACGGTGAGGCGCAGACCCCCATTATACAAATGCCAATTATTGCTGGTGCCATTGTAGTAATGCCATGCTCGAAAGGAGCCGTTGGTGGCGTAGCCATAGAACGGCCAACCATTGGCGTGGGCTGTTTCCACATACATCCCCCCATAATCGTTGGCGTTGCCCGTCGCCCGAACGCCAAAGACCTCGTTGCCCGAAATGCGGAAATTACGGCCGATGCCCACAAAGTTAAGGCTCTCATTGGCATACACATTGGGCAGGGCGAGGGCATAGGGGGCGGGGGTCAGCTCTTGGCGGGGGGTGAGGGGGGTGAAGGCGGCGATGCTATCGCCGGGGCGAGCGGCCAAGGCCAGCCAACGGCCGCCTCCCCCAAACGCCCCCGCTCCAAAATCCAATTTCACCACAAAAAGCCCTTTGCTGACGGGCACATCTTCGGCCGTGACCGTTGCGCCAACTTGAACGCCGTCGGTGGCGGCATCGTACAACATAAATTGCAGGTCATAACTGCCGTTGGCGGGGCTATTGCCATCCTGCAACTGCCCTTGGTAGGTGAAGCCCGAGCCAGTGGGAGCCAGCACGGCCGTTGTCGTCTCGGGCTGAATTTGCCCCACGGCCGTGCCAGTCGGCCATACGATCCACAAGGTGAGGGCGGCCATCAACAACCCACTGATTAGGCCGCCTAGAACATAGAACTGTTTGCCATTCATTGCTATTCCTCGCTCGGCTCCTCCTAGGGCTGGGGATTCCCAGCAGGGGGGGGACAAGAAAACGGCCGTGCGGGATTGGCTGAGCTGGTTTATGTGGGTTGGGTGGCAGGGGGGGGATGCAATTTGATAGTGGCGGTGTGAACCCACGGGGGAACGGCCGTAAACTGCACTGTTGTCGTTCGTCTTACAATGAGCAGTATAGAGGATTCTGGCAACCCTGTTAAGCGTGTAAAAAAAGGGGGAGCTGGCACGGCTGTTTTTATGAGCCACTGCGCCGTGCAGATTCGCAAATTTGCCTAGCAATGGGATATGATTGAGGGAATAGACAAAGCCGTTTGGTTAATCGGCCGCACAACTTTCGAGCGCGTGCGGCCGTTTTTCGTTGCCCCCCTTTTTTAGTGTGTTTCATTTGAGTTGAGACTTGTTTGAGAGTGAATTTTTAGACACGAATTACACGAATGAGATTCGAGACAATTCGTGTAATTCGTGAAATTCGTGTCCCATTTCTTTATCTCCTTCAACTGAGATGAAACATACTCCTTTTTTGACTTATGAACGCCAAAGCTCAACATCTCCTCGAATTTGACAAAGTACGCCAACGATTGGCGGGTTACACCAGCTTCAGCGGCGGGGAGGATTTGGCACGCACCCTCCAACCCACCATTTTCATGTCCGAAGCCCAGCGCTGGCAGGCAGAAACCCGCGAGGCGTTCCACCTGCTGGCCACGGGCAGTGATGTGACCATTGGCGGCACGCGGGATGTACGGCCGGCTGTCGGCCGTGCTTTGCGCGGCTACACCCTCCTGCCCGAAGATTTCATCCAGACCAAGCAAACGCTCATTGCCGCCCGCGAACTGCAACGCAAAATCGAAAAAGTGGCCGAGCGTTACCCCATCTTGGCGGGGCTGGCCGAACTCATCGAAGAGTGCCCCGGCCTTGTGGTGGCCATTGGCCAAACGCTGGATGACCGAGGCGAGGTGTTGGACAGTGCCAGCACCAAGCTGGCCAATGTGCGGCGCGAGTTGCGGATTGCCTACGGCCGTATCCACGAAAAATTGCGCCAATTGCTCAACAGCGAGCAAAGCGCCCATTTGCAAGAGGGGATTATCACCTTGCGCAACGGCCGTTACGTCGTCCCCGTCCGCGCCGAATCGCGGGGGCAGATTAAGGGCATTGTGCATGACCAAAGCGGCAGTGGCGCCACCTATTGGGTCGAGCCGCTCAACACGGTGGACTTGAACAACGAGTACCGCAACCTGCAAATGGAGGAGCAAAAAGAGATTCAGCGCATCTTGGCCGAACTTTCCAACAAAGTGGCCGAGCAAGGGGATGAGGTGGTGCGCATTGTGGAGCGCATGGCCGAATTTGACCTGATTTTTGCCCGCGCCAAATACGCCTCCGCCCTGCGCGCCATCGAACCGCAATTTGTGGAGTGGGAAAAACGGCCGAACTTTCCCCTGCACCCCGGCTGTACCATTTGGGTGCGCGGCGCACGCCACCCCCTGCTCGACCCGCAAACGGTTGTTCCCACCGATTTGACAGTGCCCGAAGACATCTACATGGTCTTGCTGACAGGCCCCAACACAGGCGGCAAAACGGTCAGCCTGAAAACGGCGGGGCTGATGGTGCTGATGGCGCAAGCGGGCTTGCACCTGCCCGCCAAAGAGGCGCGGCTGACCATCTTCAACAATGTCTTTGCCGATATTGGCGACGAGCAATCCATCGAGCAAAGCCTTTCCACGTTTTCGGCGCACATGACCAACATCATCCACATTGCCGAAGAGGTAGATGACCGTTCGCTGGTCTTGCTGGACGAGTTGGGGTCGGGCACAGACCCGGCCGAGGGGGCGGCACTGGCGCAAGCCATCATAGATTATTTGCGCGATAAAGGGGCGACTTCGTTTGTGGCCACCCATTACCCCGAGTTAAAGGCGTATGCCACCCGCACTCCCGGCGCCACCAACGCCTCGTTGCTGTTCGATTTGGACACCCTTTCGCCGACTTACGAGATGACCATCGGCTTGCCAGGCAAGTCGAATGCTCTCGCCATTGCCCGCCGACTGGGGCTGGATGAGAGCATTTTAGATGGGGCGCTCAAGCTGGTGGGGATGGGCAACTCAGAGACAGATAGTTTGCTCGATTCAATTTACGACATGCGCGACCGCATCTCGTCGGAGGAAGCGGCCGTGCGGCTGAACCGCAAACGGGCGGAGCGGGAACGGCAAAAGCTGGAAGAGCGGCTGGCCGAGATAGAAATTGAGCGAGAGCGGATTATTGCCCAAACGCGGGTGCAAATGGAGGGGGAAATTGAGGCGTTGCGCCAAGAGTTGATGCAAGTGCGGCGCGGGTTGCGCCAAGCCTCTTCCCAAAACACGCTCAAGCAACTGGGCAAAAATGTGCAAACCATCGCCGAAAAGCCGCGGGAGGGGCTGAATTTAGAGCCGCTCATCACGGCCGCTGACCCGCACCCCGCCCGCCAGCGCACTTTGCGCGTGGGGGACACGGTGCTGGTCAAGACGATTAACACGAAAGGCGAAATCACGCGCATCCGCGAAGACGAGATTGAGGTGGCCATCGGCCGCCTGCACCTGCGCGCCAAGCTCGATGAACTCGAGTTCCGCAGTCGCCCCGTGGCGGAGGAGGTGGTGGCGGAGAGCATTACGACCAAGACGAGTGGCGCGACGGTGGGGCTGGATTTGGATATTCGTGGCAAGCGGGTGGAGGAGGGGTTGGCCGAGTTGGATCGGTATTTGGATACGGCCGTGCTCGGCCGTATGCCGTGGGTGCGCATCATCCACGGCAAGGGCACGGGCAAACTGCGCGATGCGGTGCGCCGTGCGCTTGACCAGCACAGCGGCGTGACAACATGGGAAGAAGGCCAAGATGGCGAAGGTGGCGCAGGGGTGACGGTGGCGAAGTTTGGGGAGTAAGAGGGTAGTGCTGAGTGCGGTGAAAAAGGCATTAACGCAAAGGCGCGAAGTCGCAAAGACGCGAAGGGTTTCGAGAGAAAATTCGTGAAATTCGTGTCTAAAAAGGCTTTTTTCAGTAGACTCAGTGCTGAATAGGAAAGGGGTGTGTTTCATCTCAGTTGAGGGGAATTGTAGGGGCAACCCTTGTGGTTGCCCTAGATCTTGGTTTAATCGAGATTTTGGGTAGGCACAAGGCCTACCCCTACAAAGCTCCAACCCAAATGAAACACACCCATAGGAAAGCTCTTACTCTCTTGCTCCTCCCCAAAAATTTGCCCATTGGCACGGCCGCGCAAAGCTGTTATACTTCTTTCCGCTGACCCTAACAGCTTAAACGCCCCCACTTACATGCGGGGCGTTTTTCTTGTCTCTCCCCCCTCATTATTTGAGCTTGGTTCGTTAGAGATTTACAGTTCATTGGCCCAGTGATGGGAGCAGTGAAAAGTAAGAAGTGCAAAGTAAGACACTTTTCACCTTTCACCTTTCACTTTTTACCCCCCAACTGGTCAGTTGGCACGTTTTCAGGTTGTGAGAAGTCTTGGGACGCATCCCCCCGCATAGAGGCGCAAGCCTTGCGGACGGCCGTTCCCGCTCATGGTTGCCCAGATACCTTCTCGCCGCCTCAACCCGTTCCTGCCTCGTTTGTCTGCGGCGCACCGACTCGGCTAGGTATCTGAAAAAACACATGATTGAAGATTTTTCCCAACTCGGCCTGCGGCCAGAATTATTGCAGGCTATCTCCGAACTGGGCTACACCGCCCCCACCCCCATCCAAACGGCCGTCATTCCTCTGCTCCTCGAAGGGCATGATGTACTCGGCCAAGCGCAAACAGGCACCGGCAAAACGGCCGCCTTCAGTTTGCCCATCCTCCACGCCCTCATCCCCGAACAAAATACGCCCCAAGCGTTGGTGGTTGCCCCCACCCGCGAATTGGCCGTGCAAGTTGCCGAAGCCCTCGAAGAGTTGGGGCAACACATTGGCGTGCGCGTTTTGGCCGTTTACGGTGGCCAAGCGTATGGCCCGCAAATCAGCCGCCTGCGGCGCGGGATTGATGTGGTCGTAGCCACCCCCGGCCGTCTGCTCGATTTGCTCCGCAAAAACATGCTCGATGTCAGCGGCGTGCAAACCATTATTTTGGATGAGGCGGACGAGATGCTGAGCATGGGCTTTATCGAAGATGTGGAGACGATTTTGGCCGCCCTGCCCACCCCCCGCCAAACGGGGTTGTTCTCGGCCACCATGCCCCCCGCCATTCGCAATTTAGCCGAAAAGTTCATGCACCAGCCACGCACGGCCGCCATGCAACAAAGCCAACGCACAGTGGCCAACATCGAAGAGCGGAGCTATTTGGTGAACGAAAAAGACAAGGTGGCCGCGCTCACCCGCCTGATTGAGATGGAACCCATCACCAGCGCCCTGATTTTTGCTCGCACACGGGTAGACACGGGCTTGTTGGCCAATGAGCTAACGGGGCGGGGCATTCCCGCCGAAGCGTTGAGCGGCGATTTGAGCCAAGAAGCGCGTGAAAATGTACTCGGCCGTTTCCGCGAAGGCAAAATCAAGGTTTTGGTCGCCACCGATGTGGCGGCGCGGGGGTTGGACATTGATGACATCTCCCATGTCTTTAATTTCGACATTCCCCACTTTGCCGAGGTGTATGTCCACCGCATCGGCCGCACAGGGCGGGCGGGGCGCACAGGCATTGCCCTGACGCTGTACACCCCCCAAGAGCGGCGGCGACTGTTCAAAATAGAAAACTATACGCGGCGCAAACTGACCCCCTCGGCCGTGCCCACGGCCGAAGAGATTACCGCCAAACGGGAAGCGTTCATGCAAGAGCAACTGCTGGTTTGGTTGCGGCGCGGCCGGTGTAAGAAGGAGCGCGAGACGATTGAGAAGCTCGTGGCCGAAGGGTACGATGTCTTTGATTTAGCCGCCGCCGCCCTGAAAATCACCCAAATGGAAGACAAGAAACGGCCGATTGCCCCCATGAGCGAGGTGCATGTGCCTGTTTCTAACAATGAGCCAGTTGGCCGCTCGGCTCGCAATGGGAATGGGAATGGGGCAAGCAACGGCCGCCCCACTACGAGTACCAGCGCCACCTCCCACGAGGAAGGCATGGTGCGCTTGGCCATTAACGTGGGCAAGATGCACGGGGTGCGCCCCGGCGATATTGTGCGCACGATTGCCTCGGAGGCGAATATCCCCGGCCGTGCCCTCGGCTCCATTCGCATCGAGCGGCAACACACCTACGTGGATGTGCCCGCTGAGTTGGTCGGCCGGGTGCTAAACCAACGCTATATGATGGGCGACCAACGAGTGCAAATTCGGCGCAATGAGTAGCATGGGGTAGGGAGATTAAACGCTAACCTAGAGAAACTCGGTTCCCACAAGGAACCGAGTTTCTTTTATTTTGGGCGATTGCTTGACAAGGAGCAATGAGCAATGAACAATGAGCAAGAGGGACGAGGGACGAATAACGAGTAACCAATAACTAGTAACCAATCACTTCCCATGGACAGAACCGTACCCAACTCTGGCAACGAAGAAATTAGCCTGTATATCCGCACCTACTACTCCCTTTTGCGGAGTAGCCGTGAGGTGCAAATCGCTTCGGTGATTGAAGCCCATTTGCGAACAAGATCCGCGTTGCATGTGAATGCCAACCAACCTGTGCCCGATATGGCGGCCTTTATTTATGCCGTCTTGCGCCTGCCCGATTGTTTTACCGAGCATGTGCGTTTGGTGGTCATGGGGCAATCGGATTGGGTGTTTGCGACCAATGGCTACCCGCAGGTGGAGCATTGGCAGGTGGTGGCCGCCCCAGCCCGGCGGCGGCGTTCGTTTTGGGATGGGGGAAAGACGCTGGCGGTTTATATCGCCAGCCAATCGGACATTGATGACCTTATTCCGATGTTGGCGGCGTACCAGATTGAGCGGGAGAAGATGTTCCATTTGCTCAATCGGCCGTTGATTTTGCAAGCCCTGCAAGAGGCGGCCGATGACCCACACAACCCCGCCCTCTTGCACCAAGCCCTGACGCGGATTACCGAGTTGGCGGCCATTAGTGCGGAAGATTTGGACAAATTGCGGACGATTTGGCGCGGGCAAACGGCCGTGCGCCTGCTGGCCATCGCCGAACAAAAATGCTCCCTTGCTGTGCGCTTGCTGGCTGGTTCGTTTGCCGATTACAAGCGGGCGACGCGCCGCTGGTGGGATCATATCAGCCGTAGTTTGCCCGATATTCTCTTTTCAGATCGCCCCATCTACTTTATTTCTAGCAATATCCACAGCTTGCCCAACTTGCTCAGTGGCTATGCGCGGCAAATTGATGAGGAGTTGGTGCGCTTTATCGAAGAAGAGGGGGATGGGGCGTTGCAACAGGAGTACGCCGACATTGTGAAGCACAACGTGCCCAGCAACCGCGAAAATCTGCTTTATTATGTGCTGAAAAAGTACGAGGGGCGGTATCCCCAAGCAACGGCCGAGCGCGAAAACCGCGAAAAAGCATTGGGCATCCATCGCATCCCCAGCGAGCATGTGTTTGATGTGGAGGCACAGGTGGTGGAACTGAACAAGTTACGCCCCGATTTGCTCGACCCTCGTCTACAAATCAAGGGGGCGGAAAAGTTGAGCGAGAGCCAAGCCTTGATTGTGAACATTGATTACCCGTTGGGGATGGCCGCGTACCAGATTCTTTCGGAGGTGGCGCGGAACATTGCCCAAGTGCGGGGGGTGTATATTATGGGCAAGGCGGCGACGCTGAACGGCCGTGTGGGGGATGTGATGATTCCCAGTGTTGTCCACGATGAACATTCCCAAAATACGTATCTGTTTGGCAACCGATTCACGGCCGACCATGTCGTGCCTTATCTCGTTTATGGCACGGTGTTGGATAACCAAAAGGCCATCACTGCGCCGGGCACTTTCTTGCAAAACCATGAGTACATGTCGGTCTTTTACCAAGAGGGGTACACCGATATGGAGATGGAAGCGGGGCCGTACCTGAGCTGTGTGTATGAGATGATTCGGCCGCGTCGCTACCCGCAAAACGAACTCGTCAATCTGTACCAATCCCCCTTCCCCATTGGCATTTTGCACTACGCTTCGGATACACCGTTTAGCAAGGGCAAGAACTTGGGGGCGCAAAACCTCTCCTATTTTGGGATGGATCCGACATACGCGACGATGATTGCTATTTTGCGGGCCATTTTGGAGGATGAGGCGAAGTAGGGGGTGGGCATTTGCCATTTGTCCTTCGTCCCTGCTCATTGTTCATTGTTTATTAGCGTTTTCTCGCATTGCTTGCATAGGTTGGTAAGCGTTTTATACTCGTTCGCTGGGTTGTTGGTGCTGTGTTCAGTTGCTTTTCAGGTTTAACTTTTCACGTTTGCCCCAAACTCATCACACACTTGTTTTTTTAAGGAGATAAAGATTTTGAAGAAGATTGTAACGACGTTGTTTATGGTACTTTTGATGGTTCTGGCCGCTTGTGGCCCTGCGCCTGCGGCCGACCCTGCGGTGCTGACAGCCACGGCCGTGGCGGCCGAAGAAGCCGCCGCCCCAGAGGCCACGGCCGAGCCCGCCCCTGCTGTGGTGGAGGAACCTGCTGAGACCGAAGCGGGTGAAGAAGCGGCCGTGACAGCTCCCATCAACACGGATGAGGAAATCACCTTCACCCTCCTCACCGAAGGGGATGGCGAAACCCCCGTCTTGGGCGATTGGGTGGTCATTCACATTGTGGGCAAACTCGAAGATGGTACCGAACTGTTCAATACCACAACGGTGGATAGCCCCATCGTTTACCCCTATGGCGACGAACTGATGTTAGCCGGGGTGAACGAGGCAGTGGCCTTGATGCAAGTCGGCGACAAAGCCAGCGTCATCATCCCCCCCGCTTTGGGCTTGGGGGCTGAGGGTGGCGGAACGATTCCCCCCAACTCTACCTTAATTTTTGATATGGAGTTGGTGAGCATCCCCCGCGTGGAAGTGACCGAAATGGAACCCGGCGATGGCGAGTTGCCTCAACCCGGCAGTACACTGGTGGTGCATTATGTGGGCACATTGGAAGATGGCACCGAGTTTGATAGCTCGTATAGCCGCAACCAACCCTTTGAGTTCACGCTTGGCTTGGGGCAAGTCATTCCCGGCTGGGAAATTGGCATGGCGCAGATTCGCCCCGGCGGCAAATCGCGCTTGGTCATCCCTTCCGAATTGGGGTATGGCAACCAAGAAATCCCCGGCATCCCTGCCAATTCGACGCTTATTTTTGAAGTAGAACTGTTGGAAGTGAAATAGATAGAGACAAGAGATAGAGATAGAGGAGAACGCAGTAGGTTAGCCTATCGTGTTTCCTCTATTAGGCGGCATCACTACTTACTTCTCACTTTTCATCTTTCTCTACCCTCTATCTTTTTTCGTAGGCATTGGCCACGGCCAGTTGGACTTGGTTGAGGACGTGGCTGATGCGGCGCAGGAGGCGGGTGTTGGTGCTGGGGCGGATGGGAGTGTTTTCGGGGAGATTGAGGGCTGTTTCCACAAGGCTATCGCGGAAAAACATAGTCGCTTGGAGGCTTTCGGTGAGCGAAAGACCCTGTTGGCAAGCGCGGGTGCCGTATTCACGGCCGATGTTTTGCGCTTCCTGCAAGACGGCCTTACTGTCTGGGTCATCTTCGGGCAGGGCGATGTATTGCATGAGCACACCCATCAGCCGACGGCCGAGGGAGCGCATACTTTCCCGCTCTTCATCCGTATGCACCAGCCAGCGCGTGCCGGGGTGGGTGGGGATGGCCGCTCGCGTATCGGTGAGTGCTTGTTGTGCCCAGACCTGCTCTACCCCACCGCCCGCCCGCAGGCCGCGCCGCGTTTGGGTCATGTGCAGGACATCGGCCGTGGCAAAGCGGCGATGCCCCCCGGCCGTCATCATGTAGGGGATGTGGCCTGTATCGGCCCAACGGCGCAGGGTGGTGGGGTGGATGCCCAACCGTTCGGCCGCGTCTTTGAGGGTGAGCCATTCATCGAGTGCGAGAGACATACGGGATTGCGGATTGCGGATTGGAGATTGCGGATTGGCTTACGGCTTATAGCTTATGGCTTACGGCGTGTTTGGTGCGGCGGCGCAGGTTGCGTAGGAGCAGGGCTGTGCCGACGACGATGAGGGCGATGGGCCAGAGGTCGGCCGCGAGAAAGATGAAGAATAGACCGGAGCCAATGAACATGAGAATGCCCGCCGCGGGCATGGCATGGCGCCAGCTACGGCCGTTCATTGTACTATTGAGGATGAGTCCCACGCCAACATAGCAGGGCACGAGAAGCCACAAGGGCCAATGATGCCAATTGTCTGTGCTGTTGAAGTAGAGCAAATTGCTCCCGATACCCGTGAGGATGGTGCCGGGGATGGCAAGGCCGGGGGTGCGGCCGAGCACGGCCGAAACCAAAAAGATGACCCCTAGCCCCAAGACGATGAGTGGCCAGAGCTGGCCAAAATTGATGAGCGAGGCCAGCCCCGGCACAAATTGGGCGGCTAAGAAAAACAGCCCCACCAAAATGAGGACGAATCCGTTGATAATTGAACCTTGTTTACGCATAAAAACCTCCGTTGTGATTTTACCTCTTCCTATCTACGCAGTACGCACTCGGCTGGCCTTAGTCGCAGTGGGCGGGGGGGTGTGTTAGAATTTGTCCTTTGTTAGTGATTAGTGGCGAGTGGTTAGTGACTAGTGAAGACAACTTGCTTTCCACTCAGCACTCAGCACTCAGCACTTTGTACTTTTTTGAGGCTTTATGCAGATTTTGGTTACGGCTCCGTTTCCCGCCCACCTGATGGATAAGCTCCGCACGGTGTCGCGGGAGTTGGTGGTGGAGCAGATTAAACTGGATGGCGGCCGTTGGCCGGCCGATTTGAAAACCACGGCCGAGGTCATTTACGCCCTTTCCGATGTGCCGCGCCCTGACCAAGCGCCCAATTTGCGTTGGGTGCAGGCCCACTTTGCGGGCATAGACCATTTGGTGGACAAGCCATTGTGGCACAGCGACATTCTCGTCACCTCGGCCAGTGGGATTCATACGACCAATATCGCCCAATATGTGTTTGCCCAGATTTTGGCATGGGCGAATCGGGTTCCGCGCTGGCTCCAGCACCAGCACAAGGCGGATTGGCCTGCGAATCGGTGGGAGAAGTTTGTGCCGCAGGAGTTGCGGGGGAGTGTGTTGGGGATTGTGGGGTATGGGAGCATCGGCCGTGAGGTGGCCCGGGTGGCCAAAACGTTTGGGATGAAGGTGCTGGCCACCAAGCGAGATGCGCGTCGCTTGGATGACCATGATTTTATGCTCCCTGCCACGGGCGACCCGAAGGGGATGTTGGCCGACCGCATTTACCCGCCTGAGGCGACGCGCTCGATGGTGGGGGAGTGTGATTTTGTGGTGATTGCGGCGCCGCTGACCCCGAAGACGCATCATATGTTCGATGAGGAGATGCTGAAAGCGATGAAGCCGTCGGCGTTTTTGGTTAATATCGGCCGTGGAGCCATCATTAAGGAAGAGGATTTGGTGAAGGGGTTGAAGAAGGGGTGGCTGGCAGGGGCGGGGTTGGATGTGTTTGAGACGGAGCCGTTGCCTGCGAAGAGCCAGTTGTGGGGGTTGGAGAATGTGATTCTCAGCCCGCATGTGAGTGGGTTTACGCCGCATTATGATGAGCGGGTGACGGATTTGTTTGCGGAGAATTTGCGGCGTTATCTGGCGGGGGAGCCGTTGCTGAATGTGGTGAATCGGGAGCGGCCGGGGTGGGAGGTGAAAAACCCCCGTTGCTGGTCCCGGGTCGTTAGCCAAGAGGCCAGGCAGGCGGATATTGCCCGTGGTGATATTGAGCCGGTGGGGCGGGTGCCCCCTTTCCGGCCCTCATGGCTGATTTTTGTTTGATAGCCTTGACCAGTTTCTCGGACGTTTTTTGGCGGAGGCCGTCAACAGGATGGTGAAATAGGTGGTGAGAGAGGGTGGGGGGGTTCGGGTGTGTGCCGCCCGATTTACGGGGGTAGAGATTGGGTAATTGGGTGGTCTGAGAGTGGTTGGGTGGGTCGCGGTGCTGAAAGTGTGGTGAATCCAGGAGAGGGAAATATGGGGGAGAGATTAATATAAAAGAGGGTGTGTTGAGGGATAGGTAATAAACTATGGCCGCTTTGCATTTGCCCACCCCAATCGGTTTTCCTCTTGGCTTCAACATTGATTCAGGAATGCAAACTAATTTGCTCATCTTGATAGAAACAATGGGCAAGGTGCTAAACATTACCCTCATTGGCCTTAACCAACAATTTAGGGCTTGTACTCGCACGGCATTAGCCGAAGACTTGCTAGAGTTATGGGGGCGCATGTGGCATAGTGGAATCGTTTGTGTTATTAGAGGTTTGTTAGGCTTGTGATGCCGTGGCGAGCGGCCATGTTTCGCAACGAGTGTGCGGTAATTAGCAAGACAAGCCGCCGTAACTCGCTAAGCAACCAAACCACTATCCCTGTCGAAATTATGGGAACAAACCCCTTGTTCTAGTCACTTAGAGGGTGGTTGGGGGCGCATTGCATTGGTCAGTGGTGATGCACAAAAAGGCCAACAGCCTTTACGTGACGAGCAACTCAGAATCCTACCAATCCCCGTGGATAGCGGATAATGTTGGTGGCGATGAGTAAGCGGGAAAGTACCATGCTACTATCACGCTTTTTAACCAAACAGAGGATAATCCTGCATTATTGCCCCGTGTCCGCGAAGCGGTGGCATTAGCTTTTATCAATACAGGCGAATGGGACAAAGCCCTCGCTTTGTTGCCCGAACATGTAATTCTTGCTTGTATTGGGAATGGCAACAGAGAGGATCCAGAAGTTTACGCCGCCCTGCAAGATGTGACTGTGGCGCGTGAGTGCGATTGATCGTCGTTTGGGAATGGCAACTATTGATCTATTGCCTGAACTCGTTGATCAAGGCGTTTGGTCAGCCGAATTAGCGGGACAGGTGCATGATTTTCTGTCATGGCAATATGGTGTTGAACGACCATTGCCTTTACCATCTACCAAGCCACGCCCCTGATTGGGCAATGCATGGTCTTACAGAGGCTGAGTTGGGTGAAAACGATTCTGCACAGCCAATTTATAGGTATACAGGGGGCACGACCACAGGGGTGGTAATTTGGCAATTGGCGTCAACCCCACTGATGATGGTCGTTTCCTAGGTGGCGTGGATGGTTTTACAGTTCGATTGATGGGGCTGGGAAACCCAGCCAATCGGTGGGTTTATGGGTCTTATTGGCCACCCATCCGAAGGAACAGGGAGTTATTTTTAACATTGGTACCGAACAGCGATATTACATCTCAGGCTGGTATGCCACGGCAACAGAGCAAGAATTAGCATCTGTCTATGTGGGAAGTCGCGTAGCTGTAGCCTTGGATGAACCACTGAATGCGACGGATGGGCAATGGCGTTGGGTTTCGTTTTCTATCTGTGGTTTGCCTAGCAAAGCTGGACGAGCACAAATAGTTTTTCGCCTTCAAAGTACTGGGAGTCTTTGGTTGGATAATTGGTCGGTTCAGCCTGTTTTAGATCCCGCCCAACCGTGTATTCGCCCTGATGAGTAGTACTACTTTGAGTCCACCAATCGAACAACGCCCTCCCTGCGGCTTAATTTTGCGTGGACATTAATTGGCAATGTTGTTTATGCTGGGGCGCAGTGGCTTCTATTGGTGTTACTGGCTAAATTTACCCTTCGGCCGCCGATGTGGGGTTATTTGCTTGGGATTAGCCATCACTGCCCCTGTCTTTATGCTGGCCAACTTGTAACTACGAGCCATCCAAGCCACTGATTCCCAAACAATTACCAATTTGAGATTATATGGGGGCGATTGCTAACGACGGCCATTGCCCTCATGGTTGTTGGACTCATCGCCCTTTTCGGGGAATATAACAGCCGTAGCGCATGGGCTATTTGGCTCATCGGGGCGGCCAAAGCAATTGAATCGCTGAGCGATATTATTTATGGGTTATGGCAAAAGGAGGAGCGAATGAACCTTATTGCCCTATCCATGATAATCAAAGGTGGCGTTTCCCTACTGGCAATTGGCGGCTTGCTTTGGTTGACAGGTGAATTGTTGTGGGGAATAACAGGATTATTGGGGGCATGGTTAGTAGTGGCTATGTTGTTTGATGTGTTATTATGGCAAAGGGGCGGCCGTTTGCGCCCCTGTTGGATGTGGCCAACCTTGTGGTCATTAGTGTGTAGCCTTTCCAATGGGGGTAGTGATGATGCCTTTCGCTTAATAACAATATTCCCGCTATATTTTAGAAAATATTGCAGGCGCGGAAGAACTAGGCTATTTCGCGGCCGTTAGTTCGTTAGTAATGGTAGGCAATACTGTAGTCGGAGCCTTGGGGCAAGTTGTTGTAACACGATTGGCACATTACTATACCTTTGGACTTCGGCAAGATTTTAGCCTTTTGTTAGCAAAGTTATTAGCTATCGCCACCTTAGTAGGCCTTGCAGGGATATTTGTCGCATGGACAATTGCGGATGGATACCAGTTGGCTCTTCGCTCCTGATTAGCCCCTGTTTGCTGACGTATTAATAGGTATGATGGGTGTGGCCTTCTTAATTATATATCGCCCTCATTTTTAGGATATGCACTCACGGCTATGCGCTATTTTAAGACCCAGATGGGGTTATTCGGGCTGATAACGGCTGTGCTTCTCATCAATAGTTGGCTTCTCATTCCCCCTTTATCACAGTTGGGGAGCAGTGGGAGCCTTAGGTTTGGCCGCATTTACCCAAATTGTGGGCAGTGGAGCCGTGGTGTTGTATGCTCCTGCGCCCTTTATCTCCACCAAAGGAAAACATCGTATGAGTGTCAAACGGGTTAAGATATTACATTGTTTAGGTATTATGAATCGGGGGTGGAGAAAACTGGCTCATGCAGGTCTTGCGTCATCTCGATTTGAGCCAATTTGAACTTGAAATCTGTTGTCTGATGCTGGGGAATTTAGTGTATTTGCCCTGAGATAAAGGAGTTGGGAGTAAGGAACTTTTGCCTGTCCCCTTACTTCTCGCTATATTGGCGCGTTTACCCGCCAGTTCGACCAAGTTTTGATGCAAGGAGGATATGATGTAGTGCATAGCCATGTCCACCTGTTCAGTGGCTATCTATTGTGGCGAGCAAAGCGGGCGAGAGTACGCGGCCGTATTGCCCACAGCCATACCCAGCGAACCCCAAGCCAATTCTTCTGGGTTTCGTTGATTTACGAGAAGAGTATGAGGACTGCTATTGGCTGTAGCCACGCTTGGCTTAGGGCATCCACCAAGGCAATGAGCAACTTGTTTGGGGCGGAAGTGGGCCAGTAACGCAAAATGGGAGATATTTCCCTATGGCATTGATTTGGAGCCGTTTGCTACAGCCGCACATCAAGCGGCCGACCTCCGTGTTCAATTGGGTATTCCTGATCAGGCAAAGGTTATTGGACATGTAGGGCGATTTACCGCCGCTAAAAATCACCGCTTTTTACTTGAGGTAGCCCGCCATGTCCAGACGGAGCAAGAAAATGTATGGGGTAGAGTAGCTGGCTGGGGCGATTTGTTGCCCGAACTCAAGGCATTGGTTGCCGAGTGGCAGATGCCCTGTGTGGTGTCTATTGAATCACCCCCTCTATTTACCCCTATCTTTATTTATTTGATATATTTCTTCCCTTCGCTATGGGAGGGACTACCGATTGCTTTGCTGAGGCGCAAGCGGCGGGATTGCCTTGTTTGTGGTTCCACAGCCGTACCCTCCGAGGCTATTTTTGTACCCTAAATCTGTCAAACGGCTGAATTTGCGCCTATCGAAGAATGGGGTAGAAAATTGTCGCCAACTATGGAAACTCCTCGCCTTGCATCTCAGATGGCCTTGCAACAAATGCGTCTCACCTTTATCACATCCCGCAGAGCATACAAACATTGGCGGGCACTACACCAGATACAAAAAGCCAGCATGATCTACAGCCATATCCACATCTATTGCCATTAGCCAACAAAAGAAAGAAGCTAAGCAAACTGTTTTAGCGGCAGATTGTTTTTTGTAGCCCTCATTTTCCATTATCATGGTTGCTTTGGATGGGCCTATGCCTATAATGGGTTTG
>JADJSZ010000087.1 GCA_016711405.1 Candidatus Hadersleviella danica | reverse complement strand
TTTTAATTACCAAAGAGATAGAGACGGGAGATAGAGACAGAGGAAACACAAACCCTCTATCTCTATCTCTACCCTCTATCTTCACCTTCACAAGGAGAGATAACATGTCTGACAAAGGTTACATACATGGCGAGGTGCTGGTCAGCACCGATTGGGTGGCGGCCAACTTGGGGCAAACGGACACCATCCGTTTGGTGGAATCGAACGAGGATTTGTTGCTCTACAGCATGGGGCACATCCAAAACGCCGTCCACATTGATTGGGTAAACGACCTGAACGATGCGATTCGGCGGGATTATTTGGCGGCTGAAGAGTTCTCGGCTCTGCTGGGCAAGCACGGCATCGGCCGTGACACGACCGTCGTCTTTTACGGCGACAAGAACAACCGGCAGCCACCCACGCCTCTTGGGTTTCAAGCTATTTGGCCATGCCAATTGCCGCATCATGGATGGCGGCCGTCTCAAATGGATTGCCGAGGGGCGGGAGTTAACCAAGGACGTGCCCAGTTTCGCGGCCGTCGAATACCCCGTCGCCCAGCGCACCGACTACAAAATCCGCGCCTTCCGCGACCAAGTGCTGGAACACATCAAGGGCAATGGGCCGCTGGTGGATGTGCGTAGCCCGCAAGAATTTAAGGGGGAATTGCTCCACATGCCCGGCTCGCCCCAAGAAGGCGCGTTGCGCGGTGGCCACATTAAGGGGGCGCGGAGTGTGCCGTGGAGCCGTGCCGTGGCCGAAGATGGCACGTTTAAGCCGGCCGAGGCGTTGCGCGAGATTTACGAACAAGAGCAAGGCTTATCGCCCGAAGACAATGTCATCGCCTATTGCCGCATTGGGGAGCGCAGTTCCCACACATGGTTTGTGCTGACTTATTTGCTGGGCTACAACAGCGTCCGCAACTACGATGGCTCGTGGACGGAGTGGGGCAATTTGGTCGGTGTGCCGATTGTGAACCCGAGTAAGGGGGGTAGGCAAGGTATTTTGATATGCCAGAGGGGTTGACGGTGAAAATCGTCAACCCCTTTTTAGTTACAGATAATGTTTGAATGAAGCTCATAAATTGTCCACCTCCCAACTTCCTGAAGAGGTACAAAGTTATCTAGCTGTTGTACTTCTGTTTTTAGCGCAGTATCTTGTAGAACAAGATACTGGAAATCGGGTATTTGAAGTTGTGAGCAAATGGTCGTTTTATCTTGAGCAAAAATAGAGATGGTTTGGCGGTTATAGAGGTCAAACTCACGGTCATAGATGATGTGGTGGTGCGGCCCAGCCAAAAGTTGGATGGCCAAAAAATCCCAATAACGCAGTTCAACCATGTAAACATCATTTTCCTGTAAAAGCTGGTTTAATTGTCGACCAACAGCCACTGAATCAAGAGCCATACCTTGAGGGAAATTGCTTGTTTTTTGGCCTTGCCATAACAAATGGGTGCCGATTAGCCCTAAAATCAAAACCATTACACCATATTTACGCCAAGCAGTTTCTTGTTTCAACCCCCATCGCACACCTGTATCAATGGCTATAGCGACATAAAAAGCGAGAATAATCATATAAAACAATGAGTATCGGTCAGGAGCCGCACTCGGCGGTCCAGAAAAGATATTCATGACACTGTTGAATAATAAGGCCACGACTCCAAGAAGTAAGAGGGAAAAACCCCATTTTTTTTGAGATTGATATGCTAAGAGAAAAATACCTAACATCGCTAAGGCATTAAAAATAATATCACTATTGCGATAAATCAAACTGGGATAATACAAAATCTTTTCGCGAATTGAAACATCATAACCAGCATAATACCATCTGGAATAAAAAGGTATGGGTTTGGAAAAAATTGTAGTACTTGCCCTGTATTAAAAAATTCAATTAAAGCAAAAAGAGATGATAAACCCATTATTTAATACATAAAAGGCTATCATTTTATAGGCAATGGGTATTTCTTGTTTTTGATCAGCCAATAAAGATAGGGCAATAGAAGGACATTGATTAAATTGATAAATGTCCAGCTTTGCACATGAAATCCACTGGCAAGTAAAAAACAGCCACCACTAATAATCCATACATTTGTATAAGGATTTTTAAGCCATTTTGCTAAAAACAATAACCCTGCAAAAAAGCAGGTGAAGTAATACATTTCTAGCATGGGAGTGCCGCTTAACCAAACGAACCATGGTAAAGAGGCCACCAAGAAGGTCGTTACAACAGCGATGGAAAAGCGTTCAAAAAGCTCGTGCGCCAAGTTGTAAAGAATAATTAGCAACAAGGTGGAAAAGATAAACACAGTAAAACGGGGAGCTAAGATGACATCTGGCCAGATGAGCAAAAATAGACCGTTCACATATTTTTCTAGTGGGAGCCAT
Source organism: Candidatus Hadersleviella danica (assembly GCA_016711405.1). Taxonomy (GTDB): domain Bacteria; phylum Chloroflexota; class Anaerolineae; order Promineifilales; family Promineifilaceae; genus Hadersleviella; species Hadersleviella danica. The sequence goes on along the minus strand of JADJSZ010000087.1, from coordinate 17,013 downwards.
GTTCCTTGAATATCTTCTAAAAGATTGAGGCGTGGGTTTTGTGCCCATGTTGACGTGATAATCCCTCTGGCAAATTCATCGGCCGAAGCACTAATGAACCCTTGTTGATATAATCTAATTTGGATAATACCCCTCACAATGGTAAGGGAAATAAGGTATAAAATGCTTCGCCAAGGCTCAAGAGAGAGGCGATGAAAAGATGTTTTAGAGGTTATCATGAAGCTAAAGGATGGAGATTAGAGGAGCTGAATAAACATTCGACTCCTTTAAGGTATCAAAAATTGGGAGCATTATTTGCTCAAATTAACCCAAATTATTACTCTAATGACACTGAATAGCGAACAAATCCGAGCCGATTTTCCCATTTTGCACACCGAGGCGCACCCCGGCGTGCCCCTTATCTATTTAGATAGTGCCGCCTCCAGCCAAAAACCCACGGCCGTCATCGAGGCCATGAACCAGTACTACCGCACCCAAAATGCCAACGTCCACCGGGGCATCCACGCCCTGAGCGAAGCGGCTACCAACGCCTACGAGGCGGCGCGGGACAAATTAGTTGCGTTTGTAAACGCCCCCAGTAGAGAGGCGGTTATCTTCACCCGCAACGCGACCGAGGCGGTGAACTTGGTGGCCTATAGTTGGGGGCGGGCTAATCTACGGCCGGGCGACGAAATTCTTAGCACGGTGATGGAACACCACGCCAACATTGTGCCGTGGCAAATCGCGGCCGAAATGACAGGCGCAACCGTGCGCTTTTGCCCATCACGGCCGACGGCCGCCTCGACCTAGCCGCCCTACCCGACTACCTGACCGAAAAAACAAAGCTCTTCGCCTTCACCGCTTCTTCCAACGTCTTGGGAACCATTAACCCCGTGGCCGAATTGGTGCGACAGGCACACGCCGTGGGGGCATTGGCACTGGTGGATGCGGCGCAGGCTGTGCCCCATGCGGCCGTGGATTTTCAGGCGTGGGATTGTGACTTTATGGTCTTTTCGGGGCACAAGATGGCTGGCCCGACGGGGATTGGCGCACTGGTGGCCAAGCCGTCTATCCTCGAGCAGATGCCCCCCTTCATGGGTGGCGGCGACATGATTCGGCGGGTAACGCTGGAAAAATCAACATGGAACGAGTTGCCCTACAAGTTTGAAGCGGGTACGCCCGCTATTGCCGAGGGGATTGGGCTGGGCGCGGCCGTGGATTACCTCACCCGCCTCGGCATGGACAACGTTCATGCCCATGAGCAAGCCATCACCCGCTATGCGCTGGAAGCGCTGAGCGAGGTGCAAGGGTTGCAGGTGTTGGGGCCGAAAGAAGCGGCCGAGCGGGGCGGCCTTGTCACCTTTACGTTGGCTGGGGCACACCCGCACGACATTGCCCAAATTTTGGACGAGCAAGGCATTGCCATTCGGGCAGGCCATCATTGCGCCATGCCTTTGCACCACCACCTCGGCCTAAACGCCACCGCCCGCGCCAGCTTCTATGTCCACACGACCACGGCCGAGGTTGATGCCCTCGTGCGCGGCTTGCACCACGTGCGCCAAATCTTGCGGCTGTAATTGCAATTAGTAGGGGCAACCCTTGTGGTTGCCCTAACCTCTCATCATCCTAGGTTTAGGGTAGGCACAAGGCCTACCCCTACCAGCTACTCGCCACTAACCACTCCCCCATGAGCGACTTATACCGTGAACAAATCCTAGACCTGTACGAAAACCCGCTGAACCACGGCGAATTAGACCCGCATGACTTCTCTTATGAAGAAGACAACCCGCTCTGTGGGGATGTCATTCGCATTGATGTGCGGCTGGGAGAAGACGGCCGTATCGCCGACATTGCGTGGGGCGGCGATGGGTGCGCCATCAGCCAAGCCTCCGCCTCTCTGCTGACGGAGCACGTCAAAGGGATGAGCCTTGCCGAAGTGAAGGCATTGGAGAGCCAAGCCTTGCTCGACCTGTTGGGCATTCCCCTCAGCATGGCACGGGTGAAATGTGCTCTACTCTCCCTCAAAGTTCTCAAAGCAGGTGCGTATGGCATTCCCAACCCCGAAGAGATGCGCAAACACCTGTAGCCGTAAGCCATAAGCCTTAAGCGCGAAATACCTTAGCCAATCAGCAATCCAAAATCCAAAATCCGCAATCGCAAACCCACTGCCCATGTCCTCTCCCGAACCAAACCCCCTCCGCAGTGTCTACACCACCTCATTCGTCGAAATTCTGAGCCAGTTGGGCATTAGTTTGGCCATCTCCACCTATCAGGCGGGGCGGGTGATTCTGTTGCGCAACGACAACGGCCGACTCAACACCCATTTCCGCAATTTCCACAAGCCGATGGGCATTGCCCTGCACCAAAACGAGCTGACCGTAGGGGGAGCCAACACAGTTTGGTATTACCGCAATGTGCCCGCTGTGGCCGCCAAAGCGGAGCCGCAAGGGCGGCACGATGCGTGCTATTTGCCCCGGCGCGTCCATGTGACGGGGGATATTGATATTCACGAGATGGCCTATGATGCAGACGGCCGTCTCTGGCTGGTCAACACCAAGTTCGGCACACTTTGCACGCTTGACCCCGACCACAGCTTTAATCCTGTGTGGCGGCCGTCGTTCGTCTCCGCCCTTGCCCCCGAAGACCGTTGCCACCTGAACGGCTTGGCCATGGTAGACGGCCGTCCCCGCTACGTGACAGCCCTCGGCGAAACCGACACGGCGGGCGGCTGGCGCGCCAACAAGCGCAACGGCGGCTTGCTGATGGACGTGCAGAGCGGCGAGATTCTCCTGCGCGGCCTCTCCATGCCCCACTCCCCCCGCTGGGTGAATGGCCAATTGTGGGTGCTGGAATCGGGGCAAGGGAGCTTGGCGCGGGTGGATTTGGCCAACGGCACATGGGAGACGGTAGCCCAAATGCCCGGCTTCACCCGTGGGCTAGACTTTGTGGGGCCGCTGGCCTTTATTGGCCTGTCGCAAGTGCGCGAGAGCGCGGTCTTTAGTGGCATTCCGTTGGTGGAGCGGCTAGAACAGGCGGAGCGGCAGTGCGGGGTGTGGGTGGTCAATTGGCAAACGGGGGAGACGCTCGCCTTTTTGCGCTTTGAGGAGGGGGTGCAGGAGATTTTTGCGGTGCAGGCGTTGCCCGCCGCTTTCCCCGAGATGTTGGAGTGGCAAGACCCCTTGTTGATGACTTCGTATGTGGTTCCTGATGTGGCACTGAAAGATGTGCCCCGTTAGCACGGCCGCCCCAGACCCCAAGGTTTCCCAAACCCTTGGGGTCTTTTTGGTTTTACAGAGTGCCACCTCTACAATTGCCCCTTTGTTGTTTAACCCTCTTTAAGGAGAACCCTATGCAGACATTCCATAACCGCCCAGTTCTTCAAGCGTGGCAAACGGCCGTGCAGGAAGAGACACGGACTCGGCCGTGGCTGACCTCCTTCCTCCTGCGCCAAAGCCCACACCTTTTTACCCGTTTTACCAATTACTATCAGCAACTGCTGGCCGCCCCGCGCAAGGTGCGCCGCCAGTTGGGGGCAGGGCTGGCCACGGCCGCCCTCCTCCTCGCCCTGAGCAGTGCCCCCGCCCATGCCGCCACCATCACCGTCACCCCCAACTCGTCGGGCATTGCCAACAACGGCCGATGCTCACTCGTCGAAGCCATCATTAACGCCAACAACAATGCCGCCACCCATACTGACTGCGCCGCTGGCAGTGGCGCAGACACAATTGTGCTGGCGGGCAACACCTACACCTACACCGCGACCTTTGGCACATACGCCGCCCTGCCCGACATTACCACCAACATAACGATTGAGGCCAACGGGGCGACCATTCTGCGCGATAACAGCGCACCCAATATGCGTCTTATCCGGGTGAGTGCGGCCGGCACTCTGACCCTGAACAACGCCACAATGACAGGGGGCAACACCATCTTAGCAAGTGGTGCGGGTCTCTCCAACCTCGGCACGACCACCCTCAACAACAGCACCATTACTGGTAACACCACCAACGGCCGTGGCGGTGGTATATTCAATAGTGGGACGCTTGTCCTGACCAACAGCACCATCAGCGGCAATACATCTAACAACCTTGGCGGTGGTATCTATGACTACACAGGCACAACCACCCTGACCAACAGCACCATCACCGGCAATTCAGCGACCACTTCTGGTGGGGGTATCTATAACAGAAACAGCACAATCAGCCTCCTTCACACCATTATTTCTGGTAATTTAAGTCCCGCAGGGTCGGAAGCCGCACGGAATACGAGTTTAGCGGGCACAATCTTGACCCTCAACCACAACGTTTTGGGGCATAGTGGGCTAACCAATGCCCAAGCCTTTTCTGGCTTCACCCCTAGCGGCACAGACATCACCGCCACCAGCGATGGCACAACCCCCACCACCTTGGCCAGCATTCTCAACACCACCCTTGCCGACAATGGCGGCCCCACCTTCACCCATGCGCTGGTGACGGGTAGCCCTGCCATAGATATCATTTCTTCGGGTGGGGCGGGTTGCATCCTTGACACCTCCACCGACCAGCGGGGCGGGGTGCGCGGGAGCGGCGCAAATCGGGGGGACGGGGCGTGTGATGCGGGGGCGTATGAGTTTAACTCGAACCAAATCCCCACGGCCGTGACCAACCTCCTCACCCAAACCACCAGCCAGGACCCCCCACCACCATTCTCGCCCTGCTGGCTACCCTGCTGGCCGCTTTCAGCGGGGTGCGCCTCTGGCGACGGCGGTAGGGAGCAGGGGAGTAGGGGGGTAGGCCTAACCACATCTCCAAAACCCCAAGGGTTTCCCAAACCCTTGGGGCTTTTTGTTTGATGGGCGTGTTTCATTGGAGTTGGTCGAACGACTCGCCTTGCGGGGGTCTCAAACCCCGTTGGTCTCACCGACATCTTGCCTTTCCCACACACTCCCCCAATTCCAACGGGTCTCCCTTGCGCTGTTGTCACAAATTTGTCACGCCGGAATTGTAAGATCATACAGCTCAGGTGTGACGCAGAATGGTGTTAGCCATCTTCATGGTTGGCGAAAGCCGCACCACACCCCTTGCTCATCCTAACCAGATTGAATTCTTACTTTTCGGCAACGATTTAAGGAAAAACCAATGCCCCACCAAACCCTCCCCCCATGATAGATATGGCATCCTCACTTTATCCGTTCTCATCCAACCAAACCTCTACCCAACACAGAACGATTTCCATGAAACTAAAACATCTTTTATTTGCATTGTCTCTTGCTGGCTGGCTTCTGCTGGTCGGGCAATCCCCCACGGCCGTACACGCCGCTACCCTCACCGTTTCTTCCAACGAAGTAGCCATTGCCAACAACGGCCTTTGCTCCTTACGGGAGGCCATCATTAACGCCAACGACAATGCCGCCACCCATGCCGATTGCCTTGCGGGGGTGGGTGACGACACCATTATCTTGCCTGCGGGAACCTACACGCTTAATGATGCGACGGCCGTCGATGAAGGCTTTTCGGTGACGGGCGACTTAGACATTCGCAGTAACATCACGCTGAGCGGGGCAGGCTCAGGGCTGACCATTCTCGATGGCAACGACACCGACCGTGTCCTCGATGTGGTGAGCGGTATCGTTGTGGTGGATGACCTGACCATCCAAAATGGCCTCAGCCCCAATGGGGCGAATGCCAGTGCCGATTGCACTTCTGCCCCCTGTCCCTCAGACAGCTCTGGATTCACAGGTTCGCACGGTGGGGGGATTTATAACAGCGGCAACTTAACCCTTAATCGGGTCATCATCACCAATAACCAAACAGGCATGGGGGGAGGTGGCGGCAATGTGAGTTGTTCCGCAGGCTCCTGCACCGCACGCGGTGGGGCTGGTGGGGCTGGGGCAGGTATTTATAGCAATGGGGCAAGCCTGACCATTTACGATAGCGTTATCCAGAACAACCATACGGGCGTGGGAGGAGTTGGAGGAAATGCAAGTTGTTCAGGAGGCTCCTGCACCATATTCGGTGGGACTGGCGGGGCGGGCGCAGGGATTTATGGCAATAGTCCCAACCTGACCATTGGCCATAGCGTTACTCAAAACATCGATACGGGCTTGGGGGGAGGGGTTGCTACGAATAGTTGTAGAGGGGGGACAACTTGTCTTATGAGTGTGGGTACCAACGGATTGGGGGCAGGCGTTTTCGGGAATACGCCCCTTAACATGACCTTCAGTCACGTCACGGCGAATAGCGGCGGTCAGGGGGGGGGGATTTACTGTACTGCGGTCTGTACCATTGCCCATAGCACCATCGAAAACAACACCAGTACCCTTCTGGGGGGTGGGATAGCGTTCGTGGCTAACACTGTTCAATCGGTGAGCCATACGACAGTGGCCAACAATACAGCGGGGACATCTGGGGGCGGCATCTATGTCAATGCAGGCACAATCAGCATCGTCAATGTCACCCTTAGCGGCAATGCCTCTAATTCAGATGGTGCTGGTCTTTACGCCAACAGTGGCACAACGACGTTGAACCATGTCACCATTGCCCACAACACGGCCGATGCCAATAGCAATAATTCTGGCAATGGTGGCGGTATCTTTAGCAATGGCGGCACTGTTAACCTTAAGAACAGCGTGGTGGCGAACAACATTGACACGGGTGGGCAAGCCCCCGATTGTAGGAACACCATTACCAGTCAACTCTACAACCACATCGAAAGCCTCACGGGTTGCACCTTTGCCGCCAGCACAGGGGATGTGACGGGCAGTGACCCCAATTTGGGCGCACTGGCCGATAATGGGGGGCTGACCTTTACCCATCTGCCCAATGCTGGCAGTGGTGTATTAGACACCATTCCTTTTAATACCAACGATTGCGGCAATGTGATTGTCGTTGACCAGCGCGGAGCGGCACGGCCGTTTCCCGCTGGCGGCAGTTGTGACAAAGGGGCGGTGGAAGTGCGCGAAACCATCAGCGTGGGCAGTTGCGCGGGGGCGGATTTGGCGGGGGTGCAAAACTTCTCCTTTAGCAGTGGCAACAATGTCAGCCTGAATGTGGTCACGGCCGCTGGCCTTAAATGCGTCAGCATCGAAGAGATGGGGCCGGGGGTAAACCATTTGGGGGCGACGACTCCGCTCCAAACCAACAATTGGTGGCACATTCAAGGCAACATCAGCAGTGGCTTTGCTGTGAACCTGACATTGCCCTATGCCAACGCCGATGCGGCCACCCGCACTTGCAAATGGCCGGGCGGGTTGGGTGGTGGTGGCTGGGATTGTGGGCCGTTGAACGGCGCGGGAACGACGCATGTGCCCAATACATCGGTCACGCGCACGGGGCTGGGTAGTTTTTCGGATTGGGCGGTGGGGGATGAGGCAGGGCCCACGGCCGTGACCAACCTCCTCACCCAAACCACCAGCCAACCCCCCACGAGTATCCTCGCCCTGCTGGCCACCCTGCTGGCCGCTTTCAGCGGGGTGCGCCTCTGGCGACGGCGGTAATTGCCATAAGACCTCGCAGGTCTTCAAGACCTGCGAGGTCTGCCTCGCGCCCAAGACCCCAAGGGTTTCCCAAACCCTTGGGGTCTTTTGGGTTTTACATAGCCACACCTCTACAATTGCACCTCTGTTGCTTCTGACCCTTCAAGGAACCCTTATGCAAAACCAAATATGTCCCCCATTGTCCAAGCGTGGCAAACGGCCGTACAAGAAGAGACACGGTCGCGGCCGTGGCTTGCCCCCTTCCTGTTGCGCCAAAGCCCCCACCTCTTCACCCGCTTTGCCGATTATTACCGCCAACTGCTGGCCGCCCCGCGCAAAGTGCGGCAACAACTGGGGGCGGGGCTGGCCACGGCCGCCCTCCTGCTTGCCCTGAGCAGTTCCCCCGCCCATGCCGCCACCATCACCGTCACCCCCGGCGCGGCGGGCCTTAACGGCGGCGATGGTTGCTCGCTCGTCGAAGCGATGATCAACGCCAACAACGATGCCGCCACCCATGCCGAGTGTGTGGCAGGCAGTGGTGACGACACCATTGTGCTGGCGGGCAACACCTACAGCTACACCGCCGCCTTTGGGGTCGGGACTGCCTTACCTAACATTGCCAGCCCCCTTACCATTGAAGCGAATGGGGCAACCATTCAGCGCACCAGCGGCTCTATGCGCATCATCAGGGGTGTCAACGAACAGCCTGACCCTGAACAACGCCACCATTACGGGTGGTAATGGAGCCTCTGGGGGCGGTATCTTAAACTACAACACGCTTACCCTGAACAACAGCACCGTCAGCGGCAACACTGCCAGTGGCTTCGGCGGCGGTATCTACAACTACGGCGGCACGCTCACCCTGAATAACAGCACCGTTAGCGGTAATATGGCTAACCACGGCGGCGGTATCAGCAACTACGGCACGCTCACCCTGAACAACAGCACCGTCAGCGGGAATACGGGTAACTCCAACGGCGGCGGTATCCATAACTTCGCTGGCACGACCACTCTCAACCGCTCCATGGTCAGTGGCAATACCAGTCCCCTAGGGGCGGAAATAAGGCGGAGCAGTGGCACAATCACGGCCGCTGACCACAACGTTTTCGGCCACAGCGGGCAAACCAATGCCCAAGCCTTTTCTAACTTTACACCGGGGGCAACCGACATTACCGCCACTAGCGATGGCACAACCCCCACCGTCTTGGCCAGCATTCTCAACCCCACCCTTGCCAACAACGGCGGCTCCACCCTCACCCATGCGCTGGTGACGGGTAGCCCCGCCATAGACATCGTTCCATTGGATGGCTCCGTGTGCATCCTCGACACCTCCACCGACCAGCGGGGTGGGGTGCGCGGGAGCGGCGCAAATCGGGGGGACGGGGCGTGTGATGCGGGGGCGTATGAGTTTAACTCGAACCAAATCCCCTCGGCCGTGACCGACCTCCTCACCCAAACCACCAGCCAACCCCCCACCACCATTCTCGCCCTGCTGGCCACTTTGCTGGCCGCTTTCAGCGGGGTGCGCCTCTGGCGGCGGCGGTAGTTGCCCTAAGACCTCGCAGGTCTTCAAGACCTGCGAGGTCTGCACCGCACAAAAAGAGCGCGATGGTTCCCCAACCATCGCGCTCTTTTTGGGTTGACAACACGGCCGTCTTCCTTATTATATAAATATCGTGGAGGGTGCAAGGAAGTGGGCCTGCCATCTCCCCCCCCCTCCCATTTATTGCCACACGGCCGAGGCCATTGGGAAGCCCTGCCGTGACATACCAATAAGGAGATGATCCCATGCCCATTAAATACACTGTTGTTGCCCGGAAAAGCCCCCAAAACATGGAGGGGCCACCCAAGTATTACCCCTCTATCCAAAGCAGTGGGCGCCTGACAGTGCGCCAGCTTGCCCAACGCATGGCTGAGATTTCGACGCTGAGCACCATTGACACAATGGCCGCCATCGAAGCATTTTTGCAAGTTGTGCCGCAGGAATTGGCCGATGGCAATATCGTGGACTTAGGCGACTTCGGCTCGTTTTGGCTGAGAGCCAGCTCAACAGGGGTGGATTTAGAGACAGACGCGGCTAAAAGCCAGTTTGTTGGCCTGAAACCCCAGTTTCGCCCCGGCAAAGAGTTTAAGAAGGTTTTGAAGAACGCTGAGTTCCAAAAAGGGTAGCGGTACAGACCTTGTAGGTTTTCAAAACCTGCAAAGTCTACTCGAGGTCAGCACCGTATAAAAAAAAGGTGCGCACCATTTACTAAAGGTGCACCTTTTGCTAAGGTGCGGACTCTTTTGCCAAAAGGTACGCACCTTTTTGCAAAGAAGTCCGCACCTTTTTTATAACAACTCCGCAGGTGTTTTTAGAAGAAGCCGTCCCCACCCACCAACACCCCCCGTAGGGGCGAGAAGGCGCGGAAACGATTTAATGGAAACACAGCACAATCATTCCGCGCCTCCTCGCCCTGCGCGGCCGATTACACACGGCGGCAACGCAAACCACACAGGGCGAGGGGGCGGCGAGACGGGGTTTTGTGGTTTTCGTCAACCTCACCACGCAGGGCGAGGGGCGGCGAGACGGGGTTTGTGGTTTTTTCAATTTTGCGCCGCCCTCTCGCCCCTACCCTATCCCATAACACCCCCGTAGGGAGAAGGCGCGGAAACGATTTAATAGAAACACCGCACAATCATTCCGCGCCTCCTCGCCCTGCGCGGCCGATTACATGTGGCGGTGGGGGTGGCCACACAGGGCGAGGGGGCGGCGAGACGGGGTTTTGTGGTTTTTATTAAAGTATTGCGCCGCCCTCTCGCCCCTACCCTATCCCATAACACCCCCTTGTAGGGGGCGAGAAGGCGCGGAAACGATTTAATAGAAACACAGCACAATCATTCCGCGCCTCCTCGCCCTGCGCGGCCGATTACACACGGTGGTAACGCAAACCACACAGGGCGAGGGGGCGGCGAGACGGGGTTTTGTGGTTTTCGTCAACCTCTTGCGCCGCCCTCTCGCCCCTATGATAAATAGATTTAAGAGGATTGCTATGAGCGAACACCCCCGCATAACTCGTCCCCGTCGTTCTATTCGACTACCAAATTGGGATTATCGTTCACCCGGTTACTATTTTGTAACCATTTGTACCCACCAACGCCAACACCTATTTGAAACGATTGCTTATCAAGAGATAGCCGCTTATGCCTTGCAAGCAATTCCTACCCATCCACACGCCCAGCACATGGTCTTAGATGAATGGATAGTTATGCCTAATCATTTACATGCGATCTTTATTTTCACCGATTACCCTCTCCATGTGGAGGAAAAAGGCATACCTGAAGATAAAGCAACTGTTTTAGCGGGTTCTTTAGGCGTAGTGATTGCCCGTTACAAAGCAATTGTTACCAAACGAATTAACCACTTGCGACGCAAACAAGCCGCACCTGTGTGGCAACGGGGGTATTATGAACGGATTATTCGCAATGAGCGGGAATGGCACGCAGTCCAACAATATATCCGAGATAACCCAATTCGTTGGGCAGAGGATAGGGATAATTTAGATGCGTTAATTGCCAAGATGACGTACCGTAGTGGTTTGTAGGGGCGTATGAGATTGTGGTAGGGGCGAGAGGGCGCGGAAAGAGTTGTGGGAAACATAGGGCAATTATTCCGCGCCCCCTCGCCCTGCGTGGTTGGTTACACAGGGTAAGGGATGGTGGCCACGCAGGGCGAGGGGGCGGCGAGACAGGGTTTTGTGGTTTTGCGTTGGCGTAATGCGCCGCCCTCTCGCCCCTACCATATGCCATAATAACCCGTCGTAGGGGCGAGAAGGCGCGGAAACGATTTAGGGAAACATAGGGCGGCATTCCGCGCCTCCTCGCCCTGCGCAGCCGATGACACGTAACGGTGGGGGTGGCCACGCAGGCGAGGGGGGCGGCGAGAGGGCGTTTTGTGTTTTGCGCTGGCGTAATGCGCCGCCTTCTCGCCCCTACGATAGGTTTTGGTTGGTGCTTGCCGCCGCCAACGGCCGTGGGCTACAATCGGCCAACTAGCCGAGTTAAAAAGAACGGCTAAAGCCGCCACTACGAACCAGAAGCCTATGCCCCAACACATTACCCCCGCCCAATTTGTGGCCAAATGGCAAGCCGCCAGCCAAAAAGAGATAGCCGTCTCCCAATCCCACCTCAACGACATCTGCGCCCTTATCGGCCACCCCACGCCGATAGAAGCCGACCCCGCAGGCAAATTCTTCGCCTTCGAGACCAGCACCACCAAGAACGACGGCGGCAAAGGGCGTGCCGATGTCTTCTACCTCGGGAAGTTCATTTGGGAATACAAAGGGCGCCACGCCAACCTCGACAAAGCATACCAACAACTCCTGCTCTACCGCGAAGACTTGGGCAACCCGCCTTTACTTATCACCAGCGACACGCAGACCATTATCCTGCATACCAATTTCACCAACCGCCCCAAGGAGATGCACACCATCACCTTGGCCGATATAGCGGACGGCCGTGGCGTGGCCCTGCTCAAGCGGGTCTTTTTCAACCCCACCAGCTTTGAACCCACCCAAACCAAGCAAGCCATCACCAAAGCCAGCGCGGATAGCTTTGTGCGCGTGGCCGATGAACTGAAGAACCATCGGCGGCTGATGGGCGAAACACACACCGACGAAGCGTTAGCCCACTTCTTGGTGCGCCTGCTCTTTTGCCTGTTTGCCGAAGATTTGAACCTGCTCCCCAACAACGTCTTCACCCACATTGTGCGCTCCCAAGGGCGGAGCTTTGCCAATTTGCATGAGCCGCTGAAGATGTTGTTCCACGCCATGCAGGGCGGAGGCATGTTTGGGGTCGAGCGGATTCGTTACTTTGATGGCACGCTCTTCGACGATGCCTTTGTGCCTTCCATCCCCAACGAATTGGGGGATGTCCTGCTCCGCACGGCCGACCAAGACTGGTCATCCATTGACCCCGCCATCTTTGGCACGCTGTTCGAGCGCATCATAGACGAAAGCAAGCGGTCGCAGTTGGGGGCGCACTACACCAGCCAAGACGATATTAACCTGATTGTGGAGCCTGTGCTGATGCAACCGTTGCGGGACGAGTGGGATGATGTGCGCAAGAAATGCCGTCTCGACCCCACAACACGGCCGACTATTTGGCCAACTTCCACGCCAAGCTGGCCGCCACGCGAGTGCTAGACCCCGCTTGCGGCTCGGGCAACTTTCTCTATGTCGCCTTGCAAAAGCTGTTGGATTTGCAGAAAGAGGTGATTGTTTTCGCCCAGACCCACCACGACCAGAGCCTACCGCTGACCGTTAGCCCCCAGCAGTTGTATGGGATAGAGATTAACCCCTATGCCCACGAGTTGGCGCAGATTACGGCGTGGATTGGCTATTTGCAGTGGCGGGCACAGAACGGGTTTGAGGAGATGGACGACCCTGTTTTGCGGCCGTTGGGCAACATCCAGCGCATGGATGCGATTTTGGCCTATGACGCGGACGGCCAGCCTGTGGAACCTGCATGGCCAGCGGCCGAGGTGATTATTGGCAATCCGCCGTTCTTGGGCGGGAACAAAATGCGGCAAGAGCTAGGGGATAAGATGGTAGATACCTTGTTTAAGCTGTCAACGGCCGTACCCGGCTTTGCCGATTTAGTTTGTTATTGGTTTGAAAAGGCGCGGGAACAAATTCAACATGGGCATACACAAAGGGCAGGGCTTATCTCTACCAATTCCATTCGGGGAGGTGCAAACCGCGAAGTCTTGCGACGCATTAAAGAGACGGGCGATATTTTTATGGCGTGGGCTGATAACCCGTGGGTTTTAGACGGGGCGGCCGTGCGAGTTTCCCTTGTTGGTTTTGATAATGGTTCGCACCCCATAAAAAGACTTGACGGGCAAGATGTACCAGCAATACATCCCGATTTGACAGCTCTAGTAACATTACAATTGCATCACCCTTGTAGAAAACAAAATTTAAGTTTTTTGGGTACACTAAAGCGGTGCTTTTGATATTGCAGCGACACTAGCAAAAAAATGCTTGAAGCAAAAAATGTTAGTGGCTATAAAAATAAAGATGTTGTACGTCTTTTATAATGGATTTGATATTGTTCAGACGCCCAAGGAACGTGTGGGTTATTGATTTTGGTGCATGATATGAATGAAGAAAGCAAATTATGAATTGCCATTCAATATGTTAAAGAAATGTTTACCCATTCGAGCAGAATACCGTCGTGATTATCACAGAATACTGGTGGCAATATGCTGAAGACCGACCCGGCATGAGAAAAGCTATCAAGGATTGCACGATTTATACTTACTCCTGCGTTGCAAAACATCGTTTATTTGTTTGGGTTCCCAGTGAAACTTTGCCAGATTCAGCGACAGTTGTCTATTGCACGAGACGATGACTATTTCTTTGGTGTCCTGCATTCTACCTTACATGAACGCTGGTCACTTCGCATGGGCACATGGCTTGGTGTAGGAAACGACCCGCGCTATACCCCTACCACCACCTTTGAGACTTTCCCCTTTCCTTGGCCTCCGGGGCAAGAACCACCAGCGGGTAGCCCGCTCGTGCAAGCCATCGCCACGGCCGCGCAACAGCTCAACGCATGGCGCGAGGCATGGCTCAATCCCCCCCCACCCCGCGCAGGCATCATAGATAAAAGCTACGAAAAAATGCTCGCCCAGCGCACCCTCACCAACCTCTACAACGGCCTCGTCTACTATCGCACCCATCGCGGCGCGGCGTTTAGTGCGGCGGAGTTCAACAAAGAGTGCCGCCAATCCGTCACCCGCTCCCAAATCGAAACGCTCCACGACCTGCACACGTTGCTCGACGAGGCCGTGTGTTCCGCCTACGGCTGGCCCCCCACCATTCTGGCCGATGAGGAGCAAATCCTCACCAAGCTCCTCGCCCTCAACCAATCCCGCGCCACACCCCGATGCCCGCCCCCCACCCCACAAACGCAACCACGTCGTAGGGGCGAGAAGGCGCGGCAACAGTTCACAAAAAAACCAGCACAATCATTCCGCGCCTCCTCGCCCTGCGTCACAACCACCGTAAACGCCGGGCAGGAGCGACAGTTTTATTTTGCGCCCGAAACGCCCCTTCTCGCCCCTCATGCCATAACCCCGCGCCCCCACCCACCAACACCCCCCGTAGGGCGAGAAGGCGGCAACAGTCCACAAGAAACCCAACACAATCATTCCGCGCCTCCTCGCCCTGCGCCCACCACCGTGATAACGCGCAACCACACAGGGCGAGGAGGCGGCGAGACGGCGTTTTGCGTTTTGCGCTCCCGTAATACGCCGCCTTCTCGCCCCTACGATATGCCATAACCCCGCGCTCCCCACCCACCAATACCCCCCCCCGTAGGGGCGAGAAGGCGCGGAAACAGTCCACAAGAAACCCAACACAATCATTCCGCGCCTCCTCGCCCTGCGGTTACAACCACCGTGATAACGCGGCAACCACACAGGGCGAGGAGGCGGCGAGACGGCGTTTTGCATTTTGCGCTCCCGTAATACGCCGCCTTCTCGCCCCTACGATATGCCAACCAACCCCACCCCGCCCTGCGACACCCCGTGGTACGCAGGGCGGCGGTCCCCCAAAAACACGCGGCCGTCTCCCCTGTGCCCAAGGTGCCACGCACTTTAAAGTGCGTGGCACCTAAATCGCGCCGTTAAGCCCGCCCGCCCCACCCCTACAATGTCGCGCAATCCGCCCCACCAAAATGCCCCGCTCCACCCGCTTGCAATGGCAAACCAACCCCCCTAAAATACCCATCCCTCCTACCGAGCTGTCGCTAATCCTTAACCAATCTACCCCATTGGAGCGGCCACGAGACCGCCCCGAACCATCAACATTCACAAGGAAACCCACCATGCCCCGCTTACCCCTCATTTGGCTCCTCCTTCTCCCCCTTCTCTGGCTAGGGGCATCCCCCTCGGCCGTCCATGCCGACCCCACAGGCATCATGGCAACTTGCCCGGCCGATAGCTTCGGCTACACCTGCCGTGATTCCAACGAACCCGACGGCCCCATGTTTAATTGGATAGACATTAGCGGCACAGGGACAAACATGGGTCTGGTTGACGACTCCCACTTCTTCCCCATCAACCTACCCTTCAGCTTCGATTTCTACGGCACACCCCGCACCGAAGTGGCCGTTGGTTCCTAATGGCTGGTTTATTTTCAGGACACTACTATGACCTTCAGCAATCAGGTCATCCCATCTGCACATTCACTCCATCATCATTGATTGCGGTTTATTGGGATGACCTGAACGCCTCTCTTGCGCCCGGAAATGTTTATTACGAAATACGTGGCACAGCTCCCCAACGTTACTTGGTGGTGCAATACCATGAGGTGCGCCATTTTGGGTCACCAACAGATTTCATTACCGTACAAGCCATTTTGTTTGAGGGACGAACAACATTTTGGTGCAATATCTCAATCCCTCCAGCGAAGCAGGTGTTGAGGCAACGACAGGGATTCAAGGGGACGCTACGACAGGGTTGCAATATAGCTTTAACACAGCATCGCTCACCCCCAATTTGGCCATCTGTTACCAGCACCCCTCGGCCGCTACCAACTGCGAAGATGAAGTCGTTTGGGATGGCGGTGGGGTGGACAACAACTGGTCCACGGCCGCTAACTGGATAGGCGACCAACTGCCCACCAGCACCGATACCGTCGTCTTCAACAGCACCAGCGCCAAAGATGCGCTTGTGGATGGCGCATTTGCGGGCACAGTAGCGGGTCTCGTCGTTCAGCCAACCTACACCGGCACCATCACCCAAGCCTCCCCCCTCACCATCTCTGGCGATTACCACCACCGGGGGGGCACCATGATTGTCAGCGAAGTAACCCCCCTCACCGTCGGCAATGCGCTCACCCACACGGGGGGCACACTCCAACAAACGCGGGTGGTCAACAATACCTACGCGCTCTTTTTGCAGATAAACGATGGAGCCGTCGCCAATCGTTACCGAGGGGTTGAGCTGGACACCACCGGTAATGGGAATAATTTGGGTGCTGTCACGGTTCGCATCCGTCGCGTAGATGGCCTGAGCAGTTTTTGTACCCAAGATGGCGCAGGTTCGCCCGCCTATGCCTTGCGCTGTTTCGAGATTACCCCCACGAATAATCTAGCGGCCGATAGTGTGCGTTTGTGGGTGCATACCAGCGAACAGAACGGGATAGTTGAGGCGAATTTACGCCCCTATCGCAACCCCGATGCGGATGCTGTGTGGACGTTAATGAGTGCCACTGGCACAGGCAATGATGGGGGTGCGTTTGTGTATACGCAGGCTCCCACGCCGGGCTTCTCCCACTTTTTGGTGGGGGATAGCAATGCGCCCACGGCCGTCTCTCTCTCGCAACTAGCCACCCCGTCAGCGACTCCTTTCCTTATCATAGGAAGCACCTTCCTTCTCGGCCTGCTCACCAGCTTGCGCTGGCTGGCCATACGGCGGCCGTAAGCCAAAGACCTCGTAGCCCTAGAAGATTGGCGAGATCTATTCCGCCTAAAAGGGCACCATAGGTTGCGCCGTCACATGCCCATTTAGTGGCTCAACAAAACGGCCGAGG
>JADJSZ010000086.1 GCA_016711405.1 Candidatus Hadersleviella danica | reverse complement strand
GGATTGCGGATTGAATACGGAGAAAACCCTCCACGGCCGTCTCCCCCGAGACAGCCGTTTTTCTACCCCCAACCCTGTACACGCGAACAATCTAGCCACTAACCATTCACCACCAACCACTTCCCCCAAACCCCATGAAAAAGCGACTCCCTCGGCGTCAAGCGGCGCAAAATCAGTTCGACTTCGACCTCTACCCCCGGCGTGCAACGTCCCCATCGGCGTGGCTGGCCAAACCCTCAGCGTCCTCGACCTCTGACCCGAAGGGGCGCCGGGCGCACCATTTGTTCCAACACGGCTACGCCGGGGTGCTGGAATCCTGGGAGTTCCAAATCAACCATTTCGCCCGCAACTACCGCGTCGTCGCCCCCGACCTGCGCGGCCACGGCCAGAGCGACGCCCCCTACACCCAATACACCATGCCCGAACTGGTCAGCGACATCCAGGCCATCGTTGAGGCTTTGGAACTGCCGGAAATTCACCTGGTCGCCCACTCCTTTGGCGGCTCGATTGCTGTGGAGTACGCCAACGCTTACCCGAGCGGCTGGAAAACTGGTTCTCATCGCCACCGCGGGGGAGTTCCCCTGCCCAGATTCGCCCATTTGCTCCTGCGCCTGCCGTTGATTTTCTGCGGCCGCTGTGGCGTTTCCGTCACCGTTGGGATGCCGAACTTCACGTGGTCAAACGGATGATGGCTAATAATATGCAAGTGGAAAGGCTGGTCATCTCATCCGCAACCTCAGTATGCCCCACCCTGGTCGTCACCGGCGAACGGGACAACTATTTCCCCCGCTGCGTCTTCGACGATGTGGGCAAGATGGTTCCCAACGCGGAAGTTGTGGATGTGGGTTCGGCCAAACATAAGGTCAACTGGAGCGGCATCAGGCGGTTAACCGGGCCATCGAACGGTTTTGGAGAGGATCAGCAACGCTCCTGGCGGCGGGGTTGACCAGCAGGATGACCCGCTGCGCCATCGCACCTGGCTGAAAAATTACGGCAAGGACATCCCACACCGTCCCCATCCCCAACCGACCCGTGCCACAATTTTTGCGGAGCGCGGCGCGTGGCTGCCCTCAAACAGACCGCCGTCATCTTCTACAACACCCGGCTCACCTACCAACAGCTCAACGACCAGGCCAACCGCTGGGCCACGTTTGCCACGGCATCGGGGTAAACCGGGCGATCGGGTCATGCTGGTCTGCCCAACATGCCCCAATTCATCATCGCCTACTACGCCACCTCAAATCGGGCGGCATTGCCGTCATGCCCAACCCCGATGCGCGGGGCAAACAGTTCGTCGCCATCGCCCAACAGACCCGCCCCAAAGTGCTCGTCACACTGCCAGGTTTCCAACCATTGGCGCAGGCCATCAAGCACAAACGGGGCGTCGACCATTTGTGTTTGCCGATTTGCAGCAGGCCTCTCCAACTCCGTGTACAGAAGCTCATCCCAACGCTTTGGAATTGCCGCCGATGAGGAGGCACGGCGACGGCGGCGAGAGCTGGGTCAGCGCATGTTCGCCGTCGTGCAAGTGCGCCCACCACCCGCTCAATCGAAATCACCCACAGGCGTTGGCGGCCATTATTTCCGCCAGCGGCGCGACCGGCCACCCCAAGGGCGTGGCGCTCTCCCACTACAATCTCGTCGCCAACACTTTCCAAACCCGCCACTGCGTTCCGACACGGATTACGGGAAGGAAGCTTTGCTCTGGCAGCCGTGCCCCTCCTGCACAGCTACGGCCTGATTGGCGCCATGAATGCCCATCGCCCTCGGCGCGCACGATTGTCCTCTTGCCCGTTTTTCGAGGTGCAACAGGTCCTGGAGCACATCCGCGAATACAACGTGACCATGTTCCCGGCGTGCCGATGATGTACATGGCCATCAACCAAACCCGGGGTGCGCGAATACCGCCTGTCATCGGTCAAGGCGTGTATCAGCGGCGCGGCCGCGTTGCCCGTTGAAGTGCAAGAGGCGTTTGAAAAATTGACACGCGGCCGCCTGGTCGAAGGGTACGGCCTCACCGAAGCGTCCCCCGTCACCCCGCTGCCAACCCGCTCTACGGCCTGCGCAAAACGGGTTCGATTGGCGTGACCATCCCCAACACCGATGCCAAAATTATAGATTTGGTCACGGCCGCCGACGTGCCATCGGGCAGATTGGCAGAGTTGGTCATTCGCGACGCAAGTGATGCAAGGCTACTGGCAACCCGATGGCTCGCTCGACAATTCGATTGTGCTGGATGATGGCTGGCTCGATGCGGGGACGGTGGCCGTGCAGGATGAGATGGCTATTTCCGCATCATCAGCCGCAAAAGACACGATTGTCTTCGGCGGGTTCACCGTCTTCCCCGCGATGTGGAGGGAGGTGCTGTACGAAAATCCCAAAGTAATGGAGGTGGCGGTGGTGGGCATTGGTCAAGCTGGGGAGGGGCAAAAAGTGAAGGCGTTTGTCGTCCCTCGCGCTGGCTCCACGCTCACCAAGGAAGAACTGCTCGCCCTCTGCCGCCGCCGCTTGGAACCCTACGCCGTGCCGTGGGACATCGAATTTCGGGAGGAGTTGCCCAAGTCGTTTGTGGGCAAAGTTCTGCGGCGGGTGCTGGTGCAGGAAAAGTAGAGAAGTTTAGATTTAACGCAAAGGCGCAAAAGAGGCCAAGACGCAAAGGCGTTTTGAGAAACATAGATTTCCTTTGCGCCCTCTGCGACTTTGCGGTTTTGCGTCAAAAAAGAATTTTCCCCCAAATGAAGCAGAAATTTGTTGTGTTCATGGTTGGTTTGCTGTGGCTGATGGCGGGTTGCCAAACGGCCGCGCCTGCCAAACCCCAAGCTGTGACTATCTTTGCGGCCGCTTCCCTCACCGATGCGTTTACCGAACTGGGGCAAGCGTTTGAGGCGGCCAACCCCAGTGTCACTGTCACCTTTAACTTTGCTGGCTCTTCCCAATTGGCGGCGCAACTGGCCGAAGGTGTGCCCGCCGATGTGTTCGCCTCGGCCAATGCGCGGCAGATGGAAGCGGCCGTGGCCAGCGGCCGGGTCGAAGCCTCGGCCGTGCAACCGTTTACCACCAACCAACTGGTGCTTATTGCCCCCGCCGATAACCCTGCGGGGCTGACCCAGTTGGAGGATTTGGCCCAGCCCAACATTTTGTTGGTGACGGCCGTGCCCGGCGTGCCCGTGCGCGATTACACCGATGAGATTGCGGCGGCCGTGGGCACAGATTTTGCGGCCGCGCTGGCCGCCAACATCGTCTCCGAAGAGGAGAACGTGCGCCAAATTGTGGCCAAAGTGGCCTTGGGCGAGGCGGATGCGGGGATTGTCTACACCTCCGATGTGACGCCCGATGTGCGGCCGAACCTGACCCTGATTCCCATCCCCGCCGCCCAAAACATTGTGGCCGAATACCCCATCGCCCCCCTCGCCGATTCGGCCAACCCCACCCTAGCGGCACAATTTGTGGCCTTTGTACAAAGCACCGCAGGGCAAGCGATTTTGGCCAAATGGGGATTTGGGGCGGTACTTAGTAATTAGTAGGTAAGTAGTAAGTAGTTTCCCACTACCACTACTCACTACTACTACCCACTAGCCACTAACCACTAACCACGCATGAAAAATTGGCACTGGACTGTTGGGGTGGCGGGTTTGGGGGCCGTCTTGTTGCTTTTCTTCGGACGGCCGCTGGTGGCCTTGGTGGGGCGGGGTTGGGCAGGGCTGACGGGCGTGGGGTGGACGGCCGTGTGGCCCGCCCTGCGCCTCAGTTTGCAGACCACGGCCGTCGTCATTCTGCTCGCCTTTGTGATGGGAACCCCGTTGGCCTATGCTGGCGCGGTGGCAGTTTCGGGGCAAATGGTTGCTCTCTCTGCTAGTGGAAATGCCCATTGTGATGCCGCCTGTGGTGGCGGGGCTGGCTTTGTTGGCCGCTTTCGGCCGTAGGGGGTTGGTGGGGGTGTGGCTGGCGGGTTGGGGGGTGCAAATTCCGTTTACGATTACGGCCGTGGTGCTCGCCCAACTCTTCGTCTCCGCCCCCTTTTATATTCGCACCGCCCAAGCCCGCTTCAGCACCCTTTCGCGGGATTTGGAGGAGGCGGCCAGCATGGATGGGGCCAGCACCGCCCAAATCTTTTGGTATATCACCCTCCCGCTCAGCCGCTCCGCTTTGTGGATGGGATTGGCGCTGTGTTGGGCGCGGGCTTTGGGCGAGTTTGGGGCGACGATTTTGTTTGCGGGCAATTTGGCGGGGCGCACGCAAACGATGCCGTTGTTGGTGTATGGGGCGTTGGAGCGGGATTTGGGGGCGGCGTATACGGCCGCGCTTGTTTTGCTGGGGCTGGCGGCGGCCGTGTTGGCCTTCACCCGCTGGCTGGCGCGGTGGGAATAAGTTCGTAGGGAGTTAATTTTGAAGTTCAAAGATGGGTGAGGGGCGGGGCATTGGGGGAGGGGGGGCGGGGGGGGGAATGGGGGGGGTGGCCTGAGGGTTTGGGGGGTGACATTTGTCAGTTAGTCATGCTGGTGAATCTGGTATACTTCAACAAAAGTTGAACGAATTAAACCAACGATGACTCCCACTTCCCCCCCGTCTTTCGACCCACTCGCCCGCCAACTGAAAGCGTTGGCCAGCCCCAAACGGTTGCAAATTATCGCCCTGCTCATGGAGGGGGTGCATTGCAATTGCGAACTGGGCGAGGCATTGGGGATGCCCGCCAACCTGATTTCCCACCACATGGCTGTTTTGCGCGAAGTGGGGCTGGTGCAGGTGGAGCGGGACGCAGTAGATGCCCGCTGGGTCTACTTTTCCATGAACGAGGCCGCCCTGACTGAATTGACGACGACATTTGGAGCGTTTTTCGACCCCGGCCGTATCCAGCCCCGCCAAATAGATTGTGGCCCACAAGGGCGCATGGTCTTGGTGGATGAGGTGGCAGTGCGCTAACGCCTCTTTTTTGTTTGTAGTGGCGGCTTTAGCCGTTACAACTGCGATAAATAAACCCTGTGGAAATCGCCAGCGGTTGGCCGAAAAAGCGACTTTATTCCTCAAGAATTTGGAGCCATTGAGTCAGATAACGGCTAAAGCCGCCACTACGAACCAATGACCTGAAGCGCTACTCTTTTTTTGCCCAATTAGTTCAATGATTCTTGAATTATCTGCCTAAGGAACCAACTATGAACGACTCAATTACCCTATTCGGAACCGTGCCGACCACGGCCGCTTCCTCCCCCACCACCCCCACCGTCGAACTATTCGACCCACCCATGTGTTGCCCCACAGGGCTGTGTGGCCCAGCCTCGACCAAACCCTGCTCGATGTGAGCGAGATGGTCGAAACACTCACGGCCGAAGGCATCCCCGTGGAGCGCTACCAAATGACCAGCCACCCCCACCGCTTTATGAACAACGCCGAAGTCATGCGCCTCGTGCGCGAAAAGCAAATGGAAGCGTTGCCCATCACCCCTCGTCAGCGGCCGTGTCCTCAAAGTGGGCGCATACCCCCACGGGCAGAAATTCGCACCGCCTACGAAATAGAGTGTAGAGATAGAGTAGTAATTGTAGGGGGGTGCCTACCCCATTACTCCTCTATCTCTATCTCTCGTCTCTATCTTTCCCCTAAACTATGAACACCCAATTCACCTTCTTCTCTGGTAAAGGGGGCGTGGGCAAGACGAGCATGGCTTGCGCCACGGCCGTCCACCACGCCCTTGCGGGCCAGCGCACCCTCATCATCACCACCGACCCCGCCGCCAATTTGGCCGACGTGTTCGAGCAACCCATCGGCCACCACATCACCCCGTTGCAGGGCATAGACAATTTGTGGGCGATGGAAATTGACCCCGACGAAGCGACCACCGAATACAAAGAACGCGCCTTGGCTCCGCTCCGCGCCGCGTTTCCACCCGCCATGGTGGCCATCATGGACGAGCAAATGAGCGGCCCCTGCACGGCCGAGGTGGCCGCTTTCGACCGGTTCACCGATTTTTGGTGCTGGACAACCAAGCCGACCAGCCCGTGCCCTTCGACGTGATTGTGTTCGACACCGCCCCCACGGGGCACACCATCCGCCTGTTGGAACTGCCCGCCGAGTGGAGCCAAACGATTACAGCGGCCGAACACGGGAGCGGCCAAACCTGCATCGGCCCTGCGGCGGCTATCCAGAGCGCCAAGCTGAAATATGAACGCGCCCTCGCCCTGTTGCGCGACCCCGCCCGCACCGAGTTCACCTTCGTGCTGAACCCCGAGGCGATTGCCATCCACGAAACCAAGCGGGCGATTGGCGAACTGCACAAGCTGGGCATTGGCACACACCACCTCATCGTCAATGGGCTGATTCCCGCCGAGGCGCAGGCCAACCCGCTCTTTGCGGCGCGGGCGGAGATGCAAGCGGGCTATTCGGCTCAAATCGCGGCCGAATTGCCCTATCCCGCCCGCACCATGCCCTTACTGGCAGGCGAAATTAAGGGGCTATCTCGCTTGCGCTATGTGGCCAGTTTGCTCTTCCGCGAGGGGAGCGGGTGTGGGATGAGCCGCTGGCGCAAGCCGCCCCGCCGCCGCTCCAGCCCACCGACCCCGCTGAACTGATGGCGCGTATCGTGCCGAGCGACGGCCGTCAGCGCACCGTGTTTTTTGCGGGCAAAGGGGGCGTGGGCAAGACGGTCGCCTCGTGTGCCACGGCCGTGTGGCTGGCCCAACAGGGGTGGCGCACGCTCCTGCTCACCACCGACCCCGCCGCCCATCTGGGCAATGTGCTGGGCGCACCCGTGGGCGACGAACCCCACCCCCTGCCCGGCTTGCCCAACCTGTGGGTGGTCAAAATTGACCCCAAGGCGGCGGCCGAGGTGTATAAAAAGCGCATTTTAGACGAGGCGCGGGCGCACGGCCGTCCTGAAAAAGCGATTGCCGTCATTGCCGAAGAACTCGACTCCCCCTGCACCGAAGAGATGGCCGCATTCGACAGGTTCATCGAATTTGCCTCGGCAGGGGCGTGGCAGACGGTAGTGTTTGACACGGCTCCTACGGGGCACACCTTGCGCATGTTGGAGTTGCCCGTGGAGTGGAGCAAGCAGATTGATGTGAAGGTGTTTTCGTCGGTGGATACGGCCGTGGCCGACGATGTGGCCAAACAGCGGTTTGGGGATGTGATTGAGATGATGCGCGACCCCCAGCGCAGTACCTTCGCCTTTGTGATGTACCCCGAGTCCACCCCCATTGTGGAGGCGCACCGGGCGAGTTTGGAATTGGCCACCCTCGGCATTCCCACGGGGTTGGCCGTGGCCAATTTTGTCATCCCAGCCGAGCAAGCGGATACGCCGTTTACCCATGCTCGCCATGTGATGCAACAACATTATTTGGCCGAGATTCAGGCGCGGTTCGCCGTGCCCTTGCTGACCATCCCGCTGTTGCCCGAGGAGGTGCAAGGGTTGCCCCTGCTCACGGAACTGGGCCAACAGATGTATGGGCAGTTGGTGTTGGCGTAAATTCTGTAGTTTCAGTTGTCATTCTGAGCGAAGCGAAGAATCCCTAGAAGTTAGTCGTTTGGGATTCCTCACTTCGTTCGGAATGACAAGTTAGCAAGTTATATGAGCGACACACCTATCCAAATTGAAGTCGTTGGCTCGCTGGTGGCGTGCGCGGAGGGGATGCAGGACACATGGCGCGAGATGGCCGCTTGGTTGGCGGATAAGATGCGGGTGCGGTATGGGACGGCCGTTGTCACCACCTACCACGACCTGTTTGACCCCGATTGCCCGCCCTTACCAGCGGAGGCACAGTTGCCCGCGGTGTTTATCAATGGGGCGTTGTTTAGCAGTGGGGGGAAGTTGGATTTGCCCGCTATTAATCGCCATTTGCGGGAGATAAGAGAAAGAGAGAAGGCCAGCTTTGAGGGAAGTTGGCCTTTTTTTATGCCCAGTTGAATTCATCGCCTGCGACTAAGTGGTGCAGGTGGATGTTGTGGGTGTGAATGGGGTCGCCGTGTTCCAAATCGGCCGCGTTGCTGGTGCTGTGACGGCCGTCTACCACCGTGACCCCGTGCTGGCCAAGCACGCGCAGGTGCTGGCCTTCGATAAGCACGGCCGTATTCTCATCCACCCCCACCCCCAGCAGATGGGGGTTGTTGGCCACGGCCGCAAGCAACCGCCCCAGCCGCCCCCGCTGGCTAAAGTGCTGGTCAAAGATAACCCCCTCGACCAAGCCCAGCCCGCTGGCCAAAGCGGCCATCCCTTGGCGAGGTTCGGCCCCATCTTCGCCATAGGCCAGCATGAGCGGGGGCAAGACGGCCGTGCCCGCCGACGACCCCAAGAAGACCGCCCCGCGCTGGTGCGCCGCCCGCAACGCCTCGGCGAGGGGTGTGCCCAGCACCAAGCTGGTGAAGCGCAACTGGTTGCCGCCGCTGAGGTAGATGCCTGTCGCTTGTTGCACGGCCGCTAACGAGATGTGGAATGCTTCGGCACGCTGGTTGAGGTGCAGGGAGGTGATGTGGCTCGCCCCGAGGGCTTGGAAGGCGGCCGTGTAGTCGGCCGTGGTTTGCTCGGGCACGGCCGAGGCGATGGTGACGATGAGTAGGTGCGCCTGACGGCCGCCTGCCTGCGCCACAAAGGTTTGCAGAATTGCGTTGCCTTGGGGGTCGCTCAAATCCAATGCGCCCCTGCGGCGATGACAATGCTCATGGCTGGCGATGCTCCATACAAAAAGTGTGCCCCTGAGGCACATTTTTACACCAAAAGGACGACCACTGCTGTACAGGGTCGTCCTTTTTGGTTACTTGTCTTGTTTTATCAGCGGCAAGTATTCGCTGAGAAGTTGGCTGTTACCCCTTGAGGTGGATGTTCTAACCAGCGACGGGTTGGATGCCAAACCGTTTGGCAACTTCGGGGGTGATTAACCCGAGCAGGGCGTAGCCAAGACCAGCGATTACCAGCCCGAGGAGGGCAAACCCGAGGCCAAGAGCCATGACCCCATACGAAGTCCCGATGGCCATGGCGGATAAGCTGAGCGATGTGACCAAGCCAGCGGCCGTCAGTTGGGTTTCCCGAGCGGCGTTGGGGACGGGGCTACCATTGGCATCTAGCAATGCTTCCTCGGCGTTGCTCGTACCAGCGGGGTCACCACTTTCTACGGCAAAGCGACCCATTTGAGCATAAGTGAGGCCATTGGCTCTATCGGCCGCATGGTGTTGGATGATATTGGCCATGCTAAGGGCGGTGGCCATGTCATTTACGGGCGTGTTGGGAATCGTTGCATCATCGGGTGTGGTGATGTTTTGGGCAGTTAACTGCTCGGTGACAAATGAGTTAATGTAAGCACCCGCACCGATGGTGCCGAGGCCGACAAGGGCAAAGAGAATGCCGATAGCAATGACCAGTTTGGGGAAGGTTTTGACGTTTTTCATGGGTTTATCTCCTAGTTATTGTTTGACTTGTGAAAGTCGAGAGTGAGTGAAAAGGTTGTATTTACATTAGGAATCATACTGGTTTAGATAAGTGAGACACAGTTCCATATATCACCTATGTTTTGGGTGTCGTCATATAAAAAAGTGACAAAGCTCATTAAAGTGACAAATGTCACGGCCCACGGGCAGGTGTCAGGATGCGGCGATTGCACTGTAATCCACTGTAGAAGTGGTTTGCACATCTCCCCTGCTCCTCCGCTCCCCATCCACCCCTCGCCCAGTCCAATCCCCTGCACTACAATTCCCCCATGGTTCCATTCTTGCGTCGCTGGGGGATGTGGGGACTGCTCTTCGTGGGCTTGGTGGCCGCGCTATACGCCGCCACCCAACACCGCGCCGCGCCCCAAATCATCCTCTTCGTCTTTTTATACGTCGTGGTGCTGAACTTTGGCCAGCCCGCCCCCCACGGCCGCCCTCAGCCTTGCCCCCCTGTTGGCACTGGCCAGCCTGCTCATGCTCGGCCTCCAGCCCGCGCTCATGGCGCTGGCCAGCGGGCTGGTCTTGGCCGAAATCAGCCGCCCCATTTGGCAGAGCATGGGGCAATTGCCCTTGCTCGGCCAACCCCGTTGGGGGGCGCGGCTGGGGCAAGTGGTGGGCGAGGCGGCCGTGTTGTGGGGTGCGTCGGCTCTCTACCAAGCCGAAGGGGGGCAAGCCCCACTCCAACTCCCCGCCGAAGGGCAATGGACGGCGTTGCCCCTCCTGCCCTTGCTGTGGTTGGGGGCGAGCTATGCTGGGTTGCTCTTTTTGCTCCACCTTGGTTTGCATGTCGCCCACGGCCGAACCCTGCGCCAATTTGGGCGGGAGATTTTGCCCGCGCTGGCCGCTTTCGGCCTCATCAGCCAGCCACTGGCGTGGTTGTGGGCGCTTAGTTTTGTGGCCATTGGCTTGCCCGCACTGGTCATTTTCGGGGCGGGCATCGCGGGGTTTGCCCTTGCCTACTGGCTCTCGTGGCAAAGCCGGATGCTATTACGGGAGCAAGTGAGCCAATTTGCCCAGCTAAACGAGGTGGGCAAGTCGCTACGCGAAACATTGGATTTGCCCACCGTTCTGAGCCGCACATGGGCGCAAGTCCACGAACTGATTCCCGCCGACCAGTTCACCATCGCCCTGCGAGACGAGGCGGGGGGGTGGGAGCAAGCGTTGCTGGTGGTCGGGGCGACGGGGGAGCAGACCCATCTAAGTCGTTATGTGCCCGATGATTTGACCCAATGGGTGGGGGAAAACGGCCGCACCCTCGAGCTAAACCCCAACAACCAACATTACGCCGCCCAACACAAGCTCATCTTGCCCAACCCCGCGCCCGACACATGGTTGGGCGTGCCGCTGACGACCAGCGAACGGCCGATTGGGGTGCTGGTCATTCAGCGCTATCCCCCTTCGGCTCCTCTGAGCCAGTGGAGCCGTGAACTGCTCTTGGCCATTGCCCAGCAGGCCAGCGGAGCCATCCAAAATGCCCGCCTGTACACCCGCACCGATGAGGCGTTGGCGCGGCGGGTAGAGCAGTTGCAGGCGTTGCTAAATGCCATCCACGATGGGGTGGTGATGATGGACGGCGAGGGGCGGGTGGCGCAACGAAACCCCGTCGCGGCCGAGTGGCTGGCTGTGCCACCGCTGGGGGAACGGCTGGTGGATGCGCCAACGGCCGTGGCGCGGCTGGGGTATACGGCCGAGGCGCTCACGGCGCGGCTGGCCAATTGGAGCCATCTGCCCCGCACCCCACAGAGTACCATTTATGCGCTGGAGGAGGGGGCAAGACGGTGTTTGCCGAGCGGACGGAAGCGGCCGTGTGGGCGGAAGACGGCCGCATTATGGGCTGGCTCTTGCTGGTGCGCGATGTGACCGAGGCAGAGGAGCGGGCGCAGTGGCGCACGCAGTTCACGCACATGATTGTCCACGATTTGCGGAACCCGATTAGCACGCTGATGAGTAGTATGCAACTGTTGGAGGGGCAACTAACGGCCGAGCAACCGCGCCAATTGGTCACTGTCAGCCAGCAGGTGAGTGGGCAGATGTTGGACATGGTGGATTCGCTGATGGACATCAACCTGATGGAGGCGGGGCGGTTTACGGCCGAGGTGGAGGCGATGCGCCTGCCCCTGCTGGTGGGGCGGGTGGTGCAGGCGGTGGCGCCGTTGGCGGCCAGCAAGCAAATCAGCTTGCATTTGGAGGTGGCGGAGGGGTTGCCGGCCGTGTGGGCGGATGAGGTGTTGGTGCGCCGCATGGTGGTCAATTTGCTGGATAACGCCCTGAAATTTACGCCGGGTGGGGGATGGGTGGTGGTGCAACTGACGGCCGAGCCTGCGGAGGATGCGGCCGTGGCCGAGGCGGGGGTGCGTTGCACCATTGCCGATACAGGGCCGGGGATTCCAGCGGCGTATAAGGAGCATATTTTTGAGCGATTTGTGCGGATTAGCACAGGAGGGGCACAGGTGCGGGGGACAGGGGTGGGTCTCTATTTTTGCAAGTTGGCGGTGGAGGCGCAGGGGGGGCGGCTGTGGGTAGAGGATGCGGCCGTGGGGGGCAGTGCGTTTGTGTTTACCCTGCCGGGTGTGCCGCTGTTTTGAGTGGGTAGTGAGTCATTCGACACTGTTAGATTTACTCAAGTAGCCGAATCCTTATTAGCCCATCCCCCCTTACACAGCTATAATTCCCGCTCACCCAACCAGTCCCAACAATACCCAGCAAGCAGTGGCTCCTCAAAAGTGACTGCGAACCGCTGACCACAAGAAACGCACTCTATGTCCCTCTTCCAACAAGTCGCCAAAGTCGTCTCCCGCTTCGAGGAGATAGACATGCAAATGACCAACCCGGCCGTGCTCAACAACCATGTGCGGCTCACCGAATTAGCCCAAGAACGGTCTGATATCGCCCCCTTGGTGGAGACCTATAACCAATATCTCCGCGCTCAACAAGAGCTGGCCGAAGCGCAAGAAATGCTCGAGATGGAGAGCGACCGCGACATGATGGCGATGGCCAAAGAGGAAATCGGCCGACTCTCGACCATCCTGCCCGACCTCGAACACCAAATCAAGCACCTCCTTCTGCCCAAAGACAAGCGCGACGACAAAAACGTCTTCGTCGAAATTCGGGCGGGGGCGGGTGGGGATGAGGCGGCCTTGTTTGCGGCCGACCTCCTGCGCATGTACACCCGCTACGCCGAAAACAAAGGCTGGAAGCCCCAAATCATGGACGAAAACTTCATCGGCGTGGGTGGCTACAAAGAAGTCATCTTTATGGTGCGTGGGGCGGGGGCGTATAGCCGCTTCAAATACGAAAGCGGGGTGCATCGCGTCCAGCGCGTGCCCGCCACCGAATCCCAAGGGCGCATCCACACCAGCACGGTCACTGTGGCCGTCATGGCCGAGGTGGAGGAGGTGGATATCACCCTTGACCCCAACGACCTCGAGATAACGGCCACCTTTTCGGCTGGCCCCGGTGGCCAGCACATGCAGAAAAATGCCACGGCCGCGCGGGTCATCCACAAACCATCGGGCATCATGGTCAAAATCCAATCAGAGCGGAGCCTGAGCCAGAACAAGCAAGTCGCTTTCGCCGTCATTCAGGCGCGGTTGCAAGAGATGGCCGAGGCGGAACAAAACGCCGAAGTCTCGGCCGACCGCAAATCCCAAGTCGGCTCGGGCGAACGCTCCGAGAAAATCCGCACCTACAACTACCCCCAAAGCCGGGTCACCGACCACCGCATCAACCACTCCAGCTACAACTTGGCAGGGGTAATGGACGGCAATCTCGACGAGTTCATAGACCAACTCATCGTCGCGGCCGAGGCCGAAAAACTAGCGGCGGCGGGCATTGAATAGGTTGTGAAGACAAGAGGGAATAGATAGCTTGCTCACTCATGGTAGAATGTTATGCAGGTAGATGAGCCAAATCGCTGGGATGTTTACGACCGTTATGGGAACAAAATTTACATGACGGCCGAACGGTGGGCGCACGCTCAGGAGAAACGGCCTGGTTAACCCATTACCTTGGGGATGTCTTACAAACCATTCGCCACGGCCGTAGACAACAAGACCCTGAACCCTCAAAAATACAAATATCCTTCCCCCTTGGGAGCTTGAGCCAGAGTACAACCATCTTGTCGTCATTGTGCTTTTCCAAAAGCAATTAGGCGAAAACGGCCGTATGTTAGCCAACAATTATGTGGTCAATGTATGGGCAGTCTACAGCTACAGCCAAAGGTGAACCCATGAACCAGAGCGAATGGTATGACTATGATTCTGAGGGAGATGTGCTAGATGTCCATTTTGTGCCTCAGCCTCGCCCCGCATGGACGATTGAACTCACGCCCAACATCATGGTGAGCATTGACCGCCATACCCAACAAGCAATTAACTTTCCTCGATTATGCCGAATTGGTCAGCCCAACCCTTTGGGGGCAAGGTTTCCTATCATTGGCGGCAAACTTGCCCTGCCGAACAAGAAATGCTCTTTTGCTCCTCAATAATCAGCCTATCAACAAATGGCTAGATGTGTCGGTGGTCGACAACCTCCCTGATTCGCCCTTCACGGTAGCCCATCTCCACCCACCCCCCGAAACCTTGCGCCATCTCTTACCCCTAGAATTGGCCTAGCTCCATCTCAAACCCACTATCTCTATCTCCCCCTCTATCTCCCCATGTACCAACCACGCGGACTCCACTTTGAGCAATTCACCGTCGGCCAAAAAGTCGTCACCCAAGGGCGCACCATCACCGAAACCGATGTTGTCAACTTCGCGGGCCTCTCGGGCGACTACAACCAAATCCACACCGATGCCCACTACGCGGCCGGCTACGCCTTCGGCGAGCGCATCGCCCACGGCCTGCTCGTCCAATCCATCGCCACAGGTTTGGCCGTGCTGACGGGTTTCATCGAAGGCACCGTCTTAGCATTTCGTGAACTCGACTGCAAATTCAGCCTCCCCGTCAAAATTGGGGATACCATACACGTGGAACTCGAAATCACCGAACTCACCCCGCTCGCCCGCCTCGGCGGGGGCACTGTGGCGATGAAATACAAAGTGGTCAATCAAAACAATGCGGCCGTGCAACGCGGCTCATGGACAATGCTCATTAAATCTCAACCCACTGGGGTCTAGGGATTGCGGAATGCGGATTGGGGATTGCGGAATAAAATCCCCTGCTCCTCCCTGCTCCCCTGCTCCCCCTCTCCCCTCTTATGGCCGAACCAGAAAAACCCAACCCCGACGACTCCACTATCTCGCTCACCGAACTGATGCGGCGGCAAGCGGCCGAAGCAGGCGATTCCACGCCACCGCCCGCCCCCAAACGGGAAGGCGCACCAGCCCCCCCTCATCATTCGGCGCGAAGATGTGCCCCCAGCGGATGCCCCCACCCCTACCAACGCCGCCCCCATCCCCAACCAGCTCCCCGCACAGCCCCCCCCTTTCCAGCACGAGGAGCTAACCCCGCGCCCCAAGCCATCCCTCGAAGATTTAGACGCGACCCAAATCTCGCCGCGCACCTTTGCCCGCGACAGATTGGACGATGAGTTGGACGAAACGCGGGTATCGCCCAAAGCGCAACAAGACGCGCCGACCATCCAAATGCGGCCCGTTGCGCGTCAGCCACAAGTGCCACCGCCCGCCGCCACGAATCAGCCCATTCGCGCCGCCAACCAGCCCAGCCCACCACCACCTGCACGGCCGCCGCTTCGCCAACAACCCCCGCCACCCGCCACCCCACCACCACCCCGCGTGGCCGTGCCTAGCACCGTCACCGCTGGCCAATTGCCCAAACCAAGCGGCCGTAATTCGGGTGCGGGTTGTCTGCGCCGCGCCCTCATCGCCACCATTCTCATCGGCGTGTTTGGCTTCGTCTGCACCATCGTCGGCTCCAGTTTGGGCTACATCTACATCGCCAGCGATTTGCCCTCGGTGGGCGATTTACGGGACAGAGCCAGCACCTTCGAGACCTCGCGCATTTACGACCGCGATGGCAACGAACTCTACTCTTTGGCCGACCAAGACACAGGCAACCGCACCACCGTCACCATCGCCCAAATCTCACCCCACCTGATTAACGCGACGATTGCCACGGAAGATTCCCGCTTCTACACCAACCCCGGCTTCGACCCCATCGGCATCGTCCGCGCCGTGACCACGGCCGCCCGCGAGGGCGACGCATACGCCGCAGGTGGTGCAAGTACCATCACCCAACAAGTCGCCCGCGCCCTCTTGCTCAGCGACGACGAACGCACCGAGCGGACTTTCACGCGCAAAATTCGGGAGATTATTCTGGCGGCCGAAATGTACCGCACCTACGAGAAAAACGAGATTTTGGAGCTATATCTCAACGAAATTAACTATGGTAGCCGTGCCTATGGCATTCAGGCGGCGGCCGAGACCTATTTCAACAAAAACGCGGCCGATTTAACCCTTGCCGAAGCATCTTTATTGGCAGGTTTGCCTCAAGCGCCCGCGTGGTGGAACCCCTACACCTCCCCCGAACTCGCCCTCGGCCGCCAAACCGAAGTGCTAACTCTCATGGTTGCCGAAGGATATGCCACCCAAGCGGAAGCACAAGCGGCCATTGCCGAGATGAGTGTGCGGATTTATCAAATGACCCCACCTGTGGTCAACATCCGCCACCCCCACTTTGTCTTTACCGTGTTGCAACAGTTGGAAGATGCCAACGATGCCCAAGCGATTTATCGCGGTGGCTTGCGCATTTACACCACCCTCGACCCAGCGGCGCAACAAACGGCCGAGAACAGTGTCGCCAACGGCCGTGGCCAATTGGCCAACTTCGGCGCCAACAACGCCGCCTTCGTCGCCCTCTCCCCCCGCACAGGCGAAATTTTGGCCCTCGTGGGCAGTGCCGATTTCAACGACGAGGCGATTAGCGGCCAAGTCAACATGGTCAACACCCCCCGTCAGCCCGGCTCCAGCATCAAGCCCTTCGTCTACTTGGCCGCATTCGAGCAAGGCTGGACACCCTCCACCCTCATTTGGGACATCCAAACCCCCTTTGGCGATGGCGCCAACGCCCCCTACGTGCCCAAGAATTTCGACAATCGCTTCCACGGCCCCCTCCTCCTGCGCCAAGCACTGGGCAATTCCTACAACATCCCGGCCGTCAAAGCCCTCGAGTATGTCGGCGTATGCGCCTTCATCACCTATCTCAATCGGATGGTTCCCGAGGCGCTCGACTCCGCTGGCTGTGCCGAACAGGGCGTGCCCACCAACTATGGCTTGGCCCTTTCACTCGGCGGCGGGGAAATTAGCCCGCTCGATATGGCCACAGGCTTTGCCATGATTGCCAACCAAGGGCAACGGGTAACGCCATACAGCATCACCCGCATTGAAAACAGTAGTGGCGATGTACTCTTCCAACACACCCCTCTACCCATCGAACAAGTCATTCGCGCCGACCATGCCTATCTAATGACCGACATTCTCTCCGACAATGGGGCACGGCAACCTTCGTTTGGCCAAAACAACACCCTCGTCATTGGCGGCCATCAGGTGGCGGTCAAAACAGGCACTTCTGGCTCGGATAGCACCGATGTGCGCGATGGCTGGACGATTGGCTACACGCCCGATGTGGTCGCGGCCGTGTGGGTGGGCAACACCAGCAACCAACCGATGGGCAATGGCGCTTCGGGCTATCAAATCGCCTCCCCCATCTGGAACAGCTTTATGAATGGCTATTTGGCGGGCAAACCAGCCACCCCATTCAATCGCCCTGCCACGGTGGTCAACTACGAAATTTGCGCCAGCTCGGGAACCATCCCCAGCGAAGGGTGTGCCAATCGGCGCAGTGAGGTTTTTGCCCAAGACCAGCCGCCACGGGGCGCGGCCGATGATTTCCTGCAAAAAGTGCCCATTGACCTCTGGACAGGCTTCCGCGCCACCCAAGCGTGCCCCGAAGCTGTCTTTGAGGCCAATTTTGTCAATCTGCTCGTCACAGGGCGTTCCCCCCAAATCACCCAGCGCGAGACCGATTTGGCCAAGGCGTGGATTGAACAGACGGGCGACGGCCAAGCATGGGCGGGCAATCGTGGCATCGCCATCCCCTTGCAATTGCCGCCCACCCAAGCGTGTGAGGCGACCACGGAACGGCCGTTGGCGCAATTCACCGCCCCCGCCCCCTTTAGCGAAATTTCGGGCGAGTTTGAGTTGCGCGGCACGGCCAAAGGCCCCAATTTCGCGGGCTTCCAATTGGATTATGGCTTTTCGCACAACCCCGGTGGGTGGGGCAATTTGCTGGAGCGGCAGGGCAATCCTGTGCAGGATGGCTTGCTGTTCCGCTGGAACCCCGAGGAGTTGGCGGGGCGCGGCATTGGCAGTGGCCAGATGACGATTCGGCTGATTGTGTTTGGCCCCGATAACCCGTACACGGCCGAGGAGGATCGGGTGCAAATCACGGCCGACCTGCCCTTCACCCTTCTCGAAGCCACGGGCACACCCACCGCCACCCCCACCGAAACGGGCACACCGATAGCCACGCCAACCGCTACCCCCACGGGCGCACCAACGGCCACGCCCACTCCCCAGCCACCGTTACCGCCAACCGCCACGCCCACCGTGCCCGTCATCGTCACCGAACCACCGCCTACCCCCACCGAAACGGCCACCCCACCCGTCATTGTGACGGAACCACCACCCGCAGAAACGGTGGAACCCACGCCCACGCCGTAGGGGAATAAATGGAGAGGTAGGGGCGGTTTAATCGATTGTCTCTACCTCTATTTTTTTTCACCTGCACTCAAGGAAGAACAGACATGTTAACAGCCATCGAAGGTATTTATCGCAATGGTAAAATTCAATTAAATGAATTACCGCGCCACATTAGTGATGAAACCCCTGTCATTGTTACATTTTTGACCAGTGGCCATATCCTTTTAGCCACTCGAAGCATTGGAGAAGCACAAGCGGCCGATTTACGCGCACGTCTCGCCAACTTTGCCGAAGAATGGGATAGCCCCGAAATGGACATTTACGACAATTATGATGCCCTCAAACCCAACGTATAAACGAGGCGATATTGTTCTTGTCCTTTTTCCACACTCGGATTTAAGAACAGCGAAAACTCGCCCTGCCTTAATTGTACAGGCGGACAATGTACGAACAGATTTGGAACAGTTGCTGGTTGCTATGATTACCAGTCGCACGTTTCGAGCAAATCATTCTTCCCGCGTATTGATAGAGATAGACACTCCCGAAGGCCAAACATCGGGCTTACTGACTAATTCAGTTGTGATGACAGATAATTTGGCAACGGTTCTCCAAACAGAAATAGACCGTGTGATAGGCGCGGTTCCAATGACCAATATCAATATGGCTTTAAAACATACACTGGGTTTATAGGGCTACAGCTTATCCTCTTTTGGTGATAAAAAAGCCTCGTGTTTCGGCCGAAACACGAGGCTTTTCTCTTTCTCTCCCCCTCTCTTCCTCCCCCTACCCTTCCAGCAACAACCGCTCTGGCTCCTCCAGCAACTCCTTAATTTTGAACAGGAACTGCACCGCCTCCGAGCCATCCACAATGCGGTGGTCATAGCTCAGCGCCACATACATGATGGGCCGAATTTCCACTGCGCCGTTAATCGCCACAGGCCGCTCCACAATGTTGTGCATCCCCAAAATGCCCACTTGTGGCGCATTCAGGATGGGTGTGCTGAGCATGGAGCCGAAGATACCCCCGTTGGTAATCGTAAACGTGCCGCCCAACAAATCCTCGAGGGAGAGTGCCCCATCCCGCGCCTTTTTGCCCAGTTCCCGAATCTCATTCTCGATGGCGGCAAACGATTTGCGGTCGGCATCGCGCAAGACGGGCACAACCAGCCCCTCTTCCGCGCCCACAGCAATGCCGATGTCGTAGTAATGTTTCAGCACCATGTCATCGCCATCTATTTCGGCGTTTAGGCGAGGGAATTGCTTGAGGGCGGCCACACTGGCCTTGACGAAAAAGGACATGAAGCCCAGCCGTGCCCCCGTCGCTTTCTCAAACTGCTCTTTGCGCCGCGTGCGCAATCCCATGACGGCCGACATATCCACCTCGTTGAAAGTGGTCAGCATCGCGGCCGTGTGTTGCGCCTCCACCAGCCGCTTGGCAATCGTCTTGCGCCGCCGAGACATCTTCTCGCGGGTCTCGCCACGGCCGTCGGTGAACAATGGTTGCGCCAGCAACTCGGGGCGAGCCATTTGCAGGGCTGGGGTGGCGGCAGGTGTAGGGGGGGGATTAGTCGGCACGGCCGTGGGTGCGCCGAGCGACGCTTGCACATCCGTTTTCGTAATACGGCCGCCCGCGCCACTCCCCTGCACCTGCGCCAAATTCACCCCCTCCGCCTCCGCCATGCGCCGCGCCACAGGAGTCACGGGATTTTGGATTTCGGATTTTGGATTTTGGATTGGGTCGGCGACTTTAGCCGTCTCCCCGTTCGTAGTGGCGGCTTTAGCCGTTTCGGGGGACTTGGGACTAGGGACAGGGGATGCACCACTTGGCTCAATCATCGCCAACACATCCCCAATCGCCACATCCTCCCCCTCCCCATGAGAGATGCCAATCAACACCCCATCAGCGGGCGCTTCCACATCCAAATTCACCTTATCCGTCTCCAATTCCACCACAATTTCACCCGCTTTGACGGTATCCCCCACCTTTTTGTGCCACGTGGCCACCGTCGCTTCCACCACCGATTCCCCGAGCGTCGGGACAATAAGTTCAATAGACATAAAACCTCTTAAGTGTAGAGACTGGAGATAGAGATAGAGGAAAACACAGTTGGCTGGCCTTCTACGAACCCCTCTATCTATATCTCTACACTCTATCTTTTTTAACTGTTCTGCTTCATTTTCAGTTCTTCATCCACATAGGCGCGGGTAAATGCGTCGCGCACGATGCGGTCTTGGTTAATTTGGTGCCACGCGGCCGAACCCTCGGCCGGGCTGGCCAAGTTGGGACGGCCGACATAATGGAAAGCGACCCGCTTGCGCTTGCTCCCCGACTGCACAGGCAAAATATCGCCGAGGCGCGGCTCGATGAACCGATATGCACCCATGTTGCGCGGCTCCTCTTGGAGCCACATCACCTCTTCCAAATTGGGGTATTGGGCGAACAGGTCGCGCAATTCCTGTTTGGGGAAGGGGTAAAGCTGTTCCACACGGCCGATGGCCACCCACGGGTTTTGCGGCCGCAGAGAGCTGTTGACCAAATCCACAACCACCTTGCCACTGCACAAAACGAGACGGGTCACCTCCGCCTCTTTCTCCTCGGCCGCAATCCACTCATCAGGGATGATGGGTTGCCAGCGGCCGTCGGTCAGTTCGCGCAACGACGACCCCGCAATGGGGTGGCGCAACAAGCTCTTGGGCGACATCACCACCAGCGGGAGCGGGTCTTGGGTGAGCAACAGCGCTTGGCGGCGCAGGAGGTGGAAGTATTGCGCGGCCGTGGTCGGGTTGACTATCCGCAAATTTTTCTCGGCCGCCAGTTGCAAAAAGCGTTCCAGCCGTGCCGACGAATGGTCTGGCCCCTGCCCCTCGTAGCCATGCGGCAACAACAAAACGAGCGACGGCGTTTGGCTCCACTTCGCCCGCCCCGAGACGAGATACTCGTCAATCATCATCTGCGCCGCGTTGATAAAGTCGCCAAATTGCGCTTCCCACAGCACCAAATGCTCGGGGTGTTCGATGTTGTAGCCGTACTCAAAGCCAATCGTGGCACTTTCGGTGAGCGGGCTGTTGTGAATCTCGAACGAGGCGCGGGCGTGGGGCAAATGTTGCAGGGGGGTGTATTCTGCACCCGTTTCGGCATCAAAATAGGTGGCGTGGCGGTGGCTAAAGGTGCCCCGCTTCACATCTTCGCCCGTCAGGCGGATGGGTGTGCCGCCCGCCAAAATCGTGGCAAAGGCGAGAAGCTCGGCCGTGCCCCAATCAATCGCTTTTTCGTCGGCGTTGGCCAACGCCTCGCCCCGCTTATTAACCACCCGATTGAGGCGGGGGCTAATTTTAAAACTGGCGGGGAACTGCATCAGCGCGGTGTGTAAATCGCGCAGGTGGTCGGCGGGCACGGCCGTTTCCGTCCGCTTGGCCAGCCCCGGCTCGGGGCGATGAGCCTTCTCCGCCTCTTTCTTGACAGGGCTGGGCTGTTGCAAATCCAACCCGTCATACGTCTCTTGCAGGTGGTTCCAATGCTTTTGCATCAGGGCATCTACTTCGGCCGACGAGATAAAGCCCCGTTGGATGAGTTCTCGCGCCCATAACTCGCGCACGGAGGGCATCTCATCTACCTTTTGGTACATCGTCGGCTGGGTGAAGCGGGGTTCGTCCCCTTCGTTGTGCCCATAGCGGCGGTAGCCCACCAGATCAATCATAAAATCTTTGTGGAAGGTGTTGCGATAATGGACAGCCAGCCGCGCCACCTCGAGACACGCGACGGGGTCATTGGCATTGACATGCACAATGGGGATTTTGAACCCTTTGGCCAAGTCGCTGGCGTAAAGCGAGCCACGGGTGTCGCTGGGCAAGGTGGTGAAGCCAACTTGGTTGTTGGCAATGATATGGATGGTTCCGCCGGCCGTGTAGCCATTCAAATTGGCAAAATTAAGCGTTTCGGCCACGGTTCCTTGGCCGGGGAAAGCGGCATCACCGTGGATTTGGATGGGGAGCGATTTTTGCGGCTCGAAGCGGGGTGCGCCGCGCTGGGAGGAGGTTGTCCCGGCCGCCCGCGCCATGCCCGCCACGAGCGGGTTAACCAGCTCCAAATGGCTGGGGTTGGGCGCAATTTTGATGTCGAGCATGACCCCATTGCGGCCGGGCCAAACCCGATACGCCCCTTTGTGATATTTCACGTCGCCCGTCTGCCCCAAATACCCTTCATAGGTCGTGTCGCTAATATCGCTGATGGGGTCTTTGAACTCGCGCAAAATATCGCTGTAAAGTTTGTTCAGGACGTGGGCCATTACATTGAGACGGCCGCGATGAGCCATCCCAATCAGGATGGATTCGACGGAGAAAGCAGGGGATTGCAGAATGACCTCGTCCAAAATGGTGACGAGCATGTCTACCCCTTCGATGGAAAAGCGTTTTTTCCCCACAAACGTTTTGTGCAAAACTGCTCAAACACCTCTACTTTGATGAGCCGCTTGAGCAAGTTGATGGCGTTGGCGCCATCGGGGTCAAATTCTTGGCGGAAGCGGCGGGATTCGGCCGCCTCGCGGAGCCATGCCCGCTCTTGGTGGTTGCGCAGGTGGTCATAGTCGTAGCCGATGCCGCCGCAGTACACCTCGCGCAGGCGAGTGATGGCTTCGTGGGCGTTGGCGGCCGTGTGTGCCAGTGGCCCGCCCACGGCGCTGGCGGGCAGGTGGCGCAAGTCCGCCTCGGTCAGCCCGTGCGCCTCCAGTTTGAGCGATGGCTCGGAGGGCATGGGGTAGAGCGGGTTGCTATTTGCATCGAGATGGCCGTATTCGCGGATGGCTTGGGCCAAGTTGGCCACGGCCGCGGCTTGGTTGAGTTGGTGGTTGGTGGGGTGTGGCCGTTGGGGAGGGAGCGGCGGGTGTGGGTTGCTCGTCGAGGATGGGGGGAGCCATCTCGAAGAGGGCGCGGGTGCGGCCGTCTACGGCCGTGGGGTCTTGTAGATAGCGCTCGTAAAGCTCTAGTACATAGCCCGCGTTGGAACCGTGGATGTAGTGAAGTAAATTGGACATGGTTTAATGGTGGGGAGTGGTTAGTGGCTAGTGGTGGTATGCAGTTGTAGGTGGTGGGGGTGGTTACTGCCCGCGCACGATTAGGAGCTAACAGCTAAAAGCTGATAGCTGGATGGCTAAAATTATAAACGATGTTTAATTAGCAGGCGATTGGCGCAGAAAAGGCTAGTAAAAAAAATGGGGGAATGGGCTAAGAGATGCCTCCCGCACCCATTCCGCCATTGCCCGCGCCCGTTGCGCGGCCGTGCCCACATGCGCCTCGGCCGACATTAGCTCTTCGATTTCGGTCCGGGTTAGGTAACGGCCGATTTCCCCCTCCCCCGCCAACAAATCCACCAACGGATTTGCCAACCCCTGCCGCATCGCCTCCCACGCCTGCAAACTGGCCGCCCGAATCCACTCATGCCCCGCTTGGCGGTCCGCCCCACGGCCGACCAACGCCATCAGCACCCGCTCCGTGGCCGCAAACGGCCCATACGTCGCCAAATTGCGTTGCATCGCCAACTCATCCAGCCGCATCTCCGCCACCACCCGCGCCGCCCGGCGCAACATCTCATCGGTGGCCAAAAACCCCTCCGCCACAAAAATGCGCTTGTTGGCCGAATCGTCCAAACTGCGCTCCAAAATCGCTTGGCTGGCATTGTCCCACGCCATGCCCGGCAGAGCGGCCACATACCGCGCCAGCGAACAGATATTTTCCATGTTAATCGGGTTGCGCTTAAACGGCATGGCCGACGAACCAACCTGCTGACGGCCGAACGGCTCCGCCCACTCCCCAAACGGCGGCGATTGCAAAATGCGGAAGTCCATGGCCAACTTGTGCAACGAGCTGGCCACGCCCGCCAAGCTATTCATCAGCCGCACATCTTGCTGGCGGGTGTACGTTTGGGTGGTGATGAGGTAATAGCCCAGCCCCAACTCTTGCATGGCCAACCGTTCCATCTCGGCCGCGTCCATACCTGTTCCCGCCAATAGCTCCACAAAACTGGCCTGTGTGCCTACCGCTCCCTTAAAGCCCTTTCCTTTTAGATGGCTTTGTAGACGGCGAATTTCTTCCAAATCGGCCAGCAAATCTTGGGCATAAACGGCAAAGCGATAGCCGAGCGTGGTCGGTTCGGCCGGCTGGATGTGGGTGTGGGCCATCACGGGCAAATCGGCCGTCTCCTCCATGCGCTGGGCGAGGGCGGACAGCACGGCCGTCAACCCCTGCGCCACCACCGCCAACGATTCGTGCATCCGCAACGCAAACACATTGTCGTTGATGTCCTCACTCGTCGCCCCCCAGTGTATAATCCCGCCCCCCACGGGACATTGCTCCGCATACGTCCGGATTTCGGCCATTACGTCGTGGCGCGTCTCCCGCTCAATCTCTTCGGCGCGAGGAATGTCTATCTCCTCCATGTGGGCGCGTAAATCGGCCAACTGCTCGGCCGTGACCAGCCCGGCCGTGTGTTGCGCCGTGGCCAGTGCCACCCAAACCCGCCGCATCAGCTTGCGCTTGTACTCCTCCGACCAAATGTGGCGCATTTCCGCCCCCCCATACCGCCACGTAAAGGGGGAGATGTATGTATCGTAGTTAAACATGAGTGGTTAGTGGCTAGTGGGGAGTGGTTAGTGGGGCGGCACAAGCCACTAACCACTATCCAGCTATCTTTGTACTTGATAATTCGGTGCTTCCTTCGTGATGGTGACGCTGTGGGGGTGGCTTTCGCGCAGGCCAGCGTTGGTGATGCGTACAAAGCGGGCTTTGTTGCGCAGTTCGGTTAAATCGGCCGCGCCGACATAGCCCATGCCCGCCCGCAAACCGCCCATCAGTTGGAAAATCACATCGTCCAACTTGCCTTTATACGGCACTTGCCCTTCAATGCCCTCGGGGACGAGCTTGTTGCGGTCGGTCGCGCTTTGCGCCGAGGCGTAGCGGTCGCTCCCCTGCCCCGTCATCGCCCCTTGGCTCCCCATGCCCCGATACATCTTGTACCGCCGCCCCTCGTACAAAATAATGTCGCCGGGGCTTTCTTCCAACCCCGCCAACAGCGAACCGAGCATGACCGCATCCGCCCCAGCGGCCAGCGCTTTGACAATGTCGCCGCTGTATTTGATGCCGCCGTCGGCGATGGTGGGTACGCCGTGTTTGCGGGCTTCGTTGGCGCATTCCCACACGGCCGTTAACTGCGGCATCCCCACGCCCGAAATAATGCGCGTGGTGCAAATCGAACCTGCGCCAATGCCCACTTTAATGCCATCTGCCCCCGCATAGATGAGGGCGCGGGTTCCCTCGGCCGTGGCCACATTGCCCGCCAACACGGTTAGGTGGGGATAACGCCGCTTCACCTCGGCCACTGTGTCCAGCACCATTTTGCTGTGGCCGTGGGCGGTGTCTATGGCCACCACGTCCACGCCCACCTTCATCAACGCTTCTAGCCGGGCTAACCCCTTATCGGCCACGCCAATGGCGGCGGCGGCA
This sequence comes from Candidatus Hadersleviella danica, assembly GCA_016711405.1. Classification (GTDB taxonomy): domain Bacteria; phylum Chloroflexota; class Anaerolineae; order Promineifilales; family Promineifilaceae; genus Hadersleviella; species Hadersleviella danica. The sequence goes on along the minus strand of JADJSZ010000086.1, from coordinate 10,993 downwards.
AGGAGACGGCCGTTGTCGTCCGCCACCGCACTGGGGTAATCCAGCTTTTTCATAATGTCCTTCACCGTAATCAGCCCCTTGATGTGGCCGTTGTCGTCCACCAAGAGCAATTTTTCGATGCGGTGCTGGTGCAACACCTCTTTGGCTTGCTCCAGCGTCGTGCCCACAGGAGCCGTCACGAGCCGCTCTTTGGGGGTCATAAACTCCACCACGGGTTGCGGGCCGGGGGTCACAAAGCGAATGTCCCGATTGGTCAACAAGCCGACCAATTCGCCCGTTTCGGTGGTAATGGGCACGCCCGAGATACGGTAACGCGCCATGAGCGATTCTGCATCGGCCAAGGTGGCGGTGGGGGGCAGGGTAATCGGGTCTACAATCATGCCCGCCTCGGAGCGTTTCACTTTGTCCACTTCTTCAGCTTGGTGTTCGATGGACATGTTGCGGTGCAACACGCCCATGCCGCCCAGCCGGGCCAACCCAATGGCCATGCGCCCCTCGGTCACGGTATCCATCGCGGCCGAAATGAGCGGTATATTCAGCCGCATACTCTGGGTCAGTTGGGTGCTGACATCCACATCAGCAGGCAAAACATGGGATTCGCCGGGGGCGAGTAAAACGTCGTCAAAAGTTAGTGCAACTTGGTTGAATTTTTCGTCGAAGTTCATTGGAAGTCTCTCAGTCTTTTAGTCTGTCAGTCTCTCAGTCGGTCAGTCGGTCAGTCGGAGCTGATAGACTGAAAGGCTGACCGACTGATAGACTAAAAACAAGGGCGCATTTGGTTAAACGCGCCCTTGTTGGTTTGGGAATTATTCGGTTTCGGCCGTGCGTTGTCGCTTTGGCTTGTGAACCCGCCGCTTGCTGGCGGCGGTGGTGGCGATGATTCCGAGCCGTTGCAAGAGGAGGTACACCCCCACACCTGCGATGCCCAAGGAGAGAATCATCGAGAAGCTGATGAGGGTCTCGCCCAATTTGGGTTGGTCAGGGCGAAACAGTTCAATCCATGCCCGGTTAGCCCCCCACCAAATGAGGAAGATGCTGAACAGTGTGCCGGGTTTCCATTGCTCCTGATACTTCTTGTTCAGGTAGGTGAGCAGGAGGAAGCCAATCAGCAGAGCCAGAAATTCATAGAAGAGGGTGGGGTTGAAGCGGGTTTCAGCCGGGTAAGTAACCAAATCGTTGTAGGGCGCGATGCGGTTGGGGGTATTAATCAACAAGCCCCACGAGGCGGTGGTGGGGGGACCGTATAGCTCTTGGTTGATGAAGTTCCCCCAACGGCCGATGGCTTGCGCGATGAGCAATGTTGGCCCTGCCACATCGGCATAGTGCCAAAAGCTGAGCTTTTGCCAGCGCAAGAAGATAAGGCCGACCACGGCCGCGCCAATAAAGCCCCACAAGATATTCGCCCCACCAGCCCGCAGGTTGATGACTTCCCAGAGCGTGTTGTATTGAGGGCCGGGGTTGGCAATCTCATCTTGCAACACATACCCCAAACGGGCAAACACATAGCCCGCAATGACCACAATGAGCAGGCCGTTGTACAGTTGGTCAGAGCTTTCGCCCCGCTTTTCGATAGCGCGGCCAGCCCAGCCTGCGCCGATGGCAATTCCAATGGCGATGAGGATGCCATACCAATAAATTGCCAATCCTTCCCCAATGGGAATGGTAAAGGCTACAGGATCCAATTGCAGTGCATCAAACATAATCTTCTTCAATCTCCTTAAAAAAAGTGCTGAGTGCTGAGTGCTGAGTGCTAAGTGGATAACTCAGCACTCAGCACTCAGTACTTTCTACTCAATATAGCCAAGGCCACGGAGGCGTTGGAGCAGTTCAGGGTTTTCGCCCAATTCCAATGTTGCCCCAGCCAGCAAGGTGGCGCGTTGCGCTTCGGTTAAATCAATGTGCCTGTTGAGTTGCTGGTTTAAGGTGGCTTTATCAGCGGGGCGTTGGCTGATGAGATTGTCTAATTCTAACGTATCCTGCGCCAAATCAAAAAGTTCATCGGGGTCGTCGTCTAATTGGATGAGTTTGAGGTTGTCGCGCACGATGGCACGGCGCATGTCGAGGCATCGAAATTGTTCGATGAGGCCGGGGGTGCGGTGTTCGATGGCGCGGACGAAGTTGAGGGGGGTAGATTTCGGCGTAAGCGGTGCCTGCTTCCACATCACGGCCGCGTACAACCTCGGCTAGCGAGAGGGCGCGGACTTCGGTGGAACTAAGCGTGCTTTCGGCGGGCAAGCGACCAGCGGCCGAAATCATCGTGTGGAAGACGCGCCGGGTGCTGACAGGGGTGGCGATGCGCTCGCCCGGCTCGAATTGAGCGGGCCAATCCATGATGAGGGGCACATGGATCAGCTCTTGATAGGCGGTGAAAGCGTGGCCAAAGTAGTTGTGCTCGCCCAAACTGTCGCCGTGGTCGCCGACGATAATGGTCAGGGTGTTGTCGGCGTTCGGCCGTTGGCGCAAATAGTCGAGCAACCGCCCCAAATAGCTGTCCTGATAGGCAACTTCGGCATCATATAAATCGCTCAAGACCCGCGCCTCGGTTTCGTTGAGGCCGTCAGGCAAGGGGGCGGCCCAGCGGTACGCTTCTTTGTTCCATTGGGCTTGGGCGTGGCGGGCGGCCGTCTCTTCGCGCATGTAGGGAGCCATCTGGTCCACAAACCGCTGGGGCGGGTAGAAGGGCAGATGGGTTTCCATGAGGTTGAGAAAGAGGAAGAGCGGTTGCTCGGTTTCGGCCGTGTTCGCGTCCCGTCGCTCCAAATAGTGGACTAAATCGCCCACGGAACGCTCGTTTTGCCCTTTAAAGTTGATAAAGTTGGCCCACAAGGGAGTGAGCCATGCGTGGAGGGAGATGCTGAAGGCGAGTTCGGAACGGCCGAAGAAGTTTTGGATGGGGTGAGCGATGCGGTGCATCAGCCGTTGCCCCTGCTCGCGCAAGCTGGACAATTTGCTATCGGGGCGAAAGTGCGGCCGTTCGGGGAAGGCTCCCCCATAAACGTAGAACTGCTCAAAGCCGCGCTGAAAACCATTGTCTAGCACGCCAACGAGGGGATTGTTGCAGAAGCCGACGGTTTCATAACCCATCTTGCCCAAGGTTTCGACGAGATGGGGCACATCGGCGCCCAGCATTTGGTTGGATTGGGTGACTTGGTGGGCGGTGGGGTACAAGCCCGTAAACATGGAGGCGTGGCTGGGGATTGTCCACTGGGCAGGGGCAATGGCTTGCTCGAAGACGACGGCCCGGTCAGCAAATTGGTCGAGATTGGGGGAGGTCGGCCGTTGGTAGCCGTAACACCCAAGGCGGTCAGCGCGTTGGGTGTCGAGAACGATGAAGAGAATGTCGGGTTGGGTCATACGCAAGGGTGTATGGGTGGATTTGGTCTGGGTACGGCGAAGGCCGTCCCTAGGAAATATACCAGTAGACGGCCGTCGAATACACTAATATACCATTATACCAATATACCCTTGCACGCCCTTGCGTTATGGATAAAGCGGGTGTAAGAACAAGTTGTTAAGAGATTTAACGCAAAGTCGCGAAGGGGCAAAGACGCAAAGATTTCTCGATTAAACAACACCCTTTGCGTCTTCGCTTCTTGGCGACTTTGCGATGAAAAGAACAGTACCCTCGTGGCCAATTATTGCGCCACGACAAGCCACCATCTTACAGCCCAGCCCCAAACGGCCATAGCACATCTTCCGCCACATCCCCGTGGCCACGGGGAATGTGCGCTTCAGAGGCGGCCATGCGTGGGACAAACGGCCGCTGAACGGCACAACCCCGCCCAACACATCCGCCACGCCTTGCCCTTCGGTGCCGGGGAGCCATGCCACCACCAACGCATCCATCAACGGCAATTGTTCGGTGATGAGGAGCGGCCGACCCGTGAGCAAGACAACGACGACCTTGTCGCACAGGGCGCGAACCCGCTCTAAGAGGGCAATGTCCTCGGCCGAGAGGCGCAAGTTGGCCTTGTCGCCTTGCCCTTCCGCATATGGCTCTTCGCCGAGGACGACGATGCCGATGGGGGCGGGTTCGGCCGCCTCGGCCGTGGCCTCGTAGCGGATATTGGCCCCCGCGAGGGCGCGTAACCCCTCCAAAATGGTGGTTCCTTCGGTCAGACGGCCGCGTTGGCCCATCCATTCGATGGTCCAACCCCCACATTGCATCCCCAAATCATCTGCGCCAGCACCTGCCACCAAAATGGTTTGCTGGGCGGGGTCAAAGGGCAGAACATTGCCCTCGTTTTTGAGGAGCACGGCCGATTGTTGCACCGCCTCCCGCGCCAATTGGCGGTGTTCGGCACAGCCGACAAGGGGCAATAGTTCCTCGCCCATGAATGGTTCCGCAAACAAATTCATCTCGAGTTTGACAGTGAGGATGCGGCGCACGGCATCGTCTATGCGGGCCAACGGGATGCGGCCGTCGGCTACCAATTGCAAGGTGGTGTTGATGAACCGCTCGTATTGGAACGGAATCATGATCATGTCTAAACCAGCGTTGAGGCCAGCGGCCACGGCCGTCTCAAAGTCAACATTTATTTGGTCCACCGCCATCCAATCGGTGACGAGAAAGCCCGTGAAGCCCATTTCCCCCTTCAGCACATCGGTGAGCAAGTAGCGTTGGGCGTGCATTTTGAGGCCGTCCCAACTGCTGTAGGAAACCATGATATTGCGTGCGCCCGCCGCAATCGCCTCGGCGTAGGGGGGCAGGTGGACGGCGCGGAGGGTGGCTTCGTCGAGTTCGGTGATGCCTTGGTCAATTTGCCACCGTTGGCCTTGCGGGTCGTGCCAATTTTGGCCGAAGGCAATCCACGGGTAAGGGGTGGTGGTTCCCCAACTGGTGCCGCCATCGCCCACAAAATGCTTGACCGAGGCCAACACGCCATCAGGAGCGCCCAAATTGCCTTGCAAACCGCGCACATAGGCGGCCGCCAGTTCCCCCACCAAAGCGGTATCCTCCCCATACCCTTCGTAGGTGCGCCCCCAGCGAATATCGCGGGGGACGGAGACGGCCGGGGCGAAGTTCCAATGTACGCCTGTGGCCGCTATTTCAACGGCCGTGGCACGGCCGATGCGCTCCACCAGCTCCGCGTTGCGGGTGGCCCCCAAACCGATGTTGTGGGGGAAGATGGTTGCGCCGTAGACGTTGTTGTGGCCGTGGACAGCATCTACGCCATAGATGAGCGGGATGCCCAAACGGGATTTGAGGGCATATTCTTGGAAGTCGTTGACCATTTCGCGCCACGAAGCGGCCATGTTGGGGGTGGGGTAGCCCCCGCCACCGCTCAACAGCGAGCCAAGGGCGTATTGGGTGATGTCTTCTTTGTCAATGCTGTTCTTTTCGACTTGCATCATCTGCCCCACTTTCTCGGGCAGGGTCATTTCGGCTAATAACGCCTCAACGCGCTCGGCAATTGAGGAAATGTTTTCGGTGGTGGTGTCCATGTAGTGAGTACAACTCCTGAAATGAAGGGGGAAAGGGGTAATTTATTTCAAAAGGGCAAAAGAACAAAAGGGCAAAGGGTTTTTTAAGTTCATTTTGCCTTTTTGTTCTTTTGCGCCTTTGCCATAAAAAGGGATTTATTCAGTGATTAGGCCATAACCACGGGGGAAGAGAACCATATCGGCGGGGAGGGTGGCGAAATCGGCCGCGCCTTCGGGCACGGCCGCTGGCCATGTGAAGGAGAGCTTGCCCGTGAAGGGCACAGACCCAAACAACACATCGGCCACGCCGTTGCCTTCTGTGCCGGGGAGCCATGCGGCCACCACAGCGTCGGCTTGGTCAAGAATGTCGTTGATGATGAGCGGCCGTCCCGAGATTAAGACGACGACCAACACCTTGCTCTGGCTCCGCAAGCGAGCCAGCATGTCCAATTCGCTCTGGCTGAAGGACAAGGTGGCACTATCGCCCACGCCTTCGGCATAGGGCGGCTCGCTTAACACGGCAATGCCGATGTCGGCGATTAAGGGCTGGCCGCTGTCGTCTAACAGACGCTCGAAGTTGCCAAAGCGATTGAAGCGCACGTCGGCCGTATCGGCAACGGCCGCTTCGATGCCCTGCAAAATCGTCGTGCCGGGGGTGATGTTGCCCGTTGCACCTTGCCATTCAATAGTCCAACCACCTGCTTGCAAACCAATATCATCTGCGCCCTGCCCCGCCACAAAGATGAGCGGGGTATCGGCCGAAAGGGGCAAGACATCGCCTTGGTTTTGTAGCAAAACGAGCGATTGTTGCACAGCTTGCCCGCGCAAGGGCGCGATGGTCGGCCGAACCAACCGTGCTGAGAGAGTGTTTCGTCGCCCAGCGGCCGTTCAAAAAGCCCCATGTCGAACTTAACGGTCAAATGTGGCGCACCGCGTCGTCTATGCGCTCTTGGCTGATGTCCCCTTGTCCACCGCTTCCTCTAAAACAGAGATAAAGCGTTCGTAATCATAGGGGACCATGTTCATATCCACGCCTGCATTGATGGATTGGACCACAGCGGCGTAAAAGTCGGGATTAATTTGGTCAATCGCTTGCCAATCGGAAACGATGAACCCCTCAAAGCCGAATTCTTCTTTTAGAACATCGGTGATGAGGTATTGCTGGCCGTGCATATACTCGTCATTCCAGCGGCTAAACGAGACCATAATGCTTTGCGCCCCTTCGGCAATGACGGCCGAATACGGCACGAGGTGAATCGCTCGCAAAGTGGCTTCATCTACTTGCGTATCCCCTTGGTCAATCTGGTAGCCGCCGTGCGAACTGCCCCACGCCGTGCCGCCATCCCCCACAAAGTGCTTGGGCGTGCCCAAGACGGCCTCGGCCGCGCTTAAATCCTCCCTTGCAGGCCGCGCAAGTAGGCGGAAGCGAGCAATGAGACGATGGCGGGGTCTTCGCTGTACGATTCATAGGTGCGGCCCCAGCGGGGGTCGCGGGCAATGGAGAGGGCAGGGCCGTAGTTCCAGCGAATGCCCGTCGCGGCCGTTTCTAAAGCCGTGGCACGGCCGATGGCTTCCATTAAAGCGGGATTATTGGCCGCCCCAAGGCCAATGTTGTGCGGAAAGATGGTTGCGCCGCGCAAATTGCCGTGCCCATGCACCGCATCTACGCCATAGATGAGCGGAATACCGAGGCGGGATTGCAATGCTTCGGCCTGAAATTCGTTGACCATCTCCAGCCATGCTTCGGCCGTGTTTTGGGCGGGGGAACCACCGCCACCGCTCAACAAACCACCAATCCCCAAGGCCGAAATATCGGCGGGGTCAATGCTACCTTTCTCCACCAAGGTCATTTGACCAAACTTTTCGGCCAAAGTCATGCGCCCCAGCAAATCTTCCACGCGCTCGGCCGTGGGCAAAGCGGGATTCAGGTAAGCAGGGGACGAGGAGGTGGGTTCGGCCGTGGGCGCAGAGGGAGGAGCGGCCGTGGGCGCAGGTGCTTCATTGCGACAGGCAACAAAAAGCAACGCAAAAACAACAAGTAAAAACTTTTCATTCTCATAGGGTCTCTTTGTGCTGATTCTCCCCCCATTGATTAAATGAACGGCTCCTTTTCCCTATTTTTAAGCCGTTATGCCATTCCCCGATGCCGTTATGCCGTTCCCCGATGCCATTATGTCGTTCCCCGATGCTGTTATGCCTTCCCCGATGCTGTTATGCCGTTCCCCGATGCTGTTATGCCCGTTCCCCGATGCCGTTATGCCGTTCCCGATGCCGTTATAACGCCCTTCACCATTACGTCGCAGGGGTGGGGCTGGGCGGGGGGATGTGATGCGAAACTTGTGCCTTTTATTCCGCCCAACCCACCCCAGATGTTACTCTGTGCGGTGTTGGCTGGGGTAAGAAAGGGTGAGCGGCACGGCGGAACTGTTTTATAGTTTTCGTTGGCGTATCGGCCGTGCCCCCACCCCTACCAACGTTGTGATGGCCACGCTTCTGCATTTATCATTCACAATTAACCATTCACAATTCACATACACCTCACTCCCCCGCCTCCCACAACCAACAAGGTCATAGATTGCGCGGGGTAGGTGTGCGAGGCAAACAAATCGGAGCCCATATCGGTGGCGAGGTTCTCTGCATCAAACAGGGTCATCACGGCCGTATCCCCCTCATTGCCCGATAAAACAAGGGGCGCTGTCTGGGCTTCGTCGCTCAGGTTTATCACCATCACGGTGATGGCTCCATCGTCCCGCCGCGCCGCATAGATATTCAAGTTGGGCACGGCCGATTCGGCCGCCAACAACTCCTCCCCAAACTGCTGGTAGAGTTGGTACACGTAATAACTCGGCCGTGGCTTAGACCGCGCCAACAAGCCCCAGCCCCCCATGTTGGGGTTGCTATACAAGGCAAAGTGCGCCACCATATCTACCTGATGGTTAATGAGCCGCCCCATCACATCCCCCCACCACAATGCACTAAAATGGGAATCGGGCGTGGCTTCGCCGCTACCGACCGATGTCCAGTTGAATTCACCTCGGTAATGGCGATGGGTAGCTCCTTGCCCGTCTCTTCCAGCACCGCCGCCCGCAACGCGGGGATAACTTGCTCCCACTCGGCCGAATTCGCCCGCAAATCCTCTATCTTAGGAACCAGCCCCATGCTGGCGGGGAAGGGGTAGCGATGCACGGCCACAACATCCACCATATCGCCATTGCTGGCCAAGAAGGCGCGGAGCCAATCGCGGCCGTTTTCATCTTTGGGGTCTCGCTCCGTGCCCGTAAACTGATGAGTATCTGGCCCCACCAATAAAATGCTCTCATCCACCGCCAACATTGCCTCGGCAAACAGTCGCCATTCCTCGTTGTACCGTTCCGTGTCGTAATCGGGGTACAGACTTGGCTCGTTGCCAATGCTCCAATAGCGCACGCCATATCCCTTTTCGATGTTGGTGTAGCGCACCAGCTCGGCCGCTTGTTCGGCCGTGCCCCCCCGCAAGCGCACGCTAATCAGCGGCTCGGCGCTCCATCAACTTGGTCAGCTCAATATAACTGTCAATATCTGTTTGGCTGATGGTGTTCAGGTCGCCCCAGTTGCCGCCGAAAGCGCAACTGTTAAGCCCCGCCGTATAAGCCTCCTCTTGCAAACTCAAACGGCACCGAAATCTACTAAAGCCGTAGTTGGTTCCATACACCAAGGGGGAGATGGCTCCAAGGGAGCCAGCGGCCGTGTCTACCCACAGCCCATTGGGCACAGGCGCGGCCGTGGGCAATGGCGTAACCGTGGGTGGGACCGCAGGGGTGGGTGCGCCTGCCAACGCACCACACCCCAACAGCCCGAGGGAGAAGAGAAGGAAAACCAATTGCTTGAGCATGTCAGCGACTCAGCCAGTCAGCTTGTCAGCTTGTCAGCCAGTCCGCTAAAAGCTGAAATGCTGACTAGCTGAAGTGCTGAATGCTATTTATCCACGCCCGTAATTACAATCCCTTGCATGAAGACACGCTGGGCGAAGAAGAAGATGATAAGCGGCAGAGACATGGTGATGATGGAAGCGGCCAAAATGAGCTGTGGCTCTTCGCTGTAAAGACCATTGAAGAAAGTGAGGCCGACGGAGATGGGGAAATTGTCTCTGTTGCCAGCCAAGTAAATCAGTGGCCGAAGAAGTCGTTCCATGCGAAGAAGAAATGGAAGAGGGAAACGGCCGTGAGTGCTGGCACTGCTTGGGGCAAAATGACCGAGAAGAAGGTGCGCAGTGGCCCAGCGCCGTCAATAGCGGCCGCGTCTTCCATCTCTCGCGGAATCGTCAAAAAGTATTGGCGAAGCAAGAAGACGTTGTACGCATTGGCAAAAAACTGGGGCACAATGAGGGGTAACCATGTGCCCGTCCACCCAATGCGATTGAAAAAGGCATAGGTGGGAATCAAGGTCACGGCTGGGGGCAAAATAATCGTGGCAACGAGCACGATAAAGAGCACATTCTTATAAGGAAAGCGAAACCGGGCAAAGCCATAAGCCACTAAAGAAGATGAGATAACCGCTCCCAACGTCGAAACGATGGCATAAACGAGGGTGTTCATGAGCAGGCGCGAAAAGCTAATGGTATTCCATGCGCGAGGATAATTGCCCCATTGGATGGCCAATTCCCGCACAGGGGTGAGCGTGCGCCAGCGTCCTTCCCAGTCTATCAAGCCCGCTTCGGGGTTTTGGGGTCTGTAAATTGGCTATTGTCCCGCCTTTTGACCACCAAAGCCCATTCCATGGTTTGGCCATCGGCTGTGGGCACTTCATACACATCATAGCTCTTCCCCTCATACTCAAACGCCACAGTTTCGGATGGCAAAATAGGAGCCGTAGAATCGGAAACTTGTTGCTTGCTCTTGAGCGAGTTGACCACCCCATACCCCATCGGCGTTAGGTAAACACCCAAAATAAACAAGGTGGACAAGGTCACAATGGCTTGCCACATCAAATCGCGCTGTTTTTTGGTTAAATTTCGCATCGGTTTTACTCGGGGGTGTATGGGTTAGTCGTTATTTGTTATTCGTTACTCGCTATTTACCAATAACGACTAATCCATAACGACTAACCATTAAAATTATTTTTGCTCGGCCGCATAGTAAACCCAAAATCTGGATGTTCCAAACAGCACCAAGGTAATGACCAGCGCAATGAGGAACATAAACCATGCCAAGGTGGCTCCATAGCCCATGTTGGCAAAGCCGAACGCCTGCTTATAAAAATAAATCATGTAAAACAGGGTCGAATCTTGGGGATAACCATTCCCCCCATTGAGCACATAGGGGGTGAGGAAGTATTGCAACAGTCCTACCACGCTGAGAACCAAGTTGTAAAATAGAACGGGGGAAATAAGTGGCAAGGTGACATTCCACAATTTGCGCCACCAACCCGCACCGTCAATCCCCGGCCGCTTCATACAGCTCCGTCGGCACGCCTTGCAAGCTGGCCAACGTCACCAAAATCGCATTGCCCATCCCCCACAAACCAATAAATACATAGGCAAAGTACACCAGTTGGGGGTCATCTAGCCAGCGCAACCCCTCCAGTCCCACCG
>JADJSZ010000085.1 GCA_016711405.1 Candidatus Hadersleviella danica | reverse complement strand
CCATGCGAAACTCGAAACTCAAAATCGGAAAGACGCGCAAGCCGCACAATAACAGTGGCGTTCACCTCGCGGGCAAAATCCACGGTGAGGCCGCTGCTATCCGTTACGGTGACATTGGGCAATTCTAGTTCATCCAGCATGTGCTGAATCATGCCCTGCCGCTCATCGGCCGAAAAACGACCGATTTAGACGGCCGTTTGCCGTCAATCGCCACCCCAATGACCAACGCGCCAAATAGCCCAGCGGCTCGCTGGATTAAATCTAAATGGCCGTAGTGGATGGGGTCAAAACTACCGGGGTAAATGGCGCGAATGTTCATAGGAAGGGAGTGCTGAGTGCTGAGTAAAAAGTGCTGAGTAATTGGCTGAGAGCTAAAACTGATCGCTAAAAGCTAAAAGCTCCTAACTCACATCCCCCGCGTTTTCCCAAAAGCGGCGCACCCGCTCTTGCAGGGCAAGGTGTTCAGGAGCCTCGAGGAAGGGGTCGGTTTGCAAGAGACAAATCCGCTTCAGAGCGAGCGGCGCCGTCAACATCGTCATATCGCTTAGGCTGGTAGAATTTTAGTTCAGGCAAGCCGCTTTTGCCGGCCAAAAACTCTGCGGTAGTGCAATTCGAGGCTTTCTCGGCCAGTTGAAGCCGTCATTCGTCTGCTCAAAGCCACCAGCCCGCGCCTCCGCCTCCGGGCGACTATCATCGGCGATGAGCAAGCGGTAAGATTGGTGTTGCCCACGGCCGACCCGTCCCCGAAACTGGTGCAACTGCGCCGGCCCAAATCGGTTGGCCCTCAATCATCATCACCGTGCTGTTGGGCACATCCACCCCCACCTCAATAACCGAGGTCGAGACCAAACCTCTTTTTCGCTGGCAGGCATTTTGCCATGCACCAAGCCCAGCTTAAACTCGGGGAAAATCTCCGCTTGGAGCCGTTCGTGTTCCTCCACCGCCGCTGTCGCCTCAATTTTGTCCGATTCCTCCACCAGCGGGCAAATCACAAACGCCTGCCGCCCTCATTTCACCTGGCGGCGCACAAATCATAGCACCGCCAGCGTTCACTCGGCCGTACCCAGCGCGTCTTAATCTCTTGCCGCCGGTGGCATCTCGTCTAGCACCGACAGGTCGAGGTCGCCATAGAGCGAGAGGGCCAGCGAGCGGGGAATGGGGTCGCGCTCATCACCAACATGTGCGGGGTCAGCCCATTGGGGCCTTTGTCCTTGAGCGCTTTGCGCTGATTGACCCCAAAACGGTGTTGCTCATCCACAATGGTCAGCCCCAAATTGGCAAAGGCCACATCGGGCTGGATGAGGGCGTGCGTGCCGATGGCCACCTGTGCTTGGCCGCTGGCCAACGCTTCATAAGCGGCGCGTTTGTCGCCTGCGCTCTTGCTTCCCGTCAGGAGAACGGCCGTAATCCCCAACGGCTCCAGCAGTTGGCTCAGGCCACGGTAATGTTGTTCGGCCAAAATTTCGGTGGGGGCCATGAGGGCACCCTGTGCGCCAGCGGCCACGGCCGTGACCAGTGCCGCCGCCGCCACCACCGTCTTGCCTGCGCCCACATCCCCCTGCAACATTCTGCTCATCGGCTTGGATTGGGCTAAATCGGCCGCAATCTCCTCAATCACCCGCCCCTGTGCCCCTGTCAGGGCATAGGGCAGGCTGGCGATGAACTGTTGGCGCAAGTCGCCCGAGGTGATGAGCGGCCGTGCGGGAACCGCTTGCCAATCCCGCCGTTGCCCCAACATGCCCAATTGCAACAAAAACAGCTCATCAAAGATGAGGCGGCGACGAGCGGCCAGCAACACTTCTTGGCTTTCGGGTTGGTGGACATGGCGGATGGCTTGCGCCAGTGAGGGCAATTCTTGCCGTTTGGCGATGGCGCGGGGAGCGGGTCGCTCATTTTGTTCGCCCACTGGTCACCAGGCCTGCATCATTTGGCGCATCCGATGGCTACTCAGCCCATGCGTCAGCGGGTAGATGGGCACAATGACTCCCGTGCGGAGCGAATCGAGCGAGCATTTCCCAGTCGGGGTTGTTGAAGACGGGACGGCCGAGATATTGCTCCACAGTGCCCTGCATGACCACCCGCAACCCCTGCCCGCAACGTTTCAACAGCCACGGCTGATTAAACCATGTCACCTGAATCTGCCCCGTGCCATCGGTCACAACGGCGTGGATGGTCTCTTGGTTGGTACGGCCGCGTCGGCCTCGCACCTCCCAAATCGTGCCAATCAGGGTCGCTTTTTCGCCGATGGCCAGCTTGTTGATGGGTTTCATCAGGCTGTAATCGTCATGGCGGCGGGGAACAAATAGAGCATGTCGGCCACTGTTTGCACGCCCAGTTTTGCCAGCAAGGTGGCGATGCGGCCCCACCCCATAGAAATTGGTCACGGGTTGCAAAAACCCCTCGGCCGAGGACGGCCGCTCTTTGTCTTTGCTCTTTTTGGGCTTTTCGGCCTTGTCGGGCTTCTCTTTTTCCGCCTTGGGTGGGGGGGGGCTGGGGACGGGGGGCGGGGGGGACTAGGGACGGGGACTAGGGAGGGCGGCCGTACCTCAACACCAGATTTCACCTCCGCTCCTCTGCCCCTCTGCTCCTCTGCCCCTCTTCCCGCCCGCTTCATCGCCCGAATCTCCCGCTCGGCCAATTTCTCCAGCAACCGCCCCACCGCATTCCCACGCGCTTCGGTTCCCGGCAGGTTGCCGTAGTTGCTCAGGAGGTCGGCCGTTTGCTCCACAAAAGCCAAATCAGCCTCATCAATGGCTTCTTCCCGCGCCTTTTCCACCCAAAAGGTGACAAATTGGCGGATGCCGCCAACGACGGCCTTGTTTTTATACCCTTGTTGGGCTTCCAGTTGCAGAACACCCGCCAAACGGGTGAAAGAGGAACGTGTCATAGGGAGCGTGTCAGCTTGTCAGCCAGTCAGCTTATCAGCTTCGTGGGGTGATGGGTGAGTTGGGTGGGTAAACTGCGCAGGTCTTGAAGACCGGCACAGTTTCGTTGCCGCTCATTATACCCGTTTCTAAGGGGTTGTCCGATTGCTGGGGATTTAGCTCCCCCAAAATGTTCACCTATTTCTAAAGGGTGTGCTTCATTCTGGTTGAAAGGTAGTCGCGACCTGCGGGGTCTTTAAGACCCCGTAGGTCTGGTTTATGGTAGTTTAGACCTACGGGGTTTTGGAAACCCCGCAGGTCAAGCTACTCCACCAACTGAAATGAAACACACCCATTTCTAAATCCAAGACCCCAAGGGTTTGGCAAACCCTTGGGGTCTTGGGCGTCTAAGCCGCCTACCTAATGGCTAAACGGTCCGCTGATGTTGTTATACGGCGTGCCATCCAGCTCGTGCTGTTCCAGCACCGCCCCCACACTGCTCCCCTCGCTGAACGCATCCACATGCACATAAACAGGCACACCCGCAAGAATCGGCCCGCTGTGCGTCGTGTATTGCGGCGCTTGGTTCGCGTCCCCAATCCGCAGGGTGAGGCTTGCGCCCGGAGTCAGCGAGGTGGCAATGCCCCACGCAATGTTCGTGCCGCCCAACTCCTCTACTGACTGGTTCACGGCCGTCGGCGGCGTATCTGGCCCAATAAACGCATCCACCCAGAACGAAGTCGTCACGGCCGCGCCACCCACATTGGTGATGACAATCTCGAGGTCGTTGCCACTAACCACCACACTGCTGACCACCAAATCAGGCCGCACCGTCGGGTCGGGGGCGGTCATTATCAGCGGCAGGTAGATGGTCGGAATAGCGGGGGGCACATCGTTGTCCACAATCGTCACCATCGCTTGCGCCAACCCGCCCAGTTGGCCATTTTGCGGGTTGCTCAGGGTCATGTGGAAGGTTTCGTCTGGTTCCACATCCCCATCATCCACAATCGCCACGGTTAGGGTGACGGCCGTTTGCCCCGCAGGAATGCTGACCGTTTGCGTCAGCGGCGCATAATCCGCGCCCGCCGTGGCCGTGCCATCGCTGGTGGCCACAGCCACCGTCACCGTTTGCGCCGAGGCGTGGCTGAGGGTGACAGTGAAGGTCACACTGCCTGCGTCCTCGTCCACCGTGGCGGGAGCCAACAGGTTCAGCGATGGGGTTCCCTCATCGTCCACGATGAGCGTGGTGGCGGTGTCGGCCGCTAAAACGGCCGTGCCCGCCGCCGTCGGATTGCTCAACGTAGCGATGAGGCTCTCATCCCCCTCGTCCACATCATCCCCCAGCACAAACAGGGTGATTTGCTGGCTGGTTTCCCCAGCGGCAAAGCTGAGTTGGCCGCCTGCAGGTAGCACCGCGCCGTAATCCCCTCCCGCCGTGGCCATGCCGCTCAGGGCAAAGTCCACCGTGCTGGCCGTGCCCGTCACCCCGCCCGACCGTTGCACGGTGAAGGTGATGGGCGTGCTGTCGCCCAAGTCCCCTTCCAGCACCAAACTCAACTCGGCCGTGATGCTGTAGCTCAGGTCATTATCGGTTATGTCAACTGATACATCGCTGACCAACAAGCCGTTGTAATTGCCATCGGCACTGCTGGTGCTATGGCTGATGAGGCCGCTGTGGTCGCCCTCGACCAGCGCATCGTCCACGGCCGAAACCGTGACCATTTGCGCCACATCCCAATTGGCGGCCGTAAACGTCAGCACGGCCATATCTGTTGTCAGTTGCCCATCGGGGGTTATGTTGACATAAACAGCGGCCGTTGGTTCGCTGGTCAGGCTGATGGCGTAGCTGGCCGTCAGGCCACCTTCGGCCACGGCCAAGTTGGTGGGAGCCACACTCACCGCCGCCCCATCGTTATCGGCGATGCTGACCACGAGCGTGGGCAACGGCTGGTTGTGATAGGCAAGGTCGCTACTGGTGGCGGTGTGGTCAATCAGCCCGACATGATTGCCTTCGACAATGGCATCGTCCACGGCCGTGACCATGACCGTTTGCGCCACATCCCAATTGGCGGCCGTAAACGTCAGCACGGCCATGTCCGTCGTCAGTTGCCCATCGGGGCTGATGTTGACATAAACAGCGGCCGTCGGTTCGCTGGTCAGGCTGATGGCGTAGCTGGCACTCACCCCACCCTCGGCCACGGCCAAGTTGGTGGGAGTCACACTCACCGTCGCCCCGTCGTTATCGGCAATGTTGGCGATGAACGCGCCCAACGGAGCCGCATCGTAGTTGGGGTCGCCGCTGGCCACGCTGTGCGCCACAAAACCGACATGGTTGCCCTCGGCCACGGTGTCATCCACGGCCGTCACCGTCACCACTTGGGGTGGCCCAGTTGGCGGCCGTAAACACCAGTTCGCTCGCACTCGTGGTCACTTGCCCATCGGGGGCAATGGTAATCGTCACGGGGGCTGTTGGTTCCGCTTGCAGGGTGATGGTGTAACTGGCCGTCGCCCCCCCTTCGGCCACATTGCCCGTCAGCGGGGTGAGGACAATGCCCGCCGTTTCGTTGTCGGCAATGGCCGCAATCACCGTGGCAGCGACGAGGCCATTGTAGGCGGGGTCGTTGCTGGCCACGCTGTGCTGGACAAAACCGAGGTGATTGCCTTCGCTAATGGCATCATCCACGGCCGTCACCGTCACCACTTGCGGGTCGCTCCAAGTGGCGGCCGTAAAGGTCAGCACGGCCGCACTCGTGGTCAGTTGGCCGTCTGGGGCAATAGTGATGGTCACAGTGTCGGTGGGGGCACTGCCCAAACGCACCTCGTAACTATCCATCGCTCCCCCTTCGGCCACAGCCAGCAATGCGGGGGTGATAAGCACGCCTGTCGTGTCGTCGTTGTCCACAATGGTCATCGTGGCGCTGGCGGGGGCGGCCAAAATCGCCCCATCGGGTGCGCTCAGGGTCAGGTTGAAATCTTCCGAGCCTTCTTGGACGGTGTCGTCGAGGATGGGGATGGCCACGACGGCCGTGGTTTGGTTGGGGGCAAACACCACCGTTTGGGTGATGGCCGTGTAGTCGCTTCCTGCGTTGGCTGTGCCGTCACTCGTGGTGGCGGTCACCGTTATGGGGCGATACGGTTGGGCGCGGTCGAGGGTCACATTGAGCAGGGCGGGGCTGTTCGGTTCGCCCACGGCCGTAGCGGCCGTGCCCAGTTGCACCCGTGGCAGTTGCACCGTCAGGGCGACGCTGGCGCTGTTGTCGGTCGGGTCTGGGTCACCCTCGGCCGAGAGGGTGGCGGTGTTGGTAAAGGTCACATCGGCCGCCAAAGCGGGATTGATGAAGCCGCTGACGACGATTGTGCCGCTCTGGTTGGGAGCCAAATCAGCCAATTCCCACACATAACTGCCCGTCGTGTTGAGGATGGTGAGGCCGCTGACAGACACGCTTGTCCCGAGCAGTTGGACGGGGATGGTGTCGGTGAGGATGACGTTGCGGGCAACGGCCGTGGCCGATTCGTTGGCCACGCTAATCGTGTAGCTAATGGGCTGGCCGGGCAGGGCGGGGCTGGTGGCGGAAACGCTCTTGCCCACGCTAACGTTGGGCGGCCCCGAGACGGTGAAGGTGGCATTGGCCGTCCCGTTTAGGCTGGGTTGGGCGGTCAGATAGTAGTTGGCGGTGTTGGTGACCACCTCGCTGTAACTGCCGACGTGGACGGCCGTGAATTGGAGGGTGACGGCCGTGCTGGCGGCCAAGTTGCCCGTCCATGTGATGTTCTGCCCTGCCTGAACGGCTCCCGCTGGTTGGGCAAGCCAACTGCCGAAGACGACCTCGGGCGGCAAGACATCGGTCAGGAGGAGGCCGTTGGCGGCCGTGGGGCCGCTGTTGGTCAGCACAACGGTGTAGGTCACGGTTCCACCGACATCTATCAGGGCGGGGTGACCGCTTGCTGAGGGCGAGATTGGGCCATCCACGGAGATGATCCAGATGTTGGGGGCTTCGTGGTGGGTATAGAGGTAGCTGTTGGTGGGCACGATTTGGGCATCGGCCGTGGTGAGTGCCCCCGTGGAGCCGTTGGTGGTGGCATCGCCGACGATGAAGGGGATGACCCCGCCGCCACCGTGGGTGATGGTGATGGCGCTGGCCACGCCATCGGCCGTGATGTTGCCGAGGGCGCGTACCATTTGGTCGCTGGTCAGCTCAATCGTGCCCCCTTGTTGGGCGGGGCCGTTGGGGGCGTTGGCGATGATGGTTTGGGTTTGGATGTCGCCACTGCTGGTGAGGGCGATGTGGCCGGCTTGGACGGGGGTGTTGGCGGCCGTGCTGGCATTCGTAAAGAGGGTGTTGTTGGCCGTTATTGTGCCGTTCGGGGCGTTGAGGGTGATGTCCCCCGCACTCCAACCCGTGCTACCGGCCGTGAGCGAGGTGTCAATCGAACCCACGGTGATGTTGCCGTTGCTGGTGTTCATTTGCACATCGCCGCCGTATGTGGCTGTGCCGTTGGCCAAAGTAAGCCCTACAATGTTGTCGAGTACACTAATGCCTTGGGTGGCGTTGAGGGTGATATTGCCAGCGGAGGCTGTGGCATGGCCCGCTACAGCGCGGCTGTAGGTGACAAGGACGAGGCCGCTAGACAATTGGATAGCGCCGTCGTTGGTGGAGAGGGTGATGTTGCCCCCAGCTTGGCTATTGCCTACCTCTGCATGAGAGTGTGTCCAGATATTTCCCATGCTGATATTCCCTTGGCTGGTTTGCAGAGAGACGTTCCCGCCACGGCCGCTGACCTGCCCGTTGCTGTACGATTCGGTGCGAATGGCGAAGCTGGCGAGCCAGTTAAAGCCAGTGCCAGATTGCATGGTCACATCTCCCCCACGGCCAGCAGTGGACGCGCCGTTGAGCGTGGCGTTCAGGGTGGTAAGGGTGGTGATGTTGCTGGCCACTTGCCCATTGGGGGCGGTGATGGACACATTGCCCGCTTACCCGTGGTGATGGCATTGCCCGTGTTAAACCCTGTGTTCAGGGAAGTTGTTGAAAGTGATGTTGCCGTTGTTGCTGGCAAGGCTGATGTGGCCACCCCCTGCATGAGTTCCGTTCGCCCCAGCGCTCCCTGAGCTATTCAGCCCTCCAGTAGAGATATGGCTATTGGCCGTGAGGGTGATAGGCCCTGCTGTTCCAGCTTGGCCATTTGCGTCGCCGGCGTGGGTAGATGTATTGGCCGACCCATTCACAGTGATGGAGCCATTGGGGGCTGTGAGGGTGATGCCGCCCGATGGGGCAGAGGTGGTACGGCCGAGGACTTGATTATTGATACTGGCATTGACGTGTATGGGGCCGTTGCTGGTGTAGAGCGAAACATCGCCCGTGCTGGCCGAGTTTGTGCCGCCCCCCCCTAGAATGACGTAATTTTGCACGTTGCCGCCAATGGTAATGCCTGTGGTGGCGGTGATGTGAACGGAGCCAGTCGCGGCCGTGGTTTGCCCATTGTTGGTGGTAAAGGCGTAATTTGTCACGCCCCATGTCCCATCGGTGAGTTGCACCGAGCCGTTGCCTGTTTCGAGGTGGACGGAGCCACTGCCGGGGATGTTACCCCCTTGGCCTGTGGTGGTGTTGGCCCAAAGGAAGCCAAAGTTGATGTCGCCTTGGGCGGTGGTGAGGCGCACATCCCCCCCGCGCCCCGTGCTGGTTCCGCCAACATTGACCATTGTTTGGATGGTCAGGCCGGGCGGGAAGATGATACCAGTGCCTGCTTCGATGATGACATCGCCTGCATCGGCCGTGTTGGAGGCGGCAGGGTTGCCATTGGCCACAATCGTGCGTAAATCGAAGGCAAGGAAGGTTACTTGGCCGTTGGGGGCACGCAAGTGGATATCGCCTGTGCCCGCATGGGTGGCGATGCTACCCAAATCTGTCCAGATGTTGGTGACCGTGATATTGCCCAGTTGGCTTTCGGCAAAGATGGAGCCTGTACGGCCGACGCTTCCCCCTACCCCAATGCTATTGCCACCTGTATCGAGGTTGCCAGTTTGGATATTGTCCCGCGCCAGCAAGGTGATATGACCGGATTCGGCCGCTTGGCCGCCCACCTCGCTGGCACTGGCATCGAGCGCGGTGGTGCCCCCGATGGTGATGGCCCCGTTGGGGGCTTGGAGGGTGATATCGCCTGTGGGGCCTGTGGTGGTGCGGCCGTTGGAATCGGTGCGGACATTGCCGTTGACCTGAATGGGGCCGTTGCTGGTGTAGAGCGAAACATCGCCTGTGCCAACTGTGCCCGTGCCACCGCCCCCCAATTGGGCAAAGTTTTGGATTGGCCCAGCAAGGGTAATACCTGTGGTGGCGGTGATGTGGACGGAACCAGTGGCGGCCGTGGTTTGCCCATTGTTGGTGGTAATGGCGTAATTTGTCACGCCCCATAACCCATCGGTGAGTTGCACCGAGCCGTTGCCTGTTTCGAGATGGACGGAGCCACTGCCGGGGATGGTACCGCCTTGGGTAGAGGTGGTGTTGGCCCAAATGAAGGCAAAGCTGATGTTGCCTTGGCCAGTGGTGAGGCGCACATCCCCCCCGCGCCCCGTGCTGGTTCCACCGACGTTGACCATAGTGATGATGGTTGTATTGGGGGGGAAGTTAATGCCCGTACCTGCTTCCAAGATAACATCCCCCGCATCGGCCGTGTTGGAAGCCAAGGCGTTGGTATTGAACACTCGGCTGGCAATGGTTGAATTGTTGATGTTGATTTGCCCATTGAGCGCCCGCAAGTGAATATCCCCTGTGCCAGCATGGGTGGCTATGGCCCCAATATCGGTCGAGAGAAGGTTAACGGTGATGTTGCCCAATTCGCTTTCGGCGAAGATGGAGCCTGTACGGCCGACGCTTCCCCCTGCCCCGATGCCATTCCCACCCGTATCAAGGTTGCCCGTTTGGATGTTGTCCCGCGCCAGCAGGGTAATATGGCCAGATTCGGCCGCTTGCCCGCCCACGTCGCTGGCATTGGCATCGGGGGCAGTGGTGCCCCCGATGGTGATGGCTCCGTTGGGGGCTTGGAGGGTAATGTCACCTGTGGGGCCTGTGGTGGTACGGCCGTTGGCATCGGTGCGGACATTGCCGTTGACCTGAATGGGGCCGTTGCTGGTGTAGAGCGAAATATCGCCTGTGCCAACTGTGCCAGTGCCACCGCCCCCCAATTGGGCAAAGTTTTGGATTGGCCCCGCAAGGGTAATGCCTGTGGTGGCGGTGATGTGGACGGAGCCCGTGGCGGCCGTGGTTTGCCCATTGTTGGTGGTAATGGCGTAATTTGTCACGCCCCATGGCCCATCGGTGAGTTGGACGGAGCCGTTACCTGTCTCGAGGTGAACGGAGCCACTGCCGGGGATGTTGCCACCTTGGCCTGTGGTGGTGTTGGCCCAAATGTGGTTAAAGAGGATGTTGCCTTGGCCAGTGATGATGGTCACATCCCCCCCCCGCCCTGTGCTTGTGCCACCTACGTTAATCATTGTTTCTAGGTTCAGGTTGGGGGGCAAGCTGACCCCTGTGCTGGCCAAGATGGTTAGGTTGCCAGCATCGGCCGTGGCGTGGCTGGCGGCATTGGTCGTAAAGATGGCTGTCCGCAATGTAGTGCTTGTGACAGTGACCGAGCCGTTGGGAGCATGGAGGAGAATATCCCCTGAACCATTGAAGGTGGCCCCCCCACTGGATACGTTGGGTAAGGTATCGCCATTGCTGAGGATGATGTTGCCGTTGGCGCTGGTAAGGGTGATGTGGCCAGTACGGCCGATGGTGCCCCCATCGCCCACAGTTCCCGCTGTATCAATGGTTCCCGCTTGGATATTGCCCCCAGCGGCAAAGGTAACATGGCCACCCAACCCTGCTTGACCAGCGGCCGTGGGCGCATTGACATTGGTCAGGGTTGTGCCACTGACGGTGAGAGCGCCATTGGGCGCGGTAAGGGTGACATTCCCACCCGTCACCCCACTGGCATCGGCATCGGCCGAGGCATTAATAGATCCTGTTACCAAAATGGGGCCGTTGCTGGTGTAGAATGAAACATCGCCCGCTTTTTGAGTGGTGAAGGGGGTGTTGCTGGCCTCGTTTTGGACATAGGTTTGGATACTGCCCGTCACGGTAATGCCTGTGGTGGCGGTGATGATGAGGTTTCCGTTGTCTTCTAACACATCGCCATCAGGGGTGCGGGCATAGCCTTCTAAATTGTTAATGCGGACAGCCCCTTGCCCTGTGGACAAGGTGACATGGCCCGCACGGAATACCGAGCCGAGGGTGGCTTCGTTGCGAACCCAAATGGTGCCAACTTGGAGGGCAATGTTGCCCTGTTCAGTGAGGAAGGTTATGTCGCCACTACGGCCGTGAACACGGCCGACCGAGTTCGAGGTGCTGGCAATAATGATGTTGGCGGGAAAGTTGATACCTGTGCTGGCTGAAATGAAAATATCCCCACCTTGCCCCACACCACAGGTCGCCCCCGACAAACATTCATTGCGGGTATACAGGCTATTGCCCAGAATGGTCACACTGCCCGTGGGAGCTAGAATGGCAATATCGCCCATCTTGCCACTGGTAATAGGCACATTGGAGTTGATGCCTGTGTCCAAGGTACTAAAAATGATATTGCCTCCTGTGCTGGTCAGGGCAATATCCCTGTTTGGCTGAGTGTGCCCCCCGTCCCCAACGCACCACTCGTATCTATGCTCGCAACTTGGATATTCCCGCCAGCGGTCAGGGTAACATCCCCGCTAGGGCCTGCTTGGCCACCTGCGTTGGGGGCATTGGCGTTGGTCACAATGTTATTGTTTACCTGAATAGAGCCATTGGGGGCGGTGAGGGTGACTTTTTGCCCACTATTGCTACTGGCCGCATCGCCATCGGCAAAGGTATTGATGGCTCCAGTGATTAAAATGGGGCCGTTGCTGGTGTAGAGCGAGACACTCCCTGTGCTTTGAGTCGTGTAGGGGGTATTGGTGGCCTCGGTTTGCACATAGCGTTGCACAGTGCCTGTGATGGTAATGCCTGTGGTGGCGGTGATGACAAGGTTTCCGTTGTCCTCTAGCACATCCCCGTCAGGGGTGCGGGCATAGCCTTCCGAGGTATTAATTCGGACAGCCCCTTGCCCCGTGGCCAAGGTGACATGGCCCGCCCGAAACACGGAGCCAAGCGTGGCTTCGTTGCGTGTCCAAATGGTGCCGGACTGAATCACGATGTTTCCTTGTTCGGTGAGGACGGTTATATCACCACTACGGCCGCTCAAACGGCCGCTGGAATTGGTGGTGCTGGCGAGGGTAAAATTCGCAGGGAAATTAAGCCCAGTGCCCGCCGAAATGAAAATATCCCCGCTTTGCCCCACATCACACGCCGGACTACCTGTACACTCATTGCGGGTATACATGTTCCCCGAACTGACAGAGATACTCCCATTCGGAGCCAAGATAGCAATATCGCCCATCTTGTTTGTGGTATAGGGACCACCGCCAGCTAGACCTGTTTCTAAAAAGTTAACCGCCACATTTCCACTTGTACTGGTTAGGCGAATATCCCCGGTGGGATCGAGTGTGCCCCCTGCCCCAACCGAGCCACTGGTATCTATGCTGTTGGTTTGCACATTGCCACCCGCCGTGATAGTCACATGGCCACTGGGGCCAGCCGCGCCTGCGGCCGTGGGGGCATTGGCATTGGTACTGATATTGCCACTCACTTGAGCGGGGCCGTTGGGGGCAGTTAGGGTGACATTGCCAGCACGCCCACTGCCAAAGTCGGAATCATTGCTGGCATTGATAACCCCATTGATAAAAATAGGGCCATGGCTGGTGTACAAATGCACATCGCCCGAATTTTGGCTGGTAAACAGGGTTCCCGTCCCATTGTTCTGGGCATAGGTGTTCACAGCACCAGTGGTCGTGATGCCTGTAGTGGCGGTGATGAGCAATCCACCGTTGTCGGCAGTGATATGGCCAGAGGGGGTGCGGGCAAAGCCGCCAAGCGAGCTAAAGCGCACGGAACATTGTCCTGTACTCAGGTGTACCTGCCCTGCACTAATCACATCCCCTGCCCCAGCTATATTTTGGGTAGTCAGGGTGCCGAATTGGAGATTGCCTTGGTCGGTGTGGATGCTGATGTTCCCACCACGGCCGTTGCTCTGCCCCAGAGTTTCACTGGCGGTATTGATGGTAAAGGTGGCGGGCAAATTAATGGCCGTGCCTGCCTCGAAAAGCACATGACCCCCACTCCCAATTTGGCAATTAATGTGGTTGCAGAAATTGCGGGTGGACACCCCCGAACTGGCCGTGGTGATACTGCCATTGGGGGCTTGAATGATTACATCGCCCCCGTCTCCACCTGTAAAGGGGACGTTGGCTTCCATAACGGTTGTAAGGGAGGTAAAGGTGATGTTGCCAGTCTCGGCCGTGAGCGTCACATCGCCTGAGTCGCCTAAAGTAGAAGCTGTTCCCGTAGAGGTTGCACGAGTATTGATGGCGCCTGTGTTGATACTGCCCCCCGCCTGAACCAAAATGGCGCCGCCGTTGCTGGCCACGCTATTGACCGTGGACACTTGTGAGCCAGTCCCAATGCCCCCTGTGACCACATTCCCCTCGGCCAAGAGGCGCACATCGCCCCCGTCATCGGCAAAATCGGGCGAATTCACGCCAGTGCCGATATTACCTGTGGTCAGGTTGCCTTTGCTGTCTAGGGTCACATCCCCCCCCCAAAAGCCGATGGATGTGCCAGTTGTGTTAATGGCTCCTGTGCTGATGTTACCCGTCAGGGCGGCGTTGGGGCGATATTGGTTGGTCAGAACAACGAGACCGTTCAGGTCGCTAATGGTGATGGCTTGGGTGGTGATATCGGCCGTGGTGGCCGCCGCATAGGTGGGGGCAATGCCTGCCCCAATGACCCCATTGACGGGTGCGCCACCCGTAAACGTCGTCCAATCAATCCCTGCCCGCAGGTCGAGCGTCGGCCGCAGATTGCCACGCACCGTGATGGTTTGGCCGTTGCTGAGGGGGATGACAGCGAGGCGCAAGATGGGGTCGGAGGCGTTGAAGAGGGTGACGTTGGCGGGGTGAATTGTGTTGGCGGCCGTGTCGGTGCCGTTGATGGTGATATTGCCCGTGACGTTAATCCTTCCCCCCGCCACGACATGGAGCGAAGCCCCCGTGTACGCCCCAAAGGAGACGTTGCCGCTGGCCAACACAATCGGGTCGTGCGGGCTGAACAGGTCGGCGGGACGGCCGTTTTCATCTTCTAGCCGAAAATCGCCGCCCGTGCTGTAGTGGGCATCGCCCCAAATGGGGTTAGGCGAGCGCAAAATCATGTCGCCCCCACTGCGGAGCCAACTGACGGGGTGTTGCAGGGCGAACAAATCTATCGTTTCAGCGTGGAGGGTGAGGCTCCCCGTCGCATCCACTTGGATGGGGGCGGTGGAACTGTCGTGGAGGCGGATGATTGGGGCGCGGAGAACGGCCGAGCCGGGTGCGATCAACCCTTTCACATCCAGCAACCCTGTGCTGGTCAGCCATAACTCCTTGCTGGTGGGGTCGTAGCGGAGGGTGGCGGGGGCACTGGTGGCCCCCAACACAACACGCAAGCCATTTGGCCCGTGCCAGCGCAGGGGGGCGGCGGCCGTCGGCCGTAGCTCATAAGTGAGCAAGGGGGCAGAGGCGGCGGCCGTGCCTTGCCCAAAGCTCAGGCCCAGCCCAATCATCAACGATACAACACAAACCAACCGACGCAGAAATAGGGAGGAGGTAATCATTGCTATAAATCCTTTGGCACTCATTGCACTTGCCTGTTGAATTACGGATATTGAATGGTTCCACTGACTCACTGCTCCTAATTGCACAGGGTAAATATAAGCGGAACTGAGGGCAAAACACAAGATGATTGAAGAGATTGGTGAAACTTTGGTACTATAAACGCATTGTGGAGATAGAGGGTAGAGATTGAGATAGAGGGATACATGGATGGTCAGCCGACTACCTATTCCTCTATCTCTCGTCTCTATCTGTTCAAGAGGTATTTATGATGCGCTGGTTTTTTTGGACGGTGATGAGTATGGTTTTGCTGTTGGGGGTAGCCGCCACGGCCGTTTCCCAACCCCCACCCACAGCCCATGCGGCCGTGTTGATGACCCCCCTGCCCACTCGCCCCGAGGCCACGCCGGGCTTACCCCCCCGCCCCACAGATGTGCCCACCGCCACACCTATATCTCAGCCAACGGTGGTGGGGGATGGGGCACTCATCCAACTGGTGGTGGGTTCGGCTCCTGAAGGGGTATGGACGGTGGTGCAGTGGGGGGATGGCCACGGCCGTTGGTACGACGTGGAAGGTTGGCGCGGCACATTGGATGAGGTGCAACACCAAACATGGTGGGTGGCTCCCGCCGATTTTGGAGATGCGCCCTTCCGCTGGCGGGTGTATGAAGAGGAAGACGGCCGTTTATTGGCCACCAGCCCCTCCTTCAGTTTGCCCACCACCACAGGGCAAGTCGTGCGCGTCGAATTAGATTTAGACCCCGACAGCTAGACAAATGAAAAGTGAGTAGTAAATAGTAAGCAGTGGAGAACTACTTACTATTTACTACTCACTACTCACTTTTTACTCGGGTAGAGAAATCCGTTACCCAATAGTTGGCAGATTTACCGTGTTTCCTCTATCTCTATCTTCTTAGAGCAATTCAGCCATGATTCCCGCCAAAGCCTCGGCCGAGGGGCGGATTTTGGCCGATGGCAGATGAGCCAGCGCAGTGGTGCCTAGTTTTTCTACTTGAGCCAGCGTTTTGCGCTTTTCGTTGTAGTAAATCAAGCCCGTGATAAATTCCCGCTTTTCCTGCGCCCATTGGAGCCGGTGCATCGCTCCCATACGGTCGGTGGGGTCGTAATCCTCTTCTAACTTGTGCAATTGAATCAGCGAACCATCGTGCATGGCCACGTTAACCGTTGTGCCGGGTTCGTAATCGCCCACGCTAATCTCCTCCAACTTGGGCACAAAGGAGATGTCGTGCAGGGGAATTTCGTTGTCCTTGCCGTAGGGGTAGCTCTTGGTGGAGCTTTCGTCGTTGTTGAAGGTGACACAGGGGCTGATGATGTCAATCAAGGCGGTGCCTTCGTAGCTGAGCGCCGCTTTGAGCAGTTCGCGCACCTGCTTGGCATCGCCCGAGAAGGAGCGAGCGACGAAGCCTGCCCCCGCCACAATCGCTTCCATGCACAAATCAATGGGGGGCAGTTCGTTGTGCCCCGCGTATTTGAGGAATTGCCCTTCATCGGCCGTGGCGGAAAATTGCCCTTTGGTCAGCCCATACACACCATTGTTTTCCACAATGTAAACCATGTCTACATTGCGGCGCATGAGATGCTTGAATTGCCCCATGCCAATGCTCCCTGTATCCCCATCGCCACTGACGGCGAGAGCTTTGAGTTGGTGGTTGGCCAGCAAAGCGCCTGTGGCCACGGCAGGCATACGGCCGTGCAACGCATTAAACCCATGCGATTGCCCCAAAAAGTAAGCGGGGGATTTGCTCGAGCAACCAATCCCACTTAGCTTGATAATCTCCCACGGCTGAATGTTTAAGTCGTAGCAAGCCGTGATAATCTGGCTGGAAATCGAGTTATGGCCACACCCTTGGCACAGCGTGGTTGGGCCGCCATTGTAATCTGCTTTGGTTAAACCTATTTCGTTGGTATTTCTTCTGACTGCCATGATGTTTCCTTATGTGGGAACTGGTAAGTGGTAATTGGTGCTTGGTAATTGGTAATTAACTCACACGACCCCTAATTACTACTGAACACTGACTTACTAATTGCTACCTTCCCGCACCTGCAACTGTTCCATCACCCACCGCGCCGTCAGGGGCAAGCCATCCATATAGGCAATGGAGCGGAGGCGGGTGGCAAATTCGGGCATTTCCGTTTGCAAAATCTGGTGCATTTGGCCGTCGCGGTTCATTTCAATGACGTAGACATGGTCAAACTGCGCCACAAACTGGCGCACATCCCCATTGACGGGCAAGGCGCGAATGCGCAAGAAACTGGTCTTAATCCCTTGGGCGGCCAACCTGTCCCGCGCTTCGTCAATAGCGTAGCGGGTTGTGCCATAGGCAATGATGCCGTATTGCGCCCCTTCGACATGGTCTACCACAGGAGCGGGCACGAGTTGGCGAGCTGTCTCAAATTTGCGGGTCAGCCGAGCCATGTTTTCCACCCAATCTTCGGGGCGTTCGCTGTAAACGGCCGCCGCATTGTGCCCTGTGCCACGAGTGAAATAGGCCGCTTTGGGGTGTTTGGTTCCCGGCAGGGTGCGGTAGCCAATACCATCCCCATCCAAATCGGCAAAACGGCGGAAGCCTTTGGTTTCCACATCTTCGGCCGTCAACACTTTGCCCCGCGTAATTGGCTCGGTGGGATACTCAAATGGCTCGCTCAGCCAGTTGTTCATCCCCAAATCCAAATCGGAGAGCACAAAAATGGGGGTTTGCAGGTGGTCGGCCAAGTTGAGTGAGGTGGTTCCAAATTGGAAGCATTTGGGGACGGTGGAGGGGGTGCGGGTGGGCAAACCTGTGCTGGGGCCAACCCGCTGGATGTCCCAAAACACGCCGGGTAGTTCGGCAAAGTAGCCCAGCCCGATAAATTCGGCCATCAGCGAAATGCCGGGGCCAGAGGTGGAGGTGAGGGCACGGCCGCCCATCCACCCCGCCCCCAACACCATGCCTGCGGCGGCCAATTCATCTTCGGCCTGCAAAACGGCATAAGTGGGTTCGCCCGTCTCGGGGTCTTGGCGCAAGCGGGGCAGGTAATCGTTCAGGGAATCCACCATGCTGGTGGAGGGGGTGATGGGATACCACGCACAAACTGTGACCCCACCAAAAACAGACCCCAAGCCCGCCGCTTCGTTGCCTGTGATGATGATTTGACCGGCCGTTTTGTCCATTGGCTCGACAAGGTAGCGGTCTTTCTTGGGCAAATTCTCCAGCACCCAATCGTGCATCAGCTTAATGACAGTCATATTCATGTCCACCAGCTTGCGCCGACGGCCGAAATGAATATCCAACGCTTGGTCAATGGCGGCCAAATCAATGCCCAGCAGAGCGGCCACCGCCCCAACATAGAACATGTTGGTATACCGCTCCTTAAAATTGCCCGTCGCCCCTACATCTTTCAACATTTTGGTAATGGGTAGGGGATAGAGGGTGATATCGTCTCGCTCGGGCAAGCCGCGCATGTTTTCGTTGTAGATGCACACGCCACCGGGGGGCAGGTTTTGCACATCTTGAACCACGCTATCGGGGTTAAAGGCGACCAAAATCTCGGAGGTTTCCCGCCGGGCGACATACCCATCTTTGCTGACGCGGATGTGGTACCACGTGGGCAACCCCTGAATGTTGGAGGGGAAGATGTTTTTGCCATTGACGGGAATGCCCATTTTGTACAGGGCACGGATAATGGCCATGTTGGATGTCTGGCTTCCTGTGCCGTTGGGTGTTGCCACGACAATGGCAAAGTCGTTAATAATAGGTTCCATGCCCTCGGGCACAACGGCCGTGCGGGGCAATGCTTCTTCAAGTGCCATCTCAAATTCTCCTTAACAGATTAGTTCGGTTCTAGGTTCAGTTTGTCTTTTTGCTCTTTCGTCTTTTTGTAATAAAAGTTTTTATTGCAAAAGGGCAATGATGCAAAAGGGCAAAAGGGTAGTGGTCAACGAAGTCTTGCTTTCTACTTCTTATTTTTCACTTTTTACTTCTCGCCCCCACGGCCGGGCGCAACAACGCAAAATGCTCAATCAGCAACTGCTTGCCCCGCATCGCCTCCCCAGCGGCCAACGCCTCCACAATTTGCTCGTGGTAATTCCAAGCATCTATCCAATAAGTATATTGGGTAAAGCGGGTCAGTTGGTACGCTTCATATGCTTCCCAATAGCTGTTAAGCAACCCTTGCACAAACGGGTTGTTGAGCTTGCTAAAAATGGTCAGGTGCAGGGCGCGGTGTTCGGCCGTGGGATGTGTACAGGTTCGCCGCGCAATTTGTCCCATGCGCTGGCCAGCAAGCTGGCGCAAGCGGCCAATGTCCTCGGCCGTTAGGGCTTCCACGGCCGCCTCCCACAACCCAATTTCTAACACTTGGCGCATGTTGCTCACCTGCTCAAACGTCCCTTCCCCGCTGGCAAGGGCAAACATCATCCCCTCGCGCACCACCGTCCCAAAATCAAATGGCTCCCGCTGAATGCCGAGGCGCGGCCGTACCGAAACCAATCCCAATCCCCGCGCCACCTCTAATTGCTCCCGCAATTTACCCACACTAACCCCCAACTCACCGCTCAGTTCCTGCAACGTAGGCAACCGCTCACCCACCCCTAAGTCGTGGTGGATGAGGTATTGCAAGAAGGGAGATTCGAGGTGGCCAGCAGGCATGCGGATTTCGGAATGGTAGATTTCGGATTGCGGAATGAGAATTGCTGACTAGCTAACTAGCTAGCTAGCTGACAGCTACCATTCATCCAATCAATCGTATTTATCAAAAGGATGGGGACTTTATCACAACCCTGAGATGGTGTAAAGTTCCAAATGTCATGTTCTAAGAGAAGAGAGAAGAGAGAAAAGAGGGGCGGATTTTAATCCAAAATCCAAAATCCCCAATCCAAAATTAAATGCCCCACACCGCCCCACCTATCACCCAAGCCTTGCGGCAAATTGCGCGGTCGCTTAGTTCGGCCGTGGATTTAGACACCACACTGGACTTGATTGCCCGCAAAACGGCCGAGGTCATGGCCGTAGACTCCTGCACCATTTACCTGCTCGACCCCGAGAGCGACATTTTGCGCTTGCGGGCCAGCACAGGGCTGGCGGCGCGGGCACTCGGCCGTTCCACCCTGCGCGTCGGCGAAGGCATGACAGGCCACGCCGTGCGCCAAAACGCCCCCGTCTACGCCACCCTCGCCCAAGCCGACCCCCACTACAAACCCGTCGAAGAGGCGGACGAGGGGATTTTTCAGTCGTTGCTGGCCGTCCCGCTGGCCATCGAAGAACAGCCCATTGGGGCGATGAACGTGCAAAACCTTCCAGCCCCATCCGTTTACGCCACAGGAGGTGGAGCTACTCGCCCTGATTGCCGATTTGGCGGCGGGGCACTGGCCAAAGCCCAACTTTACGACAGCCAGCACCGCCAATTGCAAGAGCTACAAACTCCTCGCCCGCCTGAGCGAAGCGGTGACAGCCCCAATACTTGGGCGATTTGCTGGATGTGGTGACGGAAATGGCGGCCAAGACGATGGGCGCGGCCGTTTGCTCCATTTTTTTGCTCGACGAAACAGGGCAATACTTAGAATTGCGCTCGGCGCGGCGCGAATTGGGGGATTATCGGCCGCGCCCCCCCCTGCGTGTGGGCGAAGGGGTGATTGGGCATGTCGCCCAAACGGGGCAAAGCATGGTCGTGTGGGATGTGCGCCAAGACGGCCGTTACCTTGGCCAAACCCTCGCCCGCGCCGAAGGGCTGGTCTCCATGCTGGCCGTGCCGCTCCAAGTCCGTGCCCGTGTCATTGGGGTGATGGCTTGCTACACCCATACCCCCGCGAGTTCAGCGAAGGAACAGCAGTCGCTCTTCACCTGGCCAACCAAACGGCCTTGGGCTTGAAAAATGCCCAATTGGTGACGAATGTGGCCGTCATTCGGGAGATGCACCACCGCATCAAGAACAATCTGCAAACGGTGGCCATGCTGATGCGTCTGCAAATGGCGGACGCGCATAAACTAACCACGGCCGAGGTTCTCGAACTGAACATCAGCCGAATCCAAAGCATTGCGGCCGTCCATGAGGAGCTTTCCACCAAGGGGTTTCGGCTGTTAGATGTTCGCGACTTTCTGCGCCTCATCGCCCCCACCACCGCCCAAATGATGACAGCGCCGCACCAGCAAATTGTCATTGAGGTGTTGGGCGAGGCGTTGTTCTTGCCCAGCAAAGAGGCCACCGCCCTTGTGCTGGTGGTCAACGAACTACTCTTGAACGCCCTTGAACATGGTTTTGCGGGGCGGGAAGTGGGACGGGTGGAAATCTCGCTTGGCCGAACGGCCGCCGAATACATTGTGGTCGTGCGCGACAACGGCCGTGGTTTGCCCGCCGATTACACCAAAGGGCTGGGCTTGGAAATCGCCGAAACGCTGGTGGAAAGCGATTTAAGCGGCCGTTTACGCCTCATCCCCCTGCCCACGGGCACAGAAGTCAGTGTGCGTCTACCAAGGTAGCCGTAAGCTGTAAGCCGTAAGCCGTAAGCAAATGCCTGAGCTTACGGCTTATAGCTTACGGCTTACGGCCAAACTCCGGCACGCGCTTGTTCAGAAACGCATCTATCCCCTCTTGGGCATCGGCCGTTTTGCCAATGGCGATGATGCTTTGTGCTTCATTCTCCATTTGGGTTTCCAGCGATTCATTGAGGGCGTTGGCTAAGAGGCGTTTGGTGGCGCCAAACGCGGCCGTTGGCCCCTGAGCCAGTTGCCGTGCCAGTTTGTGTGCTTCGGCCAGCAGTTGGTCGTCTGGCACAACGCGATTGACCAGCCCCCATTCGAGTGCTTCGGCCGCGCTGAGCCGCCGATTGGTGAGCGCCTATTCCACCGCCCGACGCAACCCAACGAGGCGGGGCAGGAGGTGATCCGTGGAGGAGCCATCGGGGTGAGACCAGCGGCCGTGTAGGCCAGCGTAAACTTAGCCGATTCGGCCGCCAAGGTCACATCGCAGGCGCAAGCGAGGATGAAGCCCGCCCGCCGCCGTGCCGTTAATCGCCCCAATCAGGGGGGCATCCATGCGGGCAAAGC
Organism: Candidatus Hadersleviella danica; assembly: GCA_016711405.1. Classification (GTDB taxonomy): domain Bacteria; phylum Chloroflexota; class Anaerolineae; order Promineifilales; family Promineifilaceae; genus Hadersleviella; species Hadersleviella danica. Next base: position 3,267 of record JADJSZ010000085.1, on the reverse strand, counting down.
GGGAGACGGCCGCGTGCAAGTGGGTGGTCATCACTTTCAGATGAGCATCGAGATTGTCGGCGGCCGCAAATTCGGGCAAATCGCCGCCCGCGCAGAACAGCTTGCCCGCACCTGTGAGAACGACGGCGCGAATGGCGGGTGGCCGAGCAATACACGGCCGCTTGAAACAGTTCATACGTCATTTGCGCGTTGAGCGCGTTGGCAGGCGGCCGATTTAGCACAATGGTGGCCACCCCCCTTCTTCCACACTAAGTTGCAAAATTCGTAATTGGTCATGGGATGTTACTGGTTACGGGGTATTCGTTATTGGTTATTGGTTCTCCCCCTCTCCCTCACCGCCTTCTGGCTCCACCACCACTGTTGCGTAGCGACCCAATCGCGCCCCCCACGGAATATTCACGTTGGCGATGAGTTCCCAGACAATTTTGATGTAGCGGCCGTCGTAGCTCCACGGCGATTCGGGAACAGTGAGCGAGAAAGGGAAATTGTTGGGGCAAGAGACCGATTAAAATCCCCTTCGTGGAGGTGTTTCTCGGCCACTTTTTGGCTGGCGGTGCCGCGCCCCTCGGTACGCCATTCGAGGGAAACAGTTACACGGCGGCACTTTGACTTCTTCTTCAGGAAAGAGGGCGACTTGCCCCGCAATGGTTGCGCCGGTGCAAAGCTGATAGCCAAACATCCCTGCGGATTCGCCCCCGTGACAATAAGTTGAATTTTTTTCTTGAGACATGAGCAATCCTGTAAATTGGTGCGTTGGTTAGCATTTTAGCTGACTAAGGCAGGCTGGCCAAAAGGGTTGTCTATATTTTGCAGGCTCATAATCTGGCATTTTAGTTTTATTGGTGGAGTGGGTATTGGTCTATTTTAATACACTACTACACCAATAGACTTATATACCACTCCCTATCAACCAGCAGTTTTCGGCCGTTGTAACTATAGTCGCCTATCAAAATCCCAAAAATAAGCCCCGCCAGCAGGTAGTAAATCCCCAAACCAGTGGCATCTACCACCGTGCTAATCATCGACGCTCACCATCGTCGCATCAATGCCCCAATGGTCGGCCAAAATGGGCACAAGGGTGGCAATGGTCGTAGACCAGACCACAATGGCGGGCAGGGAAAGAGCAATGACCAAGCCCATCCGCAGGGCATTGCCAATCGCCGGGGTGCTGAGGGCGGCGAAAGCAAACCCTACCACGCCCATCGCCAACCCGAGCATGAGACCCACGGCCACTTCGCGCCGCCATGCACGGCCGAGGCGCCAATCCGCACCTCGCCCAAAGTGATGGCGCGAATAATCGTCGCCACAGTTTGCGTGCCCGCATTGCCCGCCCGTGCCTATCAGCAAGGCCACGAAAAGCGTCAGGAACGGCAGGCGCACCAGCACATCGCTGAAGACGAGCGAAACCCCGCCGTGAGTGAACCTGTCGCAAAAAGTAGCAGGAGCCAGCCCACCCGTTTACCCGCCACCGTATAAACCGAGGCATTAAAATAGGCCGGTCGAGCGGTTGAGAGCCACCTAACCGGGCTGAACGTCTCGGTGGCTTTTCTTCTAACACGTCCAAGGCATCGTCCACGGCTACGACGCCCAACAATGCCCTTCGTCGTCTACTGACAGGGATGGCCGTGTAGTCGTATTTGGACATGAAATCGGCTAATTCCTCTTGGTCGGCCGTGACCTTTAATCGAGAGAACATTGTCTATCATCAACTCTTCAATGAGTTGGTCGGGCCAGCCAGCAACAAATAACGGATGGGAACCACCCCGATGAGAATATGGTGGCGGTCTACCACATAGAGATAGTGAAAGGTTTCTATATCTTGGAGCGAACGCATGGATTCGATGGCTTCAGCGGCCGTCCGACTGCCGTCGCAAGGCGGCCACATCGGTGGTCATCTGCCCTGCACAATTCCTTTTTTCATCGTAGCTGAGGATTTCGCGCAACATCTTCTACCCACTCGGGTTCCATCAAATCGAGCAACCTGTCCGGAACTTGGTCGGGCAGGTCTTCTAAAACTCGGCCGCGTCGTCCATCGGCAATTCGTCGAGGATATTAGCCAAAATCTCATCGTCTACTTCTTCGGCCAGCTCTTTATGCGCACCAAACTGCCTGCTCTGTCTAGCACTTCGCCCGCCATTTTCGATGGGCAAGCGGCTAAAGATGACCACGGCCGCTTTCGATGGCACCTCATCCAACAACCCGCAATATCGGCAGGTGGTACTCCTCGAGCAAAGCACGCAACTCTTTCAGCCGCTTTTCGTTGACCAAGGTTAAGACCAGCTCTTTATCCAGCTTGCTTTGCTCAGATATAAATCACTCCTTTGGGGGATGAGGCGTTGGTTTTCGAGGATTGGCACAACGGCCGCAAAACCGTTACAACTATATCTGAGAAGTGGTCATTCGTCCCTCGTCATTTGTCATTCGTCCCCGTCCTTAGTCCTTAGTCCCAACCCCCTATGCAAGATTTAACAACTCGACAATACCAACAAATTGTAGATGAATGGGTTAAAACACCAATTGGTGTGCGCTATTACGCCGAGCTAACCAACACCGCCCTGCCCATGGCAAGAGGAGGGGGCGTGGCGCGGCTGATGGTGAGGTTGCCAAGGCGAGAGCAGAGTTTTAAGCGCCCCGAGAGAGTGGAGACGGGCCGTGGCCGACATGGCTGACGAAATGGCCGGGATGTGCTGTGTTGGTCTGTCTGTCCAACCAAACAGGGTGATTGACCGCGCCGTTATCGAGCGCAATCCCCACAAAAAGACCACCCGCGATAAAGAGCGGCACGCCAATAACCCCAAGCTAAATGGGTAATCAGGCTATAGGTGTGGCTTCCTAAAAGTGGTTTTCCGTCAAAAACCGCCGGCAATTTGCCAGCGGTTTTATTAGATGTGTCAATTGCTTATTGACCTTTTTGATGAGTTGCACCCCCTAATAAGAGGGGCACAATAGCATCTGAGAGGAGGACGACCGGATCTTCGAACCGGTGATCAGGATTTTTGCATACCCATGCCTTACCACTTCACTACGTCGCCGAGCAAACTTTATAGTTATCCCCACCCCACCATTCTTCCCGTGCAAACCACCTTCGCCCTCTCACTGTTCGCGTGTTTATCAAAATCGTGGAACGCTACGGCGCAAAGGCGCAAAAACGGCAAAGGGATTAGAGAAAGCCTGTGTGCTATGAGTTAGGAAAACGGCTAAAGCCGCCACTACCAACTAAATTGGAATAGTTACTATCCCTCAAGGAAATTCTTATGACCAAATATA
>JADJSZ010000084.1 GCA_016711405.1 Candidatus Hadersleviella danica | reverse complement strand
TTCTTCGCCCCTAATTTTTCCACCATTACGCGGAACAAATCGGTCTCGGTGATAATGCCGCACAATGTGCCGTGGGCATCTACCACGGGCAAGCCGCTGATTTTATGGGCCAGCATGAGCCGCGCCGCCTCCACGACGGAGGTTTCGGGAGCAATGGTAATGAGCGTTCTGCTCATAAAGTCGCTGATGCGGAGTTTGGCCAGCAGGTAGTTGAGTTCCCACACGTTGAGGGAGGTGGCGGAGGACGGCCGTGCTTCGCGCAAATCCCCCAGTGTCACCATCCCCACCAACTCCCGCGCATCATTCACCACAGGCAGGCGGCGGATTTTGTGCTTGGTCATCAACTCATGTGCTTCGGGCAAGGTGGTGTCTAAATGCACTGTCACCACATCAGTTGTCATCCAGTTGGCAATGGCTAAGTCGGTCATACTGAGTTACTCGTTACTCGTTACTGGTTATTGGTTATTCGTTCAACCTTCTCCTCCGCTCCTCCGCTACTCTGCCCCTCCGCCCCCCCTCTCTGGCTCTCTTCCTCTTGCATTATGCCATGACCTCTGGGAAGGGTTAGTAACGAATGTCATTGCTAGGCAATGACGTTTGCCACGCCGCATTAGAATGGGTTATTCTGTACACTTTGAGCGAGGATGTAACCACCCCTCTAAAGAAGAATAGTCGCAATGCGTTCTGGCGCAGGAGAAAATAGCATGTTCACAGTCAATGATTTGATGACGACGAATCCGATAACGATTTTGCCAGAGCTACCGTTGCCAGAAGCGGCCGATTTGATGACGGCCGAAAATTGCCGCCACCTCCCCGTGGTAGACGAGGAAGGCCAACTCATTGGCATCCTGACGGATAGGGATGTGCGGCAGGCACGGCACACGGCCGTGTTCCCCACCGCCCTCGCCGAAAGTTGCATGACCCCCAATCCCATCACCGTGACCCCTGAAACGGCCGCCCAACACGCGGCCGAACTCCTCGGCCTCCACAAAATCAGTGCCTTGCCTGTGGTAGACCAAGGTCAACTGGTGGGCATCATCACTGTTAGCGATTTTCTGACCCAGTTTGCGGCTACAGAGGTATCGGCAAATCAGGTACAATCCGCCGCCAATAAAGAGTTATTCCAAGCACAATACAGTGGCTGGGACTTGGTGAAAGGGTAAATACAGTTAGCCATTCGGGGGAGTTGTCAAAAGTGAAAAGTTGAGGCCTTATAGCCCCACTTTTCACTTTTTACTTCTCACTCCTCTCCTCTGGCTCTTTTGGAGAACAAGATGCAACAAGAAATTGTCCGCACATGGATGACCCCCAACCCGACCACGGTTAGCCCCACGGCAACTTTGGATGAGGCGCACCAATTGATGAAGGCGTTACACGTGCGCCATTTGCCTGTCGTCGCGGATCAGCGGCTCATTGGCCTCATCAGCAAAACGGATGTTTATCAGGCGAAGCTAACTGTGGCCGCCAGCGAGGCCAAGGAGGAGACAGCCGTTTCCCCCAGCACGGTGGCCGATGTGGTGTCATCATCAGCCTCTTTGCCCCACATTGCGGCGCATGAGTTGGTGGCCACGGCCGCACAAACCATGCTCCAACACCACCTGACGGCTCTGCCCGTGTTGGAAAACGGCCGACTCATCGGCATCCTCACCGAAGCGGATATTTTTCGCATGGTTATTAAGAGCAGTGGTTAGTGGCGCATAAACACAAGCGCCACGACCTCTAGCCACTCATCACTAGCCACTAACCACTAATCACTAACCACTAAAAACAGCATGACCCATCTCCAAACCACCTATCTTGGCCTAGACTTGCCCTCTCCATTAGTCGTCTCTTCCATTCCCCTCACCGCCAGTCTCGAAAACATCCAAAAATTTGCCGAAGCAGGCGCAGGGGCGGTCATTTTGCCCTCGCTGTTTGAGGAACAAATTCAATTGGAAGATGCAGGACTAGATTGGTATTTGCAACACGAAGACAAATACCCACTCCCTACCCTCCTGCAAAATACACCGCGCATGGATAAATTCAACAAGGGGTCGGGCAACTACTTGGCCACCATTTACCAAGCCAAAAAGGTGGCGGGGATATGCGCATCATCGCCAGCCTCAATGGCAACTCCAAAGGGGGCTGGATTCGCTACGCCCGCATGTTGCAATCGGCCGGGCGGATGCGCTCGAGCTAAACATCTACCACCTGCCCACCGAAACGTATATTGTGGGCAGTGAAGTGGAGGGCATGTATGTGCGGTTGGTGGAGGCGGTGAAGGAGAGTGTGACCATCCCTGTGGCGGTGAAGCTCAATCCCTATTTCAGCTCCATTCCCAACATTATCCATCAATTAGCCGAGGCGGGGGCGGATGGGGTGGTGTTGTTTAATCGGTTCTACGAGCCAGATTTTGACCTTGAGACGGAGACGGTGATACCGAATTTGCAATATAGCACCTCGGAAGAGTTGCGTTTGCGCTTGCGCTGGGTGGCCATTTTGTACAAGCAGGTGCAAACGAGTTTGGCCATTACGGGCGGAGTGCACACGGCCGCCGATGTCATTAAATCGCTCCTCGCAGGGGCAGATGTGGCCATGATGGCCTCGGCCGTGTTGAAGCACGGCATTGGCCATGTAGCCAGCACCTTGGCCGAAGTGCAGACATGGATGGAACACCACGGCTATGCCAATATGGGCCAAATGCAAGGGCGCATGAGCCAGCGCATGGTACACAATCCCACCGCCTTTGAGCGGGCGAATTACGTGCAAGTGTTGCAATCGTACAAGCCCGAGGGGGGGGAGGGCAGTAATTAGTAATTAGTGGGTGCTATTTCTGGTATATGTGTCTGAACACTGATTACTGAACACTGAACACTCCTCAAGGTGAGTGCATGAAATATGAGATTTGGCACTCGGAGTCTGAAAGCTCCTACACCCTTCTCCCAGCGGGCGGGAGATCGGCCGAGCACCTCATGGAGGCGGATGCCCGCGTTATCTGTATCGTCGAAGCGGAGACGTTTGCCGAGGCACTCCAGAAGCGCAATGATTTCCTTGGTTGGGGTGAATATAAAGCGCATGGGTTGGTTTTTGACTAGCCAGATTTGAGGTAGAGGGAGAGGTGGCGCTGTGCTCTCCAACAGGTTGAAGCGGCCGTACAGACCCTCAGAAGCTCAATTTTTAACAAAAATTGAGCTTTTTTTTGTCATGGGAACTCTAGGGGTGAGGGAGCCTCTTGGCACAAAAATGCCAAGGGTTTCGAGAAAAACATGCGCCCTGTGGCTAGAAAAAACGGCTAAAGCCGCCCCGACAAACTATATCTGAATAGTTATTTTCCCTCTCACTTTTCACTTTTCACGCGACTATCGTCTATAATCCCCTACCCATGCGTTCTTATTGGTTTGTTCTCCTATTTTGTTTGGTGGGGTTGGGTTGCCAAGAAGCGGCCGTTTCCCCCACGGCCGTTCCTGCGGGGGCAGCAAACGGCCGTATCCGCCCCTGCCGCCACAGCCACTGTGGATGGCAGTTCGGCCGCAGGCTTGCTGGCCACGGCCGCCCAGCGCACCCTCGCCTTGCAAACCATCCAATGGACAACACACATCACGGGAAGCCAAAACGGGGCACTCGTCGAAGAAACCGAAACGACCTGTGCCCTGCGTCTCGGCTCCGAAGAAGCGCATTGCACCACCCGCGTCCTCACCAACGCGGCCGAGGCTCCCCTGCTAGAATTGGTCCAAATTGGAGCAGAGCAGTGGGGGCGGCAAGGTGACACCAGTTGGCAACCCGTCGGCGGCACGGCGCCCGCCTCCATTATTTTGCATGAGCTGGTGCGGGTGCAAAACGGCCGATTGCTCTTCTTCGCCAACCAATATGTGCGTTCGGCCGCCATTGTGGGGCAAGAAGAATTGGGTGGTCAAACCATGAGCGTGGTGGCCGTCGAATTCGACACCCAAGCGTACAACCTTTTCGAGACATGGTACGGGGCAGGCATCTCCCCGTCGCGCCCGATAGCCAAACCTTATCCAGCAGGCTGTGGGTGGGGCAAACAGATGGCCTCATTCACGCCAGCACCTCCATCCTCAACACCCGCATCGGCGACCAAACCCTCACCCTGACCCTAGAAACCAACTACTCAGGCTTCGACCAGCCCGTTACGATTCCTGAAATCAGATAGGGAGGAGAGGAAGAGAGAAAAGAGAAAAGATAAACAGCCTACTAACACCATCTCCTCTGCTCCTCCGCTCCCCTGCTCCCCTACCCCCCTCCTATGCCCGAACTCATCGAATCCTCCCTCATCCAAGGCGTGTTTGTGGCCAAGCTGAAGGCGTTTGGCGACCAGCGCGGCCGTTTTACCGAAACCTTCCGCAAAGAATGGTTCCCCCAACGCAGTTGGGACATCATCCAAACCAACTGCTCCGAATCGGTCGGGGGGGTGGTGCGTGGGTTGCATTACCATTTTAAGCAGGTGGACTATTGGTGCGTCATGCACGGCCGTATCCGTGCCGGGCTGGTAGATATTCGCCCCAACTCCCCCACCTTCCGCGCCACCGAATCCATAGACATGGATGCCAGTGACAGAATCGGGCTGTTCATCCCCGTCGGCGTGGCCCACGGCTTTGCAGGTCTCAGCGACGACATCATCCTGACCTATATTGTGGATAATTATTACGACAGCCAAGACGAATTTGGCATTGCATGGAACGACCCCGACTTAGCCCTCGATTGGGGACTAAGCGACCCCATCATCTCCCCCCGCGACGCGGCCAACCCCCGTTTGCGGGATGTGCCCGCCGAAAAATTGCCCCAATAGCCTGTTTGTAGTGGCGGCTTTAGCCGTTACGGAACTGAATGACTCCAAATTTTGGATCAACAAATTGTTTTTCGGTCAGCAAGTATTGTTATCCGCAAAATTTATCTATTGTGGAAGAAAATAACGGCTAAAGCCGCCACTACAAACCTAACACACCGCTAACCAATAACGAGTAACCAATAACCTCCCATGAGCGTTTCCAACAAAATGATAGAACGTGGCAAAATTTTGGATGCCATTATGCTCCACCACCGCGAGCAATTGCCCAAGACGATGCGCGAAATAACCTATGAGAATGTGCGGGCGTTTGCCTCAGTTGCTCCCCGTGCGCGGGATTTTCAGGCCGCCCTCAGCCTGCCCGGCGTAAGCCTCATTGCCGAATGCAAAAAAGCCTCCCCCAGCAAAGGGTTGCTGATGAACCGCTATAACGCGGCCGAACTGGCCGTCACCTATGAAAAAGCGGGGGCGCGGGCTATCTCCGTGCTAACCGATACGCGCCATTTTCAGGGCACGCTGGAAGATTTGCGGAATGTGCGCGAGCGGGTGAAGGTTCCCGTCCTGCGCAAAGATTTCATTTTCCACCCCTATCAGGTGTACGAATCCCGCTCGGCCGGGGCAGATGCTATTTTGCTTATTGCGGCCGTTTTAGGCGATGGCGATATCCGCGAACTAATGGCCATTTCGCACAAACTGGGCATGGGGGTCTTGGTCGAAGTCCACACTGAAGAAGAGTTGGGGCGCATGTTGGCTCTCGAGCCACGGCCGAACATCATCGGCATCAACAACCGCAATTTGCAAACATTTGAGGTGGATTTTGAGAACACCGCCCGCCTGCGTCGCCTCATCCCCGCCGATGTGGTGGTGGTGGGCGAAAGCGGCCTAAAAACGGCCGCCGATGTGCAAATGATGCGCGACATGGGCGTAGATGCCATTCTGGTCGGCGAAACATTTGTCAAAAGCAAAAACGCCTACCAAAAAGCGCAAGAATTTGTAGCGGCGGGGAGTGATTAGTGGTTAGTGGCGAGTGGCTAGGGTGCGTCCCACTGAGCCACTAATCACTAACCACTAGCCACTAATCATGCGTGAGGGGGAGGCGGAGGGGGATTTCCACCGTAATTGTCGTGCCAGCTTTGGGAGCCGATTGCATGTCGTATTGGCCGCCCAAATCGCGGGTGCGTTGGGGCATGTTGGCCAGCCCGTGGCCGACGCGGCGGGTTTTGTCCTCGGGGTCAAAGCCACGGCCGTTGTCCCGTATCGTCAGGGCAATGGCCGACGGCCGCCACACCACGTCCACCCACACTTGGCTCGCCTTGGCATGGCGGGCGATATTGGCCAACGCCTCTTGGCTGATGAGAAACAGGCTTCGCGCCACCTTAAACGGGAGCCGGTCTAGCCCTGAAGCGAGCTGTAAATCCACAGGGGTCAGCGCATTGGCCTGAAATTCGCGCACCAATTGGCGAAGCCCCTCGCCCAAATCTCCCTGAAAACGGCGCGGCCGTAAATCCAAAATATAGTTGCGAATATCCCGAATGGCATCGTTCAGGGCGTTCACGGCCGTGCCCAGCAACATTTGCGCGTCCGTTTCCGTTTCGGGCACCACCATGCGCGTCGTTTCTAGGGTCAGCCCCACAGCATAGATGGATTGAATAACCCCATCGTGCAAATCCATGCCAATGCGGGTGCGCTCCTCCAACACGGCCAACTGCTCCACACGCTCGTAAAGCTGGGCATTTTGGATGGCCACGGCCGCATGGGCGGCCACCATCTCCACCAATTCTTGGTCGTGGGGCGAAAATTCGGCCGCGTCCTGCTTGTTGGTCAAATAAATAGTGCCCACCACCTGCTCATTGGCTCCCCAAATGGGCACACCCAAAAAGCTGGTCATGGCGGGATGGTGGGCTGGGAAACCCGACGAGTGGGGGGAACCAGCCATATTCGCCACGCGAAAGCTCTCTTTGCCGTGGATAATGTGGCCAAACAGTCCCCCACCAATGGGCAAATGGGTCATTTTGCGGGCTTCCTCATCGGCCAAGCCACTAAAGACAAATGTTTCGATTTGCCCCGTGGGGGAAGGGACGGCCAGTGCGGCATATTGCGCCCCCAACAGGGTGCGGGTCTCATCCACAATCATCTGCAACACGGTGTCCAGATTGAGCTTGGCACTAATCGCCCGCGCCGCCTCGCTCAGAGCAGTTAGCTGTTGATTGCGTCGGGTCAACAACGCCTGTGTCTGGGCATCCGCCTCGTAAAATTGTGCTTTAACAATGGCTTGCCCCGCATGGGCGGCCAGCATTTCGACTAACTGCTGGTCATAGGGGGTAAATTCGGCCGCCTCCAATTTGTTGGTCAAATACAAATTGCCCAATGGCGCCCCATCTTGCACAATGGGCACGCCCAAAAAGCTGGTCATGGGGGGGTGTCCCTCGGGGAAACCAACGGAGCGGTGGTCTTGCGCCAAATCGGGCAGGCGGATGCTGGTTTGTTCGTGGATGATGGCTCCCAACAAGCCACGGCCGAGGGGCAAGTGGGCCATGTGGCGGGCTTGCTCGGCCGTCAGGCCGCTGTAGATGAAGGTGTGCAGGCGGCCGTTTTCATCGGGCACGCCCAAGGCGGCATATTGCGCCCCCACCAATTCCCGCGCCCCATCCACAATGTGTTGCAACACATGGGGCAAATCCCGCTCGCTGGCCACGAGCAGGGCGGCACGGTGCAGGGCTTCGAGGGCTTGGTAAGGCATGGGGGGAGGGGAGCAGAGGAGCAGAGGAGCAGAGGAGTAGGGGGAGCGTATTTATTCCGCAATCCGCATTCCCCATTCCGCAATCCCCCTCCCCTACATCAAATGTTCTTTGAGGTTGTGCCGAATGGCATAAGCGGCGGCTTCGGCGCGGTTGGCGAGGCCGAGTTTAGAGAAGATGCTACTGACATAGTTCCGCACAGTGCCCTCGCTCAAAAACAGCTCTGAAGCAATGTCCCGATTGGTGTGCCCTTCGGCGACCAAGGCCAGCACGCGCCGCTCTTTGGTGGTTAGCTCCACAAAGGCGACGGCCTCCTCTTTTTTAATCGAGCGGCGCACTTCGTCCAAAACTGTTTGGGTCATGGAGGGGTCGAGGGTGGCTTCCCCACGGCCGCTGGCTTCGATGGCGCGAATCAGTTCCCCACTGCCCACCTGCTTCAGCACATACCCCGTGGCTCCTGCGCGAATAGCACTAAACAGCAACTCATCTTCGGCATAGGAAGTGAGCATAATCACTTGGTTCCCGCAATTCGTGGGTAATGCGCCGACAAGCCTCAATGCCACTGCCACCCGCCAAGCGGATGTCCATGAGGATAATATCGGGCTTGAAGGTTAGGGCTTGGTCTACGGCATCGTCCTCCGTGCCAGCTTCGGCCACCACCGTAAAATGGGGGTGTCTCTCAAGCAGGGCTTTCATGCCCAGCCGCACAACTTCATGGTCATCAACAAGTAGCAGGCGTAATGTACTCATAAGCCCCAAGTATAGCATAGTCGTGTGGTGTGAGTAGGGAGAGGGGCGAGGAAGTGAAAAGCGAAAAGTGAGAAGTAAAAAATGCGAACACCTTTCACCTCTCACCTCTCACTTTTACTCACCACTACTACTCACTCTCTTCCTGCTACCGCGTCACAAGGGGGAGGAAGATTTGGCTGGGAATGGTGATGTTGCCGACTGGCTCGAAGCCGTGGCCTTCGCTGTTGTTGGCTTCGTTGTTGTTGGCACTAATTTCGACGGCGAAGGTTCGGCCGCGCACGGCCGCATCAAACTGCACAGCATACACTGCTTCAATGGTTGTGCCCGGTGCGGCGTTGATGAGGCTATCGGCCATCTCCACCGTGCCGATTTCACTGCTCAGGCTGGTTTCATCGCCGGGGAAGCCGATGCTGGCGATGCGCCCTTCGGCATCCCGAATGACCAGTGCGCCGTGGGTTCCAAAATCTTCCAAAAAGCCGAGCCAGAGGACGACACGGCCGTCTTCATCCAGCAAACGCACTTCCATCGTGTCGAGGTCACGCCAATCTTCGGGGTGAACCCAGCCAAGGGTTAGCTCACCTATCAGCGTCGCCGCATCAATCTCATCCGCAAACGAGCCAATGCCAACCTGCGGCGGGAAGATTGCAATGTGGGTGAGCGTGACAAATGTGCCCGAGGTTCCCCCACCGGGGGTGGGGTTGCTGACCCGCAAGGTTCGCACAGTGCCGGTGGAGGCACTGGGCACCACTGCTTTGACTTGGGTGCTACTGACAAAGGTCGTGGCAAGGGGTGTGCCATCCATCACCACTTGGGAACTGGGGTTGAAGTTGGTGCCGTTAATGGTCACTTTAGCCCCTCGCCCTCCCCCAGCTGTCGTGGGCGTGCTGGTTGTTACGGTTGGCACGGGATTGTTGACCGTAAAGTTGACGCTGTTGGAGCTAACCCCTTGCACGGGGTCGAAGACTGTCACCCCTGCTATTTGGCCAATGGCTATATCGGCCGCTGAAATAGTGGCTTGCAGTTGGTTGGCACTGACAAAGGTGGTGGGGCGGTTTTGTCCCTTCCAGCGCACAATGGCGCTGGCATTGAACCCACTGCCATTGACAGTGAGGGTGAAGCTTGCGCCGCCAGCGGTGGTGCTGTTGGGGAGAGGGTGGTGAGGGTGGGGGCATAGGCCGCGCCCGAAGCCCTTCCACCGCGCCAATGTCACAGGCCGAGCCGAGCGGCCGATTTGCCCCAATTTGGTCTTGCGCCTTGCACGCATTGCCACCGCCACCGGGGGCGGCGGGGTTGCCCGCATTGAGCACGGGGCTACCTGTCAATGGTTTGTGGGTGAGTGTAGAACCACCATTGTCGGTTAGTGTGCCCAAGGCGGGCGATTGGTTGACAATGTTGCCGATGGTAGAGCCGCTAATCGTGCAACCCGTGGTGCTACCAATCAGGTTGTGCCCTTGCGATTGCACAGTGCCGCTACAATCGGCCGAGGAGACGGGACTGGTGTTGCCCGCAATAATGCTGTTACGCGCCGAAAATTGGGTCGCGGCGGGAATGGTCACGCCCCCTGCAAACGAGCCGCCATTACTGCCTCCCTGATTGTTGGTGATGGTGACATTGTTAAGTTGGACGTTGACCCCTATCCCATTGAAAAATGCACCCCGCCTCGCCCCGTATTGCCACTGATGGTGGAATTGCTTATATCAATGTTGGGCGCACTACCGAATGTTGTTATATGGAAAACCTCAAGGCCGCCTAAGGCGTTGTTGCTGAAGGTGCTGTTGACAATGGTGACTTGCCCACTCGTAATCATCAAACCAGATTCGTCACTGCCATCCACACTGCTATTGGTGAGGGTGGCGGAATTGTTGTTGCCGCCAAGGCTCATACCCATATCACCGGGATTGGTGATATGGACATTGGAGAGGTTGATGGTTGTGCCTTGCCCTCTGGCGGTGATGGTTCCACCAAAGACGTTGGCCGCGGGCGGCATGTTGCTAACGGTGAAATTGTCTACTGTCAAATCGCCTGTGCTCAAAATGGCACTGCTATCAAAGGTTGTCCCGCTGGTGCTGGCACGGCCGTTGCGTACTACCCCATTGGTAATGGTCAAGGTGCCTTGGTTGTTGCGGTAGCCTTGGGCCGAATTTTCGATGATGATGTTGTCTATCACTGCAACGGCATCTATGGCCAGTTCAAACACGGCTGTAGAGGCATTAAATGCGTTGGGCACGGCCGTGTGAATAATGGTGGATCCGTTGCCGTTAATCGTCACCCCCGCCGCATCGGTCAAATCCAAATCATTGAGCCGCACGTTTGGGAAATTGGTTTGCTCACCCCCCGCAATCGTGAGGAGGTAAACGGCGCTGGGCAGGTTAATAATATCCGCCCCTACATTGAGGTTGGCTTCTTCCACGGCCGCCCGCAACGTACAAGCACTCCCCAAATTGGCCGTGACGGCGCAAATGCCATCGCCGGGGTTGGCATCTATGGCATCAAAACTGGCATTGACAGTGAAAGTAGCCGATGGCGCGGCCGAAAAGGTGGTCGAACTGGTGGCGAGGGTGAAGAGGAAGAGGAGAACGGCCGTGAATAGTTGGATTAGACGAGAACTTGTTTTCATGCGAAAAATCTCCTTGCGGTAAATACATTGCGATAAGGGCACCCCGAGAAACGTTGGCACAAACCAACACCACGAACACCCTTGGTGTACAAGTTATATAACTACCACAACCTGCCACTAACCTGCCCTTTCTTTAAGGCAACGGCTGTGGCTCCCCATAGATAAAGTTGTCCATCACGGCCACGTCATATTGCTCGCTGTCATCGGGGCCAAGGGCGGCCGTGCCATAGCGGATTTGGACGCGATAGACGATTGGCTCTTCAAAATAGACCCCCAGAAACGACAAGCCATTGTCCGCCACGGGCGTTTCAAACGACCCCAGCGAATTGTTGTCCTTGTCGAAATACTCAAAGGCGGTGTGGGTGGTATCCACATCGGTGTAGACCGCGCCGAAGCCATGCACGGCCGCTGGCGTGTTGCTTCCCGGCACAAAAAAGGTCAAATCCACAATGTTGCTTCCAATTGGCGAAAAGAGCCGCTCCTCGCTCAACGTCTTAAAACTTTCCGCATAGGCGGGGTTAATGTGGCCAAAATAGGGCAACAACCCGCCCGCATTGGTGGGGTTGGCGCTCACCTGTACCCCTTGGCCGGGAGTTGTGAAAAACGCTCCCCGTGCCCGTGGGTCGGTGGGGGCATTAAAAAATTCGGGCGGCATGAAATTGGGCGCGGCAAACTCATCGGGCACGCCATCCCAGTTGATTTCGCGGTAGCCCGTGGGCTGTGTGCCGGGCACGCCGCCGTTGTTGGCGCCACCAAAAAGCTGGCGATATTGTTCGACCACGGCCGTAATATCCCCCGCCCCTGCCACTACTACTGGCTCTGCTGGCTCACCGCCCCCACAAGCAGATAGCACCCACACCAATCCTAAAACGAGACCTAGCAAACGTGTTTTCATCATTCATACTCCTTGGGAACCAATAGCGAATCTGATTCACCACCAGCACAGATTGTTTGTAAATAGGCCAACATGCTCTCCAAATCGGCAAAGCCCTGTCGCTCCCCCGTGGAGACATTTTCTAAGGCAATGCGCCAAGGGGCAGAAGGCGTTTCGCGCCACAGGCGCAACAGCCAAGCGCGGTACTTAATGGCAGAGGGGTTCATTGGTTGTATAGTACTGAGGGACTGTTCCCGTAGCGTTCCCAAAACGTTCCCAAAGGGAGTTGAAGGTTTATGGGTGTAGTGGTGTATTGGTCTATTGAATACACATCTAAACCAATACACCCATAAACTAAATGCCAGTTTATGAGCGTGAAATGGATATAATTTTGCCCATGCGTCTGACACTTTCTTTACTGGGGAATTTTCGGCTCACTCTCGATGGCACGGCCGTTGCCCAGTTCCGCTCGGACAAAGAACGCGCTTTGCTGGCCTTGCTCGTGCTGGATAAAGAACGGCCGCATCGCCGTGAAACCCTCGCCGGCCTCTTCTGGGGCGACCAGCCCCAAGCCCTCGCTTTCAACAACCTCCGCAAAACGATTCATCGCCTGCGCCACACCCTGCAAGACGAAAGCCAGCCCACCCCCTTTTTGCTGGTGAACACCAAAGAGGTGCAGTGGAACCCAGCGGCCGAGGCAGGGGTAGATGTGTGGGAATTCACGGCCGCCCTCAACCAGAGCCGACACCATGCCCACCGCCATGCCACCAGTTGTGTCATCTGCCAAGGGTGGTTGGAAACGGCCGCATCCCTCTACCAACGCAACCTCCTCGAAGGGTTCGCCCTCGACAACAGCCCCGCTTTTGACGAGTGGCTGGCCGCCCGGCGCGAACTGTTGCGGATGCAAGCCCTCACCGCCCTTAACCGGCTCATCGCCCACTATGAATGGGTGGGCGCACCCGAACAGGCTCTAACCACAGCCCAGCACCTGTTGGCCTTGGAACCGTGGCAAGAATCGGCCCATCGCGCCCTGATGCGGTTGCTGGCCGCCAGCGGCGAGCGGGGAGCCGCCCTGCGCCAATATGAGCAGTGCAAAGCGTTGCTGGCGGCCGAACTGGGCATCGCCCCCGAACGGGAGACCACAGCCCTTTATGAAACCCTGAAGGCCGGTGAGCCAATCGCCACCCCACGCCCCCGCCCGTTGGCCTTGCCGACGGCCGTCACCCCCTTCATCGGCCGTCAGACCGAACTGGCCGAATTGCGCCAAAAACTGCTCCACCCCGATACCCGCTTGCTGACCCTTGTGGGCGAAGGGGGCATTGGCAAAACACGGCTGGCCGTGGCCGTGGCCACCCAAGTCCAGCACGATTTCCCCGATGGCCTCTGGTTTGTAGACCTGACTAATTTAGATGATGAAACCGAGGCCACCGCTGGCGTGAGCCTGCCCTTGCGCCTTGTTATGGCCATTGCCCAAGCGCTTGGGCTGGTCTTCTCAGGTTCCCAGCCCCCCCACAACCAACTGTTGGCCATGCTCAAAAACTGGGCGGGCCTGCTCGTCTTGGACAATTTTGAGACGGTATTGACGGCCGCCCATGTTGTGGCCGATCTGTTGCAGGCGGTGCCTCATGTGGTCGTCGTTGCCACTTCGCGTGAACCACTGAACTTGCACGGTGAATCGCTGTACGCGGTGGGCGGGCTGGCTCTGGCAGGCGAGGCAACGGCCGCCGATGCGCTCGACTTTTTTACCCAGTGCGCCCAACGCATCCACCCCCCCTTTGTGCTGGCGGATGAATTGGCCGATGTGGTCGCTTTATGTCAACTGACAGGGGGAATGCCGCTGGCTTTGGAATTGGCGGCCAGTTGGGTCAAAACGCTCTCCGTGGCCGAAATTGTGGCCGAAATTCAGCGCGATTTAGACATTTTGCAGGCGCAACAGGCCAACCGCCCCGCCCGCCATCGCAGTATTCAGGCGGTGCTAAACCAGACATGGCAGAGGTTGACCCCTGCGGAGCAAGATATTTTTGCCCGCTTGGCGATTTTTCAAGGGCCGTTTGACCGCTCGGCCGCGCAACAGGTGGCAGGGGCGACGCTGACCACGCTGACCCATTTGCTGAACAAGGCGTTGTTGCAACGTCGCCAGCCGACCCATTACACCATGCACCCGCTGGTGCGCCAATTTGGCTACGGCCGTTTGCAAGCCAATCTCGCCGTTTTTCAGGCCACCCAAAGCGCCTATGCCAACACCATGGCCGATTTTTGCCACGGCCGCCTCCCCCAACTCCTGCGCCACGATTTGCAAACCCTTGCTGAACTAAAACAAGAGCAAGACAACATTCGCGCCGTGTGGAAGTGGGCGGCGGCCAATCAGGAGGTGGCCATTTTGGGCAAAATGGCCCAGCCGCTCAAGCTCTATTTGGCCCATTACAGCCACAACCAAGAGCTTTACCAGCAGTTTGAGACGGCCGTGCAAGCCCTTTCGGCCTCGGCCGACCCCACAGCTCCCCCCGCGCTGGCCTATGCCCTGCTCGAGCTAGGCCACGCCCACATGATTTTGGGGCGGCTGGCCGATGCCGACCAAACATTGCAAGCCAGCGAAACGCTCTACGCCCAGCTCAACCTGCCCTATGCGGTGGGGTTGGGCACAGACCCCGCCACCATTCGCAGTATTGTGGCGTGGATGCGTTCCGATTTTGGGGCGGCCGTGCAACTCGGCCAGAAGGCGTTGGGGCAAGCCCGCACCCAGCAAAACCCGCACAACGAGGCGTATGCCCACTTTGTTCTCTCGGGGGCACACATCGCCTTGGGCGATTATGGCACGGCCAAAAGCCATGCCCAGCAAGCGTTTGCCGTGGCGCAAACGCTCCACAACCCCACCTTTTTGGGGTATTGCCACATGGAGTTGGGCAAATCGGCCTTGGCTTTGGGGGATTTTACGGCCGCCGACACCCATTTTGAGACAGCCTTTGCCTTGCCCCAAAAGATGGGCAATCTGACGGGCATGGCCATGGCGCGGCTGATGTTGGGCGAGAGCCAGCGGCGGCAACAAAAATGGGCGGGCGCGGCCGTGGCTTTTGACGAAGCGCGCCAAATTTACACCGATATTCACAACCGCATGGGGTTGGCCCGCGCCTATGCGGGGTTGGGGGATGCGGCGACGGGGCAGGGGGAGTTGGCTCAAGCGCGGGCATGGTATCGGCAGGGGCTAGATTTGGTGGTGGCGGCGGGGTTACAAACGTATGCCAATACGGTGCTGGTGGGGGTGGGGGAGTGGTTGCGGGCGGTCGGGTTGGGCGAACGGGCGGGGGTAGTTTTAACGGCCGTGGCGCAAGACCCGCATGTGAATGTGGAGTTGAAGGAGCGGGCGTTGCGGCTGTTGGCGGCCGTGGCTCTCCCTGCCCCCATGCCTGCGCCTCACGCGTTCCAACTGGCCGCCACACTGGCCGAGGAGTTGGCGCAGGTGGCCTTGCCTCCCACCCCTGTCCCTCGTCCCTAGTCCCCCGTCCCGTCCCTATCCCACTCTGGCGATTTGTCACCGTGGGAGGTGATGTTTGTCACTACAGGGGAACGGCCGATTGGCCTACACTACCCTCAGTGAAAACAAAAGCAGGTTGAACCAACGGCCGAATCATGTTAGCCTACGGAGAGATTTAGCAACTGTTTCACGACACGCTGGAGGCAATACAGTTATGTTCAAGCATGTTCTCGTCCCACTCGATGGTTCTGGCTTTGCCGAACTCGCTATCCCTTATGCTGTGGATTTGGCTCATAAATCGGGGGGTAAAATAACACTTATACGCGTTATTTCTCCTCCACAACCAACTTCGGCCGATTTGGCGCCCGATGCCAGCAAATTGATGTGGCAATTGCGAACCATGGCCGACAAAGAGGCGCAAGATTATTTGCAAGCCCTCACAGATTCGCTTAACAAGCAAGGGCATACAGCGGATTGGGATATTACGGGCGACCCTTCGCCAGCCGATTCTATTTTGACAATGGCGACCGAAAAAGGGGTGGATGCGATTGTGATGAGCACCCACGGCCGTAGCGGCCTCGGCCGCTTTGTCTTCGGCAGTGTGGCCGAAAAAGTGGTGCGCCACTCCGATGTCCCCGTCTTGCTCATTCGCGCCAAAGAAACCGCCAGCTAAGGGAGTTACGCGTTATTCGTTACTTGTTATTCGTCCATCCTACCAGCGCCCCAATCACGAATAATCAATAACCAATAACTTAAATGGTTACACACGATAGGGAAAGGGCTTGAGGCGGCCGACCGATTATCTCACCCATAGTTGGTTCTAAAATCAGTGGATTTGGTACATTGTTCCCCGCAATGGCTAAATCCACTGTTTTTTTTGTGTTTATTCAGGAGGGGCAGGAAAGAGGGGGGGGCGAAACTCGTTACAGACTTATGAGTGAGTAGTGAGTAGTCAGTAGTAAGTAGTGAAGAACTATTCACTATTCACTACTCACTATTTACTCGAGTAGACACTTTCTGAACCGCCCCCATCTCCCCATCCCCCTCTATTTCTCGCGTTTGCCTTCTTCTAAAAGTGCCACCATTTCATGGATGCGTTTGGCGCGTGTCTCGGCTCGTTTGGCGCTTTCAATCCAGCGCACAAAGTTTTTGCGGTAAAAGGTGGGTAGCCCATTAAAAAATGTCTTGGCTTTTTCATTCTCGGCGAGAGCTTGGGCAATATCTGGGGCAACATTGTCTTCTTGCGGCCCTTCTAAGGCCAATTGTACAGTGACAGCTGCCCCAACCTCAATGCCCGTGTCGCGTAGCCATGCGGCTCCTAAACGAAGAAAGTAATCTTGTGCCAACACCCCCAATGTGCCGCGCACGGGGATGCCGTTGATGGTTCCCGCCACAGAATACCGTGGCTTGGCTCCCCAAACTTCGCGGGGGGAGAAGGGAATGGCGACAAAGGTGAAGCTCCCTTCTTTTTGGACAATTGCCTCAAATGTTTTTTGGTTTGTGTCGCTCATCTTGATAGTTTCTTTGGTTGGGTTGTGTAGGTTGAGCGGCCATGGGAAAACGGCCGCATCTTAGCAACCAAGCCCCCAAGACAAATTGTGCCTTATTCAAAAGCAGGAGCGATGCGGCCAACCCCTGGACCTTGATTGTGGGCACCGAGGAGGGGGAGAAGTTGAAGCAAGCTCCCATTGGCTTGTTAGGCATTGTTTACGCCAAACCTAAGCGCAAATTCTCTTCCAGAGTAAATGGGGTGTCTTTATATAGCTCAGCCCTCGAGATTAACACCTTTAAAAAATATTGGATATCCCACCTCTATTTCTCGGATCTCTTCATCTAGGTGAATATAAAAGACATATTGAGCGGCACCAATAGTAAGTGTCGAATGAAACCCAGTGGCAGTACCTGTTATTTTGCTTCCATAAACAATGAGACTCCGTGGGCGCTGTACTGGCAAGGGTCGATAAAAGACTCGATGTTCTTATATCCCCAATCTTCTTTGATCCATAACCAAACGCAATTCTGCGTGCTTCGACCTATTGCGAATTCTGTTAACCTGTAAGGCCTAGGGGCACCAGCTTCTGCCAATATGACAGCTTAGTAATTTGCAAAATAGCGAAATATATTCAGATATGGTTCTTTATTTTCAAGATACCTATCACCAACAGAAAACACACTCATCGGATTAATTCCACTCTCGATGAACTTTTGCACCTCTTCGTTTAATCTATCAAACTCCAAATCACTCGGTTGAGTACGCTCGCTATTACATGCTTCGCAGATTCTTGAATTAAATTTTAGATGCTTTGATTTT
>JADJSZ010000083.1 GCA_016711405.1 Candidatus Hadersleviella danica | reverse complement strand
GTGGGGTATACTTTTTTGTAAAGGGTTGGTGTGCCTAAAATTCGCAAAAATTTCGTTTAAGGCCAAATCAAGGAGATTCATAATATGACTTTGCAGTGGGTTCAATCGTTAGTCACGGCCGTTACGCGCCGTAAATTTCTCTCTCTATTTGTTATTCACCTCCTTCTTTAGGGAGCCATTGTTGGGTGGTCTAAGAATCAAACCGCCCTCCTGCCGCCCCCACCGCAGGCGATATTTGCGTGGATGCTTCAACCAGCCCCCTTTGGGCACATTGCCAATGGGGCCCATTAGCGACACAACCCTAGGGCAAAACCGATGACTACGATTTGCCCGCCGATGTCACCGACCCCACCTGTACAGCCCCAACCAATGGGGTTGGCGGTGGACCCTCCCCGTGGCGCTATCTACACGGGCACGGGCACTGGCCCTGACCGTGCCTTTAGCATTGCCACTGACCAAAGCTGTACCTCCAACTGCTGTGACCGCACAGGGGCGCAGGATTTATCATTGATTGTGTATGAATCCGTTTGCTCGAGTTCGTTGAACGATTGTGTGGTGGTGGATGACACAGGGCTTGGGTGGCATCGCCGAACAAGTTTCCATTGATGCCTCTGCAGGCATTGAATACTTTATTGTGGTGGATGGTTATTCAGGCTCAAACGGCCCCTTTGATTTGAGCATTTCCGAAACAACGGCGACAGGTTGCCAATTGGTAGACCCTGTGTATGGGGTTGACATGTCGGCCGATGACACCCAAGCTGGGAATGCGGGAACCACGGTTAGCTATGAAGTGGCCATTACCAACACAGGCAATGTTGCTAGCTTTGCCCTGACGGTGAACAACAACAGTTGGAACACGACAGGTGTGCCCGCCGCGCCAGCCATTGCGGCAGGGGAAACCGTCACCTTCACCGTCAACGTAGAGGTTCCCGCCAATGCCACCCAATTTGAGAGTGATGAGGTTATCTTGCATGCCACCTCTATCGGTGATGGTTCGGCAACCAAACATGATGAGCTTAATCACCACGGTTTCTCCACCAACCATTACCACCAGTCACACTGAGCTAAATCTCACGCTGGCTCCCAATGAACTTGGGAATGTGATGTTCACCATTGGCAACACGGGTGGTTCGGGGTTGGATTGGGCCTTTTACGAAGCGGCTAGTTTGCGCCGTGCCGCCAGCGCGATTGTGTTTAGCAACCGCGCCACGACAGGGCCAGCGGCCGAAACGACCGCCAACGCCATCACCAAAACTGGCGCTTAGACACCGTCACCTTCTTTGCCTATCAAACTGGCTCACCCATCACCTCCACCATCACGGGTTATGCTTACAATGTCTACGATGGCCAACCGAACGCAGGTGGAAACATCATCTTCAGTGGCAACACCTTGGTTAGCACCCAATGGAGTGGCATTTACCGCACTTCCGAAACTACGCCCAGCAATACCGCCCGCCCGATTATGGCCAATACGGTGGATTTTGGGGGCTTACTGCTTCCCAGTGGCACTTATTGATAGAGTGGGTGGCCAGTGGCTCGCTTGTCTCTGGCCCTTGGGCACCCCCCATTGCCATTAGCGGAACCACTAACACAGGCAACGCTTTACAATTAACTAGTGGCATATGGGGTGCCGCTTTAGATGTTGGCCAGCAAGGGTTTCCTTTCACGGCTGTTAACTTCAATGCCACAGGCCAAACTCCCCGCGTATACACAGGCACTCTCTGCCTTCCAACACCGACCCCAACTCATTGGTCATTGCAATTCCCGTGACGATGACGGTGTAGAACCCAGCCATCTACCTCCCCTTTATCAACAGCCCCTAGTGCCAGTTTTCAGTAGGTATTACTCTGGTAAATGTGTCTGAATACTGAATACTGAATACTGACTTCTGGACACTGATACTAGACCCCGCCATTATTCTCTTCTGGTGCAACTTAATCAAGTGGGTTGCACCCATCCTCCCTCTCTTCTCTTTTCTCTTCTCTCTTCTCTCCCCATGTCCTTTTTCCACCAACGCCTTGGCTCATGGCTGAATGTGGGCAAAGTCTTCACGGCCGCCCTCATCGTCATCCAACTGTGGGCCTTCTACGTGCTTTTTTGGGAGATTCCCGCCCTGCGCAACCGGGAAACAACGGCCGATTTACTCGGCATCATCGCCTACCTGCAAGCCTTCGCCTTGCTCGAAACAGTGCTAATCACCCTCTTTTGGGCACTGCTTGGCCTGCTCCTGCCCCCCCGTGTGTGGGGGATGGGGGATTGGGTGGCTCAGGCGACGGCATGGCTGGTTTTAAGCGGGGTGTGGGCGGCCGTGATTCACCTCACCAGTCAGAGCTTGATGGCATGGTCAGGGGGGAGATTGCGGCTTGGGTGGGGGCTATTTGCTGGTTGGGGCTGGTGGGGCTGTGGTGCGCCGTTTGCGGCCGTGCCAACGCCCTCAGCCGCTTTGCCGCCAGCCTCACCGTCCTCGCCCAAGTCTACCTCGCCCTCGATTTGCTCAGCCTACTGGTCATCATCGGCCGCAACCTAGCGGGATAGTCTCTCAGTCCCTCAGTCGCCTTCATTCCGCAATCCCCATTCCCCATTCCGCATTCTCCAATCCCATGTCCTTCAGTCGTCGCGAATTTCTCCGTTTTTTGGCCTTGGCTCCTTTTGTGCCTGCGGTGTGGCGGGCGGCTGGTGGGTCGGCCACGGCCGTTGCCCCCCAGCAAACCCAGCCTACAGGACAAGCGGCCGATACACCCAACATCCTGATATTCGTCATGGATGCCTTCTCCGCCCGCCACGCCTCCCTCTACGGCTACCACCGCGAAACCACCCCCAACTTAAGCCGCTTTGCCGAAAAAGCCATCGTCTACCACAACCATTATGCGGGCGGCAATTTCACTAGTTCGGGCACGGCCACCCTGCTCACAGGAACCTACCCGTGGACCAATCGCGCCTTCAACATTCGCGGCACAGTTGCCCCCCCATTTACCGAGCAAAATATCTTCACCAGCGTTGGCGAAGGCTACTACCGACTAGCCTACACCCACAACTTCCTCGCCCAGCTTTTGCTCAACCAATTCATGGGCGACATCGAACACCTTTTGCCCATGGAGCGGCTCTTCCTCACCGACGAAATCCTGAGCGACATTCTATTTAACCGCGACATCAACACCGCCATGCTCAGCGAGGACATGATTTTGCCCCGCGATGAGCGGCTCCCCAGTTCGCTCTTCCTTTCCTTGGCCGATGAGGTGCGGCGGGGAGTGCGTGCCGAGCAAATCCAAAAGCTCTATGGGGCACAATTCCCTGCGGGTTTCCCCTCGCTCACCGAAGGCAACCACCCCTTTCGGCTGGAAGATACAATAGATTGGCTGATGGGGCAGGTACGGGAAATGCCACGGCCGTTTCTCGCCTATTGCCACTGCCTGCCCCCACGAACCCTATCGCCCTGTGCCGAGTTCACCCAACTGTTCCAAGACAATTGACACCCCCACCAAACCCCCCCACCACTTTTCGCAGGCGTGGCCCCAACCCCAACTCAACCAATACTGGCTGGAATACGACCGTTACATGGCCTATGCCGATGCCGAATTCGGCCGCTTGTACGATTCGCTGACCGAAATGGGTTTGCTCGAGAACACTTATATTTTTGTCACGGCCGACCACGGCCAACTTTTCGAGCGAGGCATCCACGGCCACATCACCCAAGCGATGTACGAACCCGTCATCCACATCCCCCTGCTTGTCCACAAACCCGGCCAACAAACCCGCCAAGACGTGACCAACCGCGCCACCAGTGCTACCGACATTTTGCCCACCCTGCGCTACATCACTGGGCAAGAGCCAGTGGATTGGACAGAAGGACAAGTATTGCCCCAATTTGATGAAACTTCCCCCCAAAAACGGAGCAAGCGCATTTTTGCCTTTGAGGGCAAAGCCAACCGGCGCGATCGCCCGCTCATGGCGGGCACGGCCGTCCTCTTCAACGGCTCCTACAAACTCATCCACACCTTCGGCTACCAAAACTTTCAGGGCAACGACCCCTTCTTCCGAGGGGTCAACGAACTATACAACCTCGAGCAAGACCCCGAAGAGATGAACAACCTCTTTGCCACCGAACGCACCATCGCCAGTGACATGTATAACCAACTATTGGGCAAGCTCCTCGATGTGGACGCACCCTACCAATAAAATGGGAAAAAGGGACGAATTACGAAATACGAAGTACGATATCCCTCGCGTAATTTCGTAATTTGTACTTCGTAATTCGTACTTCGTACTTCCAACACTTTCCACTCACAAATACCCAAGACTCCGCAACCGCTCCTCCACCGTTTGCGGGTCTTCGGCCACGGCCGTTGGCGGGGGTGGCAGATGGGTCGGGGGCGCTAAATCCGCCCCCACTGTCAGGGCGGGCATGTCGCGGTAGGAGGGGTGGGGGGTACGGCCGAGACCCCCACTGTGGAACAACACCCCCGGCACAGCCTCGGCCGCCACACAATGGTCAGCCCCCCACTCATCCCGATTTTCAACGACACTTTCCGCCCGCCACTCCCCCAGCCCCGTCTCGGCCGAAGCGCGATAGCTGGGGGCAAACCCCACCACCACATCTGGCCCATAACTGGCCAGCGGCCCCTCAAACGCCTCCTCTTGCCGCCACACAGCTTGCACCACCGCCCGGCCGTCTGGCCCCCGCCACCCCAATAACTTGTGGCGAATCTCTCCTGCAAAGCGAGCCGCTCCCCCGCCCCGACAATGCCTTGCCCCTCGCGCCCCGCTTGGTTCAAGTAGATGCTGTTCAGCCCCACGGCATAGGCGCGGCTGTCTGCCCATTGCACCTGCGTTAATTGCCCAGCGGGGGCGGCCGTTTGCGGCCGTAAATACCCCTCTTGGATGAGCCAGCGGTTGAGGTGGATTTTGTAGTCAAAACTCGTAAAACCGTGGTCAGAGGCGACCACGAGTTGGGTGGGGTATTTGCTCGTCTGGCTGGCCAAAACCTGCTCCACCCTGCCCACCAACCCATCCAGCCGCCGATACCACGCCGCCACCACGGGCTGGTCATCCCGCCAAAACAGGTGTTGCACCCTGTCCAGCGTGTCCAACACACACCCCAGCAACCCCTCCCCAAAACGGCCGAGGTGGTACAGCAACACCCGCTCCCGCTCCTCTTCGATGAGGTCACACAAGGCCAAAAAGTGGGCGCGGCTGAGATGCCCCTCTTCGACGGCCGTTGTGTCTTGCGGCCAGCCAAGGGTGAGGAACGGCCCCGCCGCTTGCCATGTGCGGCGCACAAACGGCCGCGAGGCGGCATAATGCCACGGCGCGGCCAGTGGGTGCATCTGCAAGGGCAACACATAAACGGCCACATCGGGCGCGGTGCGGGTCACAATGAGCCGCGTGACCACCTGTAAACGGCCGAACCACCCCCCGCGCAAGGTCAACGGCAACACCTCGCTCCACTGCCCCACGGCCAAACGCATTTGGTGTGTGCCAATCTGCACCTGCACCATGCCATCGGCCAACAATTCCACGGCAAACGAGAGTTCCACCCCTTTGGCGGCGGGGCCGTGCAACACCCCCGCAAATCGGCCGCGCTTCTGTGCTGGCCAACGGCCGCAACGGGATTTTGCCCGCTGTGGTATCGGCCGTGGCGAGGCTACTGGAGAACAGCGTGCCCACCCCAAACGGCCGAACACATCGGGCGTGCCCAACCCCGCAGGGTGTCTATGGGTTCCTGCGGCCGAGCGGGGAAATGGGCTGGCCACCACAATGCTGTGGATGGAAAGCCCGCGATGCGGCAAAATCGAAAATGGTGGGGGTGTGGCTCG
Organism: Candidatus Hadersleviella danica; assembly: GCA_016711405.1. Taxonomy (GTDB): domain Bacteria; phylum Chloroflexota; class Anaerolineae; order Promineifilales; family Promineifilaceae; genus Hadersleviella; species Hadersleviella danica. The sequence goes on along the minus strand of JADJSZ010000083.1, from coordinate 13,979 downwards.
GCTGGTGAAGGTAGGCCGCGCCAGCCAGCGGCCGTGGGCAACAGCGACACAAATGGGGTATAAGAGGCTGGGTCGCGGTGGACAAAATCGAACAGTCCCATGCCCGCCGGGGTTTTGCCCCGTGGCCATGCTCGTCCACGACACCTCGCTTTGGGGTGGGTTTGTAACTCCCAGCCGCGCATACCCCCGCGCTGGACATATTTGCCCAAATGGGGCATTTCCCCCCGCTCATACAGCCGTTCAAACAGCACGGGGTCAAAGGCATCAAGGCCGAGTAGAAGAGTACGCATGGGAAAGAAGGGTTATTCGTTATTGGTTACTGGTTATTGGGTGGTTGGTTATTGGCGCACAATAACGAAACGAATAACCCAATAACGAATAACGAATAACCCGTAACCACACCTACTCTCCCCGTTCGCGCCACAGCCGCCACAGCCGAGCCACGCCCCGCTTAATTTGGCTGGAGAAGAAGTAGATAATTCCCGAAAGAAAGGTGAAAGCCACGGCAAGGGCTTGGAAAAGGATTCCCCCTGTTGTTGGGTCTACATAGGCGGGGGTAGCGGCCGAAACGGCCGTGGCTCCTCCCCATAAACTGATACAAATTGTCACGGCAAAGACGAAACGAGGCATACTTTTTTCTCCAAAGGCCGAGATGATTGGCAGAGTTTTATTGTATCAAGGAATAAAGAGCGTGCTTGAAAATTACTTGCGCCCATTGCCACCTTGCCACCTATTGAAGGCTGGGATTATACTCTCTTCTTCTTTTGTTTTGGTGCATTTCTCTATGTCCCCTGTCGCCACCCACATGCAAAGCGTGCTAACCAGTTGGGAAGAAACGGCCGACGGCCGTGCCATCTTCCTCAACTGCTACCTGCTGATGACCCGCAACATGTTTGCGGCCGTGGACGCGGCCGAGTTCCACGACCCTATCTGGGTCAGCCAGCTCCTGCACCGCTTTGCCGATTATTACTTCGAGGCACTCACCGCCTATGAGCAAGAAGCCGAACATACTCCAATTGTCTGGCGCATGGCCCACGATGCGGCGCGGCGAAACGAGGTAATGGTCGTTCAGCAACTCATGCTGGGCATCAACGCCCACATCAATTACGATTTGGTGCTTGTTTTGGTGGATATGTTGGAGGGGGAATGGGCGGGTTTGGACACGGCCGCTCGCCTGCGCCGCTACGAAGACCATTGCCATGTCAACGAAATTATCCAGCGCACCATGGATGTGGTGCAGGATGATGTGGTGCGCCACCATGCACCTTTTATGGGGGTGGTGGATGTGTTGTTGGGGCCACTCGACGATTTTTGCACCATCACCGATTGGCGTGATGAGGTGGGAGCGTTGATTTTGGAGCGGCACAGTCCCGACCGCACCGCCTTGGCCGCAGGTGGCGAGACGCCGCGGCCGTGCCCGGCAGCATTCCCTCAACGCTTCCCCCGACAAGGGGCAAGGGACGCAAACCCATCACCGTCCTCAGTCTCCAGTCCCCAGTCCTCCCACCCTGTCTTCTCGAGAACTATTACCCACACTCTAGAATCTAACCCCAAAATCCCTGACGTGGCATTTTGACATAAGATGCTATAATACAAACTATACAAAGCAACCCAAACTTGTCTTGTGCATTGTCTGTTACCAGATTTACACTTTGCGTAAATTCATAGTAAAATATGCCTAATTCGTCGGCACTCATGGCATGGAGGCCAACCAATGTTGAAACTGTTTAAGCGTGTTCATCTCTTCAACGGATTAAATGATGAAGAATTAGGGCAAATTGCCGCTCAATGTGTCGCCCACAAATGCAAAGCGGGCGAAGTCATTGTTCGCCAAAACACCACGGGCGAAGATGTCTACTTTGTCGAAAAAGGAGCCATCGAAGTGTTTGTGGAAGGGCTAGATGATGAGCGCGTCTTGGTTGTTTTAGGCGAAGGACAAGTCTTTGGGGAGATGGCACTCATTGGGCATGGCTATCGCTCCGCTTCGGGGCGGGCTGGCAAAAATGGTTGCCAATTGCAGTTGCTAAAATCGGCGCAATTTAACGAGTTGTGCAACGGCAACAAAAATATCGGTTATGTTGTGATGCGGAACTTGGCTCTCGATTTGGCCTTTAAACTGCGGCATCGAAATTTGGCAGGAATGTAGGAGTGCGACATGGCAGATGCTATCTATTACAAAGTTAGCTACGTAGTCGAAGGCGGCACACACGCTGGGGCTATTATCAATGTAGACGATGAGCCGCAGGTAGGGGATGAGGTCGTCTTCGACGGCCGTCTCTTCGTCATCACCGACGTGGAAGAACTCATGCCACCGATGGGCGATTTTGGCTTTTTACATGCCGCTTGTCGCTATTTGCGCGATTTAGAGGCGCATGAGTTAGACGCTTATAAAGCCAAAGCCTCGGTGAAGTAAAAGTTCTCGGGCATTGTGCCATTTAATTTTAGCCGAGCTTGGTTTAGGCCAAGCTCGGCTTTTTGTTGTGAGGGGAGGGAGATTAGGGCGTTTGGGCGGCCGTGTTCGCCAAGTGCGCGGCGCGTTCGAGTGCTTTATGCGGCACAGCTTGGTTTTTCGCATTCACCCATTGGATGCGGCTCTGCCGCATGGCGCGGTCTATCGCTTGCCACAAATCGGCGTTGGCCACAGGCTCCCCCTCCTTTTTTTGCCAGTTGCGCTTGCGCCAGCCCGGCAACCATTGCGTCGCTCCCTGAAACACATAATCAGATACGGTGAAAATATGGGCGGCCGTCCCCTCGGGAACCAACTTAATCCCCTCTAGCACGGCCGTTAACTCCATGCGATTGTTCGTCGTTTGCCGAGCACGGCCGCTGGCTTCCACCACCTCCCCCGTTGGCAACACCGTCACCACCGCCCAGCCGCCCACATCTTGCTTGCCCAAATAAGAGGCGCGGGCAAAGATAAGCAGTTGGTCATCGGGGATGGTTTGGGTGGGGGTGATGGCGATACGAGCGGCCGTGGCCAGTTGATCCACCCGTTCGTTCATCTCGTTGCCAGCGTGCCCCTTCACCCAATGCCACTCAATGGTGTGCCGCTGGCTCTCTTCCCAGAGCGGTTGCCACAAATCCACATTTTCAACGGATTGGCTCTTTTTTTCGCCCCGCTTCCAGCCGTTGGCTTGCCATTTGCCAATCCATTCCGTAATCCCTTTGCGGAGATATTGCGAATCGGTGTGGAATTGGATGGTACACGGCCGCTTCAGTGCCCGTAACGCCTCCAAAGCGGCCGTTAGCTCCATGCGGTTGTTGGTCGTGTTGGGAACCCCACCCGAAATCTCTTTTTCGCGGGTTCCCGAGCACAAAACGGCCGCCCAGCCGCCCCAACCGGGGTTGGGGTCGGCACCGCCATCGCTATAAATCGTGACCTCATCACCCATGTTATTCCGCCTCAAGCAAGGCCAGCATTTCCGCATTGCTGGCAAACTTGTACTCGGGCAGACCACGGCCGCTGGCAATCTCCGCCTCGGCCGCTTCCAACTTCTTCCAGTCCGCCTTCTCCACCACTGGATGAGACAATTGCGCTACAAAGCCTTGCCATGCCTCGGCCGTGTTCGCGGCACTGGGCGGGAGAGTGGCCAAATAATTCAGCACAGCTTGTGCCCCATTGCGGCCGTCTTTCCGCGCCACCCCCACCAACCCCGAACTCGCTTCCCGCGACCAGCCCGCCACAAAAATACCGGGCAACGCCTCACCCTTTTGGGCATCATACGCCTCGTAAGAAGCCTCTTCGATGGGGAATTGGGGGTGTGGGTTCTTGGCAAAGCCCGAATAATCGAGCGGCAAGCCCAACTGCGCATCCACACTGTCGCCAATGGCAAACACAACGGTGTCTACCTCGAGCAAATGGGTTTGCCCCGTGCCTTGCAACTTCACCGACCCATCGGGGCGCAGGGTGAAGGCGGTTTCTTCCACCTCCAGCGCTTGCACCTGCCCGTTGGCATCCCCGTGCATGGCTACGGGCGAGGCCATAAAGCGGAAGCCGAAGCGGGTGTCGGAATCGCTGGGGTCGGCTTTGGGCAGAGCGGAGAGGATGAACTCCCGTGCTTTGTCCACGTCTTGGTTGGCGGCCGTCAACATCGGCCGTAACCGCGCCAGTTCAGCCTCAAACGCGGTCACATCCAGATTGCGGGCAAAGCCTTGGAACTCCTTCTTGGTGAATTTGACATCGCCGGGGCCGCGCCGGGCCACGGCCGTTACTTGCTCAATTTTCTTGTCGTGGATGAGCCAGTGGGCAATATCGGCCATGACGTTGCCCACGCCAATGACGGCCGCCCGCTGGCCAATGGCAAACGGCCGTTCGCTGAACGGCGGCAAGCTGTTGTAATGGTAGACCAAATCTTTGGCGTGGTAGACCCCCGTTAACCCTTCGCCGGGCAAGCCGAGCCATTTGGTTCCCTGTGCCCCGGCCGTAATCAGCACGGCTGAAAACCCCATCTCCTGCAACCCTTTCAGCGTCAAATCCCCCTGCTCGCCAATGGTGATGTTGCCATAGTAAGCCAAATTGGGGTGTTCCAATACCTTGCGGAATTGGTCGCGCAATCCCTCTTTCATTTTGTATTTGGTGGGGTAAATGCCGTATTCGGCCAGTCCGCCCGGCTTCACATCTCGATTGATTAGGACGACACGCACGCCCTGTTGGGCTAACTCCCCCGCCGCAAAAATTCCTGCTGGCCCTGCTCCGACCACCGCTACAACGCGGCCGTCTTGTTGCACATCGCTCATCGTATCAACTCCTTAAGTGGGGCGAAGCTGTGGGTAAAAGTGGAGCGGGGAGTGAGTGATTAGTGATTAGTGATTAGTAAAGGCGTGTCAGGCACGATCCTTTTTACTTTTTACCTTTTACTCACTTTGTTAAGCCCGCGCTCAGGTGCTTGTGTGTGTGCTTTTCTCTTGAGCTTCGCAAGGGCGATTGTAGCATAAAGGCCAAGGGCATGGGAGAGAGCCTCCACAAAAAAAGCGGGGCATTTGCCACTGGCAAATGCCCTGCCAATCCAAAATCAAAAATCCCCCATCCAAAATCGCTATCGGCCGCCTGTCACCCCCCGCAAACTATCGCAAGCGGGGCAACTGCCGTTGGGGCGGAGCATGGCATAACCTGCTTGCGGGTCACCATCTGTTTGGTAGAGGGTGAAATCCACATTGAAGACGATGAGCATTTTGATGCGATTGTCATTGGTGGCCAGCCGCAACGCTTCGGCCAACCATGCGGCGTGTTGCGCCACAGTCGTGTTGCGTGCCCACGAGAAATTAGGTGGAATCCCGCCAAACCCTTCGCTGGAAAGGAAGCCTAACTCGGTGAAGCAGAGTGGTTTGGCTCCGCCAAAGGCGTTGGCATAGGTGCTAACCATCGTGGGGTAGTACCAACTGTAGTGGCTACTGTTAGCGGCTGAGCCAGAGGTGGCACTGGGCGAGGTGGTTCCTGCATTGAAATGAACGCCGATGCAATCCATGTAGCGCGAGCCGTTCGCGGCCGCCATCCCCGCCATGTAGCGGTTGTCTGCCCACGCATTAGTGCCATTGTCAAAACCCGTCGGCGCAGGTGCCCCGCTGATAACCATAATATTGGGGTTGGCCGCTTTAATGGCATTGTAGCCGGGGGCGAGCATGTTTTGCACATAGCTGGAAGGGCTGATTTGGCCAGCGGGCCACTCAAAATCAATGTTCATCTCGTTCCAGATTTCGATGGCATCGGGTGGGTCGCCCAAGCGAGCCACATCGCCCAAAAATTGGGTGTAGGCCGTGAAATCAATGCTCGAGGGGTAAGTTTGCGCCCCTGTGATGCTGAGAAGCACCTTGAAGCCCTGTTGATGGCCTGTTTGCACCATGCTGGCCACCGTATCTGCCCCTTGGCCGGGACTCCATTTGTGCTGGAACTTGACCCAGCCCATGCCTGCGTACTTCATCTGGTCGGGGTGGGCGAGGGTTTGGGTTTGGCCGCCAAAGAGGAAGCCCGAGGGGATGGAGCCACCGCCTGTGGGCGGCGGCGTGGTGCCACCAGCGGGGATGTTCAACACTTGTCCCACATAAATCAGATTGGCGTTGGTCAGGTTGTTGGCGGCCATCAGCGCGTTCACCGTTACGCCAAATTGCATGGCAATTTTGCTCAAGGTGTCGCCCGCCTTAACGGTATAGGTGGTGCCGCTGGGTGGGGGGTGTGGTGGTCGGGGGCGGAGTCGTTGGGGGTGGGGTGGTGCCGCCACTGGGGATTTGCAGGCTTTGCCCGACATAAATCAGGTTGGGGTTCACAATGCCATTTAGTTGGGCAATGGCGGCACTGGTCACGCCGTAAAGTCGGCCGATGGAATTCAGCGTCTCCCCCGCCTTGACCACATGGGTTCCACTCGAAGTAGGCGGCGGGGTGGTGGGTGGTGGGGTGGTCGTGGGTGGTGGGGTGGTGCCACTGGGGATAATGAGTTGTTGCCCCGGATAGATGAGGCTGACATTGGCCAAATTGTTTGCTTGTTGGATGGCCGCCACGGTCGTGTTGTGGGCGCGGGCAATGCTGTAGAGCGTGTCGCCTGCTTGCACGGTGTAGGTGGTGTCGGCGAAAGCGGCCGTGCTCAACAACAGGGTGAGGAGCAAGCCCAGCAGAAGAGCCAAGATGCGTTTGTGGGTCATAGTCGTTTTCCTTGTTAAAAAATAGGGGTGGAGCCGAGCAAATCCTTGTTCAGCATACTGTTTTGCAATGGGTAATGGCAAGCGATTTAAGGTAAAGTTGGGCATTATTTACCCCAATTTGGCGCATTTTTCACGGGGAGGAGAAGTAGTGATTGGTGGCTAGTGGTTAGTAAGGGGCTGGTGGGAGTACGACAATTCCTGATGACGAATAACGGATGATAAAGGACAAATAACGAATGACCGAACAAGATTTATTGCCTGAGGTTGTGGCGATTACCCGCGAGGCGGGGGATGTGATTAAGGGGTTTTACCGAGGGGCATTTGAGGTGCAGGAAAAATCGCCCGATAACCCTGTGACGGAAGCGGATGTGGCGGCCGATACCCTTCTGCGGGAGCGGCTACGGCCGCTTGTGCCCCATGCGGGCTGGCTGAGCGAAGAAACGGCCGATAACCCCGCCCGCTTGGCTTGTGAATGGGTGTGGGTGGTGGATCCGCTGGATGGGACTAAGGAATTTGTACTAGGCTTGCCCGAATTTAGCGTGGCGGTGGCCTTGGTGCGGGCAGGGGAACCCGTCTTGGCCGTGGTCTATAACCCCATCACCGAGGATGTGTATGCGGCCGTGCGCGGCCGTGGCCTTTCGCATAACGGCTTGCCTGCTCGCGTCTCATCCCAAACCAACTTGGCCGATTGTGTGGTGGAAGCCAGCCGTTCCGAGCGGCAACGAGGCGAATTTGCCCCTTTTGAGCAGGCGGTGCGGGTGCAAACAATGGGCAGTATTGCCCTCAAATTGGCGCGCACGGCCGCTGGTCAAACCGATGCGACATGGAGCCGTGGCCCCAAGCACGAGTGGGATATTTGTGCGGGGGTTTTGCTGGTGGAAGAAGGGGGTGGGGTGGTGGTGGATTTGGATGAGCGGCCGTTGCGCTTTAACCAATCTTTCCCCAAAGTAAATGGGCTGATGGCCACCAATGGGGAACTGTCGGCGGCCGTGGCAGGCTTGTTGGCTCCCCACCGCGCCACGGCACGGGCGAACTAATCCGTGGGTGATGCCTTGAACAGGCGTAAACGGCCGTTCTAGCCCCACCAAAATGGGAATATAGTCAGAGGTCAAACGGTTTCATTTTGTTTGACAGCCCCTAACCCTTATGATATTATCCTCACGTTCTTAGCTGACATAAAGCGAAGAAAAAAAAGACCCCACAAATTAAAAAGAGATTATCAACGCACTCAGTTTGTTGAAAATCCCTTAGGTGAAGAAGGAGTATCTGGATGAGATCACGCACAGAGATGATGGTAGATCGCTTGCGAGATTTGCAAGCAGGAACGCCAGACATTGAAGCCTCAGCAGTTGTAAGTGTGGACGGCCTAATTATGGCCTCCTCGTTGCCAGCAGGTGTGGACGAAGACCGTATTTCCGCTATGTCGGCCGCCATGCTTTCCCTTGGTGACCGAATCGCGGCCGAATTAAATCGGGGTCAGCTCGACCGCGTTTATATTAGTGGTACGGAAGGCATCATTGTCCTTATGGCTGTGGGTGAAGATGCGGTACTAACTGTTTTGGCGCGTAGCAGTGCCAAATTAGGCCTTATTTTCTTGGATACCCAGCGGGCGGCTAACGATTTGGCGCGATTGCTCTAAGGTAATTGCTTGGCTTATAAGAAACGGCCGCACCCAATTTAATATCCCTTCAGAAATTAGTGGGGCATATCACCCAAAGTGATATGCCCCACTTTCGTTTGTGGAAGAAGATAGAGATAGGAGATAGAGATAGAGGGAGCCTTTATCGGCTAACCAACTACATATTTCTCTATCTCTATCTCTACACTCTATCTTTCTGGAAATGCTAACTATGACTAAATTTATCTTTTTCACAGGCGGGGTGGTGAGTTCGGTGGGTAAGGGGGTGGCGGCGGCCGCGCTCGGCCGTTTGCTCAAAGAGCGGGGCATCACGTTGGCCGTTCTCAAACTCGACCCCTACATCAATGTTGACCCCGGCACCATGTCCCCCTACCAACACGGCGAAGTGTTTGTGACCGAGGACGGAGCCGAAACGGATCTCGACTTGGGGCACTACGAGCGGTTCATTGATATTAATTTGAGCCAGCTTTCCAATGTGACTACGGGGGGAGTGTATGCGGAGGTTATCGGCCGTGAGCGGCGCGGCGATTATTTGGGCGGGACGATTCAGGTCATTCCCCACATTACCAATGAAATTAAGCGGCGCATCCATCTGGTGGCTAAAGAGACCCAAGCGGATGTGGTGTTGGTGGAGGTGGGTGGGACAGTGGGTGACATTGAGAGCTTGCCCTTTTTGGAGGCGTTGCGCCAAATGCGGTCGGATATCGGCCGAAAACACACCCTGTTCGTTCATGTCACCTTTTTGCCCCACATTGGAGCCAGCGGGGAGTTAAAGACCAAGCCAACCCAACACAGTGTGCGCGAGTTGCGCGGCTTGGGCATCCAGCCCGATATTATTGTGGCGCGAGCGGATTATGAGATTGCCCCCGACTTGCTTAACAAAATCGCTCTGTTTTGCGATGTGAAGGCCAAGGCGGTGATTCCGGCCGTGACCAGCGAAAGTTTGTACAGCGTACCCCTCTTGCTGGAAAAAACGGGCATGGCCGATTTGGTGGTGGAGCGGTTGAAACTGACCCCACAACCGCATGATTTGACCGAGTGGGAAGGGCTGATTGCGGAAATTGCACGGCCGAAGCCGACCATTCGCGTGGGCATTGTGGGCAAATATGTCGAGTTGCGCGACGCTTATTTGAGCGTGCGCGAATCCATCTACCATGCCGCCATCTACAACAACCGCCAAGTTGAAATCGAATGGATCCATTCGGGTGAATTGGAGAAGGGGCGTTCGTGGGAACAATTAGAAGGCTTGGATGGTATTGTCGTGCCCGGCGGCTTTGGCCATCGGGGCATTGAGGGCAAAATTCAGGCCGCCAATTGGGCGCGTCGCCAGCAAATCCCTTATCTGGGGCTATGTTTGGGGATGCAGGTGATGTGCATTGAGTTTGCGCGGCATGTGTTGCAAACGGAGCAGGCCAACAGCACCGAATTTGAGCAACAAACGCCCCATCCCGTTATTAGCCTGATGCCTGACCAGCACGATTTGGCCAATATGGGGGGCACGATGCGCTTGGGTGCCTACCCGTGCCACTTGTTGGCGGGAACGAAAGCGGCCGAGGCTTACCAAACTGACATGGTTAAGGAGCGGCATCGCCACCGCTGGGAGTTTAACAATGGGTATCGTGATTTGTTGAGCAAGCAGGGCATGGTGTTTAGTGGCTTGTCGCCTGACGGCCGTTTGGTGGAAATCGCCGAATTGCGCGACCACCCGTTTATGGTGGGAAGCCAGTTCCACCCCGAGTTTAAGAGTCGGCCGAATCGGCCGCACCCCCTCTTTAAGGCATGGATGGCGGCGGCCGTGGCTCACCAAGAGATGCACGTGCAATAAGATAGAGTGGAGAGATAGAGATAGAGGAGCCGTATTGGGCTACCCAATCGTGTTTCCTCTATCTCTATCTCTCGTCTCTATCTCTCGATCTGAAAACACCGCAAAAGTAAGAACTCGGGAAACGTTGTAGTTTGTGTTACATATCTGTATCAAAAAAGCGTTAAACTGGTAACACAGCTACCTGTTTCTGGGCGCTGGCCCTTCTGTTTTTGCTGATGTCTACGCATAAATGACAAAAGTCCTGTGTAACAGCCCCACCGTTATACAGTTAACTCTTCCAAGACAGGTTGTTCAGCCACTTGGCCTTCGCGGTCATTCATCATCTTCAATAGGAAAGTTGACCTATAGGCTAGTAAACGGCCGTAGGGTGTGTGTTATACTTTTCTGATGCAATGTCTCCCCTACGGCAATTAAAACTTGGTTTGTTGTTGACTCCTCATTCCAGTCTGGCCAAAATGAGTGCAACCTCTGGCAAATTCCCCCTTCCATTTCTTTCAACTACCAGCGGTCAGCCACCAGTTTGGCACACCCAACTTCTGATTGCCTTGGCTATATTCTTCATCTATCAGCAAAAGGTTTATTATGTTAAAACGTCTTCGTCAACAACCTCGTGGACAAGCAATGGTCGAATTTGCCATTGTCATCATCGTGCTCCTGCTCATTTTCTTTATGATTATTGAAGTGGGGCGGATTTTATGGGCATGGGTGACAGTGCAAAACGCGGCGCGGCAAGGTGCGCGTTATGCCATTACAGGTCAATTTGACCCCGCTTGTCTGTCAGACCCTAATCCCTGCGCGGATCCGCGCATTGCTGGCATTGAAGAGCGCGTCATTGACCGCATGACAGGCTTGCGAATCAATATGGATGCTGGCCGTGTTTATGAAGATGATTACGCCACCTTTATTGAGGTGCGGGGCGTCAATGAATATGGGGAACTGCAAGAAGGTTTTGCAGGTATACCCGGCCAACCGATGTATGTGCGTGTTATTTATAACGTGCCCATTATTACACCTATCCTCAGCAACATTGTAGGCAATGTGCCTGTTATGGGGCAAGTGGTGCGGAATAACGAACTATTTGGGCAGACGGGTAGTGTGGCGCAGGGGCAAACGATTTTGCCTGTCTTACCACCTGTGCCCACGGCCGGGCCATCGCCCACCCCCACCCCGAGCAACACACCCACCTCAACGGCCAGCGCAACTCCGGGGCCACCACCCACTTCAACCAATACAGCGACACCAACGGTTACGAATACGCCAAACCGGTGTAATGTTCTCTTTGAGCAGGAGCTAATTCAAGCGGCGACCCAAATTGACATTACGAGCGATATAAACGATCGTGTGACCATTACTGACTTGACGGCTAACCGCGTTTTGGCCAGCGATGTTCTTGTAGAGGCGTTTGGTGGACATTTATGTCCGGGTTTGTGGTTGTTACCTCGATAAGCCCACCCCTGTTGGCGGGGCATGTGTTGGTTGTGGAAAGCACCAATGGCTCGTTTGATGTGCAGACTGTACAGGCAGGCACCAGCACCCCCACCCCCTTGCCCACCCAAACGACTGCGCCAACCCCCACTCCCACGGCGACTAGTACCACAACCCCTACGCCAACCCCCATTGGCCCTTATTTGATTCTCAACCCCACTTGCACGAATACCAATCTCTTCCAAGGCACGTTGCAAGGGTTTAATTGGCCAAATGGCACGGCCAATTATTATTGGAATGGGGTTATCTTGTCTACGATTAATATCGTCAGTAACCAATTCCAAACCAATGTGTCAGGGGCAAATTCTCAAGCATCAAACACCATAACCGTCGTATCTGGGGCGACTAGTGTTTCCGTGATTGTCAGCAAGCCGTGCCCGAATGTGACACCAACCCCGACCCTCGTGGCCACGGCCGAACCCACCCAACCGGCCGACCTCATCATCGTTGGCTTGCCCAATATCATCAGTACCCCACCCATTGTGGGCTACCGCCCCGTGCAATTCTCGGTGGAAGTGCGCAATGATGGGGATGTGGATGTCAGCAACGCCTTCTTCATTGACCTGTTCCTTGACCCCACCAACGTCTTTTCTGACCGTATCCCTGTCGAGCAAACCTCGGGTTATACAGCGCTCTCTTCGTTGCCAGCGCAAACATCGCGGGTCATTACCATTACCTCCCCCTTGGGTTTTGAAGGGCCGAGCACGGCCGAGCGCGAAGCGTATGGCATGGTGGACACCATCTTTAACGTGAGCGAAAGCAACGAGAACAACAATGTGGCGGGGCCACTCATGGTGGCGGTCACGCCGGGCAACACCCCCACGCCTGCGCCCACACTGGAAGGGAGTGGGGCGATTAACGGGATTGTTTGGACGCCCCGGTGTCTTTACCAAGCGCAAATTGAGCTTTACAACTTCCGCCGTTGGGAGTGGTGGATTTACCTTTGCCAATGTACCACCCGCTACGCCTCCCAAATACTATGAGGTGGTGGCTTGTTTTGAAGTAGACGGGGTTACACGGGTGGGCACACGCTCGGCCGCGCCCGGCGGTGGTGCGCCCATTTACACGAATCCTTCCCCCACAGGATGCCCCTATACGCCATAAACAGGGCTGGGTGAGGTATTGCAGGGTGTGAAAGGAACTTGCCGAGAGGTAAGTTCCTTCTCGCATTTATTTTGTAACTATTCAGATAAAGATAAGAGATAGAGATAGAGGAGAACTCAGTTGTTCAGCCTATCGTGTTCCCTCTATCTTTATCTCTACACTCCTAGACCCATCTGAATAGTTACTTATTTTAGCGATGGATCCTATTGAGGAAAGTTAATGGTGAAGCAATTCGTTCGTTCGGTAACATTACTCATGGCTTTGCTGGGTTTGGCCACGGCCGTTTATTTTTCTGCCCCAGCCACCACCACGGCCGAAACCCCCTTCCCCCCCATCCCCTTGCGGGAACGGGTTCCCGTGCCTAGCCAAATATCGGCCGTGGGCAAAAACGTAGATAGCCCGACTTTGGCTCAAGCCCCCAACGGCCAACTGATGGTTTCCTTTAACCAATGGGTAGCGGGTAATGCTGAAAATTCTGACCCTTATTACAGCATCTCGGCCAACAATGGCCAAACATGGACAACACCAGCCCCCATTGCCACCCTTGCCAACACCAAATCCATTACCGCCATCACCTATGACAGTAACAATGTGGCCCACGCTGTTTGGTCTGAAACCCAAGCAGACACGACCAAGATATTTTATGCCAACCGCCAAACGGGAAGTTGGTCTGCACCGCTAGAATTGGCCAGCGCTCCGTTTGCTTCCCAAGGGGTGGATATTGTCGCCTCGCGCCCCGGTGTGGTAGATGTCATTTGGGATATAGATTATGGCCCCCCCACAGATGGCCTCGTCCAACACAAACGCTTTACTTTGAGTGGCGGCACATGGACAGGCGGGACGACCTTAACGGTCAACGACAGCTTCACCACCTTTGGCCTTGTGCCCGCCATTGCGGCCGATAGCAATGGCAACCTCCACGCTGTGTGGCAAGGCCAATTTGATGCCCAAATTTACTACGCCCGCTTAAATGTCGGGGCAAGTGCTTGGACACAACCTTCCTTTTTGGTGTCAACCGATATTTTGTCGGGCAAATCGTATGAGCCTGATGTGGCCGTTTACAACAACACGGTCTATGTCGGCATTTCTTACCGCCAAGATGGCACGATTGGGACAACCTTTCAATCCGTTTTTGAGCGACATTGTGGCAATGCGACAGGCGCGACTTCTTGCCTTGCCCCAACGAATTGGTCGGCTATTCGCAATATCTCAGGCTCTTTCTTAAAAGTGGCAGAACAAGACCCCTTCTACATTGCGCCTCAATTCGCCCTCATGCAAGCGGGTCAATATCGC
>JADJSZ010000082.1 GCA_016711405.1 Candidatus Hadersleviella danica | reverse complement strand
CCCAATCCGCAATCCGCATTCCACAATCCGCATTAACCTCTGGGATTTTGGCGGGCAAGAAATCTACCACGCCACCCACCAGTTTTTCCTCACCCACCGCAGTTTGTATGTGCTGGTGGTGGATGCCCGCCAAGACGACGAGGCCAACCGGTTGGCCTACTGGCTCCAACTCATCGCCAGCTTCGGCGGCGATTCGCCCGTTCTGCTGGTCGTCAACAAAATAGACCAAGGGCGGCGCAAGCTGGCCGAGCGGGAGCTATACGCCCAATATCCCAACCTGCGCGGCATCCTCTACACCTCCTGCACCACAGGGGAGGGCATCGGCGAATTGCGCCACGCCCTCGCCCAAACCATCGCCACCATGCCCCACGTCAACGACCAAATCCCCACCCGTTGGATGGCTGTCAAAAACAAGTTGGCGGGGCTGGGCAAAGATTTCATCTCCTACGACAAATTCGAGGAGCTATGCGAGGCGGAGGAAATCACCCATCCCGCCACCCGTGCCACCCTCGCCAAGCTGTTACACGACTTGGGTTCCGCGCTCCACTTTGCCGAAGAGAGCAATTTGGCGGGAACCCACATCCTGCAACCCGATTGGGTGACGCACGGCATCTACAACTTGCTCAACGCCCCCGACCTGCAAGCCAAAGGGGTGTTGCCACTGGGGATGGTCGGCCACATTTTGGATCGCACTCGTTACCCGTTCCACAAACACGAATTTCTGCTGGAAATTATGGAAAAGTTCGAGCTATGCTTCCGCCTGCCCGAACACAAAACATGGCTCATCCCCACCCTGCTCCCCCCCGACCGCCCCGATTTTGCGTGGCCCGCCGCCAGCCAACCCGCCTTCCAACTCCACTACGCCATCCTGCTTCCGTCTATCATCGGCCGGCTAATGGTGCGTTTGCACCAGCACACATGGCAGGGGGTGCGCTGGCGGGATGGCTTTGTGTTGGCGCGGGAAGGGGCGCGGGCACAGGTGCGGGCGATACGCACCCAGAACCGCATCGCCATTTGGCTGGATGGCGACCCCGCCCAACGCCGCTCCTTGCTCACGCTCATCCGGGCGCAGTTGGATGAGATCCACGCCAGTTTTGCCAAGCTGGAGGTGGAGGCGTTTGTGCCCATCCCCAACCACGCCCCGCATGTGATTAAGTACGAAGCGTTAGTGCGCTTGGCGGAGCGGGGCGATGCAACCCCTTTCCCCCAATGCGGATGCAAAATAGATGTGTTTGCGTTGCTGGATGCGGTGAAACCCCCATCGAGCGGCCTGGAAATTGCTCTTGCGCCGGCGGTTGATGGCAGGATTTGATTTGCAGGAGTTAAAAACGTTGGTCAGTATGGATTTAGGCTTGGATTACGACGAGTATCCACAGGATAAAAAGTCGGCTTTTGCGCGGGAGTTGCTGTTGGATTGCAAGCGCAAGGGGCGGCTGGAGCGTTTGCAAAATGCCCTGCTCCGCCAACGGCCCGTAGATGCCAGAACAGCCGAAAGTGATTCTCCCCGGGGGCGGGGCTTTTCCCCCTGCCCTGCGCCTCCCCATTTATCTGATGCAGATGCAGAGTTTTCTGGGATGGCGCAAAAGCGGGGGCAGATGTCACAACTGGGAACGATCTGGAGCCAACATCCAGTTAGCCAGCCGAGAGCTCGGGGGGGGAGGGGGGGGGGGCGGCGGCCGTCCTTTGGGTGCTTACTGCCCCTCCTGTTCCTCCACCTCGCGGCGATGGGGGACGAGGCCGTGCGGAACCGCATACGCCCCCCAAACGATGTGCCAAACGAGATAGACCCCCACCCGCAAGGCATAGCTGGCCACAAACCCACCCTCACGGAAATAATACGCCCCCACCACCGAGCCAAACCCGCTGGCCAAGACGAGTGACACAATCAACGTGGCCGGGATTTGTCCCAACGTCGGTATCTTGAACAACCCTTGAATGCCCGTCAGTTGCAGAAGGGTGTAGAGCGCGGAGAGGGTGACGGCCGTGCCCCAAAACAGCTCATCCGCATATAGCTCCTGCGCCGACGGGATGAAGAAGAGCAACCAGAGCACCAGCGGCAAGAGGAACATCCGAAACAGAATCTCCTCGTAGGTGCCGCCGATAATGTAGGGCAAGAGCGAATCGGGGAAGGGCAGTTGGGGGATGCGGTATTGGCGGGGGGTGAGGGTGCTGAGGGCGATGAGCAACAGGCCAATCCCGCCGCCGATGAGAAACGGCCGTAGCAACAGCCGCTCCACTTCCAGCGGCCAACGGCCGAGGCCGGGGAACCCCACGGCCGTGCTGAGCCGCACCCCCACCGCCGCAAACACAAAGCCCATCACCAGCACCACAATCACCGGCCGCCAAGAAGGTTGAGAAGGGGAGTCGTTCATAAGGGAGTTATTGGTTACTGGTTATTCGTTATTGACGCATAGGAGGAGGGAATAGGCAATGGGTGTGCATCATTTTAGTTGAGCGCAGGCTGTAGGGGCAACCCTTGTGGTTGCCCTGAACCTAGGTATGCCGAGGCCGTGGGTAGGCACAAGGCCTACCCCTACGATGGGCCAATAACCAATAACGAGTAACGAGTAACCTACCTCTCCACCGTCCATTCGGCCACATTCCACAGTTCGGAGGGCTGGGAGGGGTTGGGGAGGGCGTTTTGCACGGCCGAACCCGTCAACAACAGTTTGGGGCGGGCAAAGAGGGGGATGCTCGGCCAATCGGTGGCAAAGGTGGTGAGGGCGGCCGTGTGCGCGGCCGTGTATTCGGCCGTGCCATAGAACGCGCTCCGCGCCTCGCGGCAAGCGGTGTCGAAGGCGGCACTGAAATAGCCCGTGACATTCGCCCCGCGCCAGCCCGCAAAGCGCTCCTCGGTTGGGCCAGAAATCTCTTGGCTTTGGTAATGCTCACAGACGGGGTCTACGCCGACGAGCCAGCCAAACACGGCCGCATCATAATTGCGCGGGAAAATCGTCCCTTCCAAACTATCGGCGAAGAATTTGGGGGTGGGTTCCACCACCAACGTGACTTGCACGCCACAGGCGGCCAAATCGGCCGCGAATTGGGCGGCCACCGTCTCGCGCACCTCGCCGGGCGTGGTGCGCACGGTGATGCTGAAGGTGGCGTTGGTTTCGATGTCGTCGCGCCAGCCGTCGTCGTTTTTATCCACATAGCCCACTTCGTCGAGCAAGGCGTTGGCGGCCGTGGGGTCAAAAGCGGGGGCTGATGGCAAGCCAGCGGCCAGCGGATGGGTGGCGGGCACGTAGCTATCGGTGAGGGTGGCCAGCCCGTGGGTGGCGTTGGCCAGCATGGTGGCGCGGTCGGTGCATTGCAACAGGGCGGTGCGGACACGGCTATCTTGGAACCAGTCGGGGCGCAGGGAGGCGGGGCGGCCGTAGCTGTTAATCCCCAAGGCGATGTGTTCCCAAATGACCCCATCGGTGACGTGTAAATTCGCGCCTTGGTCGGCCGCTTCGGCCAGCCCCGGCGCACTGAGCGGGATGAGTTCTTGGGTGACCACATCACATTGGCCGTCGGCGATGAGGGCGAGCGGGTCGGCGGCCGTGCCCACGGCCGTAAAGGTGAGGCGGTCGAGGTGGGGCAGGCTCTCGGCCGAGCGGTAGTAGTGGGGGTTCGGCTCCAGCACCATTTGCGCCTCGTCCCAACTGCTAATCACAAATGCGCCTGTGCTGAGGGGGGTGCGGGCGGCCGATGGCTCTTCGGGCAGGCGGAGGGGGGTGATTTCGCCCAATTGGTGGCGGGGCAGAGGCGGCCAGACATAGTGCAGGTAGCGGCTGGCGCGGTGGCCGGGATGCCTGTCCAGCGCACGGTTAGTTTCGTCTACCGCTTCGTAGGTGGCTGTTTGGTTGACCAGTTGTTTGTCGCTGAGGGTAAAGGGGTCGGCCGCGATTTCGTAGCTAAAGACGGAATCGTCGGCCGTGACGGCCGTGCCATCGCTCCAAACGAGCGGTTGGAAGGTGTATTCGACCACCATCTGGGTCATCTCCACCGAGCCGCCCGTGAAGCGAACAACCTCGCCCGCGCTGTTGACGACGCTATCTTCGAGGCGCAGGGTGATGATGTTGCCCGCGCTGTTGACAACGCGGGTGCCGAGGGTCGCTTCGACGGTTTCGAGGCGCAAGCCGCCGTTTTCGAGCGTGGGCAGTTCAACCAAGGCGCGGGGTTGGTAGCCAAAATCGAGGGTGGTGAGCAGGCTTTCGTAGATGGCGTGGCGCACGGCCGTGGCTTGTAGGGTTTGGTCGCCGTAGAGGTAGACATCGGTGGGCAGGCTGGCCATGCACACGGTTAGCTCTTTGGGCGGCACGGGGGTGGCGGTGGGAGTAAATGTTGGCTCAGGGGTTTCGGTGGGTACGGCCGTGGGGGTGCTGGTGGGGGTTTCGGGCGGGGCCAGCGCGGCCGTGGTGGGGGTGTTAACGATGGCCGCTGTTTCGGCCGTGGCTGGGGTGGTGGGGGCGGCCGTGGCTTGGGGCGCGGCCGTGGGGGGGTTTTGCTGGCAAGCGGCCAACAAAAGCACAAGGACAACGAGGGGGAGGTATTTCATAATTGGGATTGGTGAATGCGGAATGCGGATTGTGGATTGCGGAATTGGGAAGGGAGTGGGGCGTATTATAGCGATGGGGTGGCTCTCGGCTCAAAGATTGGCTCGTTCCGTTAATGTTTGTGGTAAGGGGAAAGGCGGGGGGCGGCCGTTCCTACGTGGTGATTACCCGTTCTTATGAGGTTGTCCCGTTGTAGGGGTAGGCCTTGTGCCTACCCTCCACCCTCACAATTCCCAGAGAGCCGGGCAACCACAAGGGTTGCCCCTACGGCCCTCATTCACAATTAACCATTCCCAATTCCCAATTCACAATTAATCCAGCCCTGCCTTGATGGCGTGGGCGACTTCCAGCGGCACGCCGGGGGTGGTGGCCAGTTCCTCGGCCGTGGCTTTGCGAATCCCCTCCAACGAGCCGAACCGCTCCAGCAACGCCTTGCGCCGCTTTGGCCCCACACCGGGGATGCTATCCAAAATGGAGGCCGTGCCTGCTTTGCCGCGCCGCTGGCGATGGCTGGTGTTGGCGAAGCGGTGCGCCTCGTCGCGCACCCGCTGGACGAGATAAAGCGCTTCCGAGCGGCGATCCAGCATGACCGATTGGGTGGAGCCGGGGGCAAATAGCTCCTCCTCCTGCTTGGCCAATCCCACGACGGGCACGACGTGGAACAAATCGAACTGTTTGAGGACATCCATCGCCATCGCCAACTGCCCCTTGCCGCCATCCACAATGAGCAAATCGGGCAAAATGGCAAAGGCGGTGTCGGGTTTGGCTTGCCCCACTTGGAGCATGGCCGCTTCGGTGGGGTTTTGCCGCCCCTCCTGCATGTCCACATAGCGCTGGAAGCGGCGGGTCAGCGTCTCTTTCATCGCCCCATAATCGTCGTTGGCCACGGTTTGAATGTTGAAGCGGCGGTAATCTTTTTTGGAAGGTGCGCCCTGCACAAAGACGACCATCGAGGCGACGGGGTATTTGCCTTGGGTGTGGCTGATGTCGTAGCACTCGATGCGGGCGGGGGGTTTGGGCAGGCTGAGCGCTTCTTGCAACTCGGTCATGGCCGTCACATGGCGGGAGCGGTCGCTGGCCCATTGCTGGCGCAGGGTGGCGAGGGTATCGGCCGCGTTTCTGGCCGCCATCTCCACCAACTCCCGCTTTTTGCCGCGCTGGGGCACATGGATGGTCACTTTTTGGCTCCGCTTGTGGTGCAACCACTCCTCAATCACCTTGGCTTCGCTCACTTCGCTGGGGAGCAACACTTCACGGGGAATGTAGGCGGCCTCGTCGTAGAATTGGGTCAGGAAGTCGCGCAAAATGCCTTCGTCTGGCTCGCCCTCGGTGCCATCCAACAAGAAGTATTCGCGGCCGATGAGCTTGCCGTGCCGAATGAAGAAAATCTGAACACAAGCATCTCCCTGTTCACGGGCAAAGGCGATGACATCTTGGTCGGTGTTGGCGGCCGAGATGACCTTTTGTTTGGCCACAATGCGCTCGATGGCCTTGAGTTGGTCGCGGTATTGGGCGGCTTGCTCGAAGTGGAGGTTGGAAGCGGCCGTCAACATCTTCTGCTCAATCTCCTCGGCAATATATTCTGGATTTGCCCTCCAAAAAGTCCATCAACTGGGCAATCATGCGCCGATATTCGGACTGGTTGACCTTGCCGATGCACGGCCCTTGGCACAATTTGATGTCGTAGTAGAGGCAGGCTCGCTCGTCTTGGCCTGTTATCGTGCGGTCGCAGGTCAGGTAGGGGAAGATTTTGCGGATGAGGTCGAGGGTTTGGTGGACGGCCCAGACGGAGGTGTAGGGGCCGAAGTAACGGCCGCCGTCCTTCTCCATGCGCCGCGTCACCAGCACTTTGGGGTAGGGGTCTTGCCAGCAGACCTTGATGTAGGGGTAGCGTTTGTCGTCCTTCAGCCGAATGTTGTAGGGCGGCAAATGTTGCTTGATAAGGGTCATCTCCAGCAACAACGCCTCGAGTTCGGTGTCGGTGGAGATGATTTCGAGGTCGTAGATGTGGCGGCGCAACCGCTCCGTTTTGATGCTATCTACGTTTTTTTGGAAGTAGGAGCGCACCCGCGAACGCAAATTGATCGCTTTGCCGATGTATAAAATCTGCCCCGCTTGGTTTTTGTGGATGTATACGCCGGGGCCTGTGGGCAGGTTGGCGAGGATGTTTTGGATGCGTTCGGTGGGTTCGTAAGCCATGAGCTTTTAGCTGTTAGCTGTTAGCTATTGATGGCGATGAGTTCGGCAAGGAAGGCATCGTGGCGGCCGCTGAGGGGTGGCACGCCATCGGGCAGGTCAACCCAGTAATGCTCAAACCAGATGGGGCCGTTTCCTTCGGAGGAGTAGAGTTCGGGGTGTTGCCAGCGTTCGGGCGGCCGTTCATCTTCGCAAACAAGGTGGTAAAAGCGGCGGCGGTGGATGATGTTGTGTTCGGGGAAGGGCATGTCTACTTCGCCCAAGAAGCGCACGAGGCGGAGGTTGGCCAGCCCTGTTTCCTCGAAGGCTTCGCGCAGAACGGCCGCTTCTGGCTCTTCGTCGGGCGGCCGTGTGCCTGCGGGCACTTGGGTGCCTGCCTCGGGGTAGTGGACGTGGTCGAAGACGAGGAGGCGACGGCCGTGGGTGATGTAGGCGAATACTTTGTGGCGGATTTCCATGTGTGGGGAGATTAGTTCTATACTTCCCGGGCAAATTTTGGAATTTTGTTTATTAGTGTACGAGGTGTAGGTAGTGTTAACACCAGCTAGACGAACACCCTAGTTTATGACCATTGTTAAGTATAGTGTGACACGTGTCCCATTATACCAGCGCGGCCGATTTTCTCCTTTCACTTTTGCCCCGCTTTCGGTAAGATACGCCCCAACCAGCCACACCCTCACCACGGGAAACGCCCCATGAAATCTGAGCAATATATCCTCTTCCGCCACCAACTCGATGCCAATCTCAGCCTGAGCGAGTTACGCACCCTTGCCTTTTTGGCCAATGTGGACAAAGACCAATTCCCCAACAGCAAAGACCAACTGCTTGATGGCTTGTTGGAAAGCATGGAGCGGCGGGGAAATTTGCCCGCTCTGCTCGATTTGTGCCGCACTCAACACCCAGATTTGGATTGGGTGGCGAGTTTGGGGGGAGAGGAGCCTGCCCCGCCGCGAGAGGGGAATTTGCCGTTTAATCCGTTTGCGGTTGGCGGCCGTCTAAACGATTCAGGGCGGTTTTTCGGCCGTGCCACCCTCCTGCGCGAACTCAAAACAGAGCTGGGCAAACGGGTCTCTGTCTCCCTTGTGGGGGATAGCCAAGTCGGCAAATCCTCCCTGCTCTACCACCTCTACCTGACCCGCAAACAGTGGGCGGCCGAGATGCAAATTGAATACGTGGACTTGCAAGGGGTGCTAGACGAAGAGGATTTTTGCGAGACAGTGCTGGGCAGACTGGGGCAAAAGGGGCAGACCTTGCGCGAATTAAAGCGGGGGCTGACCAACTACCACGGCATTTTGCTGTTGGATGAGGTGGAGCGCATTGCCGAACCCGATTTTAACCCCCGCCTACACGATTTGCTCCGCGCCCAAGCGCAGGAACGCCATTTCGCGCTTTGCCTTGCCACCCGCCATGCGCTGGAAGATGTGTTTCCCACGGATAGGGTGATTTCTTCCTTCCACAACATTTTTACGGTCAAATTGGTGTTGCCCTTTTCCCGTGCGGAATCGCTCGACTTTTTGGATTGGGCGTTGCGGGAGCATCCCCAGCGGTTTACAGCGGCCGAGAAGGAGACCCTATACGACCGCACAAAGGGACACCCCGCCCAATTGCAACGGCTGGCCAGCGAATTGTTTAACCAACGCTTCTCGTAGGGGCAACCCTTGTGGTTGCCCGAGGTGTTGGTTCGTGTGGTTTTTGGGCAGGCACAAGGGCTTGCCCCTACAAGAGTATGGCCCAAATCACAATATGACCCGCAAAAAACACCATCGTCGGTCTATTCGCCTAAAAGGGCATGATTATGGTCGGGCGGGTATTTTTGTGTCACCTTATGCATCCAACACCGCGAACACCGTTTAGGCAACATTGCTGAGGAATGGTTCATTTAACGGATGCAGGGCACATGGTGCAACGTGCATGGGAACAATTACCGGACCGATTCCCTGATATAGCCTTGGACAGTTATGTGGTAATGCCCAATCATTTTCATGGTTTGGTTGTTTTCACCCAAAATGCGCCCCAACCATTGGGGTCAATCATTGGTGCATTAAGTCCATTACAACCCACCAATACATTGTGGGGTGAAGGAAAAGTGGATACTAGCGTTTGATAAAAGGTGTGGCAGGAGGAATTATTATGAACACATTGTGCGGGATGAGGTGTCGTTGACACGCATACGAGAATATATCGTGATGAATCCCCTGCGATGGGATGCTGACCGCGAGAATTTGGCAAGGAACATGAATGTGAAATCGAGCAATGGTTGTGCGAACAGGAACGCGTTATGTAGGGGCAACCTTGTGGTGCCCGAGGCGTTGGTTTATGGATGTTAGGGCAGGCATTAACGCCCGTTTTACGGGTGGAATGTAGGGGCAACCCTTGTGGTTGCCCAAAGGTGTTGGCTTATGTGGATTTTGGGGCGGGAAAGACCCAGTTCTCCTGGGTGGTGGATTTAGGCACCCCTTGTGGTTGCCTGAGGCATTGGTTTATGTG
>JADJSZ010000081.1 GCA_016711405.1 Candidatus Hadersleviella danica | reverse complement strand
TTACCGCGCCTCGCGGCCGATACCATCCGTTTTCTCGCGGCCGATGCCGTGCAACAAGCCAACTCGGGCCACCCCGGTATGCCCATGGGCATGGCCGACACGGCCGTTGCCCTCTGGACCCAATTCCTGCGCCACAACCCCACCGACCCCCAATGGGCCAACCGCGACCGCTTCGTCCTCTCCGCTGGACACGGCTCCATGCTCCTCTACAGCCTGCTCCACCTCACAGGCTACGACCTGCCCCTCAGCGAACTACAAAATTTTCGCCAATGGGGAAGCCACACCCCCGGCCACCCCGAATACGGCCACACCATCGGCGTGGAAACGACGACGGGGCCGCTGGGGCAAGGCATTAGCACGGCCGTCGGCATGGCCCTCGCCGAAGCCCATCTGGCCGCCCGCTACAACAAACCCGATTACCCCATCATCAACCACCACACCTACGTCATCGCCGGGGATGGGTGCTTGCAAGAAGGCATCTCCAGCGAAGCCAGCTCCTTGGCGGGGCATTGGGGGCTGGGCAAACTCATCGTCCTCTACGACGACAACAACATCACCATTGATGGCCCCACCCACCTTTCCTTTAGCGAAGATGTGTTGGCTCGCTACACCGCCTATGGCTGGCACGTGCAACGGGTGGATGGGCAAGATGGGTCAGCCGTGGCCGAAGCCATCCGCGCCGCCCAACAAGCGGCCAATCAACCCTCCCTCATCGCTTGCAGAACGACCATCGGCTACGGTAGCCCCAACAAAGCCAACAGCGCCGGCATCCACGGCTCGCCCATGGGCGAAGCGGAAATTCGCCTCACTAAAGAAGCGTTGGGCTGGCCCCCCGAAGCCAAATTCTTGGTTCCCGACGAGGTGCGCCAATTTATGGATGCCCGCCCCGCAGGAAAAATCGCGCAAGCGGAATCGCAACTCCTGTGGGCCAACTACACGGCCGCCTACCCCACCGAATCGGCCGAACTCCACGCCCTCCTCGCGGGCGAATTGCCCCTTGGCTGGCAAAAACATCTCGCCCAATTCGAGATGGGCACTAAAGTCGCTACGCGCAACGCTTCGGGCAAGGTGCTGGCGGGTCTCGTGCCCGCCATTCCCGCCCTGCTGGGCGGCTCGGCCGATTTAACAGGCTCCAACAAGACCGATGTGAAGGGGTTCTCGGCCGTGCATAAAGAGGATTACAGCGGCCGTTACCTCTACTACGGCGTGCGCGAACACGCGATGGGCGCGATTATGAACGGCCTCGCCCTGCACGGCCTCATCCCCTACGGCGGCACCTTCTTGGTCTTTGCCGATTACATGCGCGGGGCGATGCGCCTCGCCGCTTTGATGGGAACCCAAGTCATTTACGTCCTCACCCACGACAGCATCGGACTCGGTGAAGATGGCCCCACCCATCAACCCATCGAACATTTGATGAGCCTCCGCGCCATGCCCAACTTGTGGGTCATGCGGCCGGCCGATGGCAACGAAACGGCCGCCTGCTGGCGTGCCGCCCTCGAGCGGCGCAACGGCCCCTCCGTGCTGGCGCTCACCCGCCAAGATTTGCCCAACATCATGCCCGAATTGGCCAGCGGCGCGGCGCAGGGCGGCTATGTGCTAATTGGCTCTGACGAGGACGAGGTGATTTTGCTGGCCACTGGCTCCGAGGTGGAGATTGCCGTGGCGGCCTATCACATGCTGGTGGCGCAAGGGGTCACGGCGCGGGTGGTCTCGCTCCCGTGCTGGGAGCTGTTCGACGCGCAGGATGATGAGTACAAGGCGGCCGTGTTGCCCCCCCACCTCACCAAACGGGTCTCCATCGAAGCAGGGGTGACGCTGGGCTGGCACAAGTATGTCGGCACCGATGGGGTGGCGATTGGGCTGGACCATTTCGGCGCGTCCGCTCCGTTCGAGGTGCTGTACGAGCAGTTTGGCCTCACGGCCGAGGCAGTGGCTACGGCCGCCTTGCGCTTGCTGTAAAGAGTGGTGTATAAGTCTATTCGTCTATTGGTGTATTGGTGTAGTCGTGTATTAAATAAGGTGGTTTCACCAATTAAATAAACCAATACACCAATAAACGAATACACCAATACACCAGTTGCTTCCCACCCCAAGTACCCATGAACCGTCCCGACCTCAGCACCACCCCCGACGCTGTCCTCGCCTATATTGAGTATTTAGAGGAAAGTTTGCTCGCCCTGCAAGCGGATGAGCCACACGGCCGCTCATCCTCTGCCCCACCCGAACCCAGCGAACCACCCACCCCCATCCACGTCATTAGCATCAGCCAACAGGGGCTGGCCAAGCGCACCCCGCGCCATTTCTACGGCCGCCAACGGCGCGGCGGCATGGGCAACTTCGATTTGGAAACGGCCGAGGACGATCCACCCGCCCACCTCGTCTTGGCCGACGAAGCAGATGAACTTTTGCTCATCACCAGCTTTGCCCGCGCCTTTCGCCTGCCCGTCGCCCGCTTGCCCCAAACCGAACCCCGCGCCAAAGGGCAAGATTTGCGCGAATTGCTCGAGATGCACCCCAAAGAGCGGCTCATCACCGCCCTTGCCCCGCACACGGCCGAGTACATCGTCCTGCTCACCCCCAACGGCCGCCTCTTCGCCCGCCACCGCACCTACATTCGCCACGGGGCACTGCTCTACGACACCAGCCAAAATGGCGCCCCCACGGCCGCTTGCTGGGCCAACCCCACCGACGACATTTTTGTGGCCACCATGCAGGGGCTGGCCAGCCGTTTTGCGGCCAAACAAGTGCCCACCAACGGCAACGCCTGCTTGGGCATTCGGCTAGAGGAGGGGGATACGGCCGTGGCGGTCACGGCCGTTAGCGAAACGGGTGGCGTGTTCCTGCTCGGCGCCGATGGCAAGGGAACTGTGCGGCTGATGGCGGGTTTTCGCGCCAACAAATCGCCGGGGGCGGGTGGCAAAGCGGCGCTCAAGACGGATAAGCTGGTGGCGGCCGTGGCCACCGACGAGCAAAGCGACTTATTCATCATCTCCCGCCTCGGCAAACTCATCCGCTTTTCAGCGGCCGACATCCCCGCCAAAGAAGGCCTTGTCCAAGGGGTCAACTGCATGTCACTGCGGGCGGATGAGTGTACGGCCGTGACGACCTAAGCGTTACTGGTTATTGGTTATTCGTTATTGGGTGTTGGCGCACCCAAACCCCTTTGCTTTTTTGTTCTTTTGCCCTTTTGCAATAAATTTTTATTACAAAAAGGCAAAAAAGGGAAAGGGCAAAGAGAATTACAATAACCAGTAACGAGTAACCAATAACGAATAACCAATAACTCCCCCCCATGAACCATTTCGGCCAAACCCGCACCCACATTGCCCGCAACCACGCCTTCATCGCCCCCGATGGGCATGTTTGGAGCAACCTGCCCGGCTGGACAAACAGCCAAGCCGCCATTTTCATCTCCCCCCACATGGGCGCCAAATTCACCATGAGCCAAGTGAAGATGGGAGCCAAAGCGACAGGCGCGATGCCGTTGCCCGGCCATCAACGTTTCATGTTCCTCATCAAAGGGCATCTCTGGTTTAACGACGGCCAAAAAGAGCACCGCCTCGACCCCGGCTGGTTCGCCTATTGCCCAGCCGACCAACCCCACACCTTCCGCACCACCAAAGAGTGCGAATTTATCTTGTTCGAGAAGCCCTACGTGCCGTTGGCAGGCGTGGAGCCGCCCCGCGAGTTCATCTTTGCCTACGAAACCGACCGCCCCTCCACCCCGTTTATGGGCGACCAAGATGCCCAATTGCGCCTTCTCTTGCCCGATACACTGCCCTTCGACATGGCCATCAACCTGTTCACCTTTAAGGCGGGCACAACCCTGCCCTATGTCGAAACCCACATCATGGAACACGGCATGATGATGCTCGACGGGGGTGGCATTTATCGCCTCGAGGATAACTGGTACCCCATCCAAGCGGGGGATGTGTTGTGGATGGGGCCTTACTGCCCCCAATGGTTCGCCGCCCTCGGCAAACCCGAATCCACCTACCTGTATTACAAAAATATCAACCGCGACGCTTTTGTTTTGTAGCTATTGGTTACTGGTTATTCGTTATTGGGGTCAAGCCAACCAACCAGACCCCCTATGCTTCCCACCATCCGCACCGACTGGCTTACGGCCGCTATAGACAAGCTGGCCACCATTTCCGACGCGCCCGCCCCGGCCGTCACCCGCATTTTATTCACCCCCACCGAACTGGCGGGACGCGCCTTTATTCGCCAATTGGCGCGGGAACTCGGGCTGGCCATCCGCGAAGATGCGCTGGGCAACATTTTTATGCGCTGGGAAGGGGCGCAACCCGACTTAGCGGCCGTGGCCACAGGCTCACACATTGATGCGATTCCCCTGTCGGGCAAATACGATGGCGTGGTGGGGGTCATTGGCGCACTCGAGGCCATCCACGCCTTGCAGGAGATGGGCTTCCAGCCCCAGCGAAGCCTCGAGGTCATCATGTTCACGGCCGAAGAGCCGACCCGCTTTGGCCTCGGCTGTTTGGGGAGCCGCGCCCTGTGCGGCCAACTCTCGGCCGCTGATTTGCGCCAGTTGCGCGACAAAGACGGCCGTGACCTCGACAGTGTGCGCCAAGAGGCAGGCTACAAGGGGGATTTGGCCAGCGTCGCCCTGCCCAGCGGCCATTACCACGCCTTTGTCGAACTACACATCGAGCAAGGGCCACGGCTGGAGCGGGCGGGCATTGCCCTTGGGGTCGTTAGCTCTATCGCCGCCCCCGCCACCTTGCGCGTTTTGGTGGCGGGCGAGGGGGGGCACGCCGGGGCGGTGCTGATGCCCCAGCGGCGGGACGCGCTCTTGGCGGCGGCCGAAATCGCCCTTGCCGTCGAACGCATTGCCCTCGAATCGCTCAGCCCCAACGCGGTGGCCACCACGGGGCTGTTCCAAGTCTTGCCGGGGGCGGTCAACAGCATCCCCAGCCAAGTCAAACTCGAAATTGATATGCGGGACACCCACCTCGAGACGCGGGATGGCATGGTGACGGCCGTGCAAGCCGCCATCCACGAAATTACCCAGCGGCGCAACACCACGGCCGAGGTACAATTGTTGAATGCCGATCCACCTGCCGTGTGTGGGGCAGAGGTGGTGGCGGCTGTGAACAAAGCGGCCGAACAACTCCACCTTAGCCACATGCCCCTCGTCAGCCGCGCTTATCACGATGCCTTATTCATGGCCCAAATTTGCCCCACAGGCATGATTTTTGTGCCCTCCAAAAATGGCTACAGCCACCGCCCTGAGGAGTACACCAGCCCCGAGCAAATCGCCCACGGGGTTAAAACATTGGCCTTGGCTTTGGCGGAATTGAGCTTGTCAGCTAGTCAGCCTGTCAGCATTTCAGCTAGTCAGCCAGTCAGCGAATCTGCCCGCCAGCTTATGGAGCGGTTAGAGAATCAGTCGGTCAGCTAGTCAGCTTGTCAGTCTTTCAGTCACTCAGTCTCTCAGTCCCTTACTCTCTTACTCGCTTTCTCCTCTGCTCCCCTGCTCCCCCTGCTCCCCTGCTCCCCCTCCCCCCGCCATGCTCCACATCAACCCGAACCGCCTCTTAAACGACCTTGACGAACTGGCCCGCATTGGGGCAACGGCCGATGGCGGCGTGAGCCGGCTGGCTTTTTCGGCCGAGGATGTGGCGGGACGGGCGTGGTTCGAGGCGCGGGTGCGCGAGGCGGGGTTGCACTATGACCGGGACGGGGCGGCGAACCAATCAGCCGTGTTGCCCTGCGCCAATCCTGCCGCCCCCACGTTTGTGGTCGGTTCCCATTTGGACACAGTGCCCAACGGCGGCCGTTACGATGGCGCGTTGGGGGTGCTGGCCGCGTTGGAAGCGTTGCGAACCATTCGCGAAGCGGGCCTCGAGCTACCCGTTCACCTTGAAGCGATCAATTTTACCGACGAAGAGGGGACGATTTTGGGGGAGTTTGGCAGTTTTGCCCTGACGGGCTACCTGACCGATGACAAATTGGCCACGCCCCGAGGCGGCCGTGAAGCACTCATCGAGGGCATGGATCGGCTGGGGATTGATTTTTTGAGCGCCAAAGAGGCACGGCGACGGCCGTCTACCCTCGCAGGTTTCCTCGAGTTGCACATCGAACAGGGAACCCGTTTGGAGCAAGCGGGCATCGCCATTGGAGCCGTGACCAGCATTGTGGGGATTCGCTCGTTTTGGCTAACGTTTGTGGGGGAGGCGGCACACGCGGGCACACGGCCGCTGGACGAGCGCAAGGATGCGCTGTGGGGCGCGGCCGATTTTATTCAGCAAGCGCGGCACATGGTGCGCGAGCGATTCCATCCGGGAGTGGTCAATTTTGGGCAAATCGCGGCCGTGCCCGGTGCGTTCAACATCGTCCCCGCCGAGGTGCAACTCGCCCTTGAATTTCGGCATGGCACGGAAGACCACCTGAACGAGATGGAAATTTACTTGCTCAGTTTGGCGGAGCAGGTGGCTCGCGCCAACCATCTAACGGTGCGGATTGACCCTGTGAGCCATTGCACGGCCGCGCCCAGCGATGAGCGCATGGTGCGCGCCATTGTGCAAGCGGCCGACCAACTCGGCCTCTCCCACCAGCGGCTGATGAGTTTTGCGGGACACGACACGCAGACGATGAGCCTGATAACCCCCAGCGCCATGATTTTTGTGCCCTGCGAAGCAGGAATTAGCCATAATCCCCGCGAAAAATGCGCCGAGCAAGACATCCTCAACGGAGCCAATGTGCTGTTGCAGGCGTTACTTATCGCGGCCACGTGAATGTGTAGGTGGTCCTTTAGCCATGAATTGCTCTCGTGGTTAGTGGTGTATTGGTCTAGTGGTGTAGTTGTAGTGAAATACCATCCAACCACTCTTAGCGTTTACGGCCGAGCCACGGCACGGCCAAGAGAGCCACGGCCGCCAAATGGTAGGGTAGCCGCCACCACCACGGCCGAATCATCCCATAGTTGCCAGTGGGCACGGCCGTAAACCACGGCGTGGCCACCTGTGACCACACCGCGAACGCATCCCCCACGGGAGCAAGCCGAAGCCATACCAGCGTTCCCCACCCCAACCGAGCGGCCAACCCAACGCCTCCCCCGCCTGCCCCAAGGGAACCATCAGCGCCTCGTCGCCATAGACCCGCGCTGTGCCCCACATGACGGCCGTGGCCGATAGGCTAACCCCCGCCAGCAGGGGGCCAGAATCAATGTCGCCTCGGCCGTTGCGCGTGGGCGGGAATTCCAACACGCCGGGGATGCCCACACGGGTGGTGACAAATTGCTGGCGGAAGGTGGCGTAATGGGCCACGGCCGTCTCGGGGTCGAGTTCGAGCCACCAGCGCAACATCAACGTTTGCGAGGTGGCCCGCGCCCCATCGAGCATGGCTCCTGTGGTGGCCTCGGTGCGGTGGGGCACAAGCCCCAAGGCGGGGTCGAGATGGGTTTGCACGGCCGCCAACCACTCCGCAATCAGCGGCTCGTATTGGGCATCGCCCAGCAACTGGGCATGGCCGCGCAGAGCGACTAAGGCGGGGAAGGTATCCACAGGCCACGCCTGATTGGTGTACGAAGGCAAAAATGGGGTGGGGCTGTCGGCGATGGCTTGCGCCAAGGCGGCGCACTCGGCGCGGTAGCGGCCGATTTCGGCCGTGTTCCACTCCCCCTCGGGGTGCAACAGCAAGATGCCCGTCAACAGATAAGCCCGCCACGCATTGTAGAACATGCCATAGGGTGGCTCGAGGTGGGCGGGGAAGGGGGCGTAGCCAGCGGGGGTATCGAGTTTAGCCAGTGCCCAACGTGCCTCGGCCAAGGCGGTGGGTTGGTGGGCTGGCTCCTGCAAGGCCAAATCCACCCATGTCAGGCCATAAAGCACGTGGGTGAAGAAATACCCCTCGGGGAAGAGGCGTTGCATTTCTGGCCCGGCTCCTTGTTCTAATTCGCCGCGCAGGTAGCGCAGATGGGCCAGCACGGCCGCACGGGGCGGCTCCTCGGCGGTGGGGATGGGTGTGTACAGCCGGGCATTGCAGGTGGTGAGGAGCACGGCCGTCACCAACCAAATCATCCAAAAGAGAGGGGTCTTCATAAAGTTAGAGACGGGAGATAGAGATAGAGGGAACTTCGTTATTCAACTGACTCAGGATTCCTCTATCTCTATCTCTACCCTCTATCTTTTAGAACAGCCCCACAATTTGCCCCGTTTCGGGGTCGAGGTCAATGTCGTAGTAAGCGGGGCGGGTGGGCAAGCCGGGCATGGTACTCATGCTTCCCAAGATGGGGTAGAGGAAGCCTGCCCCCACACTGGCTCGAATTTCGCGCACGGGCACTGTAAAGCCGCTCGGCGCACCCTTTAACTCGGGGTCGTGGCTGATGCTGAGGTGGGTTTTGGCCATGCAAATGGGCAGTTGGTCGAAGCCAGCGGCCGTGTAGCGGGCAATTTGCTCCTCCGCCTGCTCCGAATAAGTGACCCCCGCCGCGCTGTAAATCTCGCGGCAAATCGTCTCGATTTTCTCTTTGATGGTCAGCTCGAGGTCGTAGAGGAAGTGGAAATCGCTCGGTTGTTGGCACGCGGCGATAACCGCCTCGCCCAACGCCTTGGCCCCGAGGCCACCCAACGCCCAATGGTCGCTCATCACCGCATCGTAAGCCCCCGCCTCAAGGGCGGCGCGGCGCACGAGGTCAATTTCGGCGGCCGTGTCGGTGTGGAATTTGTTCACAGCAACGACGACGGGGATGCCAAAGCGGCGAGCGTTGGTGATATGAGCGGCCAAATTGCTACAACCCGCCTCGAGTAGTTCCAGATTTTCATCGGTGTAGGCGGGGTCGAGCGGTTTGCCGGCCGTGACAAGGGGGCCGCCGCCGTGCATCTTGAGGGCGCGAATGGTGGCTACCAGCACGACGCAGTTGGGAACCAATCCGCTGGCACGGCACTTGATGTTGAAGAACTTTTCCATGCCAATATCGGCCCCAAAGCCTGCTTCGGTGACCACATAGCCATCTTTGCCCACCAGTTTGAGGGCGAGTTGGTCGGCCACAATGGAGGAGTTGCCGTGGGCGATGTTGGCAAACGGCCCCGCATGGACAAAAGCGGGGGTTCCCTCGAGGGTTTGCATCAAATTAGGCTTGATGGCTTCCTTCATCAGCACGGCCAGTGCGCCGCTCACGCCGATGTCATCGGCCGTGACAGGGTCGCCACTGCGGCTCATGCCGATGACCATGCGGCCGAGCCGTTCACGCATATCGCCCAAGCTGGTGGAGAGTGCCAAAATGGCCATGATTTCGCTGGCGACGGTAATGTCGTATCCCGTTTGGCGAGTGAACCCCTCTTCGGCTGGCCCTTGGCCGATGGTAATGCCGCGCAAGAGGCGGTCGTTCACATCCACCACCCGCCGCCATGTAATCGTGTCGGGGTCAATGTCGAGCCGCGCAAAAAGGCCGATTTCCTCTTTGGTCAAATCGGCGGGGTTGGTTTTTTCGATGCCCAATTTTTTGAGCCGGCGCAACATGACGGGCGCAAATTTCTGCGAGCCATCTTTGGCGGGTGGGCAGAGCCGCTTGAACAAGCCAATGTCAGATTGGCTATTTTCGTGGAAGAGGCGGGTATCTATGGCGGCGGCGAGGAGGTTGTTGGCGGCCGTGATGGCGTGAATGTCGCCCGTCAGGTGCAGGTTGAACTCTTCCATAGGGATGACTTGGCTGTAGCCACCCCCAGCCGCGCCCCCCTTAATGCTAAAGGTCGGCCCCATGCTGGGCTGGCGCACGCAGGTGAACACCTTTTTGTCCAAGTGCGCCCCGAGTGCTTGGCTCAGGCCGACGGTGGTGGTGGTTTTGCCTTCGCCCAAGGGGGTGGGCGTGATGGCCGTGACAACAATGTAGTTGCCATTGGGCTGGTCTTGGAGCCGTTCGCGCAGGGAGAGGCTCACTTTGGCTTTGTAGTTGCCGTATAGCTCTAGCTCTTCGGGCAAAATGCCTGCTTCGGCCGCGATTTGCGCAATGGGTAGCACGGCCGAGGCTTGGGCAATGTCAATATCACTGGGGACAGGATTGAGCAAGTTATGCAATTGGTGAGGCATGGGAGGTTCCTTGGGGAGTGAAGTGGGAGGAGTTGTTTTTTGTAATTGTTCAGGGGGGTGAGATAGAGTGTAGAGATAGAGATAGAGGGCCTCTTAGTCGGCCAAACGGCCACGTTTCCCTCTATCTCTATCTCCTGTCTCTATCTAAATGGTCTCTAGTAATCGTCATCATCTTCATGCAAATTGGCTATATCTTCACTGGTGGAGTAGGCGGAGGCGGTGCCACTGCGCACGCGCCCTTGGGGGCTACCCAAGATGTAGCCGAAGACAAAGACCATTTGCATGACCAAAACGATAATAATGATGCCGCCCACCAAAACGCCCCATTCGGGTATTTCGCGGGGGATGCCCATGCGGTAGATGTCGTCATAGCTCAGGGTTTCGCTGGTGGTTAGCCACGAGAGGAAGAAATAGGCGGCCGCGGCCGACACCCCCAGCCAAATGCTTTGCACAATCGTCCGCTTGGTGGTTCCCCGCCGCTTGCGCTTTTCTGCTAATCGCTTTTTTTCAAGCATAATGTTTCTCCTTGGTCGTCATTGGTCATTGGTCATTGGTCATTGGTTCACATAAACCAGCGACCTATGTTCATTGTTCATTGCTCATTGCTCATTGCCTACTGCCGAATGCACCAGCCTGCCACCCATGCTGGTTCGGGGGTGTCGGGCAGGGTGATTTGGTAGAAGCGCAGGGGGTAAATGTCGCCCGCAACGATGCGTTGCAGTTGCCGTTCTTGGTCGGTGTTGATGGTCACAGGGGTGTTGTCCATCGCCCAGCGGTTGTGGCCTTCCACGGCCGGCTCGGGCACGCCCAGCAAAACCACCCGCTCGCCGCTGGCCAAAGTGCCGCATTGGCCACGGGTGGAGCAGGTTTCGGTGCAGGCGAGGGTGGCTTGGCCAAATAATTGGGTTTGGTCACCTGAGATGCCTACAGGAGCGGGCACGGCCGTGGCGGCCGCTTCTTCCTCGCCCCCCGGCAACAGACCACAACCCACCAACAAAAGCCCCATCCCCAACAAACAAAAGCTCAAAAATAGTCGCTGTTTCATAAACACATCCTTGGACACAATCATACAATGAACAAGGAGCAATGAACAATGTGGAAAGGGACGAGGGACGAATGACGAGGGACGAATGACAAATGACGAGTGACAAGTTATTATCCCCATCAAGGAGAATTACACAGTATGCAACCACCAATACAACCTTCGCAGAAACGAATTTCCATTGAAATCCCCAAAGAGTTGGAGCCTGTTTACGCCAACATTGCTTTTATCACCCACACTCCGGCCGAAGTGATTTTAGATTTGGCGCAGGTGATGCCCCGCTTGCCCAATGGCAAGGTGGTCTCGCGCATTATCATGTCCCCCATCCATGCCAAATCGTTGCTCCACGCCCTCAGCCAAAATTTGGCTACTTATGAGCAACAGTATGGCGAAATTCGGATGCCAACCATGCCACACATCGCCGACCAATTTTTCCGCTTCCCCAATCGGGTGAAGAAGGAGATGGGGGGGGGAGTGAGAAGTAAGAAGTGAAAAGTGAGAAGTGAGAAGTGAGAGGTAGGCGAGTAACCAGTAACGAATAACCCAATAACGAATAACCAATAACCCCTATGGACAATTTACAGGAGATGATTGCGGCCGTGCGCGGCCGTTTAGAAGCCCTTGATACCGTGCGCGAACTGGCTTACAAACAGTCACGCGAAGTGATTCGGCTGTGTGCGTCGGCCATTCGGGCGGTGCATCGCACCCAATGGGCCGAAGCCGAGCAGTTGATTGGGGAAGCGGAAACGGCCGTGGCCAGCCTCACGGCCGCCACCCAACCCTTCCCCCAAATCTATTACGCTGGCTACACGCAAGATTGCGTCAAAGAGTACGTCGAAGCAGAACTGACCTACGCCTTGGTTCGCAATCGGCCGCTCAAATCGGCCGAAGAACTGCACGTAGACGAAGCGGCATGGATTAACGGCCTCGCCGAAGCCGCCTCCGAAGTACGCCGCCACATTTTGGATTTGTTGCGCCACGAGCAATACGACGAGAGCGAACGGCTCCTCGACGACATGGACAGCATCTACACCGCTCTCGTCACCCTCGATTTTCATGATGCCGTGTCGGGCGGGTTGCGCCGCCGGCTGGATGCTGTGCGCCCTGTGCTAGAACGCACCCGTGGCGATGTGACCACCAGCCTGCGCCAAGCCAAACTTGAACAAGCATTGGCCCAGTTGGAGGAGGGGTTGCGGGAGAGGGGGGGCAATGAGGAAGGATAAAGGACGAGGGACGAGGGACGAAGGACAAATGACCAATGACAATTTAACGACAACCACCCGCTGGGTCAGCTATGGGCTTATCACAGCGGCTCTGGTCGCCTTTTTGGCCTATTTTTGGGTCTACAACATTTACGCCTTCGCCCTTTTTCAATTCCCCTTCGATTATGACCAAGGGGAAGGGTACGAACTACTCGACACGGTGTTATTTAGCCAAGGGGAGTGGCCCTATCGGGATAGCAACGCCTACCCTTTTTACTCCTCCAACTACCCCCCCGTCTTTCATTTGGTCATTGTGCCATTGGTGTGGCTGTTTGGGCCGCAATACTGGACGGGGCGATTGGTCGGCTATTTGGGCACACTCATCACGGCCGCCGCCATTGGCTACGCGGTGCATCGCGTGGGCGGCCGTAAACATGCGTGGCTCAGTGCGTTGTGTGGCCTCGGCTACCTCGCCTCCAACTACGTTTACCACGTCGGCCCCCTCTTCCGCCAACACCTGTTCATGGTCATGTTCGAGACGCTGGCGGTGGTGTGGCTAACGGCCGTGTACGAACGCGAAGAGCGCACCGGCCAACCCCACTGGCGCGGTCTCCTCGGGGTGATGGTTCTGCTGGTGCTGGCGGGCTACACCAAACAACTCGCCTATGCCACCGTGCTGGCGGTCTTTGGCTTCATGTTTTTGCGCGATTGGAAACGGCCGTTCATCTGGGGTGTGCCCTCGCGGCCGTCGTCGGAGCTATCTTTTTGTGGATCAACTGGGCTACAGATGGGCACTGGTGGACGAACACCATTACGGCCAACATCAACGAATTTGTGAATGGGCAAGCGTGGGCGCTGTACACGCAATGGTTCAACCTGCATCTGGTCATCACGGTCATTGCGGGGGCTTATGCGGTCTACCAGCTTTATTTTGAGCGACTTTCGGCCTACACCATTTGGTTTGTGGCGGCCGTGGCCAACAGCGCCACGGCGGGCAAATGGGGCGCGGGCGAATCCTATTTTGTGACGGCCGTGGCCGCCAGCCTCATTCTGACAGGCATCGCCCTTGTGCGTCTGCTGGATTGGGCGGAGGCGAAGGGGTGGCAGAAACCCATCAGTGCCCACGCCCTGCTCCTGCTGATCATTCCCGTGCTATGGCTGTGGCAAGCCAACTTGGTCTTCCACTGGCCGACGCACACGCCCACCCTCCGCGCCATCGCCGAACTGCTGGGGGAGCCAACCGAAACGATGAAGCCACCTCAAACTTCTTGCTCGGCTCCGCAACCAGCGGTGGCCATTCCCTATGTGGACAGGGCGTTTATCTCGTTGGGTCGGCCGCCCACGGCCGAGGACACGGCCGCTGGCCAACGCATCGCCCAACACATCATCGAAAGCAACACGCCCGCCTTTAGCGAGGAAGCGGGCTTCAACTTCTACGCGGGGCGGGAGATTATCACCAACCCCACCCAACTGCGGAATTTGGCCTTGGCGGGCAAGCTCGACTTGAACGAAATGCTGACCATGCTCGACCAGCAACAGTTCGACACCGTCATTTTCCGCGCCCAATTCTTCCCGCCCGATGTGCTCAACATGATTGGCCAACGCTACGCCACAACCGATTTGATTGAGATGAACGGGTTTGTTTATTGTGTGATGAAGCCAAAGGGTTACAAGTTAGAGGTGGGAGCCATAGAGATTAGAAGGACCACTTGTTATGTCTTTTTCAAATTGCAAAGGCAAAAAGAAGGAACTTTAGCTTGTAACAAAACTGTACCACTCTCCCAACAAGAGTAACCAATAACGAATAACCAATAACGAGTCCCTCCATGCACCCCATACGCGAAATTGAAAATTGTTGGATACCCATGTCAGATGGGGCACGGTTGGCCGCCCGCATTTGGTTGCCCGAGGATGCCGAAACGAACCCCGTCCCCGGCCTGCTCGAATACATCCCTTACCGCAAAAGCGATTACACATCGCCCCGCGATGCGTTGCGCCAGCCCTATTTAGCCGCCCACGGGTATGCCGTGGTGCGGGTAGATTTGCGCGGCAGTGGCGATTCGGATGGGGTGTTGTTGGATGAGTATTTGCCGCAAGAGCAAGCGGACGGGCTGGAAGTGCTGGCGTGGA
Source organism: Candidatus Hadersleviella danica (assembly GCA_016711405.1). GTDB lineage: Bacteria > Chloroflexota > Anaerolineae > Promineifilales > Promineifilaceae > Hadersleviella > Hadersleviella danica. The sequence continues at coordinate 3,569 of JADJSZ010000081.1, read as the reverse complement.
TGGCCGCTCAGCCGTGGTGTACGGGCAACTTGGGCATGATGGGCATTTCGTGGGGGGGCTTTAACAGCTTGCAAATCGCCGCCCATCGGCCGCCGAACCTCAAGGCCATCATGCCCATTGCTTGCACCGATGACCGGTACGCCGACGATGTGCATTACATGGGCGGCTGTCTGCTCGCCTCGCAGATGTTGCCGTGGGCGGCCGTCATGTTTGCCTACAACGCCGCGCCCCCCGACCCACGCCATGTGGGGGAGCAATGGCGGGCGATGTGGCAGGAGCGGCTCGAAGCAACCCCAACATGGGTGGAAACATGGATGCGCCACCAACGGCGGGATGAATATTGGAAGCAAGGCTCGGTTTGCGAGAACTATGCGGCCATCGAAGTGCCCGTTTATGTGGTGGGTGGATGGGCGGATAGCTACAACAACTGTATTCCGCGCTTGCTGGCCAATCTGAAAGGACCGCGCAAAGGGCTGATTGGGCCGTGGGCGCATAAGTTCCCTGAAAACGCCACACCGGGGCCATCTATTGGCTTTTTGCAGGAGAGTTTGCGCTGGTGGGATTATTGGTTGAAGGGGGTTGAGACGGGCATCATGGCGGAGCCGATGGTGCGCTGTTGGATTCAGGAGCATGTGCCGCCAGCACCGTTGCACGAATTTCGGCCGGGGCGGTGGGTGGGCGACCCGAGTTGGCCATCGCCCTATGTGGCCATGCAGAGCTATTTTCTGAACAGTGATGGGGGGCGGAATTGGCTGGGGGAAACAGCCGCGCCCGACCACACCCTCGCCCTGCGCGGCAGGCAGAGCCACGGCCTGTTGAGCGGGTCGTGGGGGGCGTATGGATTGCCGGGGGAGGCGGCACTCGACCAACAGGGGACGGATGGGGAGGCACTGAGTTTTACGAGCGCGGCCGTGGCCGAGCCGCTCGATTTGCTCGGCCGCCCCGAGGTGACGCTGACGCTGGCGGCCGACCAACCGCTCGCTTTGGTGGCGGTGCGCCTGTGCGCCGTCGCGCCCACGGGCACATCGAGCCTAATTAGCTGGGGGCAACTCAACCTGACCCACCGCGAGAGCCACGAATACCCCACGCCGCTCACGCCGGGAGAAATATATCGGGTGACAGGATGGAACTAAATGTAATGGGCTACCAGTTGCCAGCGGGGTATCGCTGGCGGGTGAGTGTTTCGCCGACCTATGCCCGCCATGCGTGGCCATCACCCGTGCCCGTGACGCTGAGTTTGGTGAGCGGGGCGGGGTGTGTGGTGCGTTTGCCCATTCGGGAGGCGCAAGCGGCCGATGCCGACCTACCCCCCTTTGCCGCGCCCGAGATGGCTCCCCCTTTGCCATTGGACGTGTTGCGCTCGGAAAAGTACGAGCATCGGTTGGAGTATGACGTGGTGCGGGGGGTGACGACGTTGACCCAAGTGGGGGATGCGGGGCGGGTGCGGCTGGCGGGGGAGAATGGGCTGGAGTGGGAGGAGGTGTCGGTGCAGACGTTTCGGATTGGGGATGGGAAGCCGTTGTCGGCCGAGCAAGAGGTGTCGTTTCGGGTGGAGTACCAGCGGGGGGAGTGGCAGGTGCGGGTGGAGACGGCCAGCAAGTTGACGGCGACGGCGACGCATTTTTGGCTAACGCACCAGTTGGAGGGGTTTGAGGGGGCAGAGGGTGTTTGTGAAAAATTGGGCGTATGGGATTGAGCGGGATTTGGGGTAGCAGAAATTAATAATTTAATCGCTTATTTCGCCAGCATCCCTTAGGCTCATTTCGTACAAATGGTCGGCAATATAAAAGTGGTGTTCTTTTAAGGCATTGAGAGATGGGCGCAGTTCCTTGAGCAAACCACGCTTTTTGGCGGCCGATAAAAGCCCCACGGTGCCAATAATTGGAAAGCCCAAGGCTTGTGCCAAGCGACGGGCAGGACGGTCATCTAATAAAATGCGGGGAGCCTCAAGCTCCAGAGCCAAAGCGATGGCTCCACTTTCCCCCGCCCCGAGCGAAGCCTGCAAAATCCGTGCGCCAATGGGTTGGTTTAAACGATGCACTTGTATCCAAGAAGGCAATGGCTGAACGGAATTAATTTCCTGCGCCACGGCCGTGGGTATCTGGATGAGGTCAAATAGATGGGGCAAGATTTCGAGCTGGCCGATTTGGTGGAGGGCAATGAGCGGGCTGGCATTGGAAACAACGGATTGGCTCATGAAATTAGTTCGATTTGTTGGCGTTCGGCTTCCCATTCATCGGCCGTCATATCCAAAAAGGGGATTCCCAAACGAGAGGTGTATTCGATAAAAACCCAGCGGGACATGGCCAGCAATTCGGCCGCTTTGCCGCTGGAGATATGGCCACGGCGGTACATTTCTAGCACGACAAACTCGTTGGCCGTTTGCTGAAGGGGCTGGTTGAATTGCTGGAGCAGGGGAACGAGTTCGCTGTTTAATTCCAGTTGAATAACGGGCATAGCAACACCTCAGAAGTAGGTGGGGAGGCGGAATGGAATGGATAGAGAAGAGTATAGCATAACAAAAAAAGGGGGTGAATGATTGCCACCAAAGGTGGTATACGGGGGGACAAAGTATGGCGCAGGGGCGGTGCATGTGGAAAACAGCATCGTCTATGGCAATATCATCACGGGAAGCGACAACATCATCCATATTTATATGGGCACGCAGAAGCCGCCGATGCCGTTGGAGGAGAGCGTTACCAATTGGCGGCCATGCCCACGGCCACTTTCCGGCGGTCATCTGGCCGAAGAGTCCTTTATGGAGTATGGCCGCAACCCGAACTTTGTCGGTCGAGCGGAGACGATGCAGGGGTTGGCTGAACAGTTTAAGGCGGGGAGATATGAAGGGGGCGGCCGTGACGGGCTACGGCGGGTTGGGCAAAAGCACCTTGGCGGTGGAGTTCGCCCATCGCTACGGCCGCTATTTTGCGGGCGGGGTGCAGTGGGTGAGCATGGCCGAGCCGAGCACCATCCCCACCAACATCGCCCGCACGGGGGGGAGCCACTTGCACCCCCAATGGCACGAGATGAAACTGCCTGACCAAGTCGCCCTTTAGGTGGCGCAGTTGGGAACTCCCTTGCCCCGCTTGCTCATCTTTGACAACTGCGAGGCGGCCGACCTGTTGGAACAGTACCGCCCCAAGACGGGCGGGGCGCGGTGCTGGTGACGAGCCGCAAGGAAATTGGCCAGCCAGTGCCCCAAATTCCTGCTGATAGAGTTGACAGTTGCCGAGAGTATCCGGTTGTTGCGGGCTTGGCCCCCATTTGGATGAGACGGCGCGGAGCAGGTGGGCGCAGGCGTTGGGAACTTCCCGCTGGCGTTGCACATGGCGGGGAGCTACCTTTGCCTTTGCACCGCAACGGCCGCCCGTCACCCCAGCCGATTATGTGGCGCACTGGCGGTGCAACCGCTGGCGCACCGCCTGTTGCAGGAGTTGTTGCCGCGCGGAGCGTGCTGAGCGCGGTCCATGTGGCGCATGTAGCAGACGTTTGCCATGAGCAAGGAACAATTAACAAATGAGCAAAGATGGAGCGGGGCGTGGCGTTGTTGGGAATGATCGCCCAGTTTG
>JADJSZ010000080.1 GCA_016711405.1 Candidatus Hadersleviella danica | reverse complement strand
TACGGCGATCCTGATATGGAAATGCAGCGGGATAGACCAGACAGGCGCGAGGCATTCCTGACCCGGCATAGTTGCGATACCAAAAAAGACCCCTTCGCGCCGGGATTCTGGGCTTGCTATGACTGGCAGAACACGGACGAAAAGAGCGAACAAATGAAAAGCATCACGCAACCGCTAAAGGTAGTTGATAGCACAGACGACACCTTAACCCTTGAGGGGTATGTCGCCATTTATGGCGACGAAACACACAAGGACTTCGACGGCGAATGGTTCCACGAGGGAACGACATTCGATAGCGGCTACACCAAAGTTAATAGCCTCGTAGTTGATTGGGAGCATGGTCATTCGCCTGATGTTGACGAAAAGGGCGAGATGCTAGACCAACCCGGACGCCATGACCCATTGGGGCGGCTCGACTGGACAACCGCACGAAAGGACAACGTGGGCATCCTTGCCCGCGCTGTGCTGAACCGGCGCGAATGGTACGTGCGTGAATTGGTTGAACCGTTGGCAATGGCCGGGTTATTGGGCGGCTCATCTGAGGCCATCCCCGGCAAGGTGGTAAAGAGCGGCGGGCGCATTGACGTGTGGCCTCTGATGCGTTACGCCTTAACCGTTACCCCCGCAGACCCCCGGCAGATTACAGACCACCAAATTCAGTTGGTGAAGTCACTCGCCAACCGATACCCCACGTTAAAACACCTGATGACAGCGGATGGTGATAACACACAAACACAGTCCGAAGAAGCTCAAGCCATAACCGCCGAAACTCAAGAGGGCGACATGCTACAGACAGGCGGCGCACCTGTGACGGCAACGCCAGAGGATGAAACGGGGATGGATGAACTCACCGAAGGACAAGAAAACATTCTATGGGAGCAGGTCGAAGCCTTGCTCCGGGCGATACAGGAGATGAAGCTATGAGCGATAACACACGGCTCGACCAGCTAATCCAAGAAATGTCTCAATTGACTGAGACTATCAAAGGACGGGCGGGCGACGCCACCATCAATAAAGATTATGTAGAGGAACAGTTCAAAGGTTTGCACAAGCAAATCTCTGACATTCAGGCGAAGGCCAATGAACCAGTGCGGCGCGTGCCTGGGCAGGATGTGCCCGCCGTTGCGCCTGAATCCGTCAAAGCTACCAACCGCTATAAGCCGATGCTTAAAGAGTTGCAGCACAACGGCAAATTGAATTGGGGCGGGACTGAGGTCAAACCCATTGACCTGTTTTTTGCCAAACGCATTTTAGACGCGCAAACCAAATCGGCCCCGTCTTTTGCTGGTGGCATCGGCAAAGGGTCTAGCGACGATCTAAACGAAGTCCTGAAAGCCTTGTCCAGCACCCGCGGCCGGCTGGTGATGAGCTTGTGCCTACTGGCATGGCTGGTCAAATGTGGCAGGACTTCTATCTGGCCTCTCGTGTCATGCCTAGCTTGATGCGGATTCCCATGCCGACCAACCCCTTTGATGTGCCGTTGGCTTTGGGCGATATCACTTGGTACGGCGCTGGTGAAAACTCCGCTGTCAGTGAAACAACCCCGGCGACTGCCAAAAGCACATTGACCGCCAAAGAAATTGCGGCTGAGGTCAACTGGTCGTACACGATGGACGAAGACGCCGTACTCGCTATGGCTCCTGCCATTCGTGAACGCATTGTGCAGTCTGGCGCCGAAACAATGGACTCCTTCTTGCTGAACGCTGACGCCACAAGCGCGGCCTCTGGCAACATCAACAGTGACGACGCGGCCCCGGCTTCTAATGCCTTCTACCTGTCATCTGGTCAGGACGGCATTCGCCATCAATGGCTGGTCGATAATACGGCGATGGGCAATAGCGCGGGCGGCGACGCCTTGACTGACTTGGACATCACCACGATTTTAGCCGAGATGGGCAAATATGCGGTTGACCCCAATAAGCTGGTCATCTTCTCTGACATTGGCTCCTATCTGAACGGCTTCTTGCAAACCGGCTCCGGCAAACCGGGCGAGTATGTAAGCACCCTGGACAAGATTGGCTCTGATGCCATTATCCGCACCGGGCAACTGGCAAGCTATCGCGGTATCCCTATCGTGGTAAGTGCCTCGCACCCGCTCGGACAGTCTGACGGCAAGGTCAATTCTGCCGGTTCCAATACGCTCGGCTCCTTCTCGGTTGTGAATACAACCATGTGGTATGCCGGTGTTTTGCGTGACCTGTTGATTGAAACCGATGTAGACATCCGCAAGCGTCAATACATCCTGGTTGCCTCGTTCCGTTTGGCCGTTGGCACACATGGCACACGGTCAACTAATACCCATACCGGCGGCGTTTACAACATCCTGGTATAAGGACAAGGAGAATAAATCATGGCTGATACTTTCAATGCGGATAAGTTCGGGTCTTTCCTGACAATTCCGTTTTCTAAAACCAACCTGACCACCGGGGCGAGCAATGAAGACTTGTTACTTGGTAGCGGTAGCACTTTGTTTGTTGCTCCTGCCGCCGGTAGTGTGGTCGCTCTTAGCTCTCGCTCTGCCGCCGCTATCACCGCCGGAACCATCACGATCAAGACCCACGCCGCCGGGACTGAACACACCCAAGCGGCCGCGCCAACTAACGCCCTAAGCTCTGCCGCTCAAGTCCACTACGACACCGCCGCCCCTGGGCTGGTTTCGTTTGCGGCTGGCGACACTCTGGGCATTAGCGTAACCACCACGACAACCTTAGACCCGACCAATACGCTTGACGTTGACGGGTTTTTGTTTGTCCAGTTCAACCCCTTCTAAGCAATCTCAATAACGGGGGGTGGGAGTACCTACCCCCCAAACTCACACAACACCATGAAAAACTGGGGCAAGATATTTTTAGGCACACGACTAGAGAAATCAGTCGAAGCGCGGTTTGTACAAGTCTGGTCACACCTCATCACGAAGGGGCTAAGACCGGGGGATTCTTTCGGGGTTGTGAAGGGGCAAGTAGCCCATAACGCTTTGAATGAGTTGGTGCGGCAATTCCTCAAATCGGATTGCGACACACTTATGTCATTAGACAGTGACGCGGATGTCTACGTTGATTTTGTAAATGACTTCCGTGATTTAGAGGATGGGTGGGAGTACGACGCATTCCAGGCATTTTACATCCGGCGCGGCTGGCCCCCGGCTCCGGTGTGGCTACGGCGTAACATGCTCGGCAATATGACAGACGAGTTTGTCCTGACCGAGAAAACCGCCGATGTGGACATCATCGGCACACATTGCGCCCTTTTCCGGCGTGAGGTGTTTGTTAAGGCGTTGGGCGATAACAACCCTGATGAGTTTGATTGGTTCTACTACCCTCGCCACGAAAAGACCACCGAAGACAGCGCGTTTAGCCGTGACATGCGGGAGATGGGTTTCAAGTTCGGCATCACCTCAAAGGTCAGGGCAAAGCATATCGTTAGCTTAAGCATCGGGTGGGAAACGTATCACGATTATCTGTCATTTACCGGGCGGCTTGACCTGATCAACCGTTATCACGAACTGGCGAAAGTCATTGGTGAATTTACCGAAGAGCATTCAGATTTAGTCATTGCCAAATCGCTTGAAGGCTCGTCAAACGTCAGGGACGCATGGAACAAAACCAGCCCGTCAACACCTGAACAGGTGCGGGCATTTTACGGCGATGACGACAACGGCTATTTGTATGACCTGCTCTCGTGGAATTGCCAGCCGATATACCAGCGGCTATTAGACCAACTAAAGCCATACAGCGGGTACAAGGTGCTGGTCATCGGCGCGGGCTTAGGCGTAGAGGCTGAACTATTGGCAGACAACGGTAACGAGGTTGACGTTTACGACTTGCCCGGCGTGTTACGGAATTTCTGCCGCTATCGAATCGGTGACAAGGTTGGGGTATTGACCGGCGACACATTACACGACGCCCCCATCACCCCCGGCACGTATGACATTATCGTCGCCTTTGACGTGTTAGAGCATGTCCATCCTGATGAGTTCCCGGCATTTATGCGGCGCGTCCGTGAAGTGATGACCGATGATGGCACATTGCACCATCACAACAATTGGCGACAGCAAGACAGCTATCCGATGCACTACGACAACAGCGCCTATTTTGCAGAGTGGGTAGAGACTATCCGGCTTGAAAGGCTGGAAAGGGAAGCGAAAGAAAATGAAGATAATTTGTTTGAGCAAGTACGAAAATCGGGAGCTTGCGTTTAACGCGGGTGACATTTTCGAGGCTGACGAAAAACTGACCCGGCTATTGTTTGCCGATTCGCCCGGCTCGTTTCAGGAATACACACCTGAACCGGAACCGGTGAAAGCTGACACGCCAGAGGGTACGAAGGTAGTACGTAAGCGGAAATAACCATGAGCCAATACGCCACCGCAACCGACCTAAAAACATACCTGAGCATAACCGGAACCGGTGACGATGCTCTGCTAAATGCCCTGCTAGTCAGGGCGTCGAGTGCGGTAGACAGCTACACCGGGCGGCGGTTTGCGGCCTCATCTGACACGACCCGCTATTTTGACGCCATTGGTGATCATATCGTTGGCGGGCGCATCCTGTATGTTGACGAGGATTTGTACAGCGTGACGACTGTCACGAACGGCGACGGCAACGCCATCAGCAGCACATACTACACGCTCGTACCCAGGAACAACACGCCCCATTACGCCATCAGGCTGAAGGATAGCTATACCTCTGTCTGGACTTATACGACCACCTGGGAAGATGCCATAAGCATCACTGGCAAATGGGCATACTCTGAGAATCCGACAGACGACATCATACAAGCCACCCTGAGATGGGCCGGGTATCTGTACAAACAGAAAGACGCGCAGGTGTTTGACACGACAGCCATACCAGAGGCGGGCGTTATTCAGATACCGGCAGGCATTCCGCAAGATGTGCGAATGTTACTCAGGCCATACAAGCGGGTGAAGATATGACTACTAACGCCCAATGGCTTGCCGGGATTCAGGCTATGTCTGTGACAGGTGTCACGAAAACATACAGCTACCCGCCAACATCCCTTAACACTGCCGACTTACCGGCGGCATGGCCTCATCAGTTTGACATGAACCTGAACAACATCATAAGCAGTTGTTCAGACCTGAACAAAGCCCGGACGTGTAACTATTTCATTGCCCTAGAGCCAACGCCACAAAGCACACAGTCGGCAAACTATGAGGCAATGATAGCGATGGTAGACAACCTTGAGACAGCTATCCAAGCCTTGACGGTTATGGAGTTCGTTACCTTCACCATCCGCTCAGTCATCGTCACGGTTGCAGGGAATGAGTATTGGGGGCTTGAAGCAGTGCTAACAGGTAGCAACTTTTCAGGGGGTGGGAATCAGTGAGCAAGAAACAACAGGCAGTAAAGGCGGGCAAACGTTACCGGGCTAATACCGACATTAACACCGACCCGCACACGTTCCCCGGTGATGAGTTTGACCCGTCGCTGGTGAGTGCTGAGGCGTTACAAATCTTTATCGAGTTAGGCCACGTCACTGAGGAATCAGGCGAGGCCGCAGGAGAAAACAATGGCTAAGAAAGCGTTACCAAGTATCAAGTTGGGAGCAGTCACCTATGATGATGATGATTGTTTACAGTCCTCATCCTTTAGCGACGGGGTTGAAGATTTAACCTTTCGTTGCGGCGGCTACATGCGGCATGAGGCGGGCGACCGCACCGTCACCCATCAGTTTAGCATCGTTACGGAATCAACCGACACGACCAAATGGGCGGCGTTTGCTCCTGGGGCAACCTATACGACCTGTGAATATCACCCCTATGGCGACAGCACCGGGCGAGTTGAACATACCTCTGCTCTGGGCACGGTGTTGACCCGCAACGTGAGCGGCGCGCCAGGCTCTATCGTCACGCTTGACGTGACGGTTGCCTGGAATGACATCACCACAGGAGCGGCTAGCTAATCATGAGCAAACAACAGTACCAGATTAAAGCGGAAGACGACCTGAAACAATCAGACCTTGAAAAGTTTGATATGGAATTGGTCAGTCAACCCGCCCGCCTTATTGCGCCGAGTTCATCAAAATACGGCGGCTATCTTCGGGCGGCTATCGGTGCAGGATGGATTATCACCCCCGCAACATCAAAGCGAACGGTGGAAGAGGGCGGCAAAAAGTCAACGAATATCTATTTGACGGCGTGAAGGTTGACGACATGAAACCCGCCCTCGTTTGGAAAATCGGCAGTGAAGTCGAATTGCTCTATGACAAGGTAACAACCCTTGACCCAAACTAGCCTGGGCGGTGGTGGAATACGTCGATGAGGATGCACCACTGCCGCCCGCGCTATCGTGGGCTTTTAAGGTCAGGAAATGGGGCAACCCTACCGGCGGCGGCTGGTACGATTGGCCCGCCGGAATGATGAGAGCGGCACAGTATGCCGAGTATGTGCATAGAGCATACAGCGGGTACAGGACATCACCCGGTAAAACCGTCGAATGGACAAAGCAATACCCCGATGCGTGGAAACTAGTGAGCTACTTACTAGAGGAGCGCATGAGGCGGCGCAAGGCAAAAAAGCATGGCGACACGGTTACAAGCGATAATTGACTTTGCGTACAAGGGCGGCGGCATAGAAAACGCCATCGGCGATATGAGTAAACTTGCTCAAGGAATTGGGCAGGTTGGCCAGCCACGCAGGGCGAGAGTGCAGCCTGAGCCGGACAAGCTATTGTCGACAAGTTGGCCTTAGCCGTTGCTGAAAACAAAATGACGAGAACCGCCACCCCAGAAACCAGAAATTTGCAACAACAACCCCAGAGAGCAAACGCAACCGCGTTTCAGAAGAAGGGCATGTCAGACGCAGCGCTTGGATGGCGATTGCCACCCCCATTCAAAGCACAATTCAAACGCTTCAACAGGTCGGACAGGCTGCCCAACAAGCCTATCAATACGTAAGCGAGGGTACACAACTCGCCACGACCGCACACCAGTTTGACGCTTTAGCCGTCTCTATTGGTTCCACCGCAGACGCCCTCTTAGGCGAACTCAAAACAGCTACACGCGGCACAATCTCAGATGCTAACTTGATGGCATCAGCGACAAGTATCATGTCCCTCGGTTTGGCTGACACCAGCGAGGAAACCGTAAGGCTTGCCTCGTTGGTTGGGAAACTTGGTTGGGACATGAATCAAGTCACCCTGACCATTGCCAACCAATCGACGATGCGCCTTGATAGTTTGGGGCTGTCAGTTGAAGACGTAACGGGCAGGATTGACGCGCTAAAAGCAGCGGGCTACTCAGCAGATCAGGCTTTCAAGTTTGCCATTTTAGAAGCTGGTGAGGAGAAGGTGCAACTCTTAGGAGATGCAGCCGACACCGCCGCCGGTAAGTTGAAGATTCTAGAGACCAACGTAGCCAACGCGGGCGATTCTTTCAAGATGGCCTTCAGTCAACAAATTATCACTGATGTCAACAGTATGGCGGGGGGTTTGTTTGAAGCGACAGACAGCGCCCAACAATTCGCCGATGCTGGTCGGTTCGTGTCAGGTGTTATCTACCAATGGCTTGACCCGTTCGGTAAAGCGCGGGATAGCATAGACGCCGCAAGCGGTAAATTTGACGAGGGGGTTGTTTCAATCAAGGCGCACAAGGGGGCGGTCGAGGCAAACCGCGCCGCAATGATTGCCAGCATGACCGCTATTGATGACCGCCGGGAAGCCATAGACGGGCATAATGATGCCCTTGCCGCCGCTATCACCCTCGAATCACAACATGCCTCGCTTCTGTACCAACAAACCTCACCGGCTTATGCTGAACTACAGGACAAGGTAACACAAACCAACTCGCTATTGAGTGAGGAAGAGGCGGCGTTTCGTCAGGTTCAGCAAGAAGTTGAAGAAGCTAACGCGGCATTTTATGCACAGGTTGACGCAAGCAACGCTGTAACCGGGGCGATTTATGCCAGCACCGAGGCCATAGCCGCCTACACAGCGACAACCGGCGACTATGCAACGATGGCAATACAGGCGGGCGAAGAGGGCGTCAACCTTAACGCCGTGATGTATGACTCGCTTGACGCCGCCGGGGGGAGTGCCGAGGCTCTTGTGGGGTTGGCCCTGGCAACCGGGCAACTAACAGAGGCACAGGCGGAAAACATCCTAAAGCAAGCCGCCATGATTGAGTTTGCTCAAGGGCTAGGGGAGCAAATAGCGGCTGGTTCTATCTCCATTAATGATGCCGTAACTGCCTTGTCAAACTTTGGAGGCAGGGCTTGAAACGAGCAGCGTGATGATAAACACGGCGACGGGTAGCGTCGGACTGTTAGATGAATCACTCGTTGGGGCGGGGAGTTCTGTTGGGTCACTGCAAACAAACCTAGACACCTTCACCACTGGCAACGCGGTTGGGGCGACTCAGGCATTTATCGACAAGCTCAACAGTATACCGCGCACGGTTGACGTGCAGGTCAATGTACACGGGGCGAGGGCGTTACCGCGCACGGTGGATACCAAAACCCAGACGCGGGGCCGGGCTTCGCTTCCGGTGCTGACTTTATCGTACCACCCGGCTATCCGAATGACAGCTACCCCATGCGCGTACAGTCGGGTGAGCATGTCAAGGTCACACCAGCCGGGCAAAGTTCGGGGCGATACATACAACCTGTACGTAACGGCAATGGACGGCGGCGCTAATGTGGCTCGTGAATTCAATTACCTCAAATCACTGGCGGGGGCTTAATGGGACACTGGCAAATCATAAAACCCGAACGCTCAAAGGTTCGCAACCAAATAAAAAACCCCTCACTTGAAGCCAGTACAAACAACTGGACAGCCAGCGGGGGAACCTTTAGCCGCTCATCTGAGCAGAGTTATGAGGGTGCTTACTCTGGCAAGTTTATAGCGGGGGCAAGTTCTGAGAACGTCAAATCTAACGGCGTAAATGTTACCGTTGGTCAGTCCGTATCCCTCACCTTGCAAACCTACCGGGCGAACAGTACCCCACAGGGCACGGTCACAATTTACGACGCCACTAACGCGGCAGTCAGGGCAACCAGCACGATAAGCGCATCAGGCGCGTGGGAAGTCCACGATCTGCTTTGGACAAACAACACCGCCGGAACAGTATCGGTTGAGGCGAGGGTAACAAACTCCACCGCCGATAGCGCCAGCGTGATTTACTTTGACGCCATTGGTATGTTTTACTTGGCTTATAGCATTCTCCATTTTGACGGCGACACACCGGGGGCGCGTTGGGTTGGAACTCCTCACGAGAGTGTGTCAGACATTGACCCGTTCAACGTTTACGGGGGTCGTCAGTATGACCTCGAAGATGATTATTACTTCAAGGTCATAAACGCACCGGGCGCGGGCAATGCTCCAGTCATTACCAACTATTTACCCTACGCCATAGCACCGGGTGGGAGCTATCAAAACACAGCAACCGGTGTGAGGGATTGGGCGCTATCTGGCATCCTTGTCCGTGACAGCCGCGCAAACTGGAACCTTGCCCGCAAAGCGTTAATGCAGGACTTGAACGCCAACCGCTTTGGAGAAGGGCGTCCGGTGCTGATGCGTTACACAGGCGGCGGGCAGACGCGCCAGATTTGGGCGTATTTCAACGGGGGGTTGGAGAACGAAGACCCACGAGCGGATAAAAAGGAATTTATAGCCCCCCGGTTTGTAAGCACCTCGCCCTATTTTCAGTCACCCAACCGAAAGGCCACGCTACTCAATACCGAGACATCCGCAACCATGCAGCTAGTTTTTGCGCGGATAGATGGCCTTTGGGACGTGTTAGGCCCGCCGAATGCCAGCGGGTCATACACGACTATCAGTACCCTAGCGGTAGCACCTGACGGGAAGGTGTATGTGGGCGGGCACGTTCCTAAACTTTGACAACCAGGCCGCCGGGGATTATCTGGCCTATTACGACATGGTGACTGAGACATGGGGCACGGTTTCAGCCTTGAATGGTGCGGTTACAGCCCTGGCTATCTCCTCAACCGGTATTGTCTATTTTGGGGGAGCCTTCACGAACGCGGGCGGGGTTGCGGCGGCTGACTATTTGGCACAGTGGGACGGCTCAAGCGTTACAGCGGTTGGAACTCCAAACACCGGGGCGGCTTCAATAACCAGCGTTGACGCGATGGTGTTTGATGGTCAGGGCCGATTGTGGATTGGTGGAGCCTATCTCAACTTCGGGGACGTTGCGGCAGCAGACAGAATTTGTTATTGGGACGGCTCAAACTATTACGCCGTAGGAACGGGGGCCAATAGTAGCGTGTTAGCTTTGGCTTATGATGCCATTGCTGACCGGATATACGTT
>JADJSZ010000079.1 GCA_016711405.1 Candidatus Hadersleviella danica | reverse complement strand
TACAGGGCTGGTCTAACAAAGTGGTGTTGCCCCCGCTGGTGGGGAAGTTGTAGCCATTGTGCGGCCCCGCCCCATCAGGTACGCGAGCAAAGCAGTTGTCTTCTACTTCCGCGCCCCAACCAAGTTGATCAACACGCACTCCAGAGGGATTGAGCAGATGTAAAACATCATTGGCCGCTAAACTAAAACTAAAATGGGTGCCGTTGACTAAGGTAACATAGCCATTGGCGGGCACAATAAGGGTCTGGATGAAAGTAGTTAGTGCGCTACCATCGGTAATAGACCAGCCTAAGAGGTCTACGGCCGCGCCAGTGGGGTTGTAAATTTCAATGGCATCATTGCCTACAACTTGGGTAATGTCTACCTCATTGATAACCAGTGAGTTACCTAAATTGGTAGTGGGCACATTGTTGACAGTCCCTTTGGTCGCGGTGATGGTGAGATTGAAGTCGGCCGCATCATCCCCTGTGTCCTGCGCCGCCCCAACACGGGCGGTTGTCAGGCCCGCTGAATGCAGGGGCGCACCGCCGACATTACCATAAGCGATCCGATTTACTAGGGTGTGTGACCCTGTACATAAAATAATTGGTTCCCCAGTAGTGTTAAGGCCAAAATTCGCGCCTGCATCTCCTTCGGTAATGGCTAAATGGCCACCCGCAGGCAACATAGTGGCTCCTAAGAAGCTTGTGCCAGCTCCACAAGCGGCCGCATCATCTACATACCAACCAGTCACGTCTATGGGGGCACCTGTGGGGTTGTGCAATTCAACCCAGTCGAGGTTCCCCGCTGTGCCGCGTACAAAAAATTCGTTAATCACGACGCTTCCGCCTTGGGGGGAAGCGGCCGAGACTGGGGCAACGTGCAAGTTTGCCAACAACAACCAAATGGCCGCGAGGGCGGTCGTGCATGTTAAAAGGAATCTCAGGTGTCTCATCTAAAAATACTCCTATTGGGGGTAGTGGCCGTGGCACGGCCGTGTGGTCGGCCGAGGTGGTGCCTAGCGTGAGTAGGGCGAGGAATAGAAGGGGGGGGAGGGGAAGACATTGTAAACTCCTAAAGGATGAGGAAACGATGGTTTACACAGATGGTTCATTATAGAGGGTTTGCCCCCTGCGGAATAGGAGCTATTTCCTCACCATCGGGTTGCCCAACTTCCCCCCCAAACTACGTTGGTGGGGTGGGACTGGGCGGCCGAGATGTGATGCGAACCGTATGCCCCTCCACACCGCCCGACCCACCCCAGATGTGTGCCAACCGTGTTTGCCGTGGGGGCAACGGGGGTGAGTGGCACGGCTGACAATGCCATATGGTTTTCGTTCGCGCCTATGGCCGTGCCCCCCACCCCTACAACGTACTTACCACCACGAACCCCCATTCACAATTAACCATTCCCAATTCACAATTCACAATTCCCCCGCCCAACAAACAAAAAGTGCGACGCACCTTCAAGGTGCGTCGCACTTTGGCCAAGAGCAGGTAACGGATAATCCAGCTAGGTGGATCGGTCAGAGACCGTCCACAGCCAATAACCAATAACGAGTAACGAATAACCAATAACGCCCCTACGGCACAGGGCCAAACCCCAAACCTTCCAGCTTCTGCCCCATCTTCGCCAAGGCGATTTGGGAGACGGCCTTAAAATCGCTCAGCCACTCATCCAACTCATCCAGCGCCGCATCCCGCGCCTTCGTCGCGTCTTGCGCTTCGCCCTTCTCCCGCTCCTGCACCACATTGGCCGCCACCACAGCTTGCACCAAGGCGTACTCCGCTTCCCACTTGGCCGTGTTGTACCCATACTTGGTCATTTCGGCCTGCAAGGCGGGGGTGGCCAACAACCCTTGGTAGAACAACGTCGCTTGCTCTATCCAGCCTGAATAGGAGAGTTTGCGACGGCCGTTTAACCCCAAGGCCGACTGCCCTTTGCTATTCTTCTTAAACGCAATCCGCGCCAATTGCAGGGAGTTGATATAGGCGGCATCGGCCGTGACCCATGCCGCGTCAAAGAGTTGGGTCGCCTCGTACTGCTCGCCGTATTCCAGCTTTTGAGCGGCCGTCAACGCCTGCACTTCCTCGTACAGGGCGCGTGCGGCCGTCATCGCCGCCACATCATAGCCATAGGGAGTCAGCGCGGCTTGCACGCTGGGGTCGGCCAAGACAGCGTCAATGGCCAGTTGTGCCGCCGCCAAACGTTCAGCAATGTTCAACTTGTTATGCTTCGACATGTGACACCTCCAATTTATGTGTCTGAATAAAGTCCCTGTGACTAACGCACAGGCGGGGTAAATGAGAGTCGGTTAGCCATTTTTCCACGGTTGTCATTTGTTTTTCCACGGTTGTCATTCGTTTTCCACGGTTGCCATCCGTTTTTCCACGGTTGTCATCCATTTTTCCACAGTTGCCATCCGTTTTTCCACGGTTGTCATTCGTTTTTCCACGGTTGTCATCCATTTTTCCACGGTTGCCATTCGTTTTTCCACGGTTGCCATTCGTTTTTCCACGGTTGTCATCCGTTTTTCCACGGTTGCCATCCGTTTTTCCACGGTTGTCATTCGTTTTTCCACGGTTGTCATTCGTTTTTCTACGGTTGTCATTCGTTTTTCTACGTTCACCATATGTCATTCCGAGCGGATGCGAGGAATCCCTATGACATGGCATGGTTTTGAATGGGTGGGAGGCTTTAGGGATTCCTCACTTCGTTCGGAATGACAATTTTGCTTCGATGGCGGCAAGGAGCGGCGGGAAGATTTGGTTAGGGGATGGTTGAAGCCGAGTTTTTCTTCCCGAATGGCCAGTGCCCGCCGCATGACCCGTGCCGCTTCAGGATAATCTTCCAGTAGTAGGCCAAAACAGCCAAATTGTTCAGACTGGAGGCCGTGTCGGGGTGCTCCGCCCCGAGCAGTTTTTGGCGGATGGCGAGGGCGCGGGCGTAGTACGGCCGTGCTTCGGCCAATTCCCCCATCGCTCGCAACAGTGCGCCCATGTTGTTCAGGCTGGTGGCCGTGTCGGGGTGCTCCGCCCCCAGCACCTTTTCGCGGATGGCGAGGGCGCGGGCGTAGTACGGCCGTGCTTCGGCCAAGTCCCCCATCGCTTGCAACAGTGCGCCCATGTTGTCCAAGCTTTGGCCGTGTCGGGGTGCTCCGCCCCCAGCACCTTTTCGCGGATGGCGAGGGCGCGTTCGACATACGGCCGTGCTTCGGCCAATTCCCCTATCGCATACAACAGGGCGCCCATGTTGTTCAGGCTTTGGGCCGTGTCGGGGTGCTCCGCCCCCAGCACCTTTTCGCGGATGGCGAGGGCGCGGGCGTAGTACGGCCGTGCTTCCGCCAACTCCCCCATCGCTTGCAACAGTGCGCCCATGTTGTTCAGGCTGGTGGCCGTGTCGGGGTGCTCCGCCCCCGATACCCTTTCGCGGATAGCGAGGGCGCGGGCGTAGTACGGTCGTGCTTCGGCCAACTCCCCCATGCTGTCCAACAGTGCGCCCATGTTGTTCAGGCTGAGGGCCGTGTGGGGGTGCTCCGCCCCCAGCACCTTTCGCGGATGGCGAGGGCGCGGGCGTAGTACGGCCGTGCTTCGGCCAACTCCCCCATGCTGTCCAACAGTGCGCCCATGTTGTTCAGGCTGAGGGCCGTGTGGGGGTGCTCCGCCCCCAGCACCTTTTCGCGGATGGCGAGGGCGCGGGCATAGTACGGCCGTGCTTCCTGCGACTGGCCGTACTGGTTCAAGTAAAAGCCTACTGAGTTGTTCAGCTCTGCGACCTGCCCATTCACCACTCCCAACCGCTCCGCCTCACTACGGCTACCTGTGACATGGAGAAATAAACGGCCAGCGGCTGGCCACGTGTTCATGTCGTACTGGTCAAAATCATACGCCCCATGCAACCAATGCCCCGTCGCCACCACCCACCCCTGCGCCTCCCCCTCCCCCATCCCATCTCGGTACACTGCCTGCACCAAGCGGTGCATGGCCAGCCCACCCGCCTCGCTCTGCCCCAGCAACGCATAGCGGCGCAACACCCCCACCGCCTCATCCCGCACCAACTCATCCCCAACAACTGCGCCACCTCGCTGTCATTCCGACCGAAGGAGGAATCCCTCAGAACTCCCCATCTCCTGGGATTCTTCGCCTTGCCCAGAATGACCCGCCAAATTGGCTACCATCAACCCAGCGGAATATCATCAGGCGCAAGAAAGCACACAAGGCCAGCAGTTCGGCGGCGCCCTCCGTCTGCCGCACCTGTTCAAAACTCACCTGCCACGTCGTCGCCACCGTGGCGTGGTAATCATTCGGCGGCGGCGTGTGTGCCCACAGCCGTTGCCGCTGGGTGCGGTACAACTGCAAATAGCCCTCGGCGCTCTTGCCCCGCTCCCCCATATACGCCGCCGCATGTTCCAACGCCAGCGGCAAACGCCCCAACGCCTCGGCCAACTCCGCCCGTGCCACCTCCTCCTCGGCCGTGCCTGCCCCCAACCGCTCCCGCCAAAACAGCCCGCTCTCGGCGCGGCTAAACACATCCAAGCGCACCATCCGTGCCACCCCCGCCCACTGCGTATTTCGGCTGGTGATGAGAATGCGCCCCAGCGGGTTGCTGGGCAACAGAGGGCGCAACTCGGCGGGCGGGGTCACATCGGCGTTGTCGCACAGCAACAGCCACGTTTTTTCACACCCGCACAGCCAGTTCCGCACCGTGGCCAAGCCCGTCGCTTGAAATTGCCCCATCCACAGGCAGGCGCAGTTCCCGCCCCAGTGCCAACATATCCTCCGCCCACGCCTCATCCACCCGCACCCACCACACAATGTCGTAGTGGCTCCTGTACTTCTGGGCAAAATAGCGCATCAGTTGCGTCTTGCCCACCCCGCCCAGCCCCGCAATCGTTTGGGTGATGGCGGTCGGGTCGTTGGCGGCCGTGTTGGCCAGTGCCGCCAACTGGTCGGTGCGCCCCACAAAGTGGATCGTCGCCTCTTCCAAGTTGCTGATGGGGAAGGCAAGCGGGGGCAGTGGGCGTTTTGAATGGTTTGGTGATTTTGTCTCCGCCGAAATATCATCTGTGTCCAAGTCCATGTCCCGTTGGCTGAAGTTACGGCGTGGGTTCCTCGTCGCTCATGTGTCTCCTTGTGGTTGCTCGGCTCACTCATCGGCCATCCCCCACCAAAACTCGGCTGGATGCCTGACCCGTTGCCCGCCCTGTCGGTGTCAGGCAATGACGCCACCGCCCATCGGCCGTCCACCTAAATGCTCCCCACCTTGCTTGGGTGAAAAAGCCAAACAACCTCTCCCGTTAAGGGGGCAACCCCTCGCCGCAAAACGGCCGCCAACGAACGAGGGACAATGTGACGGCAACATTCAGCAAATGCCACAATGCGCTCTTGCATGCAATACGCACGGCGGATGCCGAGCAACTTGTTCCCGAGTTGGGCGGGGATGGAATGGCTACCGTTAGCTCCCTAAATGAACTTGAATGCCTTGTCGTTGGAGCAACACGGCCGCTTTCGCCCGCACCAACATAATTTGGTTAAAGAAGTAGCCAGCAACTGCGCCTCCTGCTCTTCCGCAGGCAACCACCCTTCCAAGCCTTGCTTCTCCAACAACGCTTGCATCCGCTGTTCCTTCTCGGGCGGAGCCACCATTTGGGCGGCGGCCAGCAAATCGGCCACGCTCATCCCCTGCTTGTCAGCCCGTCAGCTAGTCAGCTAGTCAGCTAGTCAGCCACCAATCCAAAATCCAAAATCCCCAATCCAAAATCAGGAGACTTCCCATGCTAGACCCCCAATACCTGCAAAAACTACGCTACCGCTCCATTGGCCCCACCCGTGGCGGCCGAGTCATCGCCGTCGCGGCCGACCCCGTCAACCCCAACGTCTTCTACTTCGGCGCCGTCGCCGGCGGCATCTGGAAAACCGACGACGGCGGCCACTACTGGAACTGCGTCAGCGATGGCTACCTCAAAACCAGCGCCATCGGCGCACTGGCCGTGGCCCCCAGCGACCCCAACGTCATCTATGCGGGCACAGGCGAAACGACCATCCGCATAGACGTGAGCCACGGCGACGGCGTGTACAAATCCACCGACGCGGGCCAATCGTGGAAGCATATGGGGCTGGCCGATTCGCGCCACATCGGCCGCATTCGCGTCCACCCCACCAACCCCGATTTGGTTTACGCGGCCGTCCTCGGCCACGCCTTCCGCCAAAACGAAGAGCGCGGCGTGTACCGCTCCAAAGACGGCGGCCAAACGTGGGAGCGGGTGCTCTTCGTCAGCGACAAGGCGGGGGCGGTGGATTTATCGCTCGACCCGAACAACCCGCGCATTTTGTTCGCCACCATTTGGCAAACCCAGCGCAAATTCTGGAGCATCGAGAGCGGCGGCGAGGATTGCGGCCTGTGGCGTTCCACCGATGGCGGCGACACATGGGAGAACATCACCCGCCACAAGGGGTTGCCCACTGGGGTGATTGGCAAAATCGGGGTGGCCATCTCGCCCGCCCAGAGCGGCCGTGTGTGGGCCATCATCGAAGCAGAAGGGGACAAGCGCGGCCTTTATCGCTCCGACGACAACGGGCAAACATGGGAGAAGGTGTACAGCAACCGCAAGATTTTGTGGCGGCCGTGGTACTACGCCCACGTCTTCGCCCATCCCACCAACGCCGACACCGTCTACATCTTTAACATGATGGCGTGGTCTTCCATTGACGGCGGCAAAACCTTCAACCCCATGTCCACCCCGCACGGGGACAACCACGACCTGTGGATTGACCCGACCAACCCCCAGCGCATGATTGGCGGCGACGATGGCGGGGCGTGGGTGACGTTTAACGGCGGCCGTACATGGTCCACCATCTACAACCAACCCACCGCCCAGTTCTACCACGTCACCACCGACAACCAATTCCCCTACCGCGTCTACGGAACCCAGCAAGACAACTCCAGCATCAGCGTGCCCAGCCGAACGGGCACGGGGGCGATTGGCTGGACGGATTGCTACCCAGCGGGCACGGGCGAAAGCGGCTACATCGCCGTCCATCCCAAAGACAACAACATCGTCTTTATCGGGGCGATTGGCAGTTCCCCCGGCGGCGGCGATAGCTTGCAAAAGTACGACCATCGCACCAAACAAATCCAATTGGTAACGATTTGGCCCGAAGATGGCTACCACGGCGCAGAGCAAGCCCGCTACCGCTTCCAATGGACATACCCCATCCTCTTCTCGCCCCACGACCCCGACTTGCTGTACGCCTGCGGCAACGTCGTCTTCACCACGCGCGATAACGGTCAAAGCTGGCAAGCCATCAGCCCCGATTTAACCTACGCCGACCCCGAAACGCTCAAACCTTCGGGTGGGCCGCTGACCTATGACACGGCCGGGGCGGAGATGTACGCCACCATTTTTGCCTTCGCCGAATGCCCCCACGAACAAGGGGTGCTGTGGGCGGGTTCGGATGATGGGCTGATTCACCTCAGCAAGGATGGCGGGCAAAATTGGGCGAACGTGACCCCGCCCGACATGGCCAAGTTCACCCAAGTGACCATGATTGAGCCATCCGCCCACCACAAGGGGACGGTCTATGTGACGGCCGCCCGGCACAAGATGGGCGACTACGCCCCCTACGTCTACAAGACCAGCGACTACGGCCAAACATGGACGCTCCTGACCAATGGCCTGCCCGCCGACGACTTCTGCCGCGTTGTGCGCTGTGACCCCGGCCGCGACGGCCTGCTCTACGTGGGCACCGAGTTGGGCGTGTACGTCTCCTTTAATGATGGCGCGAATTGGCAAAGCCTACAGGCCAACCTGCCCGTTTCGCCCGTGTACGATATGGTCATCAAGGAGAACGATTTGGTGGTGGCCACCCACGGCCGTTCCTTCTGGATTTTGGACGACCTGACCCAGCTCCACCAATTGCACGATGAGTTACTGGCCAACGACAAGTTCTTGCTACGGCCGCGCGACCATGTGCGCCTGCCCAACGCCCTCTTTGGCGATGCGTTTGGGGGCGAAGCGGGCAAAAATTACCCCATGTCGGGCTTTGGCGTGCCCGCTACCTTTGTGCAAAAGAAGGACGACTACGGCCAAACCGAAATCACCGTGCTAGATGGCGGCGAGGATTTGCCCAACGGGGTGTTTATCCGTTATTACATGGCCGAAAAGCCCGAGGGCGAGGTCAAGCTGGCCATCTTGGACGAGGCAGGCGAACTGATTCGGGAGTACACCAGCACCAAGCCCGAGAAGAAAGAGGACATGAAGCAACCCGTCGTGCCCGCCGAAGCGGGGATGAACGCCTTCTTCTGGAATATGCGCTACCCCGATGCTGTCGAGGTGAAGGGGTTGGATTTGTTCAAGATGGCGGGGCCGTTGGCTCCTCCCGGCAACTACCAAGTGCGCCTCACCATTGGGGATTGGAGCGCGACGGAGCCGTTTGCGCTCCTGCCCGACCCACGGGTGACGGCCACGGCCGAGGATTTCGCGGCGCAGTTCGCCCTGCTCCAACAAATCTATGCCAAGCTGAACGAGACGCATACGGCCGTGAACAACATCCGCGACTTAAAAGCGCAGGTGAATGGCTGGCTGGAGCGGCTGAAGAAGCATGCGGGCGCAGAGCGGATTGCGCCGTTGGGCAAGATGGTGGTGGAGCGGTTGTCGGCCGTGGAAAGCGAACTCATCAACCCCGACTTTGGCGAAGGGGATAGCTTGAACAAGGCCGAGAAGCTGAACGCCAAGTTGCTGGCTCTGCCCAGTGTAGTAGCCAGTGCGGACACCCAGCCTACCAGCCAAAGCTACGCTGTCTTTGAGTATGTGGCGGGTTTGGTGGATGAGCAGTTGGCCGCCCTGAATGATGTGGTGGAGACGGAGTTGGCGGGCTTCAATGGCTTGCTGGCCGAGTTGGCTGTGCCCTCGGTCGTGGTGAATTAGGGCGATTAGTAACTGGTAATTGGTGGTTGGCCTAATCACCAATTACCAATTACTATTTACCAATTACTACTTACTATAAGGAGGTGTTATGACTCAGTTAGTTGTGGATATGCCCCCCGAAATGTATGAATGGGTCAACAAGCAGGCGAAGGTGTTGGGGAAATCGTCATCAGCCGTGGTGGTTGATATGTTGGCTATGTCGGCCCAAGAACCCCCATCTTTGCCTCCTGTAGATATGCGGGCGTATGCCATCCAAGCCTTGCGGGATGCTGGGTTGTTGGTGGAAATCAGCCAACAAGAAAAGGAATTGGCAAAACAATGGACGATGCCCCTTGAAGAAATTCGTGCGGCTTTGGGTGAAGCGGGTGGCCAGCCATTGAGTGAGTTAATTATTGAAATGCGTAGGTAGGGATGAACTATTTTCTCGATTCCAGTGCGTTGGTAAAGCGGTACTTGCCAGAACAGGGGCGGCCAAGATTCAGGGATTGACTGACCCTGCCTTACAAAATACGCTGATTATTGCCCAAATTACACGGGTTGAAGTGGCCGCCGCCTTAGCGGCACGGCATCGCGCCCCAAAAGGAATTTCGCAAATTGTGCGTGACCAAGCCCTCATGGCCTTACTTTTTCATTGTCAATGGGAGTATCAAATGGTGCCCTTGGATGACCAAACGCTTAGCCGAGCAGTACAGTTAACCCAAGAGTATCGTTTACGCGGATATGATGCGGTGCAGTTAGCCACGGCCGTTGTCGCTAATTCTGCTCTCACGGCCGCAGGCTTGCCTCCCATCACCTTTGTCACAGCCGATGCCGATTTAATCACAGCCGCCCACCAAATGGGTTTAGCGGCCGAAAATCCCCAAAACTATCCTTAAAAATTACGACACGGCCGCTTGCAACCGTTCCAGCGAAGGATGGGGTGCTTTCAGCGGCGTGCCGTGGCCACAGGCAAACAGGGTCAGCGGGTGGCGGAGCAATTTCGCGGCCGACTGCCGCGCCGCCGCCATGTCAAACGTAATCGCTTTGGGGGTCAGTTGTAGCTCATCCCCACGGGTATTGAGCGCATCCCCCACCAGAGCTACCCCGGTGCTGGCACTGATGAGCGAGAGATGGTCGGCCGTGTGCCCGGCGTGAACAAAACGGTCAAACCACCCCACAGGGGCAATGCTTGGCCATCGGCAAGGGGTTTGAGTTGGGCAGAGGGCACGGCCGCATATCGCCACCAACGGCCGAAGAAATCTATCGGCCAAAAGCCATGTTTGGGAGCCAACCCTTCGGCCATTAAAGCGGCCGATTGTGCCCCTGCCCACCCTTGCGCCCCCGTTGCCTCGAGTAATGCCTTGGCACTGCCGGCATGGTCAATGTCGGCATGGGTCAGGATGATGTGTTTGATGTCGGCCGCCTCGTGACCCAGTTGGCGCACATAGGCCAAAATCTTGCCCTCGGAGCGGGGGATGCCCGTGTCTATCAGGGTGAGACCCGCTTCTTCGACGAGCAAGTACACATTCACCGAACCGAGATTGAGCCAGTGCAAATGGGGGAAAATTTCCATAAAAACCTCCAAAACATAAATAGGGGTGGCTACCCCTCCACCCAATTTTCCAGCGGCAAGTGGGCAATGCGGCCGAACTCCCGCGTGTTATTCGTCACCAACACCAGTTGGTGGCTGATGGCTTGCGCGGCCAACAACATATCCACTAAGCCGATGGGTGTGCCTTGGCTTTCGAGAGCTAGACGCAAACGGCCGTACTCCTGCGCCGCCTCCACCGAAAAATCCAACAACTCAAACGGGGTCAAAAACTGCGCCAACGCCTGCTGGTTGCGCTCGGGGTGGCGGCTTTTGGCCATGCCATAGGCCAACTCGGCCACGGTGAGGCTGGAAATGACCAACTCGCCCAATGGGTATTGGCGCATCTTTTGCACCACTTGGGGCGGCCGTTGGTTGATGATGTAAATGCAAATGTTCGTATCCAACAGATAACGCATGGGGGGCGCTTCCCAATAGCGGGGCGGGGTTGGGTCAGTTCGTCGCGCTCCAGCACCAAATCGGGGCTAAAGCTGGCCAAACCCGCCAAAAATGTCTCCCATTGCTCCTCTTGCGGGATGAGCAACAAGCTCTGCCCCACCCATTTGATGTAGACGCGCTCCCCTGCCAAACGGAACTCTTTGGGCAACCGCACTGCTTGGCTGTTCCCGCTTTGGAAAATTTTGGCTGTGGGCATCATGGTACACCTCCTTTTTAGCGTGTATACAAAAGAGTATACACATTGGAGGTTCAATGCGTCAACAACGCCAAACATGCTTTTTACGGTCATGATCTGTCATTTTGTTTATGAGTGTACTGGTGTAGTTGTGTATTAAAATACTCTCCTCCCCAACTGGTCTGACACACCCATATCAGGTATCAGTGTATGACTGTGGTGGTCTTGTTCACGAATGGTTGACAGCTTCCCACAAGGCGACCCACTCGTCAATCGTCAGCGTTTCCGCCCGCCGTTCGGGGGCGATGGCGGCACGGCCGAGGAACTGCCCGATTTGCTCGCGGCTATAGCCCAATGTCCGCAAATTTTTGTGGAGTTGCTTGCGCTTTTGGCTAAACCCCGCCTTCACCAACCGAAAAAATAGCTCCTCATCCGTCACCCTGTTGGCCGAAACTGGCCGTTGGCGCAAATCAATGACCACCACGGCCGAATCCACCTTCGGCCGTGGCCAAAATGCCCCCGCTGGCAAGGTGGTGACCACGCGAGGCTGGCCGTAAAACTGGACGCTGACCGCCAAAATGCTCAAGTCGCCCGGCGCGGCCGTGAGCCGTTCGGCCACCTCTTTTTGCACGGTTAGCACCATACACTCGGGGCGCAACTCGGCCGAAAGCAGGTGGCGCAAGATGGCTCCCGTGATGTAGTAGGGCACATTGGCCACGACTTTGTACGGCCGTGTGAACCAGCGCCACGCCTCTTGCTCCAAAATATCCCCCTCGACAATGGTGATGTGGGGGTAGGGGGCGCATTGTTCGGCCAAAATGGGCAGAAGTCGGCCGTCTAGCTCCACCGCTATGACCCGTTGGGCCGCTTGCGCCAATTGCACCGTCAGCGCCCCCAGTCCCGGCCCAATTTCGAGGATTTCGTCGCTGGGGGCAATGTCGGCCGCGGCCGTGATACGGCGCAAAATCCCCTCATCCGATAAGAAGTTTTGGCCCAAACTTTTCTTGGGTTCAAGGCCGTGCGCGGCGAGGAGCGTTTTGGGGTGGGTTAGGTGGCTCATCAAATTGTTTTATTAGTCGAGCTCATTAAGAAGTCGCCATCGGCCAACGAAACCTCAATCCACGCTTCCATCGCTTCCAGAATCATTTCATCCAACTCCGCCAAACTATCTGCTTGGGTTAAACAACCGGGCAATTCCACCACCCGAGCCACCCAACCTTCATGCCCCAGCGTGGTTTCGCGAAAAATTTCAACCGTATATGGCTGGTTTTGATATGTTTTAGAAGTTATTTCCATCATATAACAACCCTTATGGCAATTCGGTGGGGAGCAGGTAGTTAATTTTACTGGGGGCGGGCACGGGGAGCAGGTAATAGACATCTACGTAGCCCGACCACGGCACATATTCGTCTCAAATCATCGCTGTAGCCCAAATCCACCCAACGGCCGAGAACGCCCCCGCCCGTATCCCCCGCAATTGCTCGGCCGTAGCCGGGCACAAACACCTGCGACATAAACGGCACGACCGTCGGGTCTACGGCCACCACCCCCCGCCCAGCGGGCAAGCCAC
Organism: Candidatus Hadersleviella danica; assembly: GCA_016711405.1. GTDB lineage: Bacteria > Chloroflexota > Anaerolineae > Promineifilales > Promineifilaceae > Hadersleviella > Hadersleviella danica. Next base: position 14,111 of record JADJSZ010000079.1, on the reverse strand, counting down.
TGGCCGTAATGCCATAGGCGGGGTCATCATCCTCCCGCCCCGAGGTGTCTGGGCGGTAGGAGGTGACGCGCATCTTAACCACACGCCAGTATTCGAGGTAATCGGCCGTTTCCAAGGTGCGAACGACAACGGCCGTGCCATACCCCACAATCTCGGGCTGGGATTCCCGCGCCACCCATTCCGCATCCACCACTCGCCCCACCTCAACCCCATTTTCGTAGCGCACCCGCACCCGCTGGCGCAAAATCCCCTCCACGCCCGCTTGCAACACCCCGCGCTGGTCAAGTTCCAGCGTGTCGGTCGGTTGTAAGATGCTTTCGTAGGGCAAGGGGGTATCTACCACTTCCAAGTTTTCGGTCACCCGCACCACCTGAATGGTGGGGCTTTGGGGGAGCAATTCATCCAAAGCGGGCACGGTGTAGTCGTAACCTATCAGCCCAATGCCCGCCTCGGCCAGCACGCCCTCGGCCGTGGGCTGGTTGCTCCGCGTCTGCACCGTTCGGCCGTCCACCACAATCGTCACAGGGCGCGAGCGATGAATGGTGATGGCCATATCGGGCAGGAGGCGGCTGGTGGGGCTGGGCAAAACGTTGTCGGCCGTGAACAAACTCACCCCTGCCTCGTCCAACGCTTCGGCCACCGTCTCTTTGGCGGTGCGCACAAGGCGTTGGGTTCCCCCATCGTAAATAGTGATGGTGATAAACGCCCCGATTTCGAGGGTGCGGGGCAAATTGGTGGTGGCGAGTTGGGTGGGGGAGGATGAGACGGCCGTCGGCATACACCTTGTCGCTGGCGGCAAGGGGATGGCCGATTTCGGCCAGAAAGCCGCCCACGGTGGGCTGGCGCGTCCAGTAAGTGCGGTTGCCCGTTTCGGTGCGGAGTTGCACGGCGCGGGCGCGTTCAATGGCAATGGCTACCTCGGGGTCGGCCGCTGTGGCGGGGGGGGGGAAAATGGTATCCGCTTCGGCCACACGCACCCCTGCGGCCGTGAGCACATCCCCCACAGTGGCAAATCGGCCGCGCACCACAATTTCCTGCCCCCCATCCCGAATGGTGTATTGGTATGGCGCGAAAAAGGCCCACGCCACGCCAAACAGAATGGCCACGGCCGTGGCCAGCAGTAAAAAACCAATCCCTTGTAATGTACGGCCGTTCATAAGGAGCTTGTCAGCAAGTCAGCCCTTCAGCTAGTCAGCACCCAATCCGCAATCCAAAATCCCCAATCCAAAATAAAAAAGTGCCCATAGAACTGATGTCAACCAGATGATCCTAGTCACCCGAAGGGATCGCCTTAGTGCTGCTTCCTTCCGGACCTGACACGGTTCAGCGACCTTCGCCGCTAGGGACCCGATTGACACCAGATTTATGGGCACTTTTCTTGTGCCGGGGCGAGATAATAACAAAAAGAGCGTGGAAGGACAAATACAGTGGCTGGTGTTTAGTGATTAGTGGTTAGTAAGTCATCCACTAACCACTAGCCACGAATCACTCACCACTATCCCTCCCACATGAGGCGCATGGCGCTGGGGCCTCGGTCGAGTTCCCACGGGTAGATGATGTAAGCATCGGTCACGGCCGCGTAATAGGTGGGTGTATGGCCGGGGTAGAGCGAGGAGCCGGGCTTGTAGTGCAAGACACAGCTTTCGGGGATGCCACCGGCCGCGTCAATGCGGTTGCAGACGGTGACAACGTTACGGCCGCGTGTCCACACATCATCCACCACCAAAATGCGCCGCCCCTCGAGCAAATCGCTATCGGGGAACTGGATAAATTCGGGGATGACAAATTTATCTTGTGGGCTGTACATGCCCGGAAAGTCGGCCGGGAAACGTACCGAGGCTGTCAGCAAATAGGTGATATTTAACGCCTCGGCCAGCAAACCGCCGGGGATAATTCCCCCACGGGTAATAATCATCATCGAATCAAAGCGCCCCTGAATTTGGGGCACAATGTAATCAATCAATTTGTCTACATCAGACCAAGTTAATACTTCGCGGCGCACAGGTTAACTCCTTATCGGGAGGATTTTGCTCGATTAGGCAAGCGGTATTGATGGTAGAGCGAAAAACAACAAACGCAAGTGTTTTTCACTTGCGCTTCACACCTTCTTAGCTGTACCAGCAATGGGCGGTATCAGGTTTGTAAGTTTACTTTGGGAAGTAAGTGGCAGACGAACGATGGCAAGATTGTACACAAACTGCCTTGTTTTTCCAAACAGGCCATGAACTGTCTGGTTGTGAAGGTGGCAAGGCCACATTTACGGAGCATCCCTTTTCGATGCTCCTCCCATGTTCCTCCGATAAACGAAATTAATCTAGTGGTGACGGCCGTTAAGGTGTTACTGTAGGCCATCTTTCGCACCCTGTCTTGCTCAATAGTGATAACGCCCTTGCAAGAAATCAATGCGTGTCTCCGTTACCCGATAAACAAGACGGTGTTCTTGGGTCAGGCGGCGCGACCATGTGTTGGCATCCAGATATTTGAGTAGCTCGGGCTTGCCCAGCCCTGTAAATGGTTCGCGCAGGATGGCTTCGATGAGCTTGAAGGCACGCAAAGCGGTTTGGCGGTCTGTTTTTACCCAATAGGCCAAATCTTCCCGAAATTCTGGGTGAAAAACGGCTTCACGCTGGCTCATCGGCCGCTCCTAACTCTTGCTGAAGAGCCTGAAGGGTGGAGGGCGGTTCGGTGTGGGCACGGGCCCGTTCTAGGGCGGCCAATAGTCGTTCGGCATTTTTGGGGGAGCGTAGAAGGTGGGCTGTTTCGAGGATACTGTTGAGTTCGGCGGCCGAAATGAGGACGACATCTTCTCGGCCGCGCCGCTGGATGAGGATAGGTTCGCGATTGTCTACAACAGCATCGAGGAACTCGGCGAGATTGGCGCGGGCGTTGGTGTAGGTAGTGGTAATCATAGGACACTTTGCATATTGTACTGGGTTACTGTACAGATTTTGGCGATTGGTGTCAACGGTTGGAACAAAAAAAACCTGCAAGGGCTGGGAGAGCTTGCGGGTTTGTGGGGGGCACGGGCTACCCTCGGCCAAGTGCATCATAGCGATAACTCGTTTGCTGGCCACGGCCGTTTGGGATGGTGGTGATGATGATTGTATTGTTGCCAAAGCCAATCATTATTGCCACAAACTGATGGGTGTTTGCAAGCAATGCTCTGTGTCAGGATTGCTAAACATTTCCATAAACTCCTCAACCGTTATAGCTGTAGCTTCAGCCAATGGTAAGTAACGGCGATCCCGTTCAAAGATAGGAGAGAAATCTTGATAGTTGGTAGTACTATTTGGCACAATCAACCGTAGTTTCCGGTCGTTCTCCCAATCTAGGCATGTTGTTGCTACCTCATTTTTTAATGTGCCATGGAGAAGATATCCAGCCGCTATCCCCTCTTCCAAATAGACCAAATTTAATCTCATCAACAAAAATTCTTCTCTAAGAACATCTTCTGATGTAAACCAAATTTCATCTGGATGCCCATATCTAGTTAGAAAGTTGGTAATTGGTATTGCATCCGCCGTTACCCCAGATAATACTGTGCCAGAAAAATTGTAAGCTATACGCATGGCAAAATCATTTCGCTCTTCTATATAGCCAATCCCTAAACCTAGATAGCCTACATTATTTTCTTGGGATTCATATACCTCAAAATTATATGGAGCAAGGTTATGTTTAATTTCATCAATTTGAGTAACCACTAGCCCCCACCAACAAGGTACATCACAATTCATGGGGTTGACCAACAAGTTCTCCAGAGCTATTTCCAGTTCATCTCCTCAAAGTTGGTAATGGAGTTAATGTTGGCGCAAGGCGTGTTGGAGTAGCGGTTAATGTTGATGTAGATGTTGGAACATTTATAGTCGCAACAATAGGTGATGCTATTGGAGCATGTCGTGTGATTGAGATTGTTGGCAAAATAGGTACCACAGAGGGGGAAAAAGTTGTGGGTTCTATGGCAACCTCTGTAATGGGAATGGTTGGAATTGGCGTTGCAGTTTGCCCTATTGGTAGTTGGCAAGAAACCAAGACTAACATAAGCCAGAAGCTCAATAAATTTTTGGGGTATTTTAGTTTCATTGTACTTTTTGCTTCTCTCGATTAATCACTAAAACAATCCACTAAGGAAACGTTCAGAGAGTGCCTTTCTTTGGCTTATTAGGGGTTGGGGAGGAGATGGTGGGTGGTTAGATAGGCGAGGATACGGCCGATAATATCATCCACACTTTCCAAATCCGTTTCGACGACGAGTTCGGCCGTGGTTGGCTCCTCATACGGCGAGGAGATGCCCGTAAATTCGGGGATTTCGCCGCTCAGAGCTTTGGCGTACAGCCCTTTGGGGTCGCGCCGTTTCAATACCTCGAGGTCGCACTTGACATAAATTTCGACAAAGCGCCCCTCGGGCAAAATTTGGCGGGCAAAGGCGCGGTCGGCCGCGAAGGGGGAGATGAAACTGCACAGCACCAACTGGCCGTGGGCATAGGCCAGTTTGGCCACCTCGGCCGCGCGGCGAATGTTCTCCACCCTGTCCGCCTCGCTAAAACCCAAATCCCCGTTCAGGCCGTGGCGCAAATTGTCGCCATCCAAAAAGAAGGTGTGGATGCCCCTCGCAAACAGCGTTTGCTCCAGCTTGCGGGCGATGGTGGATTTGCCCGAGCCAGACAAGCCCGTGAACCAGAGCACGGCCGCACCATGCCCGTGCCGCGCCTCCCGTTCGGCATGGGAGATGCCCGTTTGTTCCCAAACGATGTTGCTCGATTGGCGGGGGGCGCTGGTCGGCCGTTGGTCGGCCGTTAGCTCATCTACCGTGCGCGATTGGCCGCGAATCATGCCCGCCGCCACGGTGGTATTTGTGTGCGGGTCAATCAGGATGAAGCACCCCGTGGCGCGATTGAGTTCGTAGCGGTCGAAAAAGAGGGGTTGGGTGGTGGTCAGTTGGACACGGCCGATGTCGTTCAGGTTCAGGGTTTCCGCCTGTTCACGGTGCATCGTGTCCACATCAATGCGGTAATTGAGTTCGCTAACCAGCCCTTTGACGAGGCGGGTGGTGTGTTGCACCCAATAAGTGCCGTTGGGGCGGAGCGGTTCCTCGCTCATCCAACAGATAATCGCGTCGAGTTGGTTGCTCTTTTGGGGCAGATTTCGCGCCCGCACCAGCATATCGCCTCGGCTTATGTCAATCTCGTCGGCAAGGGTGAGGGTGACGGCCGACCCGACTTCGGCCGAGGGGAGCGCACCATCGGCCGTGACAATCTCTTTGATTTGGCTGGTGAGACCCGAGGGAAGAGCCACCACCTCTTCGCCCACGGCGATGCGCCCCGAGACGATTTGCCCCGCAAAACCGCGAAAATCTTGGTTCGGCCGAATGACATATTGGACGGGGAAGCGGAAATCCACCACGTTTTGGCTGGCTCCCACGTTGACATGCTCAAGGTGGTGGAGCAACGTTGGGCCATCGTACCACGGCATGTGGGGTGATTTGTCCACGACATTATCGCCGCGCAGGGCGGAGAGGGGGATGGTGGTGACCCCTTGGACGTTGAGTTGGCGCACAAATTCGGCGTAATCGGCCGTGATCCGCTCGTACACGCCCCTGTCGTAATCCACCAAATCCATTTTGTTGATGGCCACCACCAGATGGGGAATGCGCAGGAGGGTGGCGAGGAAGCCGTGCCGTTTGGATTGGGTGAGTACCCCTTTGCGGGCATCTATCAAAATGATGGCCAACTCGGCCGTGGAAGCCCCCGTGACCATGTTGCGGGTGTACTGAATGTGCCCCGGCGTGTCGGCGATGATGAATTTGCGCTGGGGGGTGCTGAAATAGCGGTAGGCGACATCAATGGTGATTTTTTGCTCGCGCTCGGCGCGTAGACCGTCGGTCAGGAGCGATAAATCCACCTCGTCATCGCCGCGCAATGCGCTGGCGCGTTGCACTGCCTCGAGTTGGTCTTCGTAGATGGCTTTGGAATCGTAGAGCAAACGGCCGATGAGGGTGCTTTTGCCATCATCCACGCTCCCGGCCGTGGTAAAACGGAGTAAATCAGTCATGCAGGGGTTATTCGTTACTGGTTATTGGATGGTTCGGGGGAATTGTGGCTCAGCCACTCGCGCAAAGCGGCATCTATGCGGGTTTGCCAACCCGTTCCCGTCGCCCGAAACTGCTCGACCACATCGCGGGATAAGCGAATGGTGATGCGTTCCTTGGTCACATCGGCACGAGGGCGGCCAACCCGCACCAAGGGTTTAACCTGAGTCCATTCTTGGTCAGTTAGGGGTAGCGCATCGGGGTCGGCCATGGCGGCCGTGGTAATGGCGGCATCTTCCTCAGGTGTCGGAATAATGGTTCCTGTTTTAAGATTCGGCATATCGTTTAACCTCTCTGAGGTTGGCTTTGCGCAGGCTGATGAGACGATAACTATCATCACGCTCGACAAAAGCCACAACATATAAGCGTTGACCAATGTAGCCAATGCCTATCATGCGCATTTCTCCATAATCTCGGCGAATATCTGGCCAGATGACGGCCGTTGCCCATTCAAATTCGGCCGCTTCGCCTAATGAGACACCATGTTTTTGGCGATTTAGAGCATCTTTGGCGGGGTCGAAAGTAATTCTCACCATAATTATTGTATGCACAAAAATAAATTGACACAATGAGCAATGAACAAAGGCGCGGCCGACCGACACCTGTCATTCATCATTCACAATTAACCATTCACCATTCACAATTAAAAATAGCCTTGCCGCTTGCGTTCTTCCATCGCCGCTTCCGAGCGTTTGTCGTCGGCGCGGGTTCCGCGTTCGGTTTGGCGGGCGGCCGCAATTTCGGCAATCACCTCGTCCAAGGTGACGGCCGAAGATTCTACCGCCCCCGTGCAAGTCATATCGCCAATGGTGCGGAAGCGGATGCGTTTTTGTTCAACCACCTCATCGCCGACGGGGTAAATCACGTCGGAGGCGGCCAAGAGCATTCCTTGGCGGGCGATAATCGGCCGGGTGTGGGCAAAGTAGAGCGGCGGCAAGGGGATGGCCTCGCGCTGGATATAATGCCACACATCTAGCTCGGTCCAATTGCTGATGGGGAAAATGCGGAACGATTCGCTGGGTTGTTTGCGGCCGTTGTACAAATTCCACAGCTCTGGCCGCTGATTTTTGGGATCCCACTGCCCAAACCCATCTCGGTGCGAAAAGAAACGCTCTTTGGCGCGTGCTTTTTCTTCGTCGCGCCGCGCCCCGCCAATCGCCGCCTCAAAGCGCAACTCGGTTAGCGCATCCAGCAAGGTGACTGTTTGCAGGCCGTTGCGGCTGGCATACGGGCCTGTTTCTTCGGCGACACGGCCGCTGTCTATGCTATCTTGCACGTAGCGCACCAGCAGACGCGCCCCCAACCGTGCCACCAACTCATCTCGATAAGCAATGGTTTCGGGGAAATTATGGCCTGTGTCTATGTGGAGGAGCGGGAAGGGCACGGCCGCTGGCCAAAACGCCTTCCGCGCCAAATGGGTCAGCAAAATCGAATCTTTGCCGCCCGAAAAGAGCAATACCGGCCGTTCAAACTGCGCCGCCACCTCCCGCAGAATGTAAATCGCTTCTGATTCTAGGTAGTTTAGATGTTGATACGCTGTCATAGGGGGGAATTGTAGTGGGTCATTGGTCAGTTGTCATTGTCATTGGTCATTGGTCACTTGTGATTGGTTGTGGGTTATTGGAGGTATTTGCCGTTCACAATTCACCATTCCCAATTCACCATTCACCATTCCATTGCTATAATCCCCCCCATGAGTGACAAAACCCCACCCCGCCAGATTTCGGGCCAGAAAACGGCCGATGACCTCGACAACTTGTTACGGCCGCAAAAGCTGGTTCATTTTACAGGCCAAGAACGGCTCAAGGACAACTTGGCCATCCTGATAGAAGCGGCCAAACAGCGCAAGGAGCCGCTCGACCATGTGCTGTTCCACGGGCCACCGGGGCTGGGCAAAACCACCCTGTCGCACATCATGGCCAACGAGATGGAAGTTAACATCCGCATCACGGCTGGGCCAGCCATCGAGCGGGCGGGCGATTTGGCCGCTATTCTGACCAATTTGCGGGCGGGGGATATTTTGTTCATTGATGAGGTGCATCGCCTCGGCCGAGCGGTGGAAGAGATTTTGTACCCCGCGATGGAAGATTTTGTGCTGGATATTATCGTGGGCAAAGGGCCGGGGGCGAAAAATGTGCGGCTCAAACTGCCCCGTTTCACCGTCATTGGGGCGACGACACGCTTGGCCTTGCTCACCGCGCCGCTCCGCGCCCGTTTTGGGGCGGTGTACCGCATGGATTTTTACGAGTTGGCGGCGATTCAGGACATTGTGGTGCGGGGGGCGCGGGTGTTGGGGGTGGAAATCACGGCCGAGGCTAGCCACGAAATCGCCCGCCGTTCGCGGGGCACACCCCGCGTGGCTTTGCGCCTCCTGCGCCGCGTGCGGGACTACGCGCAAGTGCGGGGGGAGGGGCACATTGATTTGCCAGCGGCCGATGCCGCCCTCTCCCTGCTCGAAATTGACCAACTTGGCCTCGATGACCTCGACCGGCGCGTGTTGCACGCCATCATTGACAAGTTTAATGGCGGCCCCGTGGGCTTGGATACGATTGCCGCTTCGATTAGTGAGGAAGCGGATACGATTATGGATGTGGTGGAGCCGTATCTGCTCCAATTGGGGTTCATCGGCCGCACTTCTCGCGGCCGTATCGCCACCAAACACGCCTACCAACATCTGGGCATCCCCCTCGACGAAAGCCGCCTCCCCCCTGCGCTCCAAGCGGCCTTGTTCGAGTAATAGACTTTTCATGGTCATAATTTGGCATTTTGTTTATTGGTCTACTCGTGTATCAGTATATTGAATACACCAGTAGACCAATAAACTTATAAACCACTGCGAAATGCCAGTTTATGGCCGTTAGCAGTGTACCGAGTAACAAATAACAATGCCCCACCCCCTCTTGCTGAACACATCGGATAAAGTGCTAAAAGCGGCCGTGCCTGACTGGTTGGAGGGGACACGGCCGTTGCCCGCTGGGGTGCGACTCATCCCTTTGCAACCGCGCCGCTGGCAGGCGAGTGCCCTGTGGCTGGTGCTGGGACTTTTTTTTGTGGCGTGGGTATCCATCCCTGTTTTTGCGCTGGTGGAAAATTGGCTGGCAGGCGGGGGAACGGCCGCCTATCTCACCTTTGGGGCGGTGGCGATGTTGGCCATGTTCACCTTGTTTTTGGTGGCCGTGGCAGGCCAATCGGTGCAGGAGTTAAATTGGCTACGCGCAAAAGAGCAAAAAACGTTGCGCCATGGCCTCTTTTTGGGGCGAGAGGCGTTGCTGGTGCGCCTACGCCGCGAGTTTCACCTTGTGCCACGCACGGCCGTGGTTGGTCTCGAACTCGTCTCCCTGCCCAGCGATAGGCAAGTTGCCCCGCTGGTGCGGCTCCTCATTCAGGGCGAAGAGGAGATGCACGCCCTAACATTGCCGCCTGAGGTGGAGATGGCATCGGCCGAGTTGGTGGTGGTGTTGCGGGAGTGGGTGGGGGGGCAGAGGGGCAGAGGAGAGCAAACGACTGAGAGACTGAGAAGCTGACTAGCTGACAGGCTGACTAGCTAACAAGCTCCAATGACATTTTGCGTGGGGGTTGGGGCGGTTTGTCACTGGTAGAGGGGCAGGTGGGTAGGGTAGTGTATGGGAAGAACGAATGGTGAATACTCTCGCTAGATGGGTTTCGCACTTCGTCATTTTTCCACCCCACAAACCACTCACCAACCAAGGACAATCTCATGTTCAACCGCGTCATCGTCCCCTTAGATGGTTCCCCATTGGCGGAAGCGGCGCTCCCCACGGCCGTGCAATTGGCCGTGAAATTATCTTACTGCGTGTGCCCCTCCACCAAGACGTGCTGGTCACGGCCGCTGGTGGCCGATATGCCCCTCTTGCTGGCCAGTGTGGCCGATGAGCAAATAGCCGAAGCCGAAGAATACCTGCACGAAATGGCCCAACGCTGGGCATGGCCCAACGTGTTTATCCGCACCCATGTCGAAATGGGGGTTCCTGCCCAAATTGTGACGGCCACCGCCACAGCCGAGAAAGCTGATTTAATCGTCATGTCTACCCACGGCCGCACGGGGCTAACGCGCTGGTTCATGGGCAGTGTCACCGAGCAAGTGTTGCACCATGCCCCTTGCCCAGTACTGGCGGTGCGCCGCAACCAACCGCTGGCCAATATCTTGCTTTTGCTGGATGGCTCCGCCTTATCCGAGCGGGCGATTACGGCCGCGGCCGATATTGCCCGCATTACAGAAGGGCAACTCACCCTTTTGCGCGTCCAACCCCCTGTCAACAGCATCGAAGAAGAAGAGCTGGCTTTGCACATGCGCCTCGAGTATGGCATGGGAAAAAGTGCCGAAGAGGCGTTGCTGGTGTGCGTGGAGGAGTATTTGGACACGGTTGGCCACAGCGAAACATTCGCCAATCTGCCTTTGCAAATTGTGAGCCGAATTGGGGAGCCAGCCGAAGAAATTCTTAATTACAGCCGCGAAAGCCACACCGATTTAATTGTGATGTCTACCCACGGCCGCACAGGGTTGGCCAAATGGGTCTATGGCAGTGTGGCCGAACAGGTGTTGCGCGGGACAGATACGGCCGTGCTGATTGTGCGGCCCGAGGAGATGCGCCCATGAGCGTTCAACATGAACAAGTCGCCGATTGGATGAGCCGCGAGCTGATTATTGGCTTTCCGCACATGCTCCTCGAAGAGGTGTACCACCTGATGATTCAGCACAATGTACGCCGCATTCCCATTCTCAGCCCACCGCACGAGGAGCAAGAGGCCGTGTTAATGGGTATTGTGACTTATGGGGATGTGCGGGGGGCGATTCCCTCGACGGTGCCTTCGGTGGGGGTGTGGGAAAAGCATTACCTGCACGACCATCTGACGGCCGAGAAATTTATGAGCCGCGACCCAGTCACCATTGCCGAGACAGCCTCCATTGGCCAAGCGGCGCACAAAATGCTCGAAAACCGCATCAGCGGCCTACCCGTGGTGAATGAGCAACACCAATTAGTGGGCATCATCACCGAATCAGATATTTTTCGGATGGTGATTCAGCAGGAATGGGGGGAGAAGGAGTGAGAAGTGAGACGTGAAAAGTGAAAAGTGGCGTACCAACGACCCCACTTTTCACTTTTTACTTTTCACCTTTCACTTCTGGCCCTACCCCTCCACCAATCCAACGGCCACAAAGCCAATGCCTGTGACCCAAACGGGGAAGCCCATCCAGCCCCCACCGCGCATGTAAAACCAACGCTTCCAACCCGTTTCGGGGGAAGTGCGCCAGCGGTAGGCGGCATCTACCACCAACATGAGGATGCCCGCAATCGGCATGGCTACCCGCTGGCTGGTATCGCCAATCAAGAAGCCCATCAGATAAGCAAACCCGACACAAACGGCCGTCATGGCCAGACCGATGAGGTTGAATTTAATCATAGGAGGAGAGAAGGGAGAAGAGGGAAGAGGCTGATTTAGTTAGCTTTTATCATTTCCACGATTACAAAGAGAATGCCCAGAAACCACACGGGAAAAACGAGCCAACCCCCTCCTTGTCCATAAAACCAACGTTTCCAGCCCGTATTGGGCGAAAAGCGCCAGCGGTAGGGGGCATCTATCACCAACATCATGAGACCCGCGATAGACATAGCTACCTGTTTGGTATCATGGCCAATCCACTCGGCAATTAGGTGACCCACAGTAGCACAACCTAGCGTCATGGCCAGACCGATGAGGTTGAAATTGAACATGAGAGAAGAGAGAAGAGAGAAGAGAGAAGAGGGGGGCTTGGTGATTTAGGTTACCAACTTCCCCTCTATCTCTATCTCCCCTCTCTATCTTAGCTGAATAGACTGCCAGCGGGCACGGCCGCGCCCCGGCTGACCATGATGGTGGATTGGGAGGCCATGTAGAAAATGTGGCGCAAATCGGCGGGTGAGAGGCCAGCGGTGTAGGCGTTGGGGAAGCCAATGGCAGAGGCCATTTTGTGGGTGGGGTTGGGGGTGTTGCCCGTTTTGAAGCCAATCGGCCGTTGGCTTTTTTCCACAAAGCCGACATAAGCAAAGGTATAAACCTCCTGCTTGAGCAGGTCTTCCACCATACGGCGCACTGCGCCGGGCTTTTGCTTCGAGTCGTTGTCATCCCCATCGGAGTAAACCACCACCACGCCGCGGACCGAAACGCCGCTTTGGCGCAATTGCTGGGCGTATAACACCATGTTGCTCAGGCCACCTGCCACGGCATCGTAGAGAGCGGTGGCGCCACGGGGGGTGTAGGTTTTGGGGGTCAGCTCGGCCGCATCTTCCAGCCCGACGTAGCCGTGCAACAGCACGACTTGGTCGTCGAACAAGATGGTGCTGACCAAAATGTCATCGGCCGAGGGGGAGCAACGCATCGCCTTGAGGTAGTCCTCGTTGTAGGCGCGGGTTAAATCGGCCGCATGAGGCCCCATCGAGCCGCTCATGTCAATAATGTTCATGGCGAGGGTGACATCGGCCGTGGCCAAATCGTCCAGCCCCACGCCGATGGTCTGCATCATCGTCGGCCCGTTCAGGTTGGCCACAACCAAATCGAGCGTGGCGCTGGTCAGGCCATCCGCCTCGGCCGCCTTAAATAAATCGTCTAAGTTGCCTAATCCAATGTTGTTCATGGAAGTCTCCAGAGTGGTTAGTGGTTAGTGGCGAGTGGCTAGTGACGCATTCACTAACCACTCGCCACTAACCACTAGCCACTAAAACGCGGTGCTATCTACAAAATTGACCCCTTTCTTGGCAAAATCGGTGAAGCGGGCGAGGGCGATGCCGTGGAAATCAATGTCGGGGTGTTGCACGGCCGAGGTGCAATCGCGCAAGAAGTAGATTTTCTTGAGCGCGTCGGGCTTCTGGCCGAAATCTTCGACAATGTCTTCAACACTCTCCAACACGCAATGGCTTTCCGCTTCACCTGCAATGACCACGTAATCCGCCTCGGCCAGCGCATCCAAAAACGCTTTGTTTTTGCCGCCCAAGGGATGGCTGGGCACGGGCACTTCGGGCTGGATAATCGAGTAATGCTCGGTCAGGGGGATGCTCCCCTTGGTGAGGAAGGTGGGCTGGGTTTTGCGAGCCATGCTGTGCCAGAACACGGCCGACCACAACTCGGGGTCGAGCGCGGCCCCAATGTTGCCAATCATGGTGTGATAGGGCCAGATGCAGAGCGTTTTCTTGGCCTGCTCCTCCAGTTTTTTCACGTAATCGGTGGATTGCTTGGGGGCGACGACGGGCTTCCACTTGCCTTGTTTGATGTCCTCGTAGCTAATCAGGGTAAATGGAGCGGGATGGTTCCCGGCCGCATCTACCCACCAGCCGGGGGAGAAAATTTGGTGGGGCAGGTGGGAATCGAGCGAGCAGGTGATGTTGGTAATGCGTTCGGCGTTCTTGTAAATAAATTCGATGGTGCGCTGAATATCGCCCACAGAGCCGGGCACGAAGAGTGTGCCATCGGGGTGGCAAAAGTCTACTTGCATGTCAATGATGACGAGGTGCAAATTTTCTTTGTCTTCGGCCGCAGGGCGCAAGTTGGCGGCCGTGGCCTCGGCCGCGATGTGGGCGACGTTGGGGTGGTACAGGGTTCCGATGCGGGTGGGGTTGTAGAAGCTGGGAAAGGTAGTCATGGCGAAATCCTTGGATTGATTTAGTGGGTTAATGGTCATTTGTGTAAGTTGAACACTATAAGATATAATAGTGTAAATAATACACTTTGTCAACCCTCTAAAAAAATATGGTTTAACTTATGCAACGGCCGTATGATGTAGGAGCGTGAGTTTTAATCATATGGTTGGTTACAAGTTATACCTTTTATGGCCAAACTCCCTCACACGAACCCATTCACAATTCACAATTACCCATTCATCATTCACAATTACTCCCCATGTTTCCATCCTCTGCCATTCCCATAGTGCCCCTGCGCGGCGGGGCAGTGTTCCCCGGTGTAACCACGCCGATTGCTGTCGGCCGTCGCCGCTCCTTGCTGGCGGCGCAAGCGGCCGTCAAAGACAACGGCC
>JADJSZ010000078.1 GCA_016711405.1 Candidatus Hadersleviella danica | reverse complement strand
CGCAGCGGTTTGCGCGGCCCGGCGGGGGTGGTTACCCCACTGGCCTCAAATGGGTCACCGTCGCCAAAGCCGACGCCAAACAGCGCAAATACGTCATCTGCAACGCTGACGAAGGGGACCCTGGCGCGTTCATGGACCGCAGTGTCCTGGAAAGCGACCCACACCGCATTTTGGAAGGTATGGCCATCGCCGGGTATGCCGTCGGGGCCGACAAAGGGTACATCTACGTGCGCGGCGAATATCCGCTGGCCGTGGCCCGCCTCAAGAAGGCCATTATTCAGGCCCGCAAGCTGGGGGCGCTGGGCAGTGGCGTCTGCGGCACAACCTTTAACTTCCAGGTCCAGATCCGCCTTGGGTGCAGGAGCGTTTGTCTGTGGTGAGGAAACCGCCCTCATCGCCTCCGTGGAAGGCAAACGAGGCCAACCGCGGCCGCGGCCGCCCTACCCCGCCGAATTAGGTCTGTGGGGTGAACCCACCCTCATCAACAACGTGGAAACCTTCGCCAACATCGCTCCCATCGTCCGCAACGGCGGCGACTGGTACGCTCGCCTGGGAACCGACAAGAGCAAAGGCACAAAAGTATTTGCCCTGGCCGGTTCCATCGTCAATACCGGTCTCATTGAAGTGCCGATGGGCATCCCCTTGCGTGAAATTATCTATGACATCGGCGGCGGCATTCCCGGTGGTCATCAGGTTAAGGCCATCCAGACCGGCGGCCCATCTGGCGGCTGTATCCCACGCCCCCAATCCTGTCGTCAGCACCCTGCGCTATTTCCGCCAGGAATACCTGGAGCGGTTGGTGGATGACCGGCCGATGCCGCCGGTCCTCCCCGAAGCGATCATGTTGGAGGCCGGCCCAGTGCCTCAAAACCGCAAAACAGCACACGCGTCAAAACGCTCAAAATAGATGGCATTGATATGGCCGCACGGGAAGATGAAACCATCCTGCAATTGGCGCAGGAAAACGGCATCTTCATCCCCACGTTGTGCCACATGGAAGGGTTATCCGAACATGGCGGCTGTCGCCTCTGTTTGGTGGAAGTCAAAGGCTCCAATCGGCTCCAACCCGCCTGCATGACCTACGCCGAAGAAGGTATGGAGGTCAATACCACTTCCCCACAGATACGCTCTTATCGCCAGATGATTTTGGAGATGCTCTTCTCGGAGCGCAACCATGTTTGTTCCGTTTGTGTGTCCAATGGGCATTGCGATTTGCAATATCTGGCCGCTAAAACGGGTCTCACCCATGTCGAAGTCCCTTATCTCAACCCCAGCGTGGCCGTGGATGCGTCTCACCCCGACTACATTATGGACCACAACCGGTGCATTTTGTGCCAACGGTGTGTGCGCGTTTGTGGCGAAATCGAATGGGCAGGCACCAAAGGGGTGATGGGGCGTGGCATCAACAGCCGCATCATCCACGACCTGAATGAAGATTGGGGCAATTCGTTAACCTGCACCAGTTGCGGCAAATGTGTCGAAGTCTGCCCCACAGGGGCGTTGGTCAGCAAAGGAAAATCGGCCGGCGAGATGGAAAAACGGCGTGATTGGTTGCCTTACCTGCGCCTCATGCGCGAGGAGTAAACAATGAGTGACAAAGCAAAATTAGCCACTGTTTGGTTGGATGGCTGTTCGGGTTGTCATATGTCCTTTTTGGATATTGACGAGCGGTTGTTGGACTTAGCCCCCTTATTAGACCTTGTTTACAGCCCCTTGGTAGACTTAAAAGAGTTCCCGGATACCCGATATGACAGGCAAAACAAGGTTTGGCGTGTAGCCCCTAGGAGCAAAATCGTATGAGCAAAACCATTCTGATAGACCCTGTGACCCGCATTGAAGGGCACAGCAAAATTACCATTTATTTAGATGATGAGGGGCAAGTGGAAGATGCCCGCTTCCATGTGACCCAGTTCCGGGGTTTGAGAAGATGACCGAAGGACGTCCGTTTTATGAAATGCCCTCCTCTGACCGGCCGTATTTGCGGCATTTGCCCCGTCAGCCACCTTATTGCTTCCTGCAAGGCCTGCGATGCCGTTGCTGGCGGTGAAGGTGCCGGCGCACGGCGCGTAACCTGCGGCGCATTATGAACCTCGCCCAAATTGCGCAATCCCACGCCCTGAGCTTCTTCCACCTCTCCTCACCCGACTTGGTGCTGGGCATGGATGCCGACCCCGCCAAACGCCATCTCTTTGGCGTGGCCGAACATGCCCCAACTCGCCCAGGACGGTATCGCCCTGCGCAAATTCGGCCAATCCATCATCGAACTGCTGGGGGGCAAACGGATTCACCCTGCCTGGATCGTGCCTGGTGGCGTCAGTAACCCGCTCAGCGAAGAGCACCGCGACATTATCCTGGCCCAAATCCCGGATGCCCGGCAGCGCATTTTGGCGTACTTTGGACTGGTACAAAGGCATTTTCGGCTCCTTTGACGCCGAGATTCGCACCTTGCCAACTTCCCCACCTTGTTTATGGGCATGGTCACACCAAGATTGGCCGCCTCTCCATGTACGGCGCAACATCCGCATTGTGAACGCGGTGGGCGAAATCGTGGCCGACCAACTGCCGCCAGAAAGGTACCAGCAGTGGTTGGCCGAAGCGGTGGAGCCAGATTCCTACCTGAAATCGCCCTACTACCGGCCGATGGGCTACCCCGATGGCATCTTCCGCGTGGGGCCACTGGCGCGCATGAACATTATCTCCCGCGTGGGCACCCAACTGGCCGACCAGGAGTGGGCTGAGTTTCGCATGTTGCAACGGGGTGCGGTGCTGAGTTCCTACCAGTACCATTACGCCCGCCTCATCGAAATTCTGTACTGCATCGAACGTATCCGCAACTGCTAAACGACCCGATATCCTGAGCGACCATGTACGGGCTTTTGCCGCTCCCAACCACTTTGAGGGGATGGGCATGTCGGAAGCGCCCACGGGCACGCTCTTGCACCATTACAAGATTGACAAAAACGGCCTCATCACATGGGCAACCTGGTCATCGCCACGGGCAACAACAACCTGGCCATGAACAAAGGGGTGTTCCAAGTGGCCGGCAAACATTCGTGCGCGGCACAAAATCCAAGAAGGGATGCTCAACCGGGTCGAGGCCGTCATTCGTACCTTTGACCCCTGCCTGAGTTGTTCCACCCACGCCTTTGGGCAAATGCCCCTCGCCGTGCAACTGCTCAGCCCCACGGGCGAACTGCTGGACGAGGTTCAGCGCGGGTAACTCGCTTATGCCCCAGCTTTTGCTAATCGGGTATGGCAACCCGTTGCGCGGGGATGATGGGGTGGGGTGGGTCGCGGCCGAGATACTCTCCCAACAGTATCCGGCCGCTACCACCCTCCTCTGCCACCAGCTAACCCCCGAACTGGCCGAGACCATGAGCCAGTTTGAGCAAGTTCTATTTGTGGATGCCACGGCCGTAGGCATTCCCGGCCAAATCACCTGCCACCCCCTCGCCCCCCACAACGGCGAGGGGCACTTATTCACCCACACCTACACCCCCGCTGGGTTGTTGCACATGGCCCAGTCGCTCTACGGCCGTGCCCCCACCGCCCACCTCTTCACCATCACAGGCGCATCCTTCGGCCACGAAGAAACCCTCTCCCCCGCCGTCACGGCCGCCCTGCCCCAGCTCTACGCCCACATAGAAAAAATAGTGAGCGATACAGACAGTCAGTAAAAAGTAAAAGGTAAAAAGTAGGACGTGATTTGCGCCTCACTTTTCACTTTTCACTTTTCACCTTTCACTTCATGGATGAATTAACCAGCCGCGCCATTCACATCACCGGGTAGTGCAAGGGGTGGGCTTCCGCCCTTTGTATACGGCCTTGCCCAGCAACACGGGCTAACAGGCTGGGTACGCAACAACTCCGCTGGGGGTGGAAATGGCTCTCAATGGGTCAACGGCCGCGCTCGACACCTTCCTTTGCACGACCTGCAAGCCAAGCTCCTCCCTTGCCCACACAGATAGCCTGACGGGCCGCCCCCTTGCCCCCCCCAACGGCGCCACCACCTTCGAGATTATCCCCTCCCAAGCCGTGGCGGGCGCATTTCAACCCATCTCGCCCGATATAGCCCTGTGCGACGATTGCCTGCGGGAGCTATTCGACCCCCAAGACAGGCGTTACCGTTACCCGTTCATCAACTGCACCAACTGCGGCCCCCGCTTCACCATCATTCAAGATATTCCATATGACCGGCCGTTGAC
This sequence comes from Candidatus Hadersleviella danica, assembly GCA_016711405.1. Classification (GTDB taxonomy): domain Bacteria; phylum Chloroflexota; class Anaerolineae; order Promineifilales; family Promineifilaceae; genus Hadersleviella; species Hadersleviella danica. The sequence goes on along the minus strand of JADJSZ010000078.1, from coordinate 10,760 downwards.
CACGATGGCCAGCTTTAAGTTGTGCCCCGCCTGCGCCACCGAATATCGCCACCCCCTCGACCGCCGCTTCCACGCCCAGCCCGTGGCTTGCCCCACCTGCGGCCCCCATCTGTGGCTGGAAACAGGCCATGCCCCTCTCCTCGAGGGGGAAGATGCCCTGCAAGCGGCACGGCAGATGCTGGCCGAGGGCAAAATTTTGGCCATCAAAGGCTTAGGGGGCTTTCATTTGGCGTGTGATGGGTTGAACGAGACGGCCGTGGCCGAATTGCGCCGCCGCAAACTGCGGGTAGACAAACCATTCGCCTGATGGTCTACGACAGCGCAACGGCATCCCAATTTTGCCAACTTAACGAGGCCGAAGAAGCCCTGCTGACCAGCCGCGAACGCCCCATTGTTCTACTCTATAAACAGCCAGCTTGCCCCATCGCCCCAGCCTGTGCGCCGGGGCAAAACCAGTTGGGGCTGATGTTGCCCTACACCCCGCTCCACTACCTCCTGCTGGAACCATCCCCCACCTTCCCCACCGCCCTCGTGATGACCAGCGGCAACCTGAGCGAAGAGCCGATTGTGACCGACAACGACGAGGCACGAGCACGGCTGGCTCCCCTGTGCGATGCCCTGCTCCTGCACAATCGCCCCATCCAAACCCGTTGCGATGATTCTGTGGCACGGGTGACGGCCGCGATATACTTCTTCACCCTGCGCCGGCACGGGGTACGCCCTCCGCCCTCAAACTGCCGTGGGATGCCCCCCCCCTGCTGGCGGGTGGCGGCGAATTAAAAAACAGCTTTTGCCTCACCCACGGCCGTTACGCCTTCCTCAGCCCCCACATTGGCGACCTCGAGAATTACGAGACATGGCAATCGTTCGAGCAAGGGGTAGACCATTTGCAAAAGCTCTTTCGGGTTACGCCTGAGCGGTTTGCCTACGATTTGCACCCCGACTATTTGGCCACCCGCTACATTTTGGCACGAGCCGAAGCGGAGGGGTTGCCCGCCATTGGGATTCAGCACCACCATGCCCACATCGCCGCCTGCATGGCCGAACACCACCACCTTGGCCACCAACCCGTGCTGGCCTTTGCCTTCGATGGTACAGGATATGGCCCTGATGGGGCGATTTGGGGCGGGGAACTGCTGGTGGCCGACTATGCGGGGTACGAACGGCCGTATCACCTCGACTATTTTCGCCTGCCCAGTGGCGACAAAGCGACCCGCGAGCCGTGGCGCATGGCACTTTCTCTGCTCCACCAAGCAGGCATCTCGTGGGATGATGATTTGCCTCCCGTGCAATACGCCCACCACAACGGCCGTTTGCCCTACCTGCCCGTCCTCGCCCATCAGCTCCAACCGGGTCTCAACGCCCCGCTCAGCTCCAGCATGGGGCGGCTGTTTGATGGGGTGGCGGCGTTGATTGGGCTACGTCAAACCGTCAATTATGAGGCGCAGGCGGCCATGTTGCTGGAGGCGGCCGTGGATAAGAGCGAAAACGGCCGTTATCCCCTCTACCCTGACCCGGCACGGGGGGTGTGGGTGTGGCAAGAGATGGTCGCGGCCGTGGTCGCCGATTGGCGGGCAGGGGTCAGCCTTGGGCGCATTGCCGCCCGCTTCCACAACAGCATCGCCCACCTCGCCCTCGAGGCGTGTGTGGTCGGCCGCCACCAACACGCCCTCCACGAAGTTGCCCTCAGCGGGGGAGTTTGGCAAAATGTAACCCTCTTGGAGCGCACCGCCGCGCTCCTAACCCAAAACAACTTCACCCTTTACCTGCACCAAAAAACCCCCCCCAACGATGGCGGGCTTTACCGGCCAAGCGGCCATTGCCAGCAGATAGAGATAGGGAGATAGAGACGGGAGATAGAGATAGAGGAAATACCATACCTCGGTCTACCATCCCCCCTCTATCTCTATCTCTATCTCTACCCTCTATCTTTCTCAGGAGAACCCCATGTGTCTTGGCATTCCCGGCAAAATAATTGATATTTACCAGACAGGCGACTTAGCGATGGGCAAGGTGGATTTCGGCGGCGTTATCCGCGAAACTTGCCTCGCCTATGTTCCCGAAGCAGAAATTGGCGACTACACCATCGTCCATGTGGGCTTTGCCATCAGCCGCATCAGCGAAGAAGAGGCGCAAGCCACGCTCGATGTGTTGCGCGAAATGGGCGACCTTGACGAAGAGTTGGGCCTCACGGCCGAACACGCCACAGGCTAATCCCTCCCCTCCCTCACTCCTCCCATGAAATACCTCGACGAATACCGCGATGGCGAATTGGTGCAACGCCGCTTGCAAGAACTGCGCCAAATCATCACTCGGCCGTGGGCCTTAATGGAGGTGTGCGGCGGCCAAACCCACTCCATCATGCGCTACGGCATAGACCAACTGTTGCCCCCTGAAATCGAACTAATCCACGACCCGGTTGCCCTGTCTGCGTGACCCCCGTGGAGCTAATAGACAAAGCACTGGCCATTGCCGCTCTCCCCAACATCATCATGACCACCTTTGGCGATATGTTGCGCGTGCCCGGCTCCATCGGCCCCAATGGCAACGGCCGAGACCTCTTTGCCGTGCGTGCCGCTGGGGAGATGTGCGCGTCGTACTCCCCGCTCGATGCAGTCAAAATCGCCCAAGCCAACCCCGACAAAGAAGTTGTCTTTTTGCCATTGGCTTCGAGACCACCGCCCCCGCCAATGCGATGAGCGTGTTGCAGGCGCGCACTTTGGGGCTAACCAACTACTCGGTGCTGGTCTCCCATGTGTGCGTGCCCCCCGCCATGCACGCCATCCTCGGCTCCCCCCACAACAGGGTGCAGGCGTTTTTGGCCGCAGGCCATGTGTGTGCGGTGATGGGCTACTGGGAATATCCCCCCATCGCATCCCAATACCATGTGCCTATTGTGGTGACGGGGTTTGAGCCAGTGGATTTGCTACAGGGGATTATAGCGGCCGTGCGCCAGTTAGAAGCGGGCAAAGCGGAGGTCGAAAACGCCTACGGCCGTGCCGTCACCTACGAGGGCAACAAGGCGGCGCAGGCCGTCTTAGAGCAAGTCTTCGAGCCATGCGACCGCAAATGGCGGGGCATTGGCCTCATCCCCATGAGCGGCTGGCGGTTGCGCCCCGAGCTAGACCCCTTTAACGCCGAAGTGCGCTACGATGTCAGCCAAATCCAGTCCGAGGAATCCCCCCTGTGCCAAGCGGGGTTGGTGTTACAAGGGTTGCTCAAGCCCTCCCAATGCCCTGCGTTTGGCAAAGAATGCACCCCCACCCACCCGCTGGGAGCCACCATGGTCTCCAGCGAGGGCGCTTGCGCCGCTTATTATCGGTATCGAGGACAATAATCTGTGACCAACCAACCCGCAATTGCCCCAGAGACGGAGTTAGCCCTAAATCTTCAAGGAGCCGCGTGCCCTACCCCCATTCGCCAGCGGGGGCAGGTGGTGATGGGGCACGGGAGCGGGGGGAAATTATCGGCCGATTTAATTCGCCAGCTTTTTCTGCCCTCGTTTGACAATCCCGCTTTACGGGCTGGGGATGATGCGGCCGTGGTCACGCCCCCCCCCGGCCACCGCCTCGCCCTCAGCACCGATTCCCATGTGGTCTGGCCGCTCTTCTTCCCCGGCGGCGACATCGGCCGTTTGGCCGTCTGCGGCACCGTCAACGATTTGGCCATGATGGGAGCCATCCCCACCTACCTGACGGCGAGCTTTATTTTAGAGGAAGGGTTGGAGCTAGAGCTTTTGACCCGCGTGGTCGTCTCCATGCAAGCGGCGGCGGCCGAAGCGGGGGTGCAAATCGTGGCGGGGGATACCAAAGTCGTCCAGCGGGGCAAGGCGGATGGCTTATACATCAACACGGCCGGGGTGGGCTTTATTCCCGAGGGAGTGACCATTAACGGAGCGCAAGCTCGCCCCAGCGATGTGGTGATTTTGTCTGGCTCGATAGGGGATCACGGCATTGCCGTGTTGGAGGCGCGGGGGGAGTTGGGCTTTGAGACGGCCGTCACCAGCGATGCCGCCCCTCTGCACCAGCTTGTGGCGGCCATGCTGGCCGTCAGCAACCAAGTGCATGTCTTGCGCGACCCCACGCGGGGCGGGGTAGCCAGCACCCTCAACGAAATTGCCCAGCAATCCCAAGTGGGCATTCTGTTGCAAGAAAAGGCCATCCCTGTGCGCCCGCCGTCCATGCGGCGTGCGAAATGTTGGGCTTCGACCCCTGTACATTGCCAACGAGGGCAAGTTGTTGGCGATTGTCGGCCGTGAGGATGCCGACAAGGTGTTGGCCGCTATGCGCGCCACCCGCTATGGGGAAGAGTCGGTCATCATTGGCGAAGTTGTGCCCGCACCCGTGGGGCGGGTGCTGATGAAAACATCCATTGGTAGCACCCGCATTGTGGATGTGCTGATGGGTGAAATGCTCCCCCGCATTTGCTGACGGCCAAATTCTGTAGGGGCAGGCCTTGTGCCTGCCCTCGGCCTTGTGCCTGCCCTAGGAGCCGGGCAACCACAAGGGTTGCCCCTACAGCGCATTTTCCTCTATCTCTATCTCTACACTCTATCTCTACGGTAAATCCGTCTCCCCCATCAAAAATCGGTCACATTCTCGCGCCACGCCGCGCCCCTCGCGGATGGCCCACACGACGAGGCTTTGCCCCCGGCGCATATCCCCCGCCGAGAACACGGCCGGTACACTCGTGGTGTACTTGTCAAACTCCGCCTTCACATTGGTGCGGTTATCCTGCTCCACCCCAAACGCCTTCAGCAACGGGTTTTCCTGACTTAAAGCCAATGGCAATGAGGACCAAATCGGCCGCCCACACCCGCTCTGTGCCGGGCAATTCGTAAATCCCCCAACTGCCGTCGCGGTTGATTTCCCAACTGATGTTGACCGTTTTGACGGCCGTCACCCGCCCCTGCTCATCCCCCATAAACGCCTTGGTCTTTACCTTGTATTGGCGCGGGTCGTCGCCAAAGATGGCTTTGGCCTCTTTTTGGCCGTAATCGAGTTTGTAGACTTTCGCCCATTGCGGCCACGGATTGTCGGCCGCACGAGCATTAGGCGGCCGATCCAACAATTCAAACTGGGTCACGCTTTGGCACCCATGTCGAGCGATGTGCCCACGCAATCGGTGCCCGTATCCCCGCCGCCAATGATGATGACGTGCTTATCCTTGGCCGAAATATACTTCCCATCCGCCAACCCCGAATCGAGCAAACTCTGTGTGGTGGCCGACAGAAAATCGACGGCGTAATGGATGCCCTCTAAATCGTGGCCGGGCACATTGACGCTGTTGGGCTGGGTGGCTCCCCCGCACAAAATCACCGCATCGTGCGTTTGCTTGATTTGCTCCGCATCGAAATTAACCCCCACATGGGCGTTGCAAACGAACTTAACCCCCGCCGCTTCCAGCAGGTGGATGCGGCGCAGGACGGTCTCCTTCTCGATTTTCATGTTGGGGATGCCGTAGGTCATCAGCCCGCCGGGAGGGGCGCGTTCGTAGACGGTGACGGTGTGCCCGACTTTGTTGAGTTGGTCGGCCGCGGCCAGCCCTGCTACCCGAACCGATGATAGCCACCGTTTTGCCTGTGCGCTTGCGCGGTTTGTTCGGCCGTACCCACCCCTCATCAAAAGCGCGGTCAATAATCGTGCTTTCGATGCTCTTAATCGTCACGGGGTCTTCGTGGATGCCCAACACACAGGCCGCTTCGCACGGAGCAGGGCAGACCCGCCCCGTAAATTCGGGGAAGTTGTTGGTCTTGTCCAGCCGCTCATACGCCTCGTGCCACAAGCCCCGATAGATTAAATCGTTCCATTCGGGGATGAGGTTGTTGAGCGGGCAACCCGAAGCCATGCGGGTGATTTCTTTGCCTGTGTGGCAGAAGGGAATGCCGCAGTCCATGCACCGCGCCCCTTGCGCCTTGATTTGGATTTCCGGGCAGGGGATGGTGTGTTCGTTCCAGTCGTGGATGCGCTCGGCGGGCGGCCGTTCGGCGGCCGTCTCCGCGCATAGGTCATAAATCCAGTTGCTTTGTTCATCGGTAGTCTCTCAGACTGTCAGTCTGTCAGCCCGTCAGCCAATGACTGAGCGACTGACAGACTGAAAGACTTCATGTTACGCTTTTACTTTGGCCGTCAAACTCGACTCAAACGCCGCCAAGAGCGCCTCATCCCCCACCAACCCCTGCGCTTCCACGGCCGCAATCGCCTCCAACATCCGCTGGTAATCATACGGCAACACCTTCACCAACTGCCTGCTCGTCACCTCCCACTCCGAGAGCATCCGCCATGCGTGCTGGCTCCCCGTCTCCACCGCATGGTGCTGGATCAGCGCGTACAACTCCTCCAGTTCGGCCGCGTCACTCACCCCGCTCAGGGCGACCATCTCTTGGTTACAGCGCAGGCCAAAATCCCCGACTGTGTCCCACACATAGGCCACCCCGCCCGACATGCCCGCCGCAAAATTGCGCCCCGTCTTGCCCAAGACGACCACCTTGCCGCCCGTCATATACTCACAGCCGTGGTCGCCCACCCCCTCCACCACCACCAGCGTCGCCCCGCTGTTGCGCACGGCGAACCGCTCGCCCGCCATGCCCCGCACATAAGCCACGCCACTGGTCGCCCCGTAAAAAGCGGTGTTGCCGATGATGATTTCTCCTCGGCCGCGAACACGCTCTTTGGCGGGTAGACCATGATTTTGCCACCCGACAACCCCTTGCCGATGTAATCGTTGGCATCCCCCTCCAGTTCCAAAGTCAGCCCCTTGGGGATGAACGCGCCCAAACTTTGCCCGGCCGAGCCTTGCAGGTGGAGCCGAATTTGGTCTTCGGGCAGGCCATCCGCCCCAAAGTTTTTGGTGATGGTACTGCCCAACGTCGTGCCCACGGCTCTATCCGTGTTGCAGATGGGCAACGTCGCCCGAATCTTGCCGTGCGTAATCGCTTGGCGGCACAAGCCTAGCAAAACGCGGAAGTCGTACCGCTCATCAAAGTCGTGGTTTTGCTCCTGTTGCTTGGTACGGCCGACCTCTGGCCCGACGGGCGGCTGGTAGAGCAACGGCGACAAATCCAACCCCTGCGCCTTCCAATGGTCAATATCGGTGCGCGGCTCCAGCAAATCGGTACGGCCGACCAACTCTTGGATGGTGCGAATGCCCAACTCCGCCATAATTTCGCGCATCTCTTGGGCGATAAACTGCATAAAGTTGACCACATGGGCGGGGTCGCCGGTGAAATTGGCGCGGAGTTCGGGGTTTTGGGTGGCCCCACCTGGGCAGGTGTTCGAGATGGCAAACGCGCATCATCACACAGCCGAGGCGACCAGCGGGGCGGTGGCAAAGCCAAACTCTTCCGCGCCCAGCATGGCCGCGATGACCACATCCCGCCCGGTCTTGAGTTGGCCGTCTGTTTCCAAACGACGCGGCTCCGCAACTTGTTCAGGAGCAGGGTTTGGTGCGCCTCGGCCAAGCCCAGTTCCCACGGCAGGCCAGCGTGCTTAATGCTCGTTTGGGGGGATGCACCCGTGCCCCCATCCGCCCCGCTGATGAGAATGACATCGGCGTGTGCTTTGGCCACCCCGGCGGCAATCGTGCCCACCCCCACCTCAGAAACCAGCTTGACGTTAATCCGCGCCTGCGGGTTGGCGCTCTTCAGGTCGTAAATCAACTGCGCCAAATCTTCGATGGAGTAAATGTCGTGGTGGGGCGGGGGCGAAATCAGCCCCACGCCGGGGTGGAGTGGCGCACTTTGGTACCCACGGGTACACCTTGTGCCCGGGCAGTTGCCCCCTCTTCGCCGGCTTGGCTCCTTGTGCCATCTTAATTTGGATTTCGTCGGCGTTGACGAGGTATTCGCTCGTCACCCCGAAAACGGCCGCTTGCCACCTGTTTGATGGCACTGCGCCGCGAATCGCCGTTCTCCTCGGGTACCCAGCGGCGCGGGTCTTCGCCGCCCTCGCCGTGTGTTGCTCTTGCCCCCAATGCGGTTCATGGCGATGGCAAAGCTTTCATGCACTTCGGCACTAATCGAGCCGTAGGACATGGCCCCGGTTTGAACCGTTGGCAAATCGCTTCGATGCTTTCGACTTGCGGATAGCGATGGGGTGCGCCCTCGCTTCTTTAGCGGAGCAGCCCGCGCAAGGTGCCCAGTTGGTTGGGGTGGCGTTGACCTCGGCCGAATACCGCTTGAAGGCATCGTAATTGCCCGAGCGGCATGCCTTGCAGGGCGTGAATGGTGGAGGGGTTGAAGAGGTGGTACTCGCCATCGTGCCGCCATTGGTAACGGCCGCCAGCGGGGCAAGGCGTGGCCATTGGCGGGGCGCACGGGGAAGGCATGCTGTGGCGGCGCAGAACTTCTTCGGCCAACATGGGCAGGGTCATGCCCTGCAAGCGGGTGGGGTGCCCGTGAAATAACGATTGACGACGCTTTGTGCAAGCCCAACGCCTCGAAAATTTGCGCCCGCGATAGCTTTGAATGGTGGAGATGCCCATCTTGGACAGCACTTTGACCATGCCTTTGACGGCCGCCTTGATATATTTCTTGGACCCCTGCTCATAGGAAACGGTCGGTGACCAGCTTCTTTTCCAGCAAATTGCCCAGCGTCTCAAAGGCCAAGTAGGGGTTGATGGCATCCGCGCCGTAGCCGAGCAGGACGGCGAAGTGATGCACTTCGCGCGGGTCGCCGGATTCGAGGATGAGGCTGGCTTTGGTGCGCTTGCCTTCGCGGATGAGGTGGTGGTGCAAGCCCGCGCTGGTCAACAGGGCGGGGATGGCTCCCAGCTTGGCGTTGATGCCTCGGTCGGACAGAATGAGCAAATTTGCGCCGTCGTCAATGGCGCGGTCGGCCGCCGCAAACAGTGCTTCCAGTGCATTTCGAGGGCTTGCCCCATCCGTACACACATAGAGCAAAGGCAACGTCTCCGCCTTGAACCCATCGAGCTGAATGTGGCGCAGTTGAGCCAATTGCTCGTTGGTCAGCAGGGGTGTTCCGCATGATGCGCCGCGCATGGTGGGGGGCTGGCTCGAGCAGGTTGCCCTCTGTGCCCAACAACGTCTCTGTGCCGTTACCAATTCTTCGCGGATGGCATCAATGGGCGGGTTGGTCACTTCGGCGAACAGTTGTTTGAAGTAGTTGTAGATGGGCTGGCTGTGGCGGGAAAGCACGGCCGCTGGCGTGTCGTCGCCCATCGAACCCAACGCTTCCATGCCTGTTTCCATCATCGGGCCAGCACCATCCGCAACCTCGAAGGTGTAGCCAAACGCTTGTTGCCGTTGGGTGACGGTGGCGGGGTTGGGTTGGGGATGCTGGGGCGGGGGCACATCGTCGAGTGTCAGGAGGTTCTCATCGAGCCATTGTTGGAACGGCCGTTTTGTTGCTGATGATGTGCTTCAGTTCTTCGTCGCTGATGATGCGCTGTTCCGATATATCCACCAGCAACATGCGCCCCCGCCTGGAGCCGCCCCTTGTAGACCACATTCTCGGGCTCGACATCCAACACGCCCACTTCGGAGGCCAAATCAGGTGGTCGTTTTTGGTGATGTGTAGCGGGGGGGGCGCAGGCCGTTGCAGGCCAAAATCGCCCCGACGAGGGTTCCATCGGTGAACCAATGGAGGCGGGCCGTCCCACGGCTCCATCAGGCAACTGTGGTATTGGTAGAAGGCGCGTTTTTCGGGGGAGAGATGGGTGTGCTTTGCCACGGCTCGGGCAGCCATCATCATGACATAGCGAGGAGTAGCCCGAGGTTGAGGAATCCGACGGCGTTGTCGAACATGCCCGAATCACTGCTGTTGCGGTCTATGATGGGCAGGACTTTGGGCAAATCGTCGCCGAACTTTTGGCTGGCAAACAGCTTGGCGGGTGTCCATCCAGTTGGCGTTGCCTTGTATGGTGTTGATTTCGCCGTTGTGGATGAGGTAGCGGTAGGGGTGGGCGCGGTCTAACTGGGAAGGTATTGGTGCTGAAGCGGGAGTGGACGAGGCCACGGCCGTTTCCACGCGCTCGTCGTCCAAGTCGAGGGAAGCATTGGGGACTTGGGGAGCGTTGAGCATCCCTTATAGATGATGGTTCGCGCCGAGAGGCTGAATGTAAAAATCTTCGCTCTTGCCCGGCAGTTCGTCCTGAATTTGCTTTTCGGCCAAGCGGCGAATGACAAACAGCTTGCGCTCGAAGGCGAGTTTGTCCACTTCTTGGGCGGGGTTAAATTCTTTTGGATAAATCCTTGGCGGATGGCGGCTCCCCCACGGCCGTGTCCCGAGCGATGCGTTGTTGGTCGGCACAGTGCGCCAGCCAAGACGAGCCTGACCCAAGCCAATCCATCACTTTGTTCTGACTTCTTCCAATTAGTTCTCGGTGGGCATCCGGGGTAAAAACAGCATTCCCACACGTTGCCCTTCGGCGGGCAATAAGTTGCTCGGCACAAACGGCTTGGAAAAATCGAGTCTGGTATTTGGATGAGAACCCCCTCCCATCCTCTGTGTTGGCTTCTGCCCCCGTGCGCCGCGATGTTCCATGTTACACAACATGGTCATCGCCTTGCCTTACTTTTTCAAGTGGGATTTGTGCCCTTGATGTTGACGATGAAGCCCATGCCGCAGGCATCCCGCTCGGTGGCGGGGTTGTAAAGCCCTTGGGCTAACGGCGGCCGCATTCTGCCCTTGTGGGCTGCTGGACATTGAGCAGGTTCTCGAGGTGGGTCGGGTCAGGTGCGGGGTATCCATTCTTCTCTCCTCAGACCAATTCTTTTAATGTGCCAAAGACGGGGAAGTGGT
>JADJSZ010000077.1 GCA_016711405.1 Candidatus Hadersleviella danica | reverse complement strand
GCGTCGCTTGCGGACTGCCTAAGCCGTTTTTAAAGGCGATGTTTTAAGAAAAAGTGCTGGTTACAAGTTACAGCAACCCCTGTAACTTGTAACCAAGCACAAAGGGAGTGCCATCACCGTATAAATGGGGTGAAAAAAGAGGGGCGGCCAAACTGAGAATTGGAAATACAAGCCAACTTGAGTACACTACCCTCCGTTGGCTGGGCACGGCCGTTCGCCCATCCACCCCCCCGCTGGTTCAACCCTCCACCCTCGCTTTTTATGAGCCGTCTACGCATCGGCCCCCGCCTCGCCCTCTCCTTCAGCATCATCATCGTGCTGATGTTTGTTGCCAGCGCGGTAGGGTTGTGGCAATTTCGCCAATTGCAACAGGCCACGGCCGAACTCGATGCGGCCAATCAGCAAGCCCGCGCCGCCGTGCGCGTCCACAACGATGTGCTGACCTTGCGCGATACCTTGGGTTCGGCCGCCGAATCCCGCGATGCAACCCGTTTTACCCAACAAGCCCAACGCCTGCAAACCCAAGTGAGCCGTGACATTGCGGAAGCCATCACCGCCCTCGAAAACAGCCCCGCCACCGACAATCCCCTCACCAACCCCATCAACGCCTTGCGCTCCACCGATAGGGTACTTTCTGACCAAATCGAAGCGATGGTTGGTTTGGCCGAAGACAATTCATGGACTGAACTGGATTCACGGCTTGACGTTGAAGTGCGTGATTTGGTGATTCGCACGGCCGAGGTGGCCAATAGCGTGCGCATTGTCAGCGAAGCCCAGTTAACGACTGTGCGAAGCCAGATTGCCCGCGCCGAACAATTGGTATTTACCACAACGATTTTAGCGGCTGTCTTCACCGTGGCCGTGGCTACCCTGCTGGCCATCACCGTCACCCAGAGCATTGCTCGGCCGTTAGCCAGCTAACCACGGGGCACAGGCATGGGCGAATGGCAATTTTAAGCATCAAGTCCATCTGACAGGGCCAAGATGAATTGGCCCATTTGGCGGCCGTTTTTAACACAGGAGCCACCCAACTCGGTTTGCGCGACCAACAAGCGGAAGCGTTGATTACCAAGCGCACGGCCGAACGTCACCGCCTCGCCCTGCAACTCGAAACCAGCATCGCCGTCGCCAAACACATCGCCCTAACCCTGAACACAGACCAGTTGTTGGAGCAGGTAGCTGACATTATCTGCCAACGGTATGGCTATTATTACGTCGGCATCTTTTTGCTGGATGAAACAGGCCAGCACATTCGCACTTCGGCCAGCGCAGGGCGGGATTTAACGGCCGCCTCCCCCCCCGAACTGACTTTGCGCGTGGGGCAAGAGGGGATTATCGGCTGGGTGGCCCAACACCAAACGGCCGCCCTCGTGCCCGATGTCTCGCGGGACGTGCGCTACACCCTCTGGAAAACACGGCCGCACACCCGCTCCGAACTCGCCCTGCCGCTCAAGGTGGGCGATGAGTTGCTGGGCGTGTTGGATATGCAGAGCGACAATTTGGATGCGTTTTCGGCCGATGAATTACCCGTCTTCCAAGCCTTGGCCGACCAATTGGCCATCGCCCTGCGCAACGCCACCCTATACCGCAGTGAACAAACCCAACGCGCCTTGGCCGAAACGTTGCAACAGGTGGGCAAATCGCTGACCAGTATCCTCAATGTTAACGAGGTACTGAACTCTATTCTCGATTATTTGGCTTCCATCGTTGCCCATGACCGCGCGGCCGTGATGCTTCGGCATGGCACGGAATTGGAGTTTGTGGCGGCGCGGGGCTATGGCACGGCCGAGGGGCCGCGCCCCAACACCCGTGTGCCCATCCAAAGCGACGAAGAAGACAACGTTTTTGTGAAGATTTACAGCACCCAAGCCCCCTTGGCCATTCCCAACGTGAACGAATACCCCGCGTGGAAACGGGTGGAGGCCATTCGCAACCCCAGTTCGTGGCTGGGCTTGCCGCTCATTCGCGAAAACGAGGTCATTGGGATTCTTTCGATGGCGCGGCTGGATGTGCGGCCATATACCGAAGCGGAAATTACAGTGGCGACAACATTTGCCGCCCAAGCGGCCGTGGCTCTCGAGAACGCCCGTCTCTACGAGCGGAGCAAACGCTTTAGCCAGCAGATGGAGTACGAGGTGCAAAACCGCACCCATGCCTTGCAGGAGGCGTATACCCAACTGGAGCAACTCGACCGCACCAAATCGAGCTTTATCAGCATCGCCTCCCACGAGTTACGCACGCCAATTACGGTGCTGAAAGGGTATAGCCAAATTTTGATGAACGACGCGGCCGTGCAAGCCAACGAGTACCACAAAAATCTCGTCTCGGGCATTTACACAGGTGCTGTGCGCTTGCACACCATTGTGGATAGCATGTTGGATATGGCCAAAATAGACGGCCGTACCCTCCAAATCTACCCCGAGCCGTTGCACCTCTTCGACCTCATCAACCGCGTTTTTAGCGATTTGCGGGCCGACATTCAGCAACGGCAACTCTCGCTGACCATTACGCCGGGGGTGCAGGCGTTGCCCCCGCTGGAGGCGGATGAGGACGGCCTGAAGAAAATCTTGTACCACCTGCTGGTGAATGCCATCAAATACACGCCCGACGGCGGCCGAATTACGCTCGACGGCCGTGCATGGGCAGAAACCCCGCCCGAAATGGATTGGCCTGCCCCCGGCGTGGAGCTAACCATCCAAGACACAGGTATTGGCATTGACCCTGCCAACCAAGATTTAATTTTTATGAAGTTTTACCAGACGGGGGAAGTGGCTCTACACTCGACAGGGCGGACCAAATTTAAGGGGGGTGGGCCGGGGCTGGGATTGGCCATTACACAGGGGATTGTGCTGGCGCATCGCGGCCGTTTGTGGGTCGAAAGCGAAGGGCACGATGAACAAAAGCTCCCCGGAAGCACGTTCCATGTCGTGTTGCCCCTACGGCACGGCAAGTAACGGGGTGGCAAGGGGCGAGTTACTAAGTACGATAGCCCTTAAATAATTTCGTACTTCGTAATTCGTACTTCGTACTTTTCTCACCAATCCCCCTACGCTTCATATTTGCGCAGTTGTTGCATTAAATCGGGCAAATCGAATGGTTTGCGGATGAGTTGGTGGCAAAACTGTTTCAGGCCAGCGCGAACATCGGCCGTGGTGTTGGCCGAGGCCATGCCGATGACGATGATGTGGCTGGTGCGTTTGTCGTGGCGCAAATGTTCGGCCGTGGCTGAGCCATCCATGATGGGCATATTGCCATCCACCAACACCACATCAGGCTGTTCAATTTGAGCCAATTTGACCCCCTCTTGCCCATTACGGGCTTGCAAAACGTGTACTTGTGGCAAAAAATAGCGGAATAAATCCGCAATCGTTGTCCGCATCACATCGCTGTCGTCCACAATTAAAACACAATTCATCACAGCCATTTCCTCTACCAAGTGGTACTTATCAGCATGCCCCATTTTTTATCGGTTGCAAAAGTACATGGTGTACGGCTTGTACTTAACCAATTAACGGAGATGCGGGCAAAGTGTTACAAGAGGAGGTATGACGCGCAAAAATGTGATATATCTCTTATGTTGGGGAAAGATAGAGTGTAGAGATAGAGATAGTTGCGTGTGGTACCCCCCCCCCCCGAAAGGAAGTGAGTGGGTGGGGGGGGGAAGGGAAACATTTTTCTATTTCCTTTTTCCTGAGTAGGCCTTTACAGAGGAGAGGGCTGACTTACAGGTCTTCCCTATCTCTATCTCTCATCTCTATCTCTTCACCATAACCGCCAAATGAGAGCCATTGAATAGTGCGGGCGATGGTGCGCATACGGCCGAAATAAGCTGGCAACTCGGGGTTATTCGTGACCTCGGCAAAGCCAAAGGGCGTGTAGAATGGCACCAAATTGGAGGCGCACATGAGCCAAAGGGGGGCGTTGGGGTGGTTTTGGGCGTGTTGGGCTTGCAGGTGGTGGATGATGTCGGCCGCGACCCCACGGCCGCGCCACGCCTCGGCCGTCACCAGCGAAGCCAGCTCCCACACATCCCCCTGATGCGGCCGAATTTGGCCACACCCCACCATCGTTCCCCCTTCGTCTACCGCCACCACAAAATTGGGCCATTCTAAATGGCGCGGGTTCAGCCGCGCCCCGCGCACCATGCGCCGAATTGTCGGTTGGTCGGCGGCCGTGGCGGGGCGCAAGCGGACAGGCGATTTTGGATTTTGGATTTTAGATTTGGGATTCGACAGGGTCATCTAACTCCGTAACTCACGGCGGGTGCGGCGCATACGGCGCACAACCATAAAGATAGCCCCCAAGGTGGTGAACATCGTCACAGCGATTTTGGTCACATCCACCACAGGTTCTACACGCACACCGTTGGGGGTAATCAAAATGGTGGCCACGGGGCGCGACCATGTCATGCCGCCGCCGCCCCCACCGCCACCTTCTTCGTTCTCACCATTTTTGCCACCGCCAAAGCCGTAGCCAAAGGTGCCGCCGATTTCGTTAAGGGTAATGACGGAGGTTTCGCCTTGGGTGTGGCGGGTCACGGCCGCCTCAGCTGTGCCCAAGCCCAAAAATTTGGCCAACACCCCGTTTGCTTCGCTCATACTGCCAATTGGTTGTTTTTCGATAGTCATGTGGTTACTCGTTATTGGTTACTGGTTACTGGTTTCCTCATTCTCATCAGGAGCAATGAGCAACCCAGAACCACGATTAGCGCAAGTTGCACCCAGCGGGTGACATCGCGGATGGGTTGTGGGGGGGCGTTTTCATCAATGGTGACGGCCGTGGGGTGAACCCACCACGCTCGTCCCAAGTTGGCTACGCGCAATTGAATGGCGACCGTACGGCCGTCGGGGAGGGGGAGGGAGATGGTTTGGTTCATGGTTGTTAATGAGGGGGAAGTAAAAGGTGAAAGGTGAAAGGTACTGTACCGCCAACTTCTCACTTTTCACTTTTCACTTCTAAAGCACCTTCTGCACCGCCAGCACCCCGCCTTGGGCTTCATTGGCCTTGGCAATACCCTCGGCCGAACCCAAAATGGCGATGTGGCCGTTTGCGGCAAATGCCTTGAGCCAGTCGCCCAACTCGCGGAAGTGGGCGGGGGTGGTGGTCAGTACTTCGTCTCGCTTTTGCTGGCGGTACTCGGCCGTAATCCCCAGCAAATGGCGCGTCAGAGCGGTATACCCCTTGGCATCGGGCAACTGGTAAGCATCCATGCCGCCAATCACGCCGATGATGTTTTTGGTCACCTCATCCTCGCTCATCTCCAAATTGGCCAAATAATCGGCCAATTTGTCGTAAACGGCCAGCGTTTCCAGCAGATTCGGGTCGCGGTAGGAGACCATCGCCAGCACGCCCGTGTAGCTATCGAACGGCATGAACGCCCCATATGCGCCACCCTTCATGCGGACTTGCTCCCAGAGGTAGCCCGTCCGCAAATGGTTGGTGACGACGGCCATGCTGTTGTGGTGTTGGTAGCCCAAGTCGTACAGGTTGGCCGCCTTGCCCACATAATTCACTTGGGCGGGGATGGTCAACCCTTCGTGGCGGGGCAATTCGCCTCGTTGCCACGGCCGATGGGTGGGTTCGGCCGCTGGGAAGCTGGCCAAAAAGTCGGCCAACTGGGGTTGGAAAAGCGCCCAATTAGCCCCGTCCACTGTCACATTGCACAGCATATTGGCCCGATTGACCAGCAGGGTGCGAATCTCTTCTAATTTGGCCAGTACTGATGGCCAATCGCTGTCCACTTTTTGCGCCAAATCCCGCACAAAAAAGAGGTAATCCACCCCGCCCATCATTTCGCTGACCCAATCCGCCTCGCTGAAATGGGCGCGGAGCCGCGACAGCACCACCCCATGCCCGCCGGGGATGAGGCCGCTCTCTTCGCTGGCCTTCTCCTCCAGCACCATCTGGCGGAACCGCTCTTGGTTGTCGAGCCGCACCCCCAGCAACACATCGCGCATGATGGCCAACATTTCGGCCGCGTTGGGCATGGTCGCCTTGCCCCGCAAATTGAGCCATGTCACCGCTTTATCGCTGGTCATTTGGGCAGAGATGAACCGGCTGGCTACCAATGCCGCCCGTGCTGAGGCCAATGCGTTGGCTGAGTTGCACGTAATCTTCGTCTACCGTGCCCATTTGGGTGAGTGCCGCCCCAAACAGAGGCACGTAGGGGAGCAGTTCTTGGGGCAGAACGCGCAAATTCATGCCGACGCTGAAATAGAGGATGCCATTGGTGAACAGGTCGTGGTAGAGCACCTCTGCGCCATCTTGCTGGCTCAGTTCGCTGGGGATGTGCTTAATGTCCCGCTCCAAATCCGCCAAGGCAAGGCTGGGGATTTTGGCCAGTTCGGCTGGGTCGTCGGGCGTTTCTTGGATGCGCTTGAGGGCGTGGGTGCGCTCGATAATGCGCTCCAATTCGGGCTGGCTCAGGCTGGCTTGCACGGCCGCCAACTTCGCCTTCTCCTCCGCCTCCTGCTTTTGCCCCAACTCGGGGTCGGGTTCCAAAATTATCGTCGTGCGGTGTTCGTTTTCGAGCAGGTAATGGCTAATCAGCCCCTCAAAATACCCCTTGCCACTGGCCACGGCCTCTTTGACGGCCGTCAACGGAGCCTCGTAGCGCAACCCTTCCAATGGGTCGCCATCATGCAACCACTTATCGAGCGAGGCGAGCATGTAGGCGAGGCCACGGGGGAAACTGCCTGTGTTGTTTTCGCGCAAACGGAACTCGAGCGTGTTGAGCGAGGCTTGAATCGTTTGGGGGTCAATCCCTTCGGTGGCCAATTTTTGCAGGGTGGTGTGGATAAGTTCCTCGACGGCCGGGACATTTTCGGCCGCCACCCCCTTTAAGCCCGCCGAAAAATAGGGTTGGCGCAAATAATCGGCAAAGCCGCCGCCCAATGTGTCCTCACCCAACCCCGAATCAATCAACGCCTTGCGGAGCGGGGAGCCGGCCGTGCCCGAGAGAGCATGGGAAAGCACGGCCAAGGCCAAGGTGGTGGTTGTGTCGCTAATTTCGGGCAAGAGCCAGTTGACGTTGAGGAGGTATTTGGCTTCGGCAAGGTCTTGCTCGGCATCCACGGCGTAGGGGATGTTCAGGCGGCGGGGTTCGGCCGTGAGCGGAATGGGGGCAATGGCTGTGTCGGCCGTTTCAATCGCCTCAAAATCGCGCAAATACTCATCCAAAATGGCCAGCCGCTGGGTGGGGTCGTCATCGCCGTAAAAGTAGATGCGGCTATTGCTGGGGTGGTAATAACGTTGGTGGAACGCCTTAAATTCGTCGTAGGTCAGTTCGGGGATGATACGCGGGTCGCCACCTGAGTCCACGCCGTAGGGGTGGCTGTCGGGGAAGAGGGATTCGGCCGTGTAACGGCCGATAAGTGCCTCAGGAGACGAATACGCCCCCTTCATCTCGTTAAACACCACCCCGCGATAGGCCAATTCGCCCTCCAAACTCTCCAATTCGTAATGCCACCCCTCTTGCTCCAAAATGTGTTCGGGGATGAGCGGATAGTAAACGGCATCCAGATACACGTCTATCAGGTTGTAAAAATCCTGTAGGTTTTGGCTGGCGACGGGGTAGCAGGTTTTGTCGGGGTAGGTAAAGGCGTTCAGGAAGGTTTTGAGCGACCCTTTGACCAGTTCAATAAATGGCTCTTTGGTGCGATATTTGCGGGAGCCGGCCAGCACGGAATGTTCCATGATGTGGGGAATGCCGTTGGAACTGCTGGCAGGGGTGCGAAAAGTCACACCGAAAACTTTGTTCTCGTCGTCGTTGCTAATGGAAAGCAGTTCCGCGCCGCTTTTAACATGGCGGTAAACGCGGGCGAGGCTGTTGCTCTCCTCAATTTTTTTCTTCGCGAATCAGTTGAAAGCCGTGGATGAGGTGGGTCATGGGATTTTTAGGGGAGATTGGGTGAGAGGTAGACGGTAAAAGGTAAAAGGTGAAAAGTAAAAGGTGAAAAGTTGTGCTTGCACATCACCTCTTACCTTTCACTTTTTACTTTTACTTTTTTAAGTGATGGCCACCGCTTGGCGCAGGTATTGGGCGGCCGTTAACTCTTGCATCAGAAATTGGGCCACATCGGCGCGGCGCACTTGCCCCGCTTTTATCTCTCGCCCAGTGCCCACGGTGTATTGGCCCGTGGCTGGCCCGTCGGTCAGCCCACCGGGGCGGACAATCGTCCAGTCGAGGCCACTGGCGCGCACGGCCGCTTCTTGCACCTCTTTATCCGCCATCACCTTTTTAAGGACGCTTTTCATCAACAGTTTAAACACAAACGGCACTTGGTCGGCGCTATCCCCCACACCGAGGGAGGTAACGACGAGGAGCCGTTGGGGGCCATGTTGTTGCAGGTGGTGGATGATGTTTTTGGTGCCCGTGGAGACGACATCGCCGGGGTTGTTGCTGGTGGTGCCAAGGGAGCAGACAACGGCCGTGCTTCCCTCAAGGGTGCGTGCCACGGCCGTTGGCTCCAACACATTGCCCGTCACCAGTTGCAATTGGGGGTGGCTGATGCCCAGCTTGGCGGGGTCGCGCACCAGTGCCGACACGCTGTGCCCTTGGGCAAGGGCTTGCTCTAAAAAGTGGCGGCCTGTGCCGCCTGTGGCTCCAAATACGGCAATGTACATGGGGGTCTCTCCTTAGGGAAGATGTATCGTTTGACATTAAACCTGCGAAATCGGCCAAATATGGCAGGTTTGCCATTGTAACATGGGTACGGCCGCTGGGGGATTGGAAGATGGTTAGCGGAATATGTTATAGTAGCTGTTAGCCATAAGCTGTTAGCTATAAGCCGTAAGCTGGAGAGTGATATGATGGAAAGAGTTGCCCCAGAACTAACTGCGCCAACAATACAGGCTCCTCCCCGCTTTGCCTCGTTTGAGGCGTTTATTGAGTGGGTGGATGAGGATGTTTCGGCCGAATACATTGCAGGAGAGGTAGAGTTTATGAGTCCCGTATCATTACCGCACCAAGATCTAACTGTTTTTTTAACCACTGTTTTAAGTTTTTTTATCGAATCCCAAGCATTGGGCAAATTATTAATCGCGCCATTCAAAGTTAAACTTAATGATGGGTATGGCCTGAACCAGATTTAGCTTTTGTAACTACCGCAAACAAAGAGCGGCTCAAGAAAAACTATTTAGATGGTGCCCCAGACTTGGTGATTGAAATTATTTCGCCAGAAAGTTTTAACCGTGACCGTGGCAAGAAATTTTTAGCCTACGAAACGGCGGGTGTGCCCGAGTATTGGCTGATTGACCCGTGGCGCAAACAGGCAGAATTTTACCAATTGGATGAGAATGGCTATTACCAACTGCAATTGCTCGAAAACGGCCGTTACCATTCCCGCACCTTGGCGGGTTTGGCTCTGCCCGTCCAGTGGCTATGGCAAAACCCCTTGCCCAAAATCAAAGATGTCTTACAAGAATGGCAGTTGCTTTAAGCTCTTTCTGCTTGTGCAACGGCCGCTTTTCCAACAACCCCACCAACCCCACCAACCAACCAACTGACCGACTGAAAGACTGACCGACTACCCAAGAAACCCTATGCGCGTTATTAGTGGCACTGCCCGAGGCAAAACATTAAAGATGGTTCCCGGAGACACCACACGGCCGATTTTAGACCGTGCCAAAGAGAGCCTATTCAGCATCCTCCACCCCCTCATCCCCAACACCCGCTGGCTCGATGTCTTCGCCGGCACAGGCCAAGTCGGCCTCGAAGCGCTCAGCCGAGGCGCGGCCGAAGTCGTCTTTGTGGATGCCGCCCGCCCCGCCATTCGCACCATCCAAGAGAATTTGGCGGCAACCAAACTCGCCGAAAATGCCACTATTCATCAAGGGGATGCTTTTGTCTATCTGAAACGATTGGCCGCTGGCCAAATCCCTCCTTTTGACCTCATCTACATTGCCCCACCGCAATACAAACGGTTGTGGGTTGAAGCGTTGCAAATCATCGAAGAAAACGTCGCCACCTGCCTCACCGAGGGAGGCTTGGTGGTGGTGCAAATTGACCCGCAAGAGGCGGAAGGCTTTACCACCACCCATTTGCACCGCTACGACGAACGCCGCTACGGCCGTACCCTCTTCTACTTTTACGAATTTGAGCCGACAGGGGAAGCAGACGCGAAATAAGAATCGTTTCAGGGAGTTTTTTTAGACACGAATTACGAATTATACGAATTTTTTCGAGGCCAATTCGTGAACTTCTCACCTACTTCATTCCGCATTCCCCATTCCGCATTCCGCAATCCCTAAAACACCCACTCGGGCCAATCCAACATCAACGCCTGTAACACATCGCCCACGGCCGCGTGGCGCACCCCCTCGGGGATAATCAGCAAGGCGTTGGCGGTGACCAACGAACTGAGCATGTGTGAGCCTTGGTCGCCTGTGGGGGCGGCCGAGTAACCCCCGTCGGCCGTGCGTTGCACAAGGGCGCGTAAATAACTTTCACGGCCGTCCGAATCCACCGCCACAGTCAGGGTGACGGGCAGTTGCGGCCGTTGCAGAGCCGTATGCCCGCCCATTTTCAGCAGAGCGGGGCGGCCGAACCGCTCAAAAGAGACCATGGCTGAAACGGGGTTGCCGGGGAAGCCAAAATAGGGGATGCCCTGATAACGGCCGAACGCCAGCGGCTTCCCCGGCCGCATTCGCACGCGCCAAAAGCCAATACTCCCCGCGCTTTGCAACACGGCCGTCACCACATCATACACCCCCACCGAAACCCCCGCCGAACTGATAAACAAATCCACCCCCGCCTCTAGCCCCGCTTGCAAACGGTCGCGCACATCCGCCTCGGTATCGCGGCCGATGCCCAGCGGAATGGGAATGCCGCCCGCTTCGGCAACCTGCGCCGCTTGGGCATAGCCATTGGAATTGCGGATTTTGCCGGGGCGCAACGGCTCATGCACCTCGAGCAGTTCATCCCCCGTGGCCAAAATACCCACACGGGGGCGGCGCACCACCGCCACCTCGGTTTGCCCCAGCGAAGCCAGCAAGCTGATTTCGGCGGGGCGCAAGCGATGCCCCGGCTGAAGCACGGCCGTGCCCCGCGCAATATCTCCTCCCGCTGGGCGCACAAAATCCCCCGCCAACACCGTGCGCCGAATTTCGACGTGGGTGGGCAAGCCCCGCGCTTTGTCGCGCCATGCCTCGTCTGTATCTTCGACGGGCACAACGGCATCGGCCCCGTCGGGCAGGGGCGCACCTGTCATAATCCGCACGGCCGTGCCCCGCTCCACCATCACTTGGGGCATGGCGCCAGCGGCCACTTCGCCGACGACGCGCAAGGTGGTGGGTGGGGCGGCCGTATCGGCCGCTTGCAAGGCGTAGCCATCCATGCTGGAGTTGGCAAAGGGGGGCAAGTCGTCGTGAGCAACAATCGGCTCGGCCAAAATACGGCCGACAGCTTCCGCAAAGGGCACGCGCTCAGCAGACAACACAGGCACAGCGGCCAAGATATTGGCCAACGCTTCGGCTACAGAGAGAGATTCAACTGGGGTCATAGGGATTCAATGAGTAATGAACAATGAGCAAGAGGGACTGGGGACAAGGGACAAATGACAAATGACCAACACCCAATTACCAATTACCAACACCCAATTGTATAATCCCCCCCGCTATGAAAACACGAGATATTGTTTGGTTCTTCATTATCGTTGGCATCGTGATTGGTGCTATTTGGGTTGTGCAAAACCCAAATTACCCCATCCAACCGGGCTTAGACCTGCAAGGGGGGTTGCAAGTGTTGTTAGAGGCGGATGTGCCCGAGGAAACGGAGGTGACGGCCGAGCAGATGGAGACAGCGCGGCAAATCATCAGCTCGCGGGTCAATGGCTTGGGCGTGTCGGAGCCGCTGGTGCAAGCGGGGGGCGACCGCCGCATTGTCATCGAACTGCCCGGCTTGCAAGACCAACAGCAAGCCATCGCCCTTGTGCAAGAGACCGCCCTGCTCGAATTTGTTGATTCGGGCGCCAACCCTTTGCCCGAGGGGTTGTGCTTGCGGACGACGGAAAACAACGGCCGACCCTCCGCCTGTGAAACAGAAGACGCTGTCATCGAAGAGTTGCCCGTTTTCGAGACTGTTCTGACGGGAGCCATGCTGGCGGATGCCAACGTGGAAACCGACCCTTCGCGCCGCTTCTATGTCTCATTTACGCTCACCGAAGAAGGCGGCCAAATCTTTGGCGAACACACCAGCCAAAACCAAGGGCAATTCCTGACGATTGTACTCGATAAGCGCGTCGTCTCCAGCCCCCAAATTCAGGCCACCATTACTCGCCAAGGAACCATTACTGGTGATTTTACCATTGAAGAAGCGCAACGTTTGGCTTTGCAACTGCGTTTCGGCAGTTTACCCATCCCCTTGCGCGTTGAGGGAACGCGCCAAGTCGGGGCGACTTTTAGGCGAGCAATCCATTAGTGCCAGCATTCGGGCAGGGGCGGTGGGGTTAGCGGCCGTGTTGCTCTTCATGCTCATCTACTACCGCCTCCCCGGCGGCTTGGCGGATGTGGCCTTGGTCATCTACGCCCTCTTAAATATCGCCGCTTACCAGCGCTTGGGGGTGACAATCACCCTGCCCGCCATTGCAGGCTTTTTGCTCTCCACAGGCATGGCCGTGGATGCCAATATTTTGGTGTTCGAGCGCATGAAAGAAGAACTGCGCGAGGGCAACAATTTGCGTGAAGCGATTGACCAAGGGTTTGAGCGGGCATGGTCTTCCATTCGAGATTCCAACATCGCCACACTGGTGGTCTGTTTTATTTTGCTTTTGTTCGGCCGCAGTTTTGGGGCCAGCATGGTGCAGGGCTTTGCATGGACGCTGATGATTGGGGTGCTAATTAGCATGTTCACGGCCGTCGTCGTCACCCGCACCTTTGTCAAACTCGCCATCGCCCCCTTCGCCGAAAAATTCAACGGCCGTGGCTGGCTTCTTGGTGCATAAGGGTATATTGGTTTAATAGTGTATTCGTGTACTTGTGTATTGTGGCACTACACCAATATACCAATACACAACTACACCAATACACAACTAGATTTACAGAGTAACTTCCATGTTTGATATTGTCCAACGTCGCCGAGTTTATTTTATTCTATCGGGAGTGATCATTGGCCTTGGGTTGCTGGCGATGCTCTTTTCGTGGGTGACAACAGGGCGGCCGTTTAACATTGGCGTAGATTTCCAGAGCGGAACCCGCTTTGAACTGCAATTTACCGAGCCTGTGCAAGAAGGCGACATCCGCGCCGTCTTCAACGAATTTGGGGTGAACAACCCCAGCGTGATTGAGTTGAGCGGCGAAAACTTGACCAATGCGTGGCAAATCCGCACCGAATTTATTTCGGCCGATGATGCCCAAGCCATTGAGGAAACGTTGAGCGGCCAACTCGCCCCGCTCGTACCCAACACCACCTTGGTCGAAAGCGTCAGCCCCACCGTCGGTGCCGAGGTATCCCAAGCCGCTTTTATCGCCATTTTGGTCGCGGCCGTCATCATGCTCGGCTACGTCGCCTTCGCCTTTCGCCAAGTGCCCAACTCCTTCCGCTATGGTGCCTGCGCCATCTCCGCCCTCTTCCACGATTTGCTGGTCATCTTCGGCTTCATCTCCATTATGGGCATGGTCGCGGGCTGGGAAGTGGATGCCCTGTTTGTAACCGCCATCCTCACCGTGGCGGGCTTCTCCCTGCAAGATACCATCGTCGTCTTCGACCGCATCCGCGAAAACCTAGACCGTCGGCCGTGGGATAGCTACGAAAACATCGTCAGCCGCTCCCTCCTCGAGACTGTCCACCGCTCCTTGGCCACCCAACTCAACGCCATGTTCGTCATGGTCGCCCTCATTTTGTTCGGGGGAGCTTCTATCCAGCACTTCATCTCCGTCTTGCTGGTCGGCCTACTCAGCGGAACCTATAGCTCCATCTTCCACGCCGTGCCCCTGCTGGCCGAGTGGGATTTGCGTCGGCCGCAAGAAGTTATTTAGTCTTTGGTCAGTGGTCATTTGTGATTGGTCATTTGCTGCGCTTACCAATGACTAATCACTAATCACTAATCACTTATCCTCCTATGCGTATTCGTTCCCTTTGTCTCCTCGCCTTCGCCTTATGGCTGATGGCTTGCGGCACGGCCGCCCCCACCCCGTTGCCCGTGGAGAATCAGACACGGCCGCCCTTGCCCACGGCCGCGCCACTGCCCACCATTTACCCCACCTACACCCCCTTCCAACCCCAACTCGTGCCCCCTGTCACTGTGGCCGCCCCCACGGCCGCGCCGACTGGAACCCCCATAGATTTCAGTCGCCCCATCATCACCTTGCGCTACGCCATCCCCGCCCTTGGGCTAGAGCGCACCTTGCAAGGCACACTCGACAGCACCATTCAATTGGTGGATTTGGCCGCTGGCACGAGCATCGCCCTGCCCAACCAACGCCGCGCCTTGCTAGAACTACAAAGCGTGTTGCCCAGCTTGCAATTGGATGAGTTGCCCGATAATTGCGGCCGTTGCGTCGCCTTCAGCTACGAATTGGCCGCCACAGGCCAAAGTGGGGCGGGTTGGCTGAAAGATGTGGTGCTGATGGCCAGTGTCGAGCAATTTTTCGCCATCAACCTCGGCCCCACTTCCCGCCGAGCACTGTGCTGGGCTTGCACCGCACCGCCTCGCCCTACACCGTCGCCCACACGCTGGCCATCACGGCCGAGGGCGAGCTGTGGCACTGGGAAGCGACGGATGCCGAGGTGGGCGACCCGACCACGGCCGACCCCGCCCTCTTGCAACTGGCGGCCGAACTGCCTGTCGGCCGTCTGGAAAGCAGTTACAGTGCCCCCTGTGCCAATGTCCCCCGCGAAACCCTTTTCATTGGCGGCCAAACCCCCACCAGCGTGGTCATCAACTGCCCTGCGCTCAGTTTGCCGTTACCGTTGGTGGATGTGTACAGTCAGGTGGGTGAGTTGGCCACGGCCGCGCTCGACCCGCTCAACAACTTCCCCTTGCCCGCCCAACGCCTACCTTTGGATGCGGTGCTGTACTTCCTCAACGAAGCGGGCGACGAGCTGATTTTATACGCCGACGGCCGTCAAACGCTCCAATCGGCCCCTGGCGGCTCGCCCATCACCACCCCCATTACGGCCACAGAAGTGCTGAGCCTGACCAACAGCCTGATTACCAGCGGCGTAATCGCCCGCGCCGTGGCCATTGCCCCCACCACCGAACTCGAAGTGCAAGCCCTCCTCCTCGTGCACGGCGAACTCGGGGTCTACGAATTCGGCTGGTCGGACAACATCGGCCGCACCCTCCCTTGCCAGCCATTCTCGAGCTAGACAAGCGAATGATTAAATAGCACGTCTAAGGTGAACAAACCGTTTTTTAAGCAAACGCAAAGGCTTGCTGAAAGATTTTGTGCTAAAAAGGTGGCGTTCCGTAGCTGTTAGCTATGAGCGACCAGCTATCAATCCGCAATCCCAAATCCGCAATCCGCAATCCCTATGCTCGCTCTTCACCTCGCCCACGGCCGTTTGCAACTGCGCGACGACATGCCCCCACCCCGCCCCCAAGTGGGCGAAGCGTTGATTCGCCTGCGCATGGCGGGCATTTGCACGACTGATTTAGAGATGGTGCGCGGCTACGTGCCCGACTTTGCGGGCATCCTCGGCCATGAATTTGTGGGGGAAGTGGTGGAAGCGGCCGATGCGCCTGAATGGCTCGGCCGACGGGTGGTGGGGAGCATTAACATCGGGTGCGGCCGTTGCCCCACTTGCTTGGGCGATGGCCCCGAGCATTGCCCCACCCGCACCGTGCTGGGCATCCACGGCCGCGATGGGGTGATGGCCGAACAGTTCACCCTCCCCCTCGCCAATCTCCTGCCCGTGCCCGAGAGCGTCAGCGACGAGCAAGCTGTTTTTACCGAACCGTTGGCCGCCGCGCTTCGCATTCGGGAGCAATTGGCCATACGGCCGACGGCGCGGACGGCCGTTATCGGCCCCGGCCGCTTGGGCATGTTAATCGGCAAGGTGCTGGCACTGGCGGGGACAGAGGTGACGATGCTCGGCCGTAGCCACGCCTCGCTGGCCTTGCCCGCCGCATGGGGTTTGGCGGTGGGGCTGGCCGAGGAAGCGGCCGAGAACAGCTTTGACATGGTGGTTGAAGCGACGGGCAACGTGGCGGGTTTGGCGCAGGCGGTGCGCATGACACGGCCGCAGGGCGTTATCGTGCTTAAAAGCACCTTTGCGGGAGAAGCGGCTCTGAATTGGTCGCCCATCGTCGTCAAAGAGCTAAACTTGGTTGGCTCACGCTGTGGCCCCTTTGCCCCCGCCCTGCGCCTGCTGGCCGAGGGCGTTGTCCCCGTCCATGATTTAATCGAATGCGTGTACCCTTTGCCAAGCACCCTTGAGGCATTTACCCACGCCGCCCAACCCAGCGTCCGCAAAATCTTGTTGCACAACCCGTAGGGAGTTTATTGGTGTATTAGTGTAATGGTGTATTGAACTACACCACTACACCAATAGACCAATATACCAATAAACCAATAGACCACGACACCATTACACTACTTTTTAAGGAGTATGAAACCCATGAACGCATTACTGAACAAACTGAATTTGCAAGCGACCAATTTGGGGGTTTGCACGGGGCCAGATGGCTGGCTGGATAGCCACGCCGCGCCGATTACCTCTTACAACCCGACCACCAATGAGCCAATTGCTCAAGTGGTGCCTGCCACGGCCGAAACGTATGACATTGCCGTGCAAGCCGCGCAAGCCGCGTTCCAAACGTGGCGCATGTTGCCCGCCCCCAAGCGGGGCGAAGTCGTGCGCGATTTGGGCAACGCCTTGCGCGAATACAAAGAGCCATTGGGCGAACTGGTCAGCCTTGAAATGGGCAAAATTCGGGTGGAGGGGTTGGGCGAAGTGCAAGAGATGATTGACATTTGCGACTTCGCCGTGGGGCTTTCGCGCCAGCTTTATGGGCTGACGATGGCCAGCGAACGGCCGCAACATCGCATGTACGAGCAGTGGCATCCGCTGGGGCCGATTGGCATTATCTCCGCTTTTAATTTTCCCGTGGCCGTCTGGTCGTGGAATGCGGCCTTGGCGGCCGTGTGTGGCGATACGATGCTGTGGAAGCCGAGCGAACTGACCCCGCTGACGGCCGTGGCCACGACCCACATTGCCAACAAAGTGCTGGCCGATTATGGGCTGACGGGCATTTTAACCTGACCGTTGGGGCGGGGGATATTGGCCAATTGATGAGCGACGACCCCCGCTTGCCGCTCGTTTCGTTTACAGGGTCTACCCACACGGGGCGCAAGGTGGCGGCGGCCGTGGCTGGCCGTTTGGGCAAGAGCATTTTCGAATTAGGCGGCAACAACGCCATTATTGTGGATGGCACGGCCGATTTAGAGATGGCCGTGCGCGGCATCCTCTTTGGTTCGGTGGGCACGGCTGGGCAACGATGCACGACCACGCGGCGCATCATCGCCCACACATCCATCGCCCCCACCCTGACGGAACGGCTGGTG
The DNA here is from genome assembly GCA_016711405.1 of Candidatus Hadersleviella danica. Taxonomy (GTDB): domain Bacteria; phylum Chloroflexota; class Anaerolineae; order Promineifilales; family Promineifilaceae; genus Hadersleviella; species Hadersleviella danica. The sequence goes on along the minus strand of JADJSZ010000077.1, from coordinate 824 downwards.
AAGGCGTACCAAAGCGTGCCGATGGGCGACCCGTTGGCCGAGGGGACGTTGCTGGGGCCGTTGGTGACGGAGCGGGCGGTGGGGCAGATGATGCACGCCATCGAGCAAGCGGTGGCGCAAGGGGGCGAGGTGTTGGTGGGCGGCCATGCTCGCCCCCGAGGTCGGACCGAATTTTGTGGAGCCGACCATCATTAAAATGCCCGCCCAAACGGAGATTGTGCGCGAGGAGACGTTTGCGCCCATTTTGTACATCCTTGAATATGAGACGCTGGATGAGGCGTTGGCCATCCACAATGGGGTGACGCAGGGGTTGTCGAGCGCCATCTTTACGGATAGTGTGCGCACGGCCGAGAATTTCCTTTCGGTGCGTGGCTCGGATTGTGGGATTGCCAATGTGAATATTGGCACGAGTGGGGCGGAGATTGGCGGCGCGTTTGGCGGGGAGAAGGACACGGGCGGCGGCCGTGAATCGGGTTCGGATGCGTGGAAGGGGTATATGCGCCGGCAGACGAATACGATTAATTGGTCTACGCAGTTGCCGTTGGCGCAGGGGATTCAGTTTGGGTAGGTTTGGGGCGGGGGAGCGGGGGCAGGGGAGCAGGGGGCAGGGGGCAGGGGGCAGGGGAGCAGGGGAGATGTTCAGCCCTGCCACGTCGTGAGGGGTGGGGCTGGGCGGAAGGGATGTGATGCAAACCGCATGATTCCCCACCGCCCGACCCACTTAGATGTTCCACAACCCATATCTTCCTGGGGGCAACGGGGTGGGTGGCACGGCAGGCAATGCCATATGGTTTTCGTTCGCGCCACGGCCGTGCCCCCACCCC
>JADJSZ010000076.1 GCA_016711405.1 Candidatus Hadersleviella danica | reverse complement strand
CTCACCAGCCCCGCCCCCAACAAGCCGTTTAACGCCGCGCCCAACAGCCAATAGCCAAACGTTTCCCCCAGACGCACGCGGCCGAGGCTCATCAGCCCCACCGAGATAAGCACGAAGAGGGGAATGACCACGGCCGCAATCCCCAACAAATCGCCGAGAACGAGAATAATGAGAGACATCATAGGAAGGAGTAAAAAGTGCTGAGTGCTGAGTTAAAAGTAAGGCTCACTTTCAACTCAGCACTCAGCACTCAGCACTTACAACTGTCGTTCCATCTCATCCACCGCGTCTTTCGCCTCTTTCAACCCCACGCCAGTCACTTCGCGGTAAAGTTTAATGGCGTTGATTTTTTGGTTCTTATGCAGGTGTTCAAGAATTTTGGGCATCACTGTTTCCAGCGTCGGCTCGCGCTGGCTTTCCTCTATCTTCGCAATCGCTTCCTTGGCGGCCAACTCACTCTCACCCGTCATTTTGCGATAAAGTTGAATCGCCTCCACCCGTTTGCCCAAGATTAACAGGGCGCGAACTTCGTTCATTGCATCAATGTTGCCTGCTGAAGACGGCCGCTCCCCCCTTTCCAGAGCTTCCACCGCCTCTTTTGATTCAGCCAAGCCCAGCCCCGTCATTTCGCGGTAGAGCTTAATCGCCCCAATCTTGTTGCCCGCTTCAATCAGGGCATACACTTGTTCCATCTGGGCGTTGGCGGAGATGTTCGGCCGTTTGTGCATTTCAGCCACCGCCCCACTTTGTTGCAACTCCAAGTACAACGCATCCATATCCGCTTTCGCGTCGGCCAAACTCATCCCTGTCATCTCGCGGTAGGTCTTAATCGCTTCAATCTTGCGGTCGTTCAGCAACAACACCTTCAGCCGCTCGGCTGGGTCGTCGGGTAACACCAGCAAGGGCGGCAATTCCCGTCGTTCGGCCGAACTTTTGGTCGAAACAGGCGGGGGCACGGCCGCATCATCCGTCACCACCCCCCCGCCAAACAACTTGCCAATGAGTTTGCGAAACATAAATTCTCCTCAGGTGAGTAGGGGGCAACCCTTGTGGTTGCCCTAAATGCTGGTTTGACCAAGATTTGAGGGTAGGCACAAGGCCTACCCCTACAACGCTCCAACTCAACGAAAGCACTTCCAATTATCAATTACTAATTACGAATAACCAATCACGAACTGTGCAGTTGCTCCCGCAATATAGCCGCTTCCATCGTCGGCCGTTGGCAAGCAAAGTTCTTGCACACATAAGCCGTCGCCTTGCCCACCTCTAATTGCGGCCGATTGGCCAACAGGGGCACGGCCGAGCTTGCTCCATCCCCCACCGCCACAACCTGATACGGCCGATAACCCTCCCAAACTTCGGCCAAAAGAACCTGCGTATCGGCGGCCGCGGCCTCACCCACAATCGCCACCTCCCGCATCTCATTCAACAGGAGCGTTGCCCCATTCAACCACTACCCAAAACCCGTCGGATACTGCCCCATCACCTCCACCATCGCCGCAATCGCCTGTTCGGCCGCTTGCGTGTACCGCCCTCGCCCGTATACAAGCCCAACTGCAATAAAACAGTCGCCGCCACACTGTTCCCGCTCGGTGTCGCGTTATCTTGCACATCTTTGGGGCGGTAGATGAGCTGTTCGTGGTCATTGGCCGTATCGTAAAAGCCCCCCGCCTCATCGCTGAAATGAGCCAACATCTGTTCCGCCAGTTCTTGCGCCCACACAAACCAGCGTTCCTCAAATGTCGTCTGGTATAAAGCGATTAGACCCTCGGCCAAGAAAGCGTAATCCTCCAAATAGCCGTTGTATTTGGCGGGACTGCCCGCTTTCCATGTGCGGTAGAGGCGGCCGTCGGCCGTGCGCAAGTTGGCGTACAGAAATTCGGCGTTGGCCACGGCCGCTTGGGTGTAATCCGGCCGTCCCAACACCCGCCCCGCCTCCGCCAACGTGGCCAACATCAGCCCATTCCAAGCCGTCAACACCTTATCATCTTTGCCCGGCCAAATGCGCTGGGCGCGTGCCTCGTACAACGTTTGTTTGGCCGCCCCAATTCGTTGCGCCAAGTCGGCCTCATCTACGCGCAACATGGCCGCGACTTCATTGTGCCGGCGCGGCATGTTGGGAATGCCCTTGCCTTCCCAATTCCCGTGCAAGGTAATGTCGTAATAGAGCGACACCAGTTCCGCCTCTTGCCCCAACAGTTGGCGCAATTCGTCCAATGTCCAGACATAGAACTTGCCTTCTTCGCCTTCGCTGTCCGCATCTTGGCTACTGTAAAAGCCCCCGCTGGGGTCGCGCATCTCTTTTAGAATGTAGTCGCATGTTTCAATGGCGATGCGCTGGTAAAGAGGGTCGGCCGTGGCTTGCCAGCCGTGCAAGTAAATCCGCGCCAGTTGGGCGTTGTCATACAGCATCTTCTCAAAGTGGGGCACGAGCCATTTTGCGTCGGTACTGTAACGCGCAAAGCCGCCCCCAATTTGGTCGTACATTCCCCCTCGGGCCATCATCTCCAAAGTCATGTTGAACATGGCCATCAGCTTTTCGTCAGCGGTAGCCAGTGCGCCGCGCAACAAAAACTCAAGTGTCATCGGTTGGGGAACTTGGGGGCGGGGCCGAAACCGCCCCAACGGCCGTCGAAACGGCCGCCCATCGCCGCCAACGCCTTGTTCAACACCTCTTTAGTAATCGCGCCCGCCTGTCCCTGCAATACCAACCCGCCCGTAATATGGTCGGTCAGCTCACGCGCACTGTCGTAAATCTGTTCTCGTTGTTTGCTCCACGCCTCAGCCACACTGGTCAGCACTTGGCTAAAGCTGGGCATCCCGTAGCGGGGTTCTTTGGGGTAATAGGTTCCGCCAAAGAAGGGTTGCCCCTCGGGGGTGAGCACGGCCGTGAGCGGCCAGCCCCCTTGCCCGCGCATGGCAATCACCGCGCTCATGTAAATCTGGTCTATATCGGGTCGCTCTTCCCGATCTACTTTAATGTTGATGAAGTGTTCGTTCATGAGAGCGGCCGTGGCTTCATCCTCAAAGCTCTCATGCGCCATCACATGGCACCAATGGCAAGCGGCGTAGCCAATGCTCAGTAAAATCGGCTTTTGTTCGTCGTGGGCGCGGCGCAACGCCTCATCCCCACGGACCTGCAAACTCTTACAATGGTTTCCCCCCCACCCGCCCTGACCTTCTAGCAAACATGGCCTTGTCTTAATCGAATTTTCCTGGGAGGAGGTGAGGGAGTTTTAAGATTTCGCCTATTGGAGTTGAATTAGGGCATGAGGGAACAGGGTTACTTTGGTGGGTGGTTATCCCATAATTGGAATTTGGCCAGTGTGGGAGCTACGAGTGGGCAGTCTCGCCATCGTAAACCGCCCCTCCTTTGGTAATGCATGTACTAATCAAGCCAAAACCCCTCAGACCAGCACTTTTGGCTAAAAACTCGGCTTTGCAAGGTCCCAAAAGCCAACCATCCTTCTGGGTCTTCGTCTATCAGAGCATCCACCGTCCCCGTTCGTTTTAAATGTCCAAATTGCGAACTTCGGCCGCGTGGCTGGTAATAAAACGGCGGCGCGGGGGAACTTCACTGCCCATCAACATATCAAAGGTGCGGTCAGCCATTACTGCATCATCCACTGTCACCTGCAACAACGTCCGTGCTTCGGGGTTCATCGTCGTATCCCACAGTTGGTCGGGGTTCATTTCACCCAACCCCTTGTAGCGTTGAATCTCAAATTTCTTGCCGCCCAAAGTCTGCAAGTATTGTTGGTGCTGGGTGTCATTGTAGGTGTACACCATCTCCTTGCCCGATTTCACGCGGAACAAGGGCGGCTGGGCAATGTACAAATGGCCCGCATCAATAATTTGGTGCATGTAGCGGAAAATAAAGGTCAGCAACAGGGTGCGAATATGACTGCCGTCTACGTCCGCGTCGGTCATGATAATGACACGGCCGTAGCGCAAATTTTTGATGTCGAACGATTCACCAATCCCCGTGCCCAGAGCCGAAATAAGCGCCTTGACCTCGTTGTTGGCCAAAATCTTGTCCAATCGCGCCCGTTCGGTGTTCAGAATCTTCCCGCGCAGGGGCAAAATGGCTTGGAAATGGCGGTCGCGCCCTTGTTTGGCACTGCCACCGGCCGAGTCACCTTCGACGATGTACAACTCACACTTGGCGGGGTCGCGCTCCGAGCAATCCGCCAGCTTGCCGGGCAGGGTCAAGCTCTCCAGCGCACTCTTGCGCATGACCAACTCTCGCGCTTGCCGCGCGGCCGAGCGTGCCCGCGAACTCATGAGACAACGCTCGACAATTTTCTTCGCCTCACGCGGGTTCTCTTCCATGTATGCTGTGAAGGCTTCGTAGACCACCGAAGAAACAGCCCCCGCCACCTCGGCGTTCATCAGCTTCACCTTGGTTTGGCTCTCAAATTGGGGGTCAGGATGCTTCACATTGACGATGGCCGTAATGCCTTCGCGGGTGTCGTCGCTGGAAAAATTCTGGTCTTTTTCCTTGAGCAAGTTGTTGTCTCGTGCATACTTATTTACCACACGGGTAATGGCCGAGCGCAGACCCGAAATATGGGAACCGCCATCGTGCGTGTTAATGGTGTTGGCGAAGGAATGCTCGGAAATGGCCATGCCATCGGTGTATTGGAAGGCCACTTCCACTTCCATGTTGTCCGCCTCTTTGCGGGCATAAACGGGATCATGCAACACCACACGGCCGCGATTGAGGTATTGCACAAAGGAGCGCAACCCACCCTCAAAGTAGAAGTTCATGTCCCGTTCCACCGTCGGCCGTTCATCGCGCAAGGAGAGAAAGACCGAACTGGTGACAAAAGCCATCTCGCGGAACCGGTTGACCAGCGTCTCGAAACGCATGTCCAACCCTTCTTCTAAAAAGATTTGGCGGTCGAACAAGAAGGTCGTGTTTGTCCCCGTCTCCTCATCTTCCTCCAGCTTGCGAATTTTCCGCACAGTTTCGCGGGGCACACCACGGTCATACTCTTGGAGCCACAAATGGCCATCTCGCTTGACTTCGACGCGCAACCATTCCGAAAGGGCGTTCACGGCCGCCGCACCCACCCCATGCAACCCACCCGACACCTTGTAGGCTGATTCGTCGAACTTACCACCTGCATGCAAAGTGGTCATGACCAGTTGCAGGGCGGATATTTTTTCGCTGGGATGCTCGGCCACGGGAATACCAACGCCGTTGTCCCGCACACTCACGCTTTCATCTTTGTGAATGGTCACTTCGATGCGGTCGCAACGGCCGGCCAACGCCTCATCAATCGAGTTATCTACAATTTCGTAGACGAGGTGATGAAGTGCCTTAATGTCTGTGCCCCCGACATACATGCCGGGGCGGCGGCGCACCGCTTCTAACCCTTTAAGCACTTGGATATTGCCTGCATCGTAAGTTGTACCGTTTTTTGTCATATAATCCTTATTTGGGCTATAAGCTCTAAGCCGTAAGCCGTAAGCAATGTGCTGATAGACTGAGCGACTGCTAGACTAAAAATTTCTCTTTCGCGACTGCCAATTTTACCTCATTTGTTCTACTGATGCTATCTGATTATGAGCGTTCGACGTGTTGGTTCAGCTATTTTGGGTCGTGTTGTGGCCCTGTTGATGGCGTGGGTGTGGTTTGCTTTAGGGCTGGCCATTTGGCTCCTGCTGGCGCACCAAACCCGCATTGGGTTGGTGTTGGCCAGCACGGTGCTATTTGGTTCGCTGGCGATTCTGTATACCCATTTCGCCTTGTGGTGGAAGCGAAGTTTGGCGTGGTCGGGCCTACTGGGTCTTATCACGGCCGTGTCTCTCCTCCTCCTCGTGCCACTCATCCCCAGCGGGCAACCAGCGGCCCATAGCCCCATCAGCCACCAATTTGTGGGCAACGGCCGCACCTTTCCCCGCTGGTCGCTGGTCAACAACATCATCCCCGAAGCCGAGCAGTTGAATTTAGGCTTTCGGCTCATGCCCTATGTGGATGCGCTGTTTACCCACGAGCAAGCGGCCGTGTTGCGCCCCGCCACGGCCGCGATTTATGCCGAAATCGAGCAAGACCCCCATTTTAGCGAGTTGGGTTCGGCAATGGGCTGGGCGTACAACGAACCCATCGGCCGCCCCTTCGATGTGGGGCATTACTACCTATATCTGCCCCAGCAAGCCCAAGAAGATGACACGCCTCTACCCGCCATCGTCTTTTTGCATGGCAGTGGCGGCAATTTTCTAGCCTATAGCTGGATTTTGGCCAAAGTGGCCGAACAAGAGGGGTTTATTGTCGTTGCGCCCAGCTTTGGCTTTGGCAATTGGTTGCGCGAAGGGGGAAGCACGGCCGCTCGCCGCGCCCTTGCCGATGCCCAAACCAAGGCCAACATAGACCCCCAACGCATTTACCTGATGGGTTTGTCGAACGGGGGGTTGGGCGTGTCGGTGGTGGGCCATGAAGCGGCCGAGGAGTTTGCGGGTCTCATTTTTGTCTCCCCCGTGATGGCCACCCACATCACCGACAGCCCCGCCTTTTTAGAGCAGTGGCGCGGCCGTCCCGTCCTCATCATCTCGGGCGAAACAGATGACCGCGTGCCAGCCGCCTATGTGCGCCAGCGCATCTCCCACCTCGAAGCGGGCGGCGTAGCCCTCACCAGCCACATCTACCCCGCCCAAGACCATTTCCTCTTCTTTTACGCCGAAGAACAACTCCGCGCCGACTTGGTGGCATGGCTCACGGCCGTAGACGGCCCTTAACCCCCACCAAGATAAAGGCGGCCATCATCCAATACCCCCTTTGCGTCTTTGCACCTTCGCGCCTTGGCGTTAAAAAAATGCCCTGATTTATTGAACCGCGGAGGACGCGGAGAGCGCAGAGGAACATATACACACAAACCTCCGCGCCCTCTGCGCTCTCTGCGGTTTAAAAAACAAACACGAGTTTCACCAATTTATGGCTCCTATCCCGCCAGCGGAAACACCACCGCCAGCACCCACCCGAAAAAGGCGGCGTTGCCAATGGCCATCGCCCACGGCCGCTGAACCACCCCACCCAACAAACTCATCAGCCCCACCAGCAGGGGAATGAGCGGCACGAGCAGGACGACAAAGCCAAGGCTGGGCACGACCACCACGGCCGCCACCAACCCCGCCCCAATCAGCCCGCTTTGCCCCAACCACCACAGCCAGCGACGGCCGCCCGCCAATCCCGCCGCCAACTGCCACGGCACACACGCCAGCGCGATAAACAGCCAACGCCCCAACCGCGCCCCAATCATCCACCACGGGAGCCACACCACCTGTGCCAGCACCCCAAAAGCGAGTGTGAGGAGGCCAAAGAGAGCCAATCCCCACCCCAAATCGGCCCATTGCGGGGCAGGCGGCCGAAACCCGATGGCCAGCCACGCCAGCCCAAACAGCGCAAACCAAAGCGCCAACGCCCCGCCGACGAGCATCCCGCCCAGTGTGGAGAGTTCCACAAACTGCCCGATGAGAAAAAGGGCGGCCGTGGCCAAAAATGGCCCCATCACCAACCCCCACACGGGGGCACGGTGGGCAAATTCGGCCGCTGGCGCAATGGGCAACAGCGGCGCACAGGCAATGGCCAAAGCGACCACGGCCGCCAAATGCATCCCGTACCAGACGATGCGCCGATCCTCATAAGCCTCGGCACTGGTGTGGCCAAGGGTGGCATCCAGCCATGCCCGCGCCGCCCCGTGGCTGGTGGGGCTGAACAAAATAGAAATGTGTTCCACGCTGGGGATGAGTTGAAATTCTCGGCCGCCCCCCTCGGCCGTGGGGGGATGGCTTCCACCCGCCTCAGCCAATAAGCGTTCCGCGTTGGCCGCAAATTGTGGCTCCAACTGGCCCGCTTGCAGGTGCAGATTGCGAGGCAAGTCGGCCGTTACATTCGCCCCCGTGGGGGAGATGGCCAGCACGGCCGCATACCGCTCGGGTTGGTCAATGCCGGCCGTCATGGCCGCCCCGCTCCCCATCGAGTGCCCCAAAATGGCCACTCGCGAACCATCCACCCCCTCTTGGGCGAGCAAGGCGGCGTAGGCCACATCTAAATCCGCTTGCAAGGCAGAGCCATCCCGCTGGTTTGGGGTGCTGGGGGCGGCAAGGGAAAGCGGCCGTGGGTTTGCCCCATGCCCTGCAAAATCCACACTTATCGTGGCGTAACCCGCCCGCGCCAAACCAAGGCTATACCCCTGCATGAGTTGGCTGGAGCCGCTAAAGCCGTGGGCAATGACCACCCCCGGCATATTTTGCGCCCCTGCTGGGGCCACATAGGTCAGGGGCACGCCATCTTGCACCCAGCGGCGGGTCACCAAACCCGCGTTGGCACTCCCTACGCGCCACCAACTAAGGGCAATGGCCAACAGGGACAGGACAATGATGAGGAAACGGAGAGGGGAAGTTGTTTTCATAGGGATATTGGAGGTAAGTTTGTTTAGGTGAAAATGAAACCCAGTAGAAATTGCAAGACGTGAAGTGATTATGTTTGGAAAGGAACGCCAACTTTTTTAATCTGGAACCAAATTGTTTCGCTTTTTAAGCAATTAGACCCGCAAGAAAGCGCAAGTCTTGCGAAGACCCCTGCAAAGACGAAGCACCCCGGAAGGCCCTTCGTCTTTGCGCCTTCGCGGCGAAAGCCACGTTAGGGCAGATGTTCACCTTATTTACGTCCCACCAAATGAGTGCGGGAGGCTACCGCGGGGCGCCGCCACTTATTCGGGAAAGAGGGGGGGGGTTTTGCCTTTTCGCTCTTTTGCCCTTTTGCAATAAATCCTTTTTTCAGGGTACTCATTACTAAGAATTGCGATGAATCCCCCGCGCTTTCTGCCCATATCGCTATACTTGCGGCCATGTTCAACCGCGTTTACCTCCTGCTCCTTTTCCTGCTCACCACAGGGTTGATGGCCTGCACCACGGCCGCCCCCACCCCTACCAACACCGCCCCAGCCCCCAGTCCCTCGTCCCCAGCCCCCAGTCCCACCCCCCCAGTCCCAACTCCCACACCCCCTCCCCCCAGCCCCATTCCGCAATCCACAATCCCCATTCCGCAATCATCCCCCGCCCCCCCTACTCCAGCCCCCAGCCCCACCCCGCCACCGCTCACCTATTTGGGCACTGTGCTGGATGAGGTCACGGCCGATTTCACAGCGTCGGGCGGCATCGTCTCGCTCTACATCCAAGATTTAGCCACAGGCGAAACGCTCACCCGCGACCCAGCTATCGCGTTTGCAGGAACCAGCCTTGTCAAAATTCCCATCTTGGTCGAGGCGTACAGGGTTATGGACGGCGAGCCAAACGACTACCACACCCAACTGATTACCGAAACAACTGCCCTTTCGGGCAACTACACGGCCAACCTCTTGCTCGCCCTCGTCAGCGGGAGCGATGACCCCTATCGGGGGAGTGATGTGGTGACGGAGAATTTGCGCCGTTTGGGACTGTACAACACCTTCATTGCCGCCCCCTACGATTCCATCCCCCGCCCCGGACGGCCGACGACTTACGTGACCCCTGCCAACACGCGCTTAGACATCAATACCCGCCCCGACCCCAACATGCAAACCACGGCCGACGATTTGGGCCACCTATTGGGCTGGCTCTACACTTGTGCCAACGGCCGCCCTACCCCGCTGGATAGCTACGCCGAGGGGGTGACGGCCGACGATTGCACGGCCGTCTTGCAGATGATGACCCTGAATGTCATCGAAAGCCTCATCGAGGAGGGTGTGCCCGCTGGCGTGCCCATTGCCCACAAGCACGGCTGGATTGGCGATACGCATGGGGATGCGGCCGTGGTGTTTGCCCCGCAACGGCCGTATGTCCTCGTCGTCATTTTGCACCGCCCCGAATGGCTGGAATGGGGAGAAAGCTCACCGCTCATCGCCGAAATATCCCGCCTTACCTACACCCACTTCACCAACCCAGCGGGGGTGTATGCGGCCGATTTTACCCCCTCGGCCGAGGCGCAAATCGCCCCCACCGCCACGCCTGCTGGCCCCCGCGCCATCGTCACCAACACGGCCGGCATTGGCCTACGCCTGCGCCAAGCCCCCAACGGGGCCGAAATCGCCATCCTGCCCGAAGGGTCGGTGGTGGAACTGCTGGATAGCGAACCAACCCTAACCCCCGATGGCACAGCATGGCGGCAGGTGCGCTCGGTGCTGGGGAGGAGGGCTGGGTGGGGGAAGCGTATTTGCTGTTGGGGGATTAGGGGGAGCAGGGGAGCGGAGGGGAAGTATTGCCGTTCACAATTCGCCATTCACAATTCACAATTGCCACTCCTATTGGTCTCTGATGAATCTTGGTTTATAATAAATTTAACCACGGTTAAAAAAATTGTTAGCAAATTGACAGACCTACGAGGTTTCCAAAACCTCGCAGGTCTTCCGCACAAGATTTACGAGAGGCCAACTATGACCATTCAACTAACCACCCAACAACAAGAACAACAACAAACCCATCCAGATGCCCCACAGGGCACGGCCGCGCACCTCTGGGCCGCCATGCACAACGAAGAAATCGTCGCCCGTGTTTTAACGGCCGTCACCTTTATCGCCATGATTGCCGGCCTCATCCTGCAAAACAGAGGGGAGGGCGAGGGCATTGGGGCGTGGGCATGGGGCGCGTATGCCGTCGCCTATGTGGCGGGCGGCTATTTTGGGGTGCAAGCGGGCTGGGCCTCCCTGCGCCAGTGGCGCATAGATGTGGATTTGCTGATGATTTTGGCGGCCGTCGGCGCCGCCCTTGTCGGCGCACCCTTTGAAGGGGCACTGTTGCTCTTCCTGTTTTCCCTTTCCAACGTCTTGCAAGATTACGCCCTCGGCCGTACCCGCCGCGCCATCCAATCGCTGATGGCCTTGCGGCCGTTGACCGCCCAAGTGCGGCGGGGCACGGCCGTGCGCGAACTCCCCCTCGAGGAAATCACCATCGGCGACATTTTGCTCATCCGCCCCGGCGAACAAATTGGGCTGGATGGGGTGGTGGTGGCGGGGCAGAGCAGTGTCAACCAAGCGGCTATCACAGGGGAATCCATCCCCGTGACCAAACAGGTGGGGGATGGGGTATTGGCGGGGAGCCTGAACGAGCGAGGCGCACTCGAGGTAGAGGTCGGCCGATTGGCGGCCGATTCCACCTTGGCGCGGCTCATCAAACTGGTGGAAGAGGCGCAGAACCAGCAAGCTCCCACCGAGCGGTTTATTGACAAAGCGGAGCAATACTACGCCGCTGGGGTCATTTTGATGACCATTTTGGCCATCATCATTCCCCCCTTATTGGCCATTGCTGAACCATTTGCGGACACCTTTTACCGCGCCATGACCCTCATGGTGGCCGCTTCTCCCTGTGCGCTGGTCATCAGCACCCCCGCCACGGTGCTTTCGGCGATTGGCAACGGGGCGCGGCGGGGCATTTTGTTCAAGGGGGGCGCATATGTGGAGGATGCGGCGCGGCTGAAGGTGATCGCCTTTGACAAGACGGGTACGCTGACGACGGGCAAGCCTGTGCTGACGGCCGTCTTGCCCACGGCCGAACTCAAGGAGGCTGAGGTGTTGGCACTGGCGGCGGCCGTCGAGGCCAAGTCGGAGCATCCCTTGGCGCAAGCCATCTTGCAAGCGGCCAAGGCCCAAAATGTGGCCATCCCCGAAGTGACCGATTTCGATTCGGTGACGGGGCGGGGGGCGCGTGCCCAACTGGGCACGACGACGCTCTACATTGGCAGTTTGTCGTTTGTGGAGGGGTTGGGGGTGGCGCAAACGGCCGCGCACACCCAAGCCGAGGCGTGGCAAGATGGCGGCCAAACGGTGATTGCGTTGGCGCGGCAAACGGCGGCCGATGCGCCCGTGCAGTTGCTGGCTTTGCTGGCCATTGCCGATGAGGTGCGCTCGAATGCGGCCGAGGTGATTCGCCAGCTCCGGGCGAAGGGGATTGCGCGAATCGTGGTGCTGACGGGGGACAATGAGCGGGTGGGGCGCAACATTGGCGCAGCCGTGGGGGCGGATGAGGTGTTCGCCAGCCTGATGCCCGAGGACAAGTTGACTATCTTGAAGGAGCTAGAGGCCAAATATGGCCCTGTGGCGATGGTGGGGGATGGGGTGAATGATGCGCCCGCGCTGGCGGCGGCGACGATTGGCATTGCGATGGGGGCGGCGGGCAGTGATGTGGCCTTGGAAACGGCCGATGTCGTTTTGATGGGGGATGATTTGCGCCACTTACCCTACATGATTGGCCTGAGCCACCAGACGCGGCGGGTGCTGGTGCAAAATCTCGCCTTTGCGCTGGGGGTGATTGTGGTGCTGATTGGCTCGGTGTTGGGGTTTGGCCTCGCTCTGCCGCTGAGTGTGGTGGGGCATGAGGGGAGTACGGTGCTGGTGTCGCTGAATGGGTTGCGGTTGCTGGGGTACCGGGGGTAGGTGGGAGTGGGGAGTGAAAAGTGAGAGGTGAAAAGTGAAAAGCCCCGTGGCGGTTCGGCCGTCACGGGCTTTTTTTGGTGTGGTTGTTACCTCCAAAAGGGGTTTGGGTGGTTAACAGTCTTTAATTTGGGAAGGAGCTTTTTAAGAACGAACTATTTCAACTAGGTGTTGCCACTCAGGTAACAAATTAAGTGCTTGTTCAGGGTTGCCAATCACCCAAGATCGCAGTGCGGCACGAAATTCACCCGCGTAGTTATTCCCTTTTTATTACGGGTTGATAACCAAGTCGCTAAACCTGCAAAAATATCTTTGCCAGAAAACTCTATAGAAACATTTGAGACAGTGGACACAAATGAATCATTAAATCGCATTACAAAATCATCAAATGATTGTTCTACCCTTTGTGAATTAGTTGCTGTAACAATACGCTGATGATGTTGATTAACATGTTCTATTGCCCATTGCTTAACGTATTCAACTCTCAAGGCGGACGGTAAAGCTATTTCATTCAAGTTATCAGGGCGTGTTTTCAACTTGAAGTGAGGTGGTAACTCTCGCCTCACTTTTCCAACTGTCCAGCGAGCGGCCTCATAATACCGTATTTGGCGGGCCGTCTCACAAATCGCTTCTTCAATCTCGGGCTCAGGCCACCCTGTGCAAGCATGGATCAGTGCAGGCTCGAGCAAGTAGTTTTCTATTTCGTGCCGACACCATCGCCAGCCTATGGGGATAAGTCCTTCAGAAGGGTCGTCAACAGTTGGTTTCGAGAGATCGTTTGGTGGGTCAAAATCAAAATCCTATCCCGCAAATAGCCTGCCTCTATTTTATTTTCCTGCCGCTCGGTTCGCACACGTGGCCTAAGCCCATTTTTAGAGCCACCCTGTTTCAAGGTAGGCATTCCCTCAAAAACAGGGTTGAGCAATTCAGATTCAAGGTTGCCTTCTACAAACAGCACCGCTATAGGCATAGTGTCCCCCTTCCGAGGCGAATTTCCTGTTCATTGGGAATAACCGAAGAAAGGAATTCGGAATGGGTGGTGATAAAAAATTGGCAATCAGGGCCAATTTTGGGCAAAGCGGCTAACAAGCGTTGCTGTTCGGCAGGATGGAGGTGGAGTTCTAGTTCATCAATAAGAACAATAGAGCGTTTGATATTGAGGCGCACAAACTCATACATTAAAGGAAAAACAGCCTGCTCCCCTGAGGACATTTCGGCAAGGTCATAATCTCGGCCGTCTTGATTGAGCAAAAAATAAAAATCATTGGCCTTCGGAATCCCTATTTGTTCACGAGGCATCAGCCCCATAAATTGGGTCTTTGGAAATACCTTTTGGAGCAATGTTTGTAACGGTTCAATATAATCTTTGCCTCGCCGGGCCGCTGTTGTATGATGCCCCCACCAACCAATTAAATACTCGCGCAATTGTTCTACAACCCATTTCCCAGCTTTCGCGATTACCACCGCCGTCTCCATTCCAATCATCACGCATCATGACTGAGCCGAGGTTGCGGTGCTGGTCAAACCAAAAAATATCACCAAGTAAGTTGAATTTTTCTTGTAAATCGGGCCGAATGTAAAGCAATTGTTTGACATAATAACGGCCGAGAAATTGCAATGTCGCCGCAAACCCTTGGGGAGAGGTGATGCGCCCTTGTTCTAGTCGCAACGTTACCTCGGGGTAACTAGAAGGTGGAATAATTTGCTTTGTTTGTTTATCTTCTGGGGGGCGCGAATCATACCACACTTCAAATAACTCATTGGTTAGGGCAATCTCTTCTGCATCAAAAACTACTTGCAATTCTACAAATGTAGGGCCAAGGCTAGAAATTCGTTCGGGCAAAAATCCATGCCAGTTAAACATAGAGATGCTTTGTGTACGGCGGGTGGCTAAAGAAAGGGTAAGGGCGATGGCCTGCAAAATAGTGGTTTTCCGCTACCGTTGTCGCCCTAAGAAAGCAGTCAGCGGCCGAATGGTTTGCCAAGGTGTTTCAGTAGAAAATTCAACACTCTGGATGCCTTTAAAATTTTTTTATTACGACGTTTTTTAGTTTCATAGACGATCCTTAGGCTTTTTTGGGAATGTTTTTTGTGGCTCGTGTCAAGTATAGTCAGTCCACGGCCGTTTGCCTATCACCTCACCTCAGCAATCGATATCCTTCCTCTGCTTCCACAACGCAATTGTACGGCCGATAAACTCCCCAATACGGGTATCCGCCACGGCCGTCGTCTTCGAGAACCGAATACACCCCTTGCCTACATTCAGTCCCTTCAACAAACTCCCCTCCGCATCCACCTTCTTCGCATCGCCCACATACAAACTCACTCACCCTAGGCAGGTATGAGATGGGCATTCAGCCCTAGAGTTAATTCACCACAAACCCTTTGCCTCTTCGCGCCTTTGCGCCTTTGCGATAAAAAAACAGACTTTATCTCTCGCGGTACAAAAGATGGCGGAAAAAGATAGCATGTAAAGATAGAAATAAGGGGTCTCTTAGCCAGTCAAACGGCCACGTTCCCCTCTATCTCTATCTCCCCTCTCTATCTCCCCCAACACCTGCTCCCGCACCTCCTGCGACAGCGCAGGATTGGCCAACAACACGGCCGCCAACCTTTCCGCCTCCTCCCACCGCCCCTCCGCCCGCGCCAACCCCACCCGCACCCCCCTCCCTTCCAACATCAACTTCACATCCCCCGCCGCCTCCGCCAACGCCAACCCCTCCGCTAAATACACTTGCGCCGCCCCAAAAGCCCCCCCCGCCACCGCCACATCTGCCAACCCAATGAGCGCCACGGCCGTCCCCCGCCCATCCTTCTGCGCCCGCTTTAGCTCAAGGCTCTCCTGCAACAACGCCTCCGCCCCCGCCAAATCCCCCATCTTCCGCGCCAACCGCCCCGCATTGGCCAGCGTCGTCGCCGCCCCGTGCAGGTGGTTTTGCGCCAAAAAGAGCTGGCTACAGGTCAGGTAATGCGCCCGCGCCGTGGGGAAATCCCCCCGCGCCTGCGCCAAATTGCCCAAATTATTCAGCGTCATCGCCCGGCCCAAATCATCCCCCAACGCCTCATAGACCCCCACCGACCGCTCAAAATACCCCTCGGCCGCCCCATAATCCCCCGCCGCCTTGTGGCAACTCCCCAAAAAATTAAGCGCAAACGCCTGCCCGTCAAGGTCATCAGCGGCCGTGGCCAGCCCCAAACTCTCCTCCGCCAGCCCAATAGCCCGCCCAAACTCGCCCGCATAAAACGCGGTGATGGCCACATAGCCCAAAATTGTACTCAACCGCACAGGGTCATCCACCTGCTGGACGGCCGCAATTGCCCCCTCCAGCTCCGCTTTGGCCGCTCCAATCTGCCCCATGTGAATCAGCATTCGCGCCATGCGCCCCCGCAAATCGGCCGCCAGCAACGGCGACACAGGTTCGGGGAGCAACGCCAATGCTTCTTGGAAGAGCGCCACTCCCTCGTGGAAACCGCTTTCCACGCTGTAAAAATTGTGCAAGATGGCGCACATCGCCAGCAAATCAGCCTCGTGCCCATGCCGCGCCGCCCACAGCCACGCCCCGCGCACATTCGGCAATTCGGCGCGGATGGCTCGCCGCTCAGCCGTGCCTTCCCCATCTCCCTGCTGGCCCAAAAACCCCACAAAATAGCGCCCGTGCGCCTCGGCGATGGTTTCCGTTAGCCCCAGCGCGGCCAGCCGCCCCGCTCCATATTGGCGCAACAATTCGTGCAAGCTGTATCGGCCGCTCGTCCCCTCCCAGCGCACCAACGACTGTTCGCCCAACGCGGCCAAATCAGCCCGCGCCGCCCCTGCCACCACCTGCGCCGCCTCGGCCGTGAACCCGCCCGCAAAGCAAGACAGCTTGGCCAAAATCGCCCCTTGTTCAGCCGTCAGCAACGCCCACGAATGGTCAAACACGGCCGTCATACTCCTGTGCCGCGCCGGCACATTGCGGAGCGTTGTCGTCAGCAAACCAATGCTCGCCTGCAACTCGTGGGCAATCGCCGCACAACTCATTTGGCGCAACCAGCCCGCCGCCAACTCAATGGCCAGCGGCAACCCCTCCAGCGTTTGGCAGATGGCCGCAATGGCCGCCTCATCCTCGGCCGAGGGGGCAAACCCGCGCTGGGTGCGCTCGGCCGTCTGCCGAAACAGTTGCCCCGCCGTACCCACCTCCAGCCCATCCACATCAAACAGCCACTCCTCCTGCAACTGCACCCGCTGGCGCGACGTGACCAGCAACGTGACATGGGGAGCGGTGGCCAGCAGTTGGGCGAGGAAATCGGCCGTGGCTTCCCCTTCCGCGCCTTCCAAGAGCGGCTCCAAATTATCCAGCACCAGCAACATCTCTTCCCCGCCACGGCTGCCAGCACTTGCGCTTGCGGCCGTTTATCCCCCCAACACCAGCCCCAACTCGGCCGCTATCGCGCTGGGAATGAGACTGGCGTGGGGCATCGGCCAGCGGCACAAAGCGCAGGCCGTTCAGAAAATAGCCCGTCGCGGCCAGCCGCCGTGCCGCTTCGAGTGCCAGCCGCAGTTTTGCCCATGCCGCCCGTGCCCAGTAAGGTCAGCAAGCGGCAGGCGGGGTTGGTTAGATGGGCAACCAGTTCGGCCAACTCCCGCTCGCGCCCCACAAAGGGGGTGGGGGCGGGGGGCAAGTTGTGGCGGCTGGTTTGGCTGGCACGGCGAATGCGCTCGGCCAGTTCGGCCGTCTCGGGCGCAGGTTCGATGCCCAACTCGTCGGCCAACATCTGTTGGCACGTTTGGTATTGGGCGAGAGCGGCCGTCAGTTGCCCATCCCGCGCCAGCAAGAGCATTTTGTGGCGGTGCGCCATCTCGCTCAGCGGGTTAATGCCCAGCAGTTGGTCGGCGTAGCGCAGGGCGCGGCCTGCCCCGCCCGTGCTGGTTAAATCGGCCAATAGGCGGCGCAACAGCCGCACAGCTTTTTGCTCGCTTTGCTCTTGGCGGAGCAGGCTCCACTCCTCAAAACTGCGGTTATCGCGCAAGCTGAACCCCGCCAAGAAGGGGCCGCCATACAGCGCCACGGCCGCTTCCAACTGCGCTATTTGGGCGGCCGTGCTAGGGGGGGCGCTGGCCAACACCTTCTCCAACTTTTCGGCCGCGCTCTCAAACTCGGCCGCGTCTATCTCATGGGGCAAGGCGTGGTTAAAGGCCACCGTGTGGCGGGTTACTGTCAAATACTCCCCCACCTTTTTGCGAAGCAGAGACAAAGCCACCCGCAAATTCGTCGCCGATTGCTCAGGGTCGCGCTCTTCCCAAAAGAACTCAGCCAATTGTTGGCGGCTAAATGGTTTGGGCTGGCAGGCCAAATAGACAAGCAACGCCTCGGCCGTGCGCGACTGCAACCCTGCCAACGGCTCATCGCCCAGCCAAATCGTCGCCTCCCCCAACAATTTCATCCGCAATGTGTTTGCCATAACTTACCTTAAGGTGATAGGTGAATAGGTGACAGTCACTTTTTAAGTGACTGTCACCTATTCACCTATCACCTAAACGTTTTCTGAACGATTGATAGATAGAGTGTAGAGATAGAGGGAACTCAATAGGCTGACCGACTGTGTTCTCCTCT
>JADJSZ010000075.1 GCA_016711405.1 Candidatus Hadersleviella danica | reverse complement strand
GAATCATCTTCCCCAAGCCAGTTGCTATGGAGTACAGATATAGCACACTTGGCTTATTTTCGAGTTAGCGAACAAACGATTGTCACCTTAAAAATCGCCAAACCCTGCTGGCGATTAATGCGGAAACTGGGGTGATAAATTGGGAATATGCGATTCCACGAGTTCGCTTTGTGTGGATCGAGGATGTTTTGCCGTTGATGGGGATAATGTTGTGGTGAATATAGGCAATGAAGAACTGGTTTTGCTTGATTTAGAGGATGGGACAGAAAAATGGCGCACCTTATTGACGCATGTTGATTTTGTCAAAGCAATTTTGATAATCAATGATGTCATTGTGATTTCTGGCCAAACCGATCTTAATCAGGCTTTTATTACCATCTATGGCTTATCAGATGGGGGATGGATTACAAACAAAATATTGGGGGAGCGTACCTCGGTCACATCCTTTGCTTGTGATATTGCTGAAAATGTTCATGGTTGCACATTAATTACACCCGGCCGCTTTTTAGCGATTCAATCCACTGGTGATTTTCGGGACATTTCTCAAGAATTGCCCAGCCGATATTATGTGTATTTGAATAGTTCAAGACCTCAAAGAAATTGGTTGCGGGTTACTCAAGAGGCACGTACCAATAGAAGTTATGGGTATGATTTATTAACTCAGCAAGAATACTTTTTGGAGCCTCCTTGCAACAGATTTGATGTTAAAGGCAAAGGTCTGTGGTTGGTTCCAGATGCTTCTCTGTTTTTTTTCATAGATGGTTGTGGCCAGTTAGTGGCTCATCCAACCGCGCCTGACAACTGGCAACAGCCCTTGTGGGTTGTAGAAATTCCAGATTTGTTGATAGAGCCAGTAATCCATGAATCTGAGATAATTTTGTTGACCAAAGAGTTGAATTTGCTGGTGTATGAGGCGGCAACAGGTGAACAAACAGCTCGATTTTCGTTTAGCCCGCAAATCATTGTGAATAATGCAAGGGTGGTTGCGGGAGAGGATACTATATTTGTCTACCTTGGACGGACATTGTTTGCGATAAAAAATTAACGTCTGAATCTCCTCTAAAACCCCTTCTGGATAACAAAGACAGCCATAAACCATGTAAAACGCCCCTGAGCAGAACATGCTCAGGGGCGTTTTTGTTGTGTATGCAGAAGGCACGGCCGACACAAGGTCTGCCCCTACCAACCGCCGCTAAAAGCTAATAGCTAACAGCCCCTTACCAACCCGAGCTATACCGCTGTTCCCGCCACGGGTCGGCTTCGTTGTTGTAGCCATTGCGCTCCCAGAAGCCGAGTTCGTCGCTGGCGCGGAACTCGAGGCCACGGAGCCATTTGCCCCCTTTCCAGAAGTAGGCCGTCTTGTTTTCGGTGCGGTCGGCAAAGGAGCCGACGACGACGCGCAGGGGGTAGCCGTGGTCGGCCGTGAGCGGTTGCCCATCGTAGTGGGTGGCCAGCAAAATGTTCTCCTCCAACATAAAATCGAGCGGCAAATTGGTGGTGTAGCCGTGTTCGCAATGTTGGATGACGAATTTGGCGGTCGGCAACGGCCGAATAAACCCCTCCTCAATCAGCGTTTTGAGCGACACCCCTTCCCAGAAGGTGTCAAATTTCGACCAGCGCGTGACACAGTGAATGTCCATGGTCACGTTGGTGCGGGGGAGCTTGTTAAATTCGTCCCAGTTCCACACTTTTTCTTCCTCCACCAACCCAAACACGCGCAAATCCCAGTTGTCGAGATTGCGATAGGTGGCGGTGGGGCCGTAGTGCAAAACGGGGAAGCGGTCGGTGAGGGATTGCCCCTGTGGAAGCCGATTGCCTTCTTTGGCTAAATTTTCTTTGGCTTTGCGGTTAAAGACGTTGCTAAACATGCGATTCTCCTGTTCGATAAGCGTGGTTACGGCTTAGACGCTGTTAGTGTACGCTTTATTTCTAACAGAAGTATTAAAGATAGAGATGGGAGATAGAGATAGAGGGAACTTGGTCGTTCAGCCTATCGCGTTTCCTGATTGACTGACAAATCTCGTTTTTAGCGTTTTTTCTAACCGCGGAGAGCGCAGAGGGCGCGGAGGCTTCTCTGGAATTTCCTCTGCGTTCTCCGCGTCCTCCGCGGTTCAATAAATTTTGTCAGTCAATCAGTGCGTTTCCTCTATCTCTATCTCTACCCTCTATCTTTTTGGGTGAGAATTTGTTCGTAGATGGCGGCCGTTTCCCGAGCGGTTTGGGCCCACGAAAAGTGGGCCACTCGCTCAAAGCCTTGGCCAATGTGCCATTCTCGTTGGGCAGAGGAGCCGAGCAGGGTGTTTAGCCCATCGGCAATGGAGGCGGTGGAGTGGGGTTCGACCAAGTAGGCGGCCGTGCCACTCACTTCGGGCATGGCCGAGCAGTTGCTGGTGAGCACGGCCGTGCCACACGCCATCGCCTCCAGCAAGGGCAGGCCAAACCCTTCGTGCAGAGAGGGAAAGGCAAACACGGCCGCCAATGAATAAATCCCCGGCAAGTCCGCTTGCGGCACAAAGCCCAAGGTGTGGACTTTGCCCCTTAAATCGGCCGCCGCCACCTCTTTTTCCAACGCCCCCTTCATCATCCACCCATTTGGCCCCACCAGCACGAGATGGCAATCGGGGTGGTGCGCCTGCACTTGGGCAAACGCGGCCACCAAGCGGAGCAAATTTTTGCGTGGCTCGATGGTTCCCACAAACAAGACAAATTTGTCGGGCAAGTTATATTTTTGGCGCAATTGGGCGCGTTGGGTTTCATTGCGCAACGGCCGAAATTCTGGCCCGGCCGCGCTGTACACCACCTGCACCTTGGCTGGGTCTAAGTTCAGCACCCGAATTAAATCTTGGCGCGAGGCTTGGGAAACGGTGATAACCGCCTCCGCCCGCCGCGCCACCTGTGGCAAGAGTAGGCGCAAGGCGATGAGGCGCGACCACGGGTGATATTGGTTGAACAAGAACAGCGACGCATCGTGAATGGTGATGGCGTAGGGGGAAGCGCACCCCAGCGGAGCCGAGTTGTTCATAAAATGGCACAAATCTACCCCGCTTTGGGAGATGACACGCGGCAATTTGAGGTGCATCCACACCCAGCGGCTCCGGGGGAAATAGCCCGCAAAGGGGGTCAGGCCGGGGATGGCTTCGGGGGAGAAGGGTTTGTTGTTGTACAACAAATAATCCCACTGCGGCCGTTCTTGCACAAGATGACGCAGAAGTTGTTCGACATAAATGCCCACCCCTGAACGGGTGTATTGCAGGGGTGTCCCATCAAATCCGATACGCATGAAGCTGTTTCTCGCTGACCCACAAGCCGACCAAAAGCCAAAATAGCAAGCCTGTGGCATTGAATAAGAGGAAAAAATCGAGAAAACCGTGGACTAAGAAGGCCAGCAGACCCGCTCCCACGGCCGCCTGCCAGATGGAAACGTCGGGTTGGTGCAGGGTTTGAAGCACATCTACCACCAACGCGCCCAACCAAAACAAAAACGCCCCGCCCCCCAGCAAGCCCACCGAAACGAGCATTTCCAAGTAAAAGTTGTTGGTGTGTACGGTGTCATCGAAGTTGGTGCTGTCTAAACGTGCGCCATAGGTCAGGCGAAAATTGTCGAAGCCGATGCCCAACCACGGCCGTTCGCGCACCATTTCCAGCCCCAACCGCCATAGTGTGGTGCGGCTGGGCACGGGGCGACAGGAGGGCCGGCCATTTGCTTGGTGTTCCCCTACGGCCGTTGGGGTGGCGGGGGCATCCACCTGCCCCGCACTGGTCACGGCCGTCACTTGGGTGATGGTCACCCGGCCGCTCCTATCCCCAAACCACGCCACATTTTCATGCACCACATCCCAGTGCAATTCAGGCGTGCCCGCCTCGGGGGGGGCGGGCAGGGGCAGGCGTAATTGCACAGTTTCGCCCGCCGCCACAGGGCGGGGGAATGGCCAGCGCAATTCGGCATAGATGGGTTCGCCCGCAGAATTGAACCACCGTGCCCCCAACTGGATGGGGTTTTGTCCGTCGCTGTGCCATGCGAAAGAGCCATTATTGGTGATTGTGACGGGCACGTCAAGCACACTGTGGGTGGCGATGGTCAGCGTTGCGGGGGCGATAACCTCGGCCTGATACCACTCGTCCACATTGCCGCCCTGCAAACGCAGGCGCATTTGGTTGCTCAGCAGGGTGTGCCCCACAGTGATGACGGCCGCCAACGCCCCCAACCCCAGCCACCACAGAGCCATCTGGCGGCCGTGGGCGGTGCGGGGGATGGCCAGCCAAACCGCCACCAGCAGACAAACAATCACAATCGTGGCAAAACTGGCCCGGCTGAGGGTGAGCACGCTGGCATGAAGGTAGCCCACGGCCGTTACCCCCACACCCATCAACAAGGGGATTTTCACCCAGCGCGGCCATGCGCTGTGATAAATGTGCCAGCCCCCCGCCACCACAAAAGGCAATGTCGCCTCGATAAACATGGCTGTTTGGTTGGCGTAATCAAACGGGCCTGTCAGCCGGGCAAAGGGGCCAACGCGGGTGATACGGCCGCGAAAGAGCGCGACCCACCCCAGCTCGCCGTGCTGGATTTCCCACCAGCCAATTCCTGCGGCCAAAACACCGCCGCCCAACAGGGCGAGGGCGACCAGACGGCCGTGGCGCGGCTGGCGCACCATTTGCAAAACGGCCACCGCCAGCGTCACCCCTGTCAGCAAGCGCAGGGAGGCTTTGAGGGCGTTGCCTGCAAATTGGGGGGCGAGCAGGGCGGAGAGCAGGAGCCATCCCCCAAAGAGCAACAGTGCCCACCATGCCCGGCCGGGGCGCACCCATTGGGCGGGGGGAGCGGCCGTGAAGGCCAGCCCCAAGGCAAGGGCGAGCAATAACTCGACGTTGGTAATGGTCAGTGGCCCAATGACGGCCAGTGGTTGGTCTAACTCAAAGGGGAGGCTACTGGCCAAAGCGAGCAGAGCGACCAGTGGTATCCAAGTTCCCAATTTTGGCATGGTGGGGGAGGGAGAGGGGGAGAGTAAGGGAGGAAGAGAGAAGAGAGAAGAGAAGTAGTTGGTTTAATGGTGTCGTTTAGTAGACCAATCCACCAATATACCAATAGACAGATACACCTAGGAGCGGTGAAGTTTACACAGGATAAGAGTGAGGGCAAATTAACGCTGAGGTGGGGGTTGCCGTGTTGGTGTTGCTTAAACGTCAGGTGGGCGTAGGGGCAAATGGGTTGTTTAGGGTTAAAGTTAGGGGTAGACCAATCAAAAAGCGGCCGTGGCCGCTTCTTATTCTCTCATTCAACGGAGGTAGAAATCCCATGTTTGCATTCAATCGTCGCCATTTGGCATCCCTTTTGTTCGTGGTTTGTGCTTTGCTGGTGGTGGGGTGGACCCACGGCCGTGTGTCCCACAGCAGTAGCCCCGTTGGTGGGGCGGTAATTTATGTTGACCATGCCGCTACGGGCAATAGCGATGGCTCCACATGGGAACATGCGTATCCCAGTTTGCAGAGTGCGTTGACGGCCGCGACGAGCGGCGATGAAATTTGGGTGGCACAGGGGGTGTACAAACCAACCAGCACGGCCGACCGCACCCTTAGCTTTGCCATGAAAAGCGGCGTTGCCATTTACGGGGGTTTTGCCGCCACCGAAACCCTCCGCACCGAGCGAGATTGGGAAACCAACATCACTGTCTTGAGCGGCGACATTGACAACAACGACATCACCGACCCCAACGGGGTGGTGACGGATACGGCCAACATCGTGGGCAACAACAGCTACCATGTGGTCGTAAGTAATGGGGCGGATGATACAGCCATTCTTGATGGCTTTACAATTACCTCTGGACACGCAAACCTACACTCAGTTCCAATTGATCGAGGGCTGGACTTTACATTACTGGGGGAAATCCAGCCTTAGCCAATCTAACCTTTAGGGGCAATATGGCTTTGCTATGCTGGCGCTGGTATGTATAGTCAGGACAGCAACCTTACATTGCTCAATGCTAATTTTCGTCAAAACCATTTTCTAGAGGGAGGGGCGGGGATTTAGCAAACAATAGTGGCTCGATTCCCTTATGGCAGTAGATTTTATAAAAATCATGCCACCTTGGGGTGGTGGCATGTTTAATGCCTGGATAATGGAACAACGCTTGTCAATGTTAGTTTTCAGGGCAATCAGGCTAGGTAGTGGTGGAGGGTTTGACAAATTTGTCTGGAGACCTAGATTTAACCAATGTCCTTTTCAAGGGTAATGTAGCCCAATGGCATGGGGGCGGAATCGTTAATGAAAGCGGAGGGTTGATTCTGACTAATGTTACATTCAGCGGCAACCAAGCGTCCCAAGGCGGGGGGGTATACAACAGTACAAATTTGCTGTGCAACCCTTAGCTGTGCCCAACACCTCCAGTGACGATGAGCAAATGGGTAACAATTGGGAGATGTGGCTGGCATGACCAGTACTCCTACGCCACCTTCGGCTAATCCTACTATGCCAGACCAACAAACCGCAATCGCCACGCCGAAGCCCTTACTTACGCCTCGCTCCTCGCCAGAATCCATGACCGCAATCCCCTTTTACGAAGTAGAGGGTTACAACAGCATTGCGGGGGGTATGAACAGTAATCCCGTCTTCCAAAATGTCATCTTTTGGAACAACGAAGATGATAGTGGCGTGGGTACGGCCGCTTCTTCTTTCGTCAACTCGGGTACAGGAAACGCCACATTCCGCTATAGCCTCATTCAAGGGTGCAATCCCAGTGGGGTCTGGCTAGCCATTTGTGGCACAGACGCTGGCAATAACTTGGCTGATGCAGATCCCCTTGTTTGTCAAGTCACCTAATCCCAGCACCGCCCCTCATACCGATGGCAATGTGCGCCTTTTGACTGGTTCGCCCGCTATTGACGCAGGCGATAATGCTGTTGTCGCTGTTATCACTGATTTAGATGGCAACCCACGGGTGATAGGTGCGGCCGTGGATTTGGGGTGCTTATGAAACATATTCAGGTGCCTAGCATCTACGTGGATTCGGCCGCGACAGGAGCCAACAACGGCACATCATGGGCCGATGCCTTCACCGATTTGCAAACCCCGCTGAACCTTGTGACGGGAACATGCGAAATTTGGGTGGCACAGGGGGTGTACAAACCAACCAACACGGCCGACCGCACCCTTAGCTTTGCCATGAAAAGCGGCATCGCCATCTACGGCGGCTTTGCCGCCACCGAAACCCTGCGCACCGAGCGGGATTGGGAAGCCAACATCACCGTGCTAAGTGGCGATATTGACAACAACGACCTCACCGACCCCAACGGGGTGGTGACAGATACGGCCCACATCGTGGGCAACAACAGCTACCATGTGGTGGTTGCCAACGGCACTGATGACACCACTATCATCGATGGCTTTACCATTACGGCGGGCTTGGCCAATGGGAGTTATGCTCCGCTTTGTGGACCGCACATTGGTGGAGGGTTGTGTAACTACTCAAGCCATCTCAACCTAACTAACCTTGTTTTAGTGGTAATCAAGCATTTGGTGGAGGGTATTTTGCAGTCAAGAATGGCAATACCTGATTTAGAAAATTTTTTGCAATGGCAATAGAGCTGGATATGGGGGTGGGGTTTATTTGAACATGGCAACCCTACCTTAACCAATGTTGAATTCCATAACAATTCCGCCCAAAGTTCTTCATGGTGGAGGGGGCTGATGTTCTCTAATAGGAACAACTTATCTTAATAAACATCAAGTTTTAAAATAATCATGGCCTCAATGGTGGGGGGGAGGATTTTGGTTCATGGAGTAACAATGGGCACTATTGAATAATGTTGAATTTATGAATAATAATGCTAGATGGGGAGGAGGATTTCCTGGAAAGGTCGTCATCAAGCTTAACCCAATCCAATTTGTTGGTAATTATGCACAAATGGTGGGGGGTGGTAAATTGGTTTTAGTACGCTAACGAACGTCGTCTTTAGTAGGTAAGGCCCATAATTCAGGTGGGGCAATATATAGCAGTGGAGTCGTATCTGACCAATGTAACCTTTAGTGGCAATGAGCGACGAATGGTGGTGGTATTTATCACAAGGCCAGCCAATCGCTACCCCTATGTTCATCCCTGCCCAGGAGGCTGTTGATGGCTATGAATTTGAAACGAGCCATGCGCATAATAATGCCAGCTCTCAAAGCACTCCTTACCATCCCATGTACCAATGAGCATTTATCCACCAGAAAACCCTTAATACACTTCCACTTAACTTATCCCACATCTGGTTCAAGCACCAGATACTTACCCAGCAATGACATCTTGACAGCAATCCCATCTTCCAAAATGTCATCTTTTGGAATAACGAAGATAGTAGTGGGGTAGGCACGGCCGCTTCCTCAATGGTCAATGTGAATGGAGCTAATCCCATTAGTCGCCATAGCCTCATCCAAGGGTGCAACCCCGCTGGCGCATGGGTAGCCAGTTGTGGCACAGACGATGGCGGCAACCTCGCCGATGCTGACCCGCTCTTTGTGGAGCCGCCCGACCCAGCCAATGCCCCCACCACAGCGGGCAATCTGCGCCTCTTGCCCAACTCCCCCGCCATAGATGCAGGCAACAACAGTTACCTACCACCTGCTGTGACCACCGATTTGGATGGCAACCCAAGAATGATTGGCACGGCCGTGGACTTAGGCGCCTACGAAAGCAACAGCTACCTCATCCACCCCAACCTCATCGGCCAAGGAGCCATCACCCTCTTGCCCGACACCCCCACCTACACATGGGGAACCGCCATCACGGCCACGGCCGCGCCCCACCCCGGCTGGAGCTTTGCCCACTGGAGCGGCGACCTCAGCGGCACAGCCAACCCCATCACCTTCACCGTGCAAGGGCACACCACCCTCACCGCTACCTTCGCCAACGACCCACCCACGGCCGAGGCTGGCCCCAACCAAACCGTCCTCACGAACGCCTCGGTCACGCTTGATGGGAGCGGCTCGGCCGATGGCGACCCCGACCAAATCCTGAGCTACGGCTGGGTGCAAACAGGTGGCTCTCCCGTCGCCCTGAGCGAGTCCACGGCCGTCTCCCCCACCTTCACCGCCCCCGCCAGCCGCACCGTCCTCACCTTCACCCTCACCGTCACCGATAGTTTGGGCACACCCAGCACGGCCGATGAGGTGGTGGTGACTGTGCAAGAGACGGGGTTGGCCATCCACTTCCACGCCACCCCCACCACGGCCGAAGTCGGGCAAACCATCACCTATACTTTGGTCATTACCAACATGGGGGATGTGCTGTTGAGCGGGCTGAGTGTGACCGCCACCTTAGCGGCCGACTTTGACCCGCCCCCCACCCTCGCCCCCGGCGGCTCCGTTAGCTTGGTGGCCACCTACACCGTGCTGGCCGATGATTTGCCCGGCCCGCTGGCTCATCAGGTGTGGGTGGTGGCCTCGGCCGCCGAGGAACCGCTCACGGCCGAAGCGTCGGCCGTGGTGGTGCTAATCGCCCCACCCCCGGCCGTGCGCTATCCCATTTACCTCCCGTTGGTCAAAAAGTAACGGCGGTTCGTCGTAACGGCTAAAGCCGTTATTACAAGCCGACGACTAAAGTCGTTACTACGAAAAAAGGGTGGCACAGTTTGGAATAAACTGTGCCACCCTTTTCTTGTTTCGGAAGGAGGAAATTCTCGTTGCTTTCTTTTATTCCAACCCCAACCGCTCACTCGCTTGCCGGCACAAACTGGCCCCACCCGCCGTCATCCATTGGTTGAGCGTTTCGCTGGTCGTGTGCCCCGCGCTCGCTTCGGTGTAAATGCCCAACCCCCAGCGATAATACCGTTGTGTTTCATTTGGCCAATTGTCCCACGCCTTACGCGCCGTGCCGGGGCCGCCATTGTAGCCCGCAAACGACAAGCCGGGGTTGCCATCAAACATAACCAACACTTCGGCGAGGAATTTCATGCCCCGATAGGCATTCATGTCGGGGTCGGTCATCGCCTCGCCTTGCTCAAAATGGAAGGGCATGACTTGGAACAGCCCTTGTGCCCCCGCCACGGAAACGGCCGCTGGGTCGCCACACGACTCGATTTGCATTACCGTGGCTACCATGTTTGGGTCGAGGCCGTGATTCGTCGCCCACTCGATAATTTTCGGTTCCCAGTAGCGCACCGAGGGGGCAAAAAACGGGGCGATCGCTGTGCCTGTGTGGGCGGCGGCCGTTTGCACTTGGGGGGGCATGGCCGCCACAGCAGGGGCGGGAGCCACGGCCGCATTGGCCGCATGTTGCACTTGCGCCAGCGGCAACGAATCGGGCGAACCCATATTTAAGAGACCCCAAATGCCAATGCCCATGAATACACAAGCAATGGTGAGCGCCACGATAAGGCGCGGATGGGCAGATTGTTCAAACGAGTTGCGAAAATTGGAGAAGTCCACAGGATACTCAGGGTAGTAAGAGGCCATGTTATCTGGCTCATCATCCGCTTCTTCCGCCCACACTGGCTCCACCCAACGGGGTTGGGGGAGCGTGGCGGGGAAAGGCGCGGCCGAGTACCCATCGGCCCGAGGGGCGGGCGCGGCCGTGAACGGCGTGCCCACCTCGCGGTACGAGTGAGAGGGTGCGGGGTCGTTGTAACCAGAATTGGACATGATATTACCCTGAGCAAAGAACAATGAGCAATGAGCAATGAACAAATTTGCTCATTGTTAATTGTTAGTTGTTCACTGACTATTGCGGTCTTTGGCTTGCATTCCCACAGGCATACCGGGGCGCACACCGCCGACGGGCGGCCGACGTTGGATGCGGCTGGTGGGTTGAGGGGCTTGGCGAAGAGGTTGCGCGGGGGCGGGAGCCGTCGCTTCCGAAGCCTCATATTCGTAATAATTTTCTTGGCTGGGGCCGCTGAAATTGGCCGCAGGGCTAGAGCCAATGGTTGGTTGGCCGCTAAAGCCAGCGGCACTAGCGGGGCGGCGCATTCCCGCAGGGGGGGCAACGGGGGTTTGGCGCGTGGGGGCGGGGGATGGGGTGGTTTGCGGCCGTGGGGCGGGTGTTTGCGCTTGTGCTTGGCGGCGGGGTGCCGATTCGGCCGCTTCTTGCCCTTGCGAATCAAACAAATGCTCGCCCGCCATCGTTAGCGAACCGATGAAGAGGATGCGTGTCAGCCAGACCAATACGGCTACAAAAATGGGCACGATTTGCAACAATTGCTCGCGGCTCAGGATTTCGTTGCCCAAGTTGTGATTGAGCAGGGTGAGGGAGACGGCCCACCATGTCATCACGGCGTTCATCGTCGCGCCGAGGAGCCATGCCCCCATCAAATACCACACTTCTTTGGGTTCTTCGGCTCCTTTTTCGGGGGTGAAGAGACGCGCCAACCCCGCAAAGTCAATGGCGCAAAAAGCGGTGGCCAAGATGGTCGCCCAACTCAGCCCTGCAAAAGTGACTTCGCCCAACAAGCTGTTGAGGGCATAGCGGGTGGTGTCGAAATTAAACAGTTCAAAGGCCAGCAGGGCGGTGATGAGCACACCTGCGATGACCATATTCTTGGGGGCGGTCGTGCTGAGGGCACGGCCGACTTTGCTCAGGCCATTCATTCGGGGGGGTAATGTCGTCCTCATGTGGTTGTCTCCTAATTCTGGAATGCAGATTGCGGTTCACTGATGGCTTACGGCTTGTGGCTTACAGCGACTAGCTTATGTGTTCTAATTTACACGCAAAATTAGCACAACCGTTCTTAATTGTCAATGGAATTTAGAACAAATCTTCTAAATCAATGAGCAATGAGCAATGAGCAAAAAGGAGTTGGTCAGTGTGCGCCAATTACCAATGACAAATGACAAATGACAAAGAACAAATGGCCAATTCATGGAACCAGTGACCATTGAGTGGCGTTTTAGGGGCATGGCGATAAAAGGTACCTGAGGGTCGCTCCCCAATAACTTGTTTTTGTTGGTTTGGGCTTTGGCGGGAGTGGAAAGTAAAAGGTGAAAGGTGAAAGGTGGCGGTGTCTACCTTTTACTTCTTACTTTTCGCTTTTCACTTTCTCCCCTCCCAACCATAACCACACTTAATTTCATAGGAGAAGAAGATAATGTTTGCGAACCAGACTTGGCTGGCACGCGGCGTGCGTGCGCTTGGATTGATGTTGTTGTTGGCCACGGCCGCTTGTGGCGGCATGACGGCCGAACCCCAAATCGTGGAAGTAACCCGCGTGGTGACTCAAACCGAAGTGGTTGAAGTGCCAATGAGTGATATGGCCGAAATGGAAACGGTTGTGGAGGTAGAAGTGACCCGCGAAGTGGAAGTGGTTGTCGGTTCTGTTTCGGTGGAGCAGGCCGAGGCGGAACCGCCTGCGCCGCGTATGCCTGAACCACAGGGCTTGGAAGCCCAAGATTATGGGGTGAACCCCTTTGTCACGGCCGCGACCGACACCCTCTCCACCTTTGCCATTGATGTAGACACAGGCGCGTACACCCTGATGCGCAATTACGTGGATGACAACATTCTGCCACCCCCGAACGCTGTGCGCGTCGAAGAATTTGTCAACTACTTTGACCAACAGTATCCCATCCCCCAAGACGGCGCGTTTGCCGTGCATTTAGAGGCCGCGCCTTCGCCGTATGGGGCGGGTTATCACTTGTTGCGGGTGGGGATTCAGGGGTATGAGGTGGCGGAAGAGGATCGGCCGAACGCTCTGCTCATTTTCGTGGTGGATGTCTCGGGTTCGATGGATGATTCCAACCGTTTGCCGCTGGTGAAGCTGGCGTTGGCCGAATTAGTCGAAAATCTACGGCCGACAGACGAAATTGGAATCGTCCGCTATGGGGATGTGGCCGAAGTTGTCTTGTTGCCCACGGCCGTGGCCGACAAAACGCGCATCTTAAACGCCATTGACAGCTTGCAGATTACGGGAAGCACCAACATGGAAGACGGGTTGCGCTTGGCCTATGACTTGGCCGACCTTTACGCCCAGCCGGGCAACATCAATCGGCTGATTGTAGCCTCCGATGGGGGGGCGAATGTGGGGGCCACCACGGCCGAGACCATTTTGCAACACGCCGAAGCGGGCACACAACTCAGCACCTTTGGGTTTGGGATGGGCAGTTACAACGACACCATGATGGAACAGCTCTCCAACCAAGGGGACGGCAGTTACGCCTACATTGATGATTTAGGCGAAGCGCGGCGCGTCTTTCACGACCAATTGCTCTCCACGATTCTGACCATTGCCAAAGATGCCAAGGTGCAAGTGGAGTTTAATCCCAATGTGATTAGCGAGTATCGGCTCATTGGCTACGAGAATCGGGCTGTGGCGGACAGTGATTTTCGCAACGACGCGGTGGACGCGGGCGAAATTGGGGCGGGGCACAGCGTTACGGCTCTGTATGAGGTGCGTTTTGTGGAAGGGGCAAATGTGAATGAAGCGGCCGTGACCGCCCGTGTGCGCTATGAAGACCCCGAAACGGCCGAAGTGACCGAGATTGCCCAGAGCATGGCCGTGCGCGATGTTCATGCCCAATTTACCGATGCAACCCCCACCTTCCAATTGAGTGCGGTGGTGGCGGAGTATGGGGAGCTGTTGCGGCAGAGCTTTTGGGCGCAAGATGGGGATTGGGGCGTGCTCATGCGCGATGCGCAACGCATTGCCGAGTATTTCCCCGTCGATGGCGATGTGCAGGAGTTTGCCAATCTCGTGGTGAAGGCGGGCTTGATGAATAATTAGCTGTGAGCTATTAGCCATTAGCTGTTAGCTTTTAGATATGTAACCCAGTCTCGGGCGAGGCTGGGTTATTTTTTTTGACGGGGGTAAGGGACTGCCCCCCGTTTGTAGTGGCGGCTTTAGCCGTTACTGGCCTTATGCCTCCCCATGCCTGGATGACGACATTTTTGGGGACACAAGGGTTGCCCTGCTCAAAATTTAGTGGATGTCTGGAGACCGCCCAGAGCACAGCGACCACTGACAAATGATCAAATTACCCTCAGACCCGCATTCGCTCAAATCGGGGGTGGCGCCTTGGATGGTTTGGCGGATGGTGAGCATGTATTCGCAGACGGCCGTGTCCGTCTCGCGCACGCCCGAGAGAACGGCCGTGTACATCCCATCGCCCGCCTCGCCCAAGAGCAGAGGTTGGAGCGTTTGCGGCACATGGGTGGCCACCCGCCCCTGTTGGGCAAACACGGCCGCCAGCGGGTAGAGCCGATTGTTGACCCGCACGCGCTGGCTGGCGGGCACACGCCCTAACTCGCGCAACAGCACCGTCCCCTGCTCTGTGTTGGTCAGAAAATCGGCCAGCACAAGGGCGAGGGCGTATTGGCGGCTGGATGAGGCGGCGTTGAAATAGAGCGCATCCACATCGAGCAGGGGTTGGCCGCTGTTTGCCCCGCTGGGCAGGGGGGCTACGCCCACGACAGAGCCTGCGACGGCCGTTTCCTCTAGCGTGGCTTTAAATCCCGCCAGCAAATCGGCACTGCCCACGTAATAGGTGGCTTGGCCAGCGGCAAAAAGCTGTTCCAGCGCGGCCTCGTCTTGGCTGAGGATGACATTGGGGTTGTCTTGCGCCCGCTTGAGCCAATTGAGCCAGCCAATGAGGCCCGTATGGTCGGCCGTGAGCGCCCCATCTGCCCCAATCAGCGGCGGGCCAAAGGCGGTGATGCCCCAATAGGCGCTTTCGGCGCGGGTGCTGAGGGCTATCACATGGCCATCGGTGGCGTGTTGCAAGAGTTGGTCGAGCGTGGCCGCCGGGGTGGCGACCAAGGTGCGGTTGTAATAGAGTGCCGTCGGCCGCAGGGCGAGCGGCAAGCCGTATAAGCCCGCGTTATAGCGCAGTTGGGCCAGTGCGGTGGGGAAGTATTTGCTGGTGTTGCCCGCTATCTCGGCCGAAATGTCTTGCACAATGGCGGCCGTTACCAATTCGGCCAGCCATTCGCTACGGCCGATGAGCAAATCGGGGCCTAGCCCCAGCCGCGCCGCCTCGCTATAGCGGGTCAACAGCTCGGCGGGGGGCACTTGCACCACGGCAATGGTCATGTTGGGGTATAAGCGGCGAAAGGTGGCGATTTGGCTCTCGAGCACGGCCGCATCTTGCCCCTCCCAGCCGTGCCACACCAAAATCCGCCCTTCCAACTGCCCGTTCTGCCCGTTGCTGGGCGTGGCGGGCATTCCGTTCGCGCATCCGAGCAGGGCGAACAAGCTCATCCACAAGAAAAACAATCGGTAACGCATGGCAGGTGAGAAGCGACTTGTAACTTGTAACTTGTAACTAAGCCCCATTACTCTTCGCCGAGCATCATCACCTTGAGATTGTTGAACTGTCGGGCATCCATGCCCACGGCCGCCATTTCGTCGCTCCGCATGGCCGCTTTCAGGGCATCTTTGTCGGCAAACAACATTTCCGCCATCAGGTAAAAGCCATCGCCCTGCAACGCACGGCTGAAACGGCTCAGGCGGGTTTCGGCCAAGTTGGGGATAGCCGCCACCAATTGCAAATGGTCGGCATACGCCGCCTCAAACGCTTCTACATCATCGGGTTGGGTGTACAAAACAACGAGTTTGTGCATAGGAGTCTCTCAGTCGGTTAGTCTTTCAGTCTTTCAGTCGGTCAGTCTCTCTTCCCTCTTCCCTCTTCTCTCTTCTCCCAACGCCCGTGCCCATATACCAACTCCCCCCCCACATAGGTGCGGGTGACAAGGCCGTAGAGCGTTTCGCCTAGATACGGGGTTTGTTTGTGGCGGTGATAGGTGGTGGCGGGTGTCACCTCAAAGGCCGCATCGGGGTCCCAGACGATGATGTCGGCCGCCGCGCCCACTTCGAGACGGCCGCGCTCCCCCATGCCCACCAGCTTGGCGGGCGCGGCGCACAGCCAATCTGCCAGCCGCAACAACGCCTCATTTTCGCCCAACGCTCCGCGCCGCCCCCGCAATCCGCTCCACACCACGGGCAACAGCCATTGCAACCCCGCAATGCCCCCCCACGCGGCCGCAAAATCCCCCCGCTCCCGCCCCTTTAGGACAGGTGGGCAGGGGGAATGGTCGCTGGCGATTAAATCAATCTCCCCTGCCAACAACGCTTGCCACAGCGATTCGCGGTTGGCCGCTTCCCGAATCGGCGGCGCACACTTGTATTGGGTGGCTCCCGCTGGTACTTCCTCGGCACAGAAGTGCAAATAGTGGGGCGCGGTTTCTATGGTGATGGGCAATCCTTCCGCCCGCGCCGCCCGCAGAAGGGGCAACGCCTCGGCCGTGGCCAAATGGACAATGTGGGTGGCGCATCCCGTCTCGCGGCACAGCTTAATGAGCAATCGAATCGCCTCCACCTCCCAACTGGGCGGCCGACTGGCCAGATAGCTGGCGTATTCGCGCCACGGGGGTGGGGGCGCGGCCGTCTCTGGCCAATCGACCTCCGCATGGGCCAACAGCGGCCGTCCTGCCCGCGCCAAAATCTGCATCGCTTCGCGCAAAACCGCTTCATCGGCCGCGCCAAACTCGGGGATGCCCGAATAAACCATGAACGCCTTGCCCGCCACACACCCCTCGGCCAACAATTCGGCCAATTGCCCCAATTGTCCCGGTACAACACCGGCATGAAAGGCACAATTGACCCATAATTGCCCTTGAGCGGCCGATTTTTTAGCGGCCAACGCTTCCAGTGTCGTCGTCACGGGGTCGCTGTTGAGCGGCATATCCACCACGGTGGTAATTCCCCCCGCCGCCGCCGCCCGTGTGGCCGTGGCAAACCCCTCCCAGTGGGTGCGCCCCGGCTCGTTGATGTGAACGTGGACATCCACCACGCCGGGCATGATGACCAAACGGCCGACTTCCACCCGTTCGTAGCCGTTGGGCACGTCGTCGGGCGGGGTGATGGCCGTGATGCGGCCGTTGGCAAAGCACACGGCCGCAGGGCGAACGGCCGTGGGTGTTACCACTCGTTGGCTGATTAACGCTTTCATGTCATGTCATTTGTCATTTGCATTCGCCATTTGTCATTTGCCTCCCGTTCCTAGTCCTCAGTCCCACAATTCCCGTTGCTCATTGCTCATTGTTAATTGTTCATTTAAAAAGGAGTTTACCATGACCTTCCCCCCCACGCTTGCCCCTGACATTGCCTCGGCCGAACAAGAATTCGAGGCGCGATGTACCGCTTATGACCATGCTTCTGTGGCTGAACTGCGGCAGAAAGAGTACGGCCGACTCGACCAAACAGGCCAAATCTACCTCGATTACACGGGCGGGGGCCTCTACGCCCAGAGCCAACTCCAAACCCATCAACGCCTGCTCAACGACCACGTCTTTGGCAACCCCCACTCCCAAAACCCCACCTCGCTGGCCATGACCAAATTGGTGGAAGAGACCCGCGCCCACATCCTGCGCTACTTTCGGGCAGACCCGGCCGAGTACACGGTTATCTTCACCCCCAACGCCAGCGGGGCACTTAAATTGGTGGGCGAATCCTACCCCTTCACGGCCGACAGCCATTACTTGCTCACCTTCGACAACCACAATTCGGTGCTGGGGATGCGCGAATTTGCGCGGCACAAAGGCGCCAAAATCTCCTACATTCCCGTCGTGGCCCCCGATTTACGCGCCGACGAGGCCCGTTTCCGCGAACTGATTGCTGACCGCGACCCGCAGGCGCACAATCTCTTCTCTTACCCCGCCCAATCCAACTTTTCGGGCGTGCAACACCCGCTGGGCTGGATTGCTGAGGCGCAAGCGCAGGGGTGGGATGTGTTGCTGGACGCGGCCGCCTTCGCCCCCACCAATCAGCTCGATTTAACCCGCTACCAGCCCGACTTTGTCTGCCTGTCGTTCTACAAAATCTTCGGCTACCCCACAGGGCTGGGGGCGCTTATCGCTCGCAAGCAGACGTTGAGCAAGTTGCAACGGCCGTGGTTCGCTGGCGGAACGATTACCATTTCTTCGGTGCAAGGGGATGGCCACCGTTTGGCCAAGGGTGAGGCGGCCTTTGAGGATGGCACAGTGGATTATTTGAACATTCCCGCCATTAAAACAGGGCTTCAGCACATCGAAGCGATGGGGTTGGAGACGATTCACGACCGCGTGATGGAGTTGACGAGTTGGTTGCTGGAAAATTTGCTGGCGTTGCGGCACAGCAACGGCCGTGCCCTGCTCAAGCTCTACGGCCCCTGCACCACCGAAGCGCGAGGCGGCACAGTTACCTTTAATCTTTACGACCCTGAAGGCAACCTCCACGATTTCCACCGTCTGGAGCAATTGGCCAGCGAAGCGCACATTTCGCTCCGCACGGGCTGTTTTTGCAACCCCGGCGCGGGCGAGGTGGCGCATGGGTTAACGGCCGAAGACATGCGCCAATTCTTCCAAGGCGACCAATGCCTCACTTATGATGAGTTCATCCACGTCATTCAGGGGCACGATAACAAAAGCGCAGGCTCTATTCGCGTCTCGGTCGGCATTGCCACCAATTTTGCGGATGTGTATCGCTTTGTGCAGTTCCTGCGCGGCTTCCTTGATGTGAGTGAAAAGTAAAAGGTGAAAGGTGAAAAGGTTTGGCTTTTTGCCAACCACTTTTACTTCTTACTTTTCACTTTTTACCCTCCTCCCGATTTATGGATTGGCAACTGTTGGCAACGAATCAAACGGCCGTGGTCTCGGGTGGCTTTGTGTTGCTGGGGGCGCACGGCCGTTTGTGGCTGGTCACTCTGCGTGGGGGACGCATCCACACCCTTAAGCGGTTGCTGGTGGAAGATGTGGGCAAGGTGTTTCGCGGCCGTCGTCAGCCTGTAGATTGGACGGCCGTCTCCCCCCACCTTGAGGCCGAAATCCACGCCAAACTGCTCCCCACAGCGGCCGATTACCTGCCCTTGTTGCGCGATGGCCTCGCCCAGATTGGGGGTGGGGCGACGACGGATGCTCAGTTTGTGTTGGGCTATGCGGCGGTGGGGGAGACGGCCGCGCTCAAATACCTCATCCACATTGTGGAGCAGGGCACGGGAGCGGGTTACCTACTCTTTCCGTGAAGTGAGAGTTAGCAGAGGCTTAAATTGCGCTATAATGCCTCCATTGTTCTCTTCTAATCTACACACAATATGAAACTCCCCGCGATACCCTTTCAGCTCTGCTAAGTTAACCCACATTTATTGGTGGAACGAAAGGGCTTGTATATGGGTGATGTGGCGACCATTGGAACACCACCCCTGCCCCGAAGGAAGATGGCCATTACTCTTGCTGGCGGGAGCTGTTTAATGCACCCCTGGTTTGGGGAAACTGTCCAAATCAGTTGTGCCTGAATCCCCTTCATTGCGCCTTTAACCGCCCCCCAACGAAATTTTAGTGTAGAAGCGCGGGAGGGGGGGGGGGTTTCTTTGGCGATGGCTTGAGGGGAGACGCGGCCGCGCTCACACACCATAAGAAGTTGCTGATGAAACATCAAGTCCATTCAAACAGAGCAAGAATATGAAGCGGCTTTAGCTGGGGTGGCGCGGCCGTTTGAGGCGGAGCCAGAAACGGCCGCCCGATAGCGATTATGTGGAAATCCTCTGCGACGAGTTAGGCCCACCCTGTAGCCATATAAGGAAGACTACATTACGCCATCCCTGTGCCCTAGAGGCGTTGATACAGCCGAAGAACTAGCAGTTTAGAGAGGTTTGGCGGAAGGTGAGGGGTAACGAAAAAGCCACCCGTGTGGGTGGCTTTTTGATTGGCCGACTGGGTTGTTTAGCGGCGGATGAGGGGGAGCCAGATGAAGTGGTAGGTTTGGCCGACGGTGAAGCTGGCTGAGGCTTGCCCCGTTTGGCCAGCGGCAGTGCTGAACTCGGCCGTGTTTGTGACCAAGGTTCCTTGCTCGGCCGTGACCGTGGCGGTGAACACAATGGTCACTGTTTCGCCAGCGGCCACATCCCCCGCCCATGAGACGGTGTTGCCCGCGACTTCTGCGCCCCCCTGAGTGACCCATCCCCCGAAGAGAACGCCAATGGGCAACGTGTCAGTGAGAACGGCCTGCGTGATTGCCGCTCCGCTCTGGTTGTAAAGGGTTAGGCGGTAGGCAATTGCTTCGGCCGTGTTCAGCGTACCGCCCAAATCGTTGGCTGTTTTGCTGATGAGCAACGGCTCGGCGACAGGAGGGATGCCGCCATATTCAAATGCGCCGATGTCGCATTGAGCGATGCGGGGCGCACCGCGTTGGTCGGTGGGGGGACAAGCGGCCGTGCCGGCGTTAATGGCTGGACTGCCGACTTGCAGAGCCATCGTGCGGTTGGGGCCGCCATTGTCGGACAGGGGGAGGAGTAAGGGGTTGGCAAAGATGGGTGCGGCCGTGACCAAATTGTTGACATCGTTGTTGTAGGTTGGTTTGAGGCGCGGCTCTTGGATGTTTTGGCCGCCATCATCGAGGTGCGGTTGGTGTGGAAGCCTTGCCAGCGGGTTTCGCTCGGAATGGTTTGGCCGATGTTGAGGGTGTTGTTGAGGAAAATGTTGTTGGTCAGCAAGACAGTGCGGTCGGGGTCTTGGCCCACCGACCATGATGGCCCCGCCTTGGTAATCGGCGTGGTTGTTGGCGAAGGTGTTGTTGAGCAGATGGAAGTTGCCCAAGTTGATAGCCATCGCCCCGCCTTGGCCGACGTTGTTGAAGCCGGCGGTGGTGCGATTGGCCTCTAGCGTATTGTTGGCGAACTGGCCACGGCCGAGCACATACAGCCAGACAGCCCCTCCTTGCCGCCCCGCACCGTTGTCGTGGAAGGTGTTATGGGTGATGAGGAGGTTGTCTTCGTCTCGGCCGCCGACGTGATCGTCTTCGATGTGGTAAATGGCCCCACCTTGGCCGTGTTGTCCTGCTAAGCCGCTGACGCTGTTGCCATCGAAGTTGGATTGGGTGACGGTGAAGAGGGTGTTGTAGCCATCGGAGATGACGGAGGAGAGTGCGCCGCCGCCGCGCACGGCCGAGTTGTTCACAAAATCGCTTCCGCAGACGGTGAATTGTTCGTTGGTGTTGGGGTTGTAGTCGTTGAACACGCCATCAATGTGAATGGCGCCGCCGTAACCGCGCACGATGCCGCTGGCGGCCGTATCGGTGGCGGCGTTGCCCACAAAGCGGCTGTTGTGAACGACTACGCCCGTGGCGATGACCCCAATCGCCCCGCCGTTGCCCGCGCTGTTGTTCTCAAAAAGCGACCCTTCGATGAGCAATTCGTGACTGTTGGGGGCAAAAATGACTCCGCCTTGGTTGTCTGCTTCGGTTAGGTCGCTGGTGTGGTTGTTGGCGAAGGTGCTGTTGATAAGGTGGATGCGCGTTCCCGGATCGCCGACGCGGATAGCTCCGCCCGAGTGGGTTCCTGTGCCTGCGCCCGAGGGGGCACGGCCGTTGACGAACCGCATATTCTGAATGACTAACGTGCTATTCAGACTGTAGGGCTTCTCCAGAATTCGCACTTGGTTCTGACCGTCGAGCGTGACCAGCCCACCGCCATCGAGGACGGTGTCTTGGCCGTTGGTGGTCAGCGTGGCGTTGAGCGGGATGGTGATAGGGTTGGGGCCGCAGGCAAATTGGATGTGCCCGCCCTGATTGAGCGCGTTTTGCACCCCTGCTTGGGTGCAGTTGGTGATGGTGGTGGGGTTGGTGAGGGTGACGGGCTGGACGGCCGGCTGGCAAATGGCGAGGCCGCTCCCAAAATGGACGGCCGTGGGCACAGGTGCGGCCGTGGCGAAAGGCACACTCAGCGCGACGAGGATAAAAGCGAGTAAGAGGTAATACTTTTTCATAGAGAGCCTCACGGGGGTGGTTTTAAGGTGGTGCTGGTCAGTATACTATGAGTGATTAGTGGCTGGTGACTAGTGGCTAGTGGCGACAGTTTACTAATTATTCATTATTCATTATTCATTACCTACCATGAAGTTAGTTGTTGCAACCCATAATAAAGGAAAAATTGCTGAGTTCGCCCAGATGTTGGCTGATTTGCAGTTGGAATGGCTGAGTTTGGACGAGGCGGGGGTAACGGCCGACGTGGAAGAGACAGGGCTGACCTTCGCCGCGAATGCGTGGCTGAAGGCAGAGGCTTATG
>JADJSZ010000074.1 GCA_016711405.1 Candidatus Hadersleviella danica | reverse complement strand
GGGGCAAGCTATCTCCAGTAGTCACATCCACCTGAGCTTCTGTGGCAAGACGACCTGAAAATCGCCTTTGCGGGCGATGGCCAACCTACCCGTGCAAATGTGGTGCGACACCTTCGCTGGTTTTGGGGGTGGATCGCCCACGCGGCTGAGTTATCGGTGTACTACGCCCCCACGGTCAACCCCTTTGCAAACGGTATGTGGATGGTTTGGGCCGCTACGCGCTTGGCGTGGAGCTACGATAACCGCACGGCTGGCTTTCGCGTCGTTGGCCGTGTGTTCCAGTTTGCGATAGAGTGCCGCATCCTCGCGCCGATTGCAAACTCCTTACCTCGTCTATTCAGCCGCCCTCGCCCTGGGACGTAGATGGCATCGCCAACCAAATCGAGCCACCCCGCTATTTTCGAAGGCGAGTATTTACGCCGCTTCCAACATCGCCCTGGCGTCCCCGACCACTTGCGCGAGGCCACTGATTTGTCCGCCCAAAGGACTTTGCCCGCCAAACATTTGGTGATGAGGTGGTGGCGCATTACACCTACTACCTGCGCACCGAACAAAAGCCCTACGACACGCTGCCGTGACCGACTGGGAACGGCAACGCTATTTTGAGAGAGAATATAGAGATAGAGGAGAGAGTAGAGAAGAGAGAGAAAACCCGATCCAGGACAGCCTGCTGAGTCTTCTCTCTTCTCTTTCCCCAGCTCACCACTCAGGAGATTCCTATGACGTTTTATTACAAACTTCGGAGATTTGCCATGTACAATGGCATACGGAGTCCCGGCAAGGCGGATGGCTCATTGTACCACGAAGAGGTGATGGGTATTCATGGTTTGCAGGGGCGCAGTCCATCCTTCTACCACCTTCACCCGCCCACGGCCGTCCACCAACTCGAGGTGGGTAAAAAGTGCCACATTGAGTATGAAGAGTATAGTAGCCATGGTGCCACCGCCACTTTTCACGGCCGATATTCCCGCGCACGGCGATGCCTCGAGGGGCGCGTGCCCTCAGGGCAACAGCGATGTGGTGTCGTACGGCACGGCCGGACGAGGCCATGTCCTACTGGTACAAACACAGTGCGGGTGATGATGTCCTCTTCATCCACGATGGCACGGGTATTTTTTGAAACCCAATATGGCAACCTGCGCTATCACCCCGCGATTATCTGGTCATCCTTACAGGCGTGATTTGGCGGCTGTCGCCCGACGAAGGAAGGGAGCAACGGATGCTGGTCATCGAATCCATCGGCCACATTGACTCGCCCAAGCGTTACCTAAACAACTATGGCCAATTAGAGCATTCGCCCTATTGCGAGCGGGATATTCGGCCGCCCGACGAACTTATCACCCATGACGAAGAAGGCGAGTTTGAAGTGCTAAGTAACTCGCGCGGGATGATTATCGCGCTATTTACTACCACTACCCCTTGATGTGGTGTCGGATGGCCATCTCTGGCCGTATGCGTTCAACATTGAAGATTTGAACTTGATTACGGGCGCGTGTGAACAGCCGCCGCCCGTCCACCAGATATTTGACTTACCTCGCCTTGTGGTCTGCTCTTGTGCCCCGCCTGTCTGATTACCACCCCCAAGCCATCCCCGCCCCTTGGCAACCACTCCAATGTGATTCGACGAGTGTGTTGTACTACAGTCGAAGGGGATTTTATGTCTCCGTAAGGGCACCAAACGCGCCCGGTGACAGTGCATCCTATTAGATTCCGGCCTAGCTGCACCCCGCACCTATGAGGGTCGATCGGCAAGAAAGAGACCTTGAGTTGGCGGGTGATGGTGGATACATTTCGTCCGCTCCAAATTGCCCGCATGGCGCAAGACACCGAAGACCTGAACTACCCTTTTTGTTGGGTGAATCACTAAGACTATTCACCCTTTGTTTTCTCTTTTTGCCCTTTTTGCAATAAATTTTATTGCAAAAGGGCAAAAGAACAAAAAGCAAAGGGATTTGGACTTGTTTTTCGCTTTTGCTTTTGCCCATGCCATCCTGTGGCGACGCGAACAATTCCTGAGACTTGAGGAGATTCGAGATTCCCTCGCTTGGTCTGGAATGACAAACCAACCAGCAATTACCACGAGTGACGATGAGCACCTCGGCTCCAAATGTACCAATCGGTTGCCGTTTACCCCATTCATGGTTTATTATGTGAACCAATTCATCAATCGTGCTGTGCGCGTTTCGAGTCACCCCCAAGGTAAGCCGTGCCTTTTTACACTGTCAACAACCAAAAAATACATGTCATAGAGGCGGGACACCCCAACCGACAAGTCGCCCTAATGATTCACGGTTGGTCGAGTTCGTGGTATGCCATGTCTCCCCTGATTGGGTTGATGAGCCAACGGTTTCGCGTGTTGGCCATAGATTTGCCCGGCTATAGCCAATCCCCCAAACTGCCCCAGCGCACTACCATTGAAGATTACGCCGATGTGTTGGCCGAACTTATCGAACAAGTGGCCGATGGCCCTGTTGTTTTGGTTGGCCACTCGATGGGTGGCATGACCAGTTTGGTCATCGCCGAAAAATACCCCGCCCTTGTGGAACGCATTGTGCTAATTTGCCCCACCATTACGGGCAAGCTCTCTACTTATATCAATGCTGTTGTTTTTCCGATTACGTTTATGGAGCGGTTTGGGCTGGCGCGGCTGATTACGGCCGTCGAAGGAGTCGTCGTCGGCATCACCGACCGCATCATGCGCCCCGCCTCCTTCGCCGAACGCACAGGCATCACCGAGCAAGATTACAGCCGCCCAGGAGCGATGCCCGCCGTCTGACTAAGGCTTGGTACGCGCCGAATGTTTTCGGGGCGATGCAGACCAGCACTTGGGCGGCCGAATCGGCAAAACTGAAATCCCTCCTTGTCATTTGGGGCGCGGAAGACAACACCGTCCTCTGCGCGATTCGGGTGTCATAGCCGACGAAATTACCCCTAGCTGATTTGCGTATTTTGCTCAAAGCGCTTTACGGGTTTCACTTTGAACGGCCGGATGTCACCCGCCGCCTCATCGCCTCCCTTCTTGGCTTGCCCTTCCTGAGCGAAGATGGTTTAGCCGAACCTGTGGGCGACGAAGAATTGCAAATGGTGCAGGAGATAG
Organism: Candidatus Hadersleviella danica; assembly: GCA_016711405.1. GTDB lineage: Bacteria > Chloroflexota > Anaerolineae > Promineifilales > Promineifilaceae > Hadersleviella > Hadersleviella danica. Next base: position 9,824 of record JADJSZ010000074.1, on the reverse strand, counting down.
CCCAATTTTAGCCCATTCTGATGTGGGCAACGACCCGAATTTGACCCAGCGCACGCGCATGGCGGCACAGTTCAAGTGCCTGATTTTTGCCCCGCGAAACCATTGTCAACATTCGAGACATGGGAGCGAGATGTATCTCATCCAAGATGGCACAGTGGATGTGTGAGCGACCCTGACAACCCCGCGAATGGACACAAAATTTTCGCAAGGTGGCCACTTTGCGGCCGGAAAATTACAGGTGAATTGGCTCTCTTTGATGAGGGGTTGCGCAGTGCCGACTTGTTGGCGGAGATCTGGGGGCGGTGGTGTTGGCGCTCGATCGCGACCATGTGCGCGATTTGTGTGAGGCAGACCCCGTGCTAGGCTCCCGCTTCCTGTGGAACATGGCGCGGGCCATGTCGCACAGGGTGCGTTTTATTCAGTGGCAGTTCCGCCGCGCTCGCCAGCGGGATGAGAGTGCCAAACAAGCTGTTCGATAAGCACAGAGCGAATCAGATAGATAGAACTAACGGCCGAAGATGAACTTGAATGGTTCCTTTTCGGCCGTTTTGGTTGAGGGGTGCTTGAGGGAGTGAGTTAGGTGTGCTAATTCATTAGGTTTGTTACAAATTACAGGTGACATCAGGCACTCTCACTTGTAATGTAACCTGTAATTTGTAACGACATAGGAGAAATTGGTGATGAATGAAATAACGGAATACCTCCCCTTTTAATTCCATTGCGATTATCCAAATTGGTTTGGCTCTTACAGCCCTTGTCCATGTTCTGCGCCATGACAATTACCGTTTTGGCAATCGCATTTTTTGATTCTGGTGGTGCTGTTCATCCAAATGATTGGCCCCATTTTATATTTCACAGTCGGCCGAGGAGAGGATTGATGGCTGTTTTAACCCTGAGCCATGTGCATAAGCAGTTTGGCGATTTTAAGGTCATTGATGATTTGAACTTTGCCGTGCCCGAAAACAGCGTCTTTGGATTTATCGGCAAAAATGGGTCGGGCAAAACCACCACCATGAAGATGATTGTGGGATTGCTCAAGCCATCGGCGGGGGAAATTACGGTTTGTGGCGAGCGCGTGGCTTATGGCAACACCCCCACCAATCGCTACATTGGCTATTTGCCCGATGTGCCCGAGTATTATGGGTATATGAACCCCAAGGAATACTTGCGTTTGTGTGGCGAAATTACGGGCATGTCGGCCGCGAAAATCAGAGAAAAATCGGCCGCGTTGCTCGAAATTGTCGGCCTGAGCCAAGATGCCCACCGCAAAATACAAGGCTTTTCGCGGGGCATGAAGCAGAGGCTGGGCATTGCCCAAGCGTTGCTCAACGAACCCAAATTGTTGATTTGCGATGAGCCAACCTCGGCTTTGGACCCCATCGGCCGCAAAGCGATTTTGGATATTTTGGCCGTGGTGAAAGAGCAAACGACCGTCGTTTTTTCCACCCACATTTTGGCCGATGTGGAGCGGATTTGTGACCATATTGGCGTTTTAGACAAAGGCTCGCTCGTCTTGGAAGGCAAATTGGCCGACATCAAAAGCAACTACCGCCGCGATGCCATTGGGCTGGAATTGGATGGTGCGGAGGGAGCCATGGCCGCATTGGTCGCCCAAATGGAACAACTGCCGTTTGTCTCTCGCGTTGAGCGCCAAGGGGCAAGCGTGACAGTTTATGTGTCTGATTTGCGCCACAACGGCCGTGAATTGCTCGCTTTCATCGCCGCCCAACAACTCATCGTGCTGAAATATGAAGTGCTGGAGCCAACCTTGGAAGGGTTGTTTTTGAGGTGGTAGGATGAGAGGCTATTACGCTTTTGTGAAGAAAGAACTGGTTGAAAGCCCTCAAGAGCTACGCGCCCTTATTTTGCTGGCCGTGTTCTTCGTCTTTGGCATGATGAGTCCGTTGTTGGCCAAGCTGACCCCGAGATTTTGGCCAGCATGGCCATCGAGGGGGTTTCCATTACCGTGCCCGAACCAACGGCCGTGGATGCGTATAGCCAGCTTTTTAAGAACCTGACCCAAATGGGCATGATCGTGCTTTTGTTGGTGTTTGGGGGGATGCTCTCCAACGAAATTGCGCGGGGAACCTTGCTCAACATGCTGACCAAGGGTTTGTCGCGCCATGCCGTTATTTTGGCCAAATATACAGTCGCGTTGCTGTTGTGGACGGCCGCGCTAACCTCTCCGCCCTCACCACCTACGGCTACACCGTCTATCTATTTGGCAATGGAGTCATTGACCATCTGCTCTTTGCCTTGATTGGCTTTTGGCTGTTTGAGGCATTTGTGTTGGCCTTTATTTTGCTTTCTAGTGTGGTCATCAAAGGGAGCTTTGGGGGGCTGATTTTGACGGCCGTCACCCTTCTGGTGTTGCTTCTGCTCAACATTGCCCCCGCTTTGGTCAAATGGAACCCCATTTCGCTGGCTTCTAGTTATATGGGGCTGTTTCTGGGAGGCATGACCGTCGAATCCCTGTTCCCCGCTGTGGGCGTGACGGTGGTGGCGACGGTGGCCAGTTTGTGGCTGGCCATGTTCCTGTTTGGCAAAAGCAACTTGTAAAGGCCCTTTGCCCTTTCTTGCGCTTTTGCAATAAATTTTTATTGCAAAAGGGCAAAAGAACAATAACGCGAAGGGGTTTTTCCCCTCTCCCCCTGCTCATTTACGGCCGTGTGACCAGCGGCAAATAGCCAGTGTAAATCTGTTCGGCAATGACAATGCGGAGGGGAATGTGGCGGGGGAAGCCTTCTTGCGCTGGTTCTACGGCAATCGAAAGAGTGCCTGTGTAAACGCCCACGGTGCGGCTGATGGTGGTGAGGGTGGCGGTGAAAACGGCCGTTTCCGTCGGCGAAAGCACGGCCGTTAGCGTGCCTGTCAACACGGGCATGACCTCGGCCGTTGGCTCGGCCGAGACGGTGTAGGTGAGCGGTTCGCCACCTGTGTTGGCTAGGGTGTAGGTTACTGTGCGGGTCACGGCGGGGGCACTTTCGGCCAGCAAAATCGTCCACTGGCTTGGGCCAGCTACGGTTAGTTCGGGGGGAATTTGCTCATATGCTTTGGGCATGTCGCGCAAAGCGGCTTCGGCAGGGCGGCCAGCCACACTGTAAAAACGCATCTGTTCACACTCATCGTAATAGTCCGCAAGGTTAAAGTTGAGGTTGAAACCAATGAGCGCCTCCATCCACGGCCAATTTTCGGCCGCATAGGTGTACGCCCCCACCATGTTCTCCGCCTGTGTTTGCTGGCTAACCAATTGCCATTGCCGCCCTTGCCAACCGGGGTCGCTGAGGCAACTGGCCAAATTTTCCTCGCTGGGGTCGGTGAGCCAACCAAATTCCGTTGTCCAAACAGTTTTCGCACCCAAGCCGTTGGCTTGCATCAGCTCGTAGATTTTTTCCACGCCCCGGAAACAGAAGCCGTTGGCGCAGTTGGTGGCGGCCGTGCCCCCGTTCACATCGGGCGTGGCATCATAAGCGGCACTAAAACCGTAGTTGTGGTAGCCCACCCCATCGAGGCAATTGCCTGCCCCGGCTGTAATCATCTCCAGCAAATACTCGCGGTCGTCTTGGTAGAGGCCGTTATGGCCGGCGTGCCCTTCCCAGTTGCCCGTCACCCGCCCCGTGGGGGCCAGCCCCGCCGAAACCACTCTGGCCGTGGGGTCGGCCGCTTTGATTTCCTCATAGGCGATGCAGAGCAGTTGGGTGTAGTTGGCCGCGATGGGGGGCGCCGTCCACCCATAGCTGGCATCGAGATTGACTTCGTTGCCGATTTCGTAGGCATCAATATAAGCGCCGTTGTTTTGGGCAAGGTCGCGCACACTTTGGCGGAACCCGTCTAAATTGCCCATGTGGCTGGCGTTGGCCTCCACGCGCAAGAGAATGCGGAGCGATTCGGCCGCGCTGGGGCGTTGAACACTTTCATCCAGTTGAAGCCCATCCCTTCTAAGCGCGCCCTATCCCATTCGGCCACGTTAAAGCCATAGCCGAGGTTGGGGTTGGCGGGGGGCTGGGCGGCGGCCGTGTGTTGCCCCCACCACAGCACAAGCAAGAGCAAGGGCCACAACAGAGTTAGGGAAAGTCGAAACAGTTTGGACTGGGTCATAAGTGCCTCCTGAGGGGAATGGTGAACTTGTCAAATTAGGAGAGTGGTGTTGGTGTGAAGTTAGATGTTTTGTGTGGTTAGGTAGGCGCTGGTCTTGTGCCCGCCCTCAAAGGGCGACCACAAGGGTGCGTCCCTACCACGCAATCATTGTAGCACACTCAAATCTGGCCTAGGCGGTAATTGGGTGTGGAGGAGGCGTTAGGTGAGTTTGAGTTACATATCAAGTGCGACGCACTTCTAAAAGTGCGTCGCACTGCTCCCTCCCTATAAACCTCAATCTACTCCAGCCTAATTCTTGGTCACGATAGGCAAATATAGAGTAGTCCCCGTGATGAAAATATCATCGCTGATAATCAGCGACTCATTGCCCGCCGCATCACGGAACTGGCCATAGATGGGGCACGTTTGGCCACGCTGACAGGTTAAAACCCACGGCCGTGCCGCCACATACGGCTCCCATGCCGTCCACGGGCCAGCCATCTCATTCGCAAAACGCATCTGAATATCGCCCGAAACGTCGTTCAGGCTCGTCCAGTCGTTGGCGGCCGTGATAGCACCACCCGGCGCGGCCAACCCATCCAGCGGTACATCCGACGCATTGACATACAGGCTCACCGCTTGGTCGGCCGTTGCTGGTGCGCCATTGTTAATCAGGAAGAAGCCGGAAGGTGCGTCGGGGTCACTCTGCGGCATCACCGTCACCACATCGGTCGGTGACCCTTCGCCCGTTTCCGTTTCGCCCCACAACAACACCTCATACAGCACGTTATTGGGGAGCGGAATCATCATCTCGCCTGTTTGGCCACCGTCGTACACATTGCCGCCGCCGCTGGTGTCCTCCACGCGAATAAAGACGTGCGTGTAGGAAATGGGGCGGCTCCAACGCACCAAAATGGCTTGGTTCAGCGGCCGTACTGACCAATTGAAGATGGGGCGCACGGTGTCGTCAATGTCCCAATGGGGGTTACGGCCGTGGCTAATCTCTGAGCCGTCCATCTCACCACCGCCATCTGTGTCGGCCACACATGGGTTGGTGCCATGTTCCCATTCTAGCCAGTTGGTCGCGCCATCTTGGTCATAATCCGCCTGCGGGTTGTCGTAGCGCGTGCGATCCATGCAGGGATAGCGGTCTTCCCACCACGGCGGGAAGCGGTCATCATCGGTGTCTTGGTAATCCCCTTCCATGTAGTAGGAGCCTTTCCAGAGACGGAGCAATAATTGGTCGGGGGCACTGGGGTCGGGCACACCCGCCAAAATGCTCACGTTGTACGCGCCACCGAGGATGCTTTTGTAGTAGGTGTTGGCGTACACGCCGTCGCCAGCGGGGCCGTCGCCGTGCTGGCCATCGTCGTGGAGCCATAAGAGGTCAAAGCTCGTTCCCGGTCGTTCAACCATCGCCAACACGGCCGTACTCGCCATTGCCCCATCGCGCCGCAACACAGTCGCCACGAGTGGCACAGGGTCGCCAATGCGCCCTTGGCCGTTTTCCAGCAAAATGTGGGCATCGAGGTTAATGGTGCCCCACACCGCCCCGTTCATCAGAAAGTCAGAGGTCATCAAGGGTACGTTCGGTTCGGCCGTCTCCTCTTCCAGTTCTGTCTCTTCTGTGGCGCAAACCATGTAATACAGCTTGGTTCTCATGCGCCATTGCCCCGGTGTGGGGTTGGTCACATAGAGCGCGTCGCTGTAGGAGGGGGCTTTGGAGTTGCGCACATCCCAGTTAGCAGGCACGGTTCCTGCGGGGGAGATGGGAATCCATTGGCGTTCGTTGCCGCCGGGCAGAAGCACCTCAACGTCTCGTTTCCAGCCGCTACAGCCGCCGTATTCGGGCTGTTTGCTGGTGGAAACGAGGAGCAGATAGCTATCGGTGTCGCTGACGATGGCGTTTTGGTATTGCCAAATGTTTTCAGCCACGGCCGTATATGCCCCTTGCATCACCCGTGCCCCGCCCGATTCGGCCGTGTGCAGATACTCATAGCTATCGGCCAAGGCCAAGCCGCCGGGCAGATACTCAAGCGACGGGGCGAGAACTTCTGCCAACTCCTCCGCCTGTGCGGGCGCAATCCCCGCCGCCATGAACCCTTCGGCCGCTTCGGCTCGCAACGCTTCTTGCGTCGCTGGCCACAGCGTCGAGCCGGGCGAGGTCGAAACATAGTTAAACTCCCCGCCTTGCTCGGCCGCAATCCGTGCCAACAAATCATTGGGGGCCTCGCCACTAAAGCCCCATGTGTTCACCACCACGGAAAGCGTATCGGCCACGGCATCATACATGGGATTGATATTCTCTTCCCCGTCGCTCAACACAGTGACCACTTTGTTGTTGTTGGAATAAGGCGCACCGAGTGCCAACAGTTGGGCATCCACCAGCCCTTGCCCCAGATTGGTCCACTCGCGGGCGGTCATCGTGTCAATGGCCGCTTGCATCAGCGGGATTTGGGTGGCGGGGTTGGTAATGGCCGTCTTGGGGTAGATGATATGGTTGTCGGCGGGGCAGTTGGGGTTACAGCCCGGCGGGTTGTTCGCGGCCGAGAAATCCATAATCCCATAGCTATCTCCTGTTCGCGCCAGCAAAACGAGAAGCCGCGCCGCCAGTTTGGCTTGCTCCAAGCGGCTATAGTCGCCGGGCACGTCCACATCGCTCATGGAACCCGAAGCATCGTGCAGAAGCACCATATCAACATTGCCGGGCGGCACATAGAGCAGGGCGTTGTTGTTGCTATCGCACAAGCCCGTTGTGTTCAGGCAAGCGCGTAGATTAGCCCATGTGGTGCCCACGGGTTTGGTGGGGGGCACAAACACGCCCAGATATTGCCCTTTGGTTACTTCATAAAGGGTGTCTACCGTGACGGGGGAGCCGCCCACATCCAGCACAAACCAATCGGCGGGAATGCCTGTCACAGGTTCGCCGTTGCTGGTGACGCGAATGTAGCCCATGAAGGCCACGGGGCTGAGCGGGTCGCCGACGTAGGCGACATGGTTGGGACTGATGGGTAGCTCAATCTCGATTTGGGGTTGGACACAGGTGGCCGTCAGGTCGTAGTCGTACCGTTTGCTGAAGGCGACGACGGTGGCGGCGATGCGGTTGTTAACCCCGTGCCCGGCGATGACGCGGGCAAAATCTTGGCCGACCCAGCCGCTGTAGGTGAGGGTGGAGGCGGCCGTGTTGGCTCCCATAAAGCCCCAACCCAGTTTGGCCCCATGCGCCCCATCCCCTTCCAGCATCACAAAATCACAGCCCGCTTGTGGCGCAAACTGGTAATACTGCCCCGCCCATTTGTCGGGCGTGGTGTGCCCCACATAGCTTTGCGTCGTGGCCAAGTTCACGCTGTAATCGGGCGACACACTGCCCACCGCCACGCCGGGCGCCGCTTGCTCAAAATAGGTCAGGTCGGGTTGGGTGGCTGGATTCGCCCAATCAAAGCCCCAGTTGGCGGCAAAGAAGTTGAGGAAAAACTCCTCGTAGGTGTAGGGGGTCAACGCTTCCACCGTTTCCCGCTCCACGTACAAATCATCATATAGCTCGCACCGCTCCATGTGTTCGACCATGCCTTCGCTCAGGTAATCGGCATCGCCGGGCGGTGCTGGGCGAGGCGTACCACGCCACATGTTCACTGTAGTAGGGTGTGAAGCGATTGCCATAGCCATGCTCATACATATTTTTGTGTGGGTCATAGCTGTTGTTGAAATAGCCATAGTCGCCCACCGTGGTGGGGCCATAATCGGCATCCCCTTCGACAAAGTCAGCGTTGCCGCTATAGCCACCCTTCCAGTCGTCCACACAATCGGCATAGGCAAATTGGAAGAATTTGTGGCGCATTTCGTGTAGGGTTGTGCCTTGGCCGCCATTGCCGCGAATCATGGGCGCGTCTAGCCCGATGAAGCAACTGTTTGGCCACCATGCAATGCCCGACCAGCCATCGCCGAGTTGGATTTTGGCGCGGATGTGGCGGTCACACACGGCCGCGCCATAGGTTTTGCCCGATTGGGCGTAATAGGCTCGGGCGGCCGTTTCCATCCACGGCAAGATATTGGCGGCTTGGGTGTGGGTCAAAATCCAATGGTCGCCTGCATTGGTATCGAGGGTGTAGTAGACGCTGAGCGTCCATGTTTGGCCGCCCATGTTAGAGGTGGTTCCTTGGCATTCGCCAAGGGTGTGCCCGCCAACCGAGACAGAATCGGTGCAGGAGGCGTTGGGCAGGTGGGGCAGGGGATTGGTCGCGGGGGCGAGGTCTTCGGCACTTGCACTTGCTCCTGTGGCGGCGGGGATGTTCAGGGTGGGTATTCCCAGCGCAATGAGGATGAACGGCCCGATAAGGGTTAGAATGAGAAGCGAAAAGAAGCTGTTTTTTTTCATCTTGTTTCGTCGAACCTCCTTGCAAGATTTAGTTGTACCGTGGCAGGTGGGGTGGCTCTTGGGGGGGATACGGCCGTGTTCGCGGGCAAGGGCGGTAGAATCACGGCCGCAAAGATGGCTCAGGGTGCGACGGGGGCGGTTGTTGGATGGGTCGCACGAAGGGCGTTGGCCACCTTCCTAAGTTCAGGGTAATGAGTAATGGCCCTAAATTTAGTTGATAAATGTCACCTGTTAAAATGACGGAAGTCATGTAAAGGGAGGGGTGTTGGGGGACGGCCGTTTTCCACAGGAAGCGGCCGTTTTTTTGTGGTATCATCCCCCTGAACGCCCGGCGCATGGCTCCCCAGAGGAGACAAGCTGGATGTATTGGTGACATTGGTTGAAGCCTATGAGACCAAAACTTACCTTATTCTGCCTCCCGTCCCCATTACTTCTAATTGTTAAATAAATAATTTGGTGCAATATGGATTTACCAGAAATACAATCTATAGATGACCTTGCATTATTGGTGGAAAAGCTAAAACTTGGTTTAGTTAGTGCAGCTACAAGCGATGAATACGAATTTTCGGATGAAGAATACAAAAGAATCCGCAAAATCTTGCTATCTAATCCAATGTTTACAGAATTAATACCATCTTATTTAAAGTTATGTAGAAATTTATCCGGAGTTTGGCAATACATTAAACATGAATTTTCAACTTATGCAGAACGTAGGGGTTTTCATTACTAAGACGCTAAGCCCTATACAAAACAAAATAGAACTTGAAGAAACTACAGGGTCTTTTTGAATTTTCTCTGACCTATGAACAAAAGAAATAATAGGTACTGGTGGTTTGGGCATGTATCCTATATAATCACAAACTTTGAATATCCTTTTGCAGTTAAGGTGCTTGCCCCATCTTTTTATCAAGGTGAGAAAAGAATTGGAAAGATTTTTTTCAAGAAGCAAAATGCTTCCAACTTCACTTCCCTAGCATCATCAAAATATACGATGCTGGCCAATTGGAAAAGCTCGTTTATACGAATGGAGGGTATTTTAAAGGTCTCGATTTAAACAAAGCTTTGCAGAAATATGGGATATTTGATGCTAAAAGCTCTTGAATTAATTATCAGTGTTGCGGAGGGGGTCTAAAAACACGCTCATGAAGAGAGGTTAAAAGCTCCATTGTTCATAGGGATTTAAAACCTAGTAATATCATGATTGCATAACTCCAAACAGCTTCGAATAATCGATTTTGGAATGGGAATTTTTGTAGAAAACGAGATGATGTCCAGAGAATAACTAAACAGGTGAAAGCGCTGTTGGTGGACTTTTTATAGTGCACCTGAATTAATTTCTAACCCGGATTAGTAGACAAGCGTTCTGACATTT
>JADJSZ010000073.1 GCA_016711405.1 Candidatus Hadersleviella danica | reverse complement strand
ACCGAACTCCTTTGCCCACGATTTGCTCCTTGCCCATGCCAATTTGCACCTGCGTTTGGGGAATTACGAAGCGGCTCACGACCTTTTGGCCACGTTGCCTTCCTTGGAAACCCTGCCCCCCACCTACCAACTCTATGGCCACCATATGTGGGCAGAATGGCACACCCTGCAAGACCACATCCCCGAGGGGCGTAGCCACAGCGAACACGCTTTGGCTTTGGCGCGTGAGCTAGGCAATCAAATGATTGTTGTCGTTAGTTTGGCGCGGCTCGATTTGCTCCACGACTACGATACCCCCTATCAAACCGAGGTGTTGGCTTTGGTAGATGGGCTGGCCGACCGCTGGTTGCAACGGTTTGTGCATAATTTTTTGGGGGCGGCCAGCATTCGCCACGGCCGCTACACAGGGGCGCGTACCCACTGGCAACAAGCGTTAGCCATCTCCGTTGAGTTTGAGGATTGGTACACGGCCGCCAGTTTGTACAACAATGTGGGGGATGTATTGCGCCAGTTGGGGCAATATTCAGCCGCCGCAACCCACTTTCAACAATCCATCGCTTTATACGACCAACTCAACAACCCCGTCTTGCGCATGTATCCCTTGGAAGGGTGGGCGCGGCTCTACCTGCACCAAGGGCAATATGGGCAGGCCTTGCCGCTGGCCGAAGAATCGTTGGCCTTGGCCACCGCCCACCGTTCCCAAATAACTGAAATTACGGCTCTTTCCACGCTGGGCCATGCCTATGTGGGGTTGCAACTGTGGGATAAGGCGCACAAGGCGTATGCCCGTGCGGCCGTGCTCGTGCCCGAATTGCCCCGCTGGGCGATGGAAAGCGTGGCGGGTTTGGCTTATGTGGCGTGGCAGATGGGAGATGAGTCGGCCGCCCGCACCCACATCAACCAGTTTCTGGCTTTGCTGGCAACGTGTCCACTGGAAGGCTCCTCTAGCCCCAGCCTCACCTATGGGCGCTGTTATGAGGTGTTGCGGGGGCTGGGGGATGAGCTAGGCGCGGCCGAGATGCGGGCGGTGGGGCAGGCGTGGCTGGCCGAGCAAGCGGCCAACATCCCCGACCCCGAGGAGCGGGCGCAATTTTTAGCGGCCGTGCCCGCCCAAGCCTTGCTCACGGATCAACAGGTGTTGGTGAGAGCCTAATCGCTAAAACCACAACGTAAGCAACCTGCATTGACACCTTTTCTCGGTTTGCTATACTGCAACCCATCCCATCCATTAAATTTTCCCCCCAAACAAAGAGGCTTTTATGTATGCCGTTGAATTCCAAACTACTATTACCAATGGCACAATCCAAATCCCTGAAGCATACCGCCCTCAATTGAGTAAGGTCATTCGCGTGATTATTCTCAGTGAATCCCCTGTGCCCACGGAAAATATGATTGCCCAGTTGTTGGCCAACCCTCGCCACGTCCCTAATTTTTCCCCCCTTACCCGAGAGGAAATTTATGAGCGGTAATATCGGAGAACTGTCCACGCATTTTATAGACAGCAATATTTGGCTCTATGCGTTTATCACGGGTGGAGATGAGTTGAAGCAAGCCCGTGCCAAAACCCTTATCCAAAATACCCCCAACATTGTGATGAGCACCCAAGTCGTCAACGAGGTATCGGCCAATTTAATTCGCAAAGCGGGTTTTTCGGAATCAGAAATTCAATCGCTCATCACTTCGTTTTATCAACAATATACGATTATTCCGTTTGGGTATGAAGCGCTCATATCCGCTTCCCGTATCCGTGATCGATATGCCATCTCTTTTTGGGATAGCCTTCTTGTCGCCAGTGCCTTGCAGAGTGAAGCCATCACCATTTATTCGGAAGACATGCACGATGGATTGTTGGTTGAAGGCACGTTGCGTGTTATCAACCCATTTAAGCGTTAAGTCAGTCGCAGACTTCACCTGCTTGGATATTTTCTCAATCCTTTAGGGTCGGACTTATTGCAGGGCGCAGAGCGAACGTGTGTTGGTGTGATGAGAAACGAAAGAGCCTTGGGGTCTTCAAGATCCCAAGGCTCTTTCTATTTGGGCGTACAGCGGCCGAATCTATTTGTCCGTTACTGCCCGATTGTGCCGATAAACGCCTCAATCTGTGTCAGCACCTCGGCCGGGGCATCCTCTTTGGCGATATTCGCTTGCGCTAGAGCCAACTCCGTCTCCCCTTGGGCATTATAGGCCGTGGCAATTTGGATGTGCGTTTGCCAGACGGGAATCGGGTTATCCGCTCGCTCCAACAACACCTCATAGGCGGCAATGGCCATATCCCACTCTTCCCAACCTGCAAACGCCTGTGCCGCCCGCGCCCACACTTGGCCCACAGGCGGCCGATCCTTCATCGTCACTTCCGTCGCAATCCGCAACCCCTCCTCCAAATTGGCCATGATGTCATCGTAATAGGTGGCGCGTTCGGCCGTGTCTTCCGTGTTGGTGGCGCAGGCAATTTGGATTTCGGCCATTTCCAGCGGCGTTTGGGCGTAGAAGGGGTCGGCCGTGCGCGATTCCTCATAAATGGGCATCGCCTCCGCACAGCTTTGCGAGAAGGAGTAGGTCATGCGGCCGTACTCGTTGCGCACCACCGCATTTTGGGGGCTAAGCGAGATGGCGGCGCGGTAATACGCTTGGGCATCTTCCACCTTTTCCGCTTGTCCGGGGTTGCTGGCTCCCAGCAAGCCCGCCCAGCGCGTGTTCAGCCGAGCCAAGTTGGCCGTGTGGTCGGTGTTGAGCGGGTTGATGCGTTGGGCGACGAAGAGACTTTCCTCGGCCGTGGTCAGAATCGCATCCCGCTCGGTGGGGTTGGCCGCCACAAGGGTCGCTTTCTCGAGGTAGGCACGGCCGAGCCACAAATAGTAGAAATCCTCGTTGGGAGCCAACTCCAACGCTTTTTCATAGATGGCAATGGCGTTATCCCACAAAATCAACCCTTGGGCGCGGTCTTGGGCGGCGGCGCTGGGTGCTTGGGAATCAAACGGCTTGCCGCGCTTGTAGATGATGTCCGCTTGCACCACTTGCAAGTTGGTTTCGCGCAAGCCAATCAGCCCCGCAAGGAGGAGGATGGGCAGGGCAATCCAGCCTGCGTTGGAGCCGCTCGTTTTGGCGGGGCGGGGCAGGACAATCAGCACGGCCGTGACCAGCAAGAAGGTGAAGATAAACAGGTAAATCGGGTTGAGAATGCCCGCATATTGCACAGCTTCGGCCACGCGGCGCACTGTTTCGGGCGTTTCGGCATTCACCCCAGCGGGGGTAATCATGCCGCCGCGCAGTTGGTTGGCGTGGACAAGCGCGAAAATCAGGCCACCCACAAACGAGGTTAGGCTGATGGTGAGGGCGGGGGTGGCGATGTTGGCCACGGCCGTATCCCACAACAGATAAAGCACAAAGCCGCTGGCCACCAGCATAAAAGCGGCGTACCAGCCCCCACCCGCAATCAGGAGGGGCAAGCTGAGGGCGAAGAGGACGGCCGCCACAGTGCCCGCTGTGACATGCGCTTGGGGACGGCCGCGCAGGAGCGGCACGGCCGCTTGCACACACAGCAACAGCACCAGCGGCGCCACTGTCAGGTGGCCAATGCGCTGGGTTGTGCCCCACGCGGCCACATCCACCCCCATACTTTGGCCAAACAACCCTATCAACAACAACACCAAGCCCATCAGCGCCCCCGTGCCGAACAAAGCCAGCGCGATTTTGTGGTGGTTGGGCTGGGCTTTGCTCTCTTTGCGGGTCGGCGTGGCGGCCGTCGTTAGGGTGATGAGGCCACTGCGCACCATCTCGCTAACGGCCAACAGCGTGCCCAAGAGCCACGACATGACCAGCACGAGGAAGAGAAACGGCGATTCGGCAAACTGTTTGGCGGGGTTGACAAAGAAGGATTGGCTGAAAATCTCGGCCGCTGTGGGCAAATCGGCCATTGATTGGATGACTTTGCCGGGCGGGGGGGAGTAATTGGTGAAGGAGAAAGCCATCAAGGCAATGATGAGGGCGAGGAGGAAGCTCCACATGGCCGCAGGTGCGCCCCAGCCTGTGGCAGGGCGGGCGGCAACGACAACAGGGCGGCGTTGTTTGCCCGTGGTGGGGAGGGTTCCGCCTCGGCCGCTTCGTCGGCCGTGGCTTGTTGCGTGCCCAAAACGAGCATCAACGCGGCGAACATGAAGAAGTGGACGCGGGTGACGGCGATGGCAATCCCAAAATGGATTTCGACATAATGGGCAATCATGCCGCCCAGCAGGGCGATGAGCAGGAGCCGCTCGGCCGAGAAGGGATTATTTTGCTCCCCTTGGGCGGGTTTGGCGGTGATGGCGTAATAAATGAGGTAGGCAATCAACCCAATAATGTTGCCGAGCGGCCACGAAACGCCAATATAGGCGGGGCCGCGCCAGAGCGAGAAGGCGATGGCCACGGCCGCACCCACGCCCACCCACAATCCGACAAGCAAATTGCGGTCGAATTTGCTTTGGGCTACCCCCAACCAGCGGAAGCCATGATAAAACATGGTCAGGTAGAGCCATTGCCACGCCAAAAAGCCAAACAACCCTGTAATAACCAGCGCGTCCCATGTTTCGTTGTGGGAGCGGTCGGGCGAGGCGTTGCGGGCTTCCAGCGAGGCGAGTTCAGGCGGGTAAAAGCTGTTGTAGGCGACATACATCGCCTCGGGGCCGTAGCCGATAAACGGCCGCAGGAAGTTCCATGTGTCTTGCGACCCATCGGGGAAATCGAGCGGCTCATGGGGCAACACCAAATTCACAGTGCCCTCCCAAATGAGGACGCGCACCCGTCCCGTACCGCCATCGGCCTCGAGCATCCGCCCCAAACGGCCGATGCCCTGCACCCCTCGCCACGCATCAAAGGTGGCCGTAATGGGGTTGGCCGTCGCCGCTTCGGTGGCGGGAGGCACAAAGTTAAAGGCCAGCAAAAACGCCCCCATGACCAACACGACTTGAATCCAACTGAGCCACAGCCATAGCCAGCCGCGCCGCACGGCCACCAAAATAAAGAGCAGAAGCACGGTTAGCGCCACCCCCCCGCCGAAAATCAGCACCGAGCTGGAATCGCCGACGCTGGAGCGCATGGCCACGGCCGCGCCAAAGCTGGCCAGCGGCAACACAGTGCCCAGTGCGGACAGGGCGAGGTCTCGGCCGCTGTAGCCTGTTTTGCCCTGCACACTGTTCCGCAGGGCGACAAGGAAAATGAGGACGAAGGCAAATAAGCCCACGCCCAACCCCAATTGCGGCCCCCGACTGCCCGACCACCAAATGGCAATCAGTTGGATGGCGAAGACGAAGATATAAATGGAAGAGCGAATAATATCGGCGGGGTTTAGCTCCTCATCGCTCAGGATGTGCCAGAAGGAGTTGATGATTCGGCCGAGGGTGAGCGGCACGCCCATAATGAGATAGGCGGCAATAAAAATGGCGTTGCCCATGTGCCCCGCGATACGGGTTTGGACATTGCCACCCCACGGCAGGGGGTCTAGCCCGAACCGTTGCAACATGCCGTACAGGGCCACGGGGATGGTGGCGATGATGACGGCCGTCACCGCTCGTTGAATCTGGGCGGCCGTGCGAAATGTCTGCACGGCAAGGGCGAAGATGACGAGGTAGGAAAGGGTGGTGTAGGTTCCCTGCAACCGCTGGTAAGACCCCGCCCAACTCACCCGTGGGGTGACGGAAAACAGGGTGGACAGCAAGTAGACCACGGCCAAGGCGACCACGGGCAACACAAACGGGGTGTGCCAGATGGCGCGGGGGTTCTGCCACCGCGCCCACTCCCAACTGCGCCAATGCCCTTGGTCTACAAATTTGACCAGCCAAACGCAGGATAGAAACAGCGCCAGAGACCGCAGAAGGGTCAGCTTGTCGGGTTCAAAGACGCGGTCGGAATGAATGTTGAAGAAGAGGGGGGCGGCAAGAAGGGCGATGAGGCACCCAATTTCAATGACGGTATCGCACCAGCGGGACAGCTTGGAATCCATGTTACTTTCTCGTTCCTTGTAGGTTTATTTGCGGGCGTGATATTACCGCAGGACGGCCGATTTGTCATTTTGGGAGCAGATAGAGAAAAGAGATAGAGATAGAGGGGGTATTAGTCGGTTTGCTAATGATGCTCTCCCTCTATCTCTATCTCTACCCTCTATCTTTCTTCTCATAATCCCAGCTTTTTGAGGGTACGGCCGTATCCCTCCCGCGCCACCTCTTGTTGGAGGTGTTTTCCTTCGGCCACAATCCGCTGGTCAGCCACCCACACCTCTTGCACAGCGCGGGGCTGGCGGCAAAAATAGCCGCCTCATCAGCCCACGCCTCGCCCAACCCCACCAGCGCAGGGTCATGCGGGTTCAGGATGATTTTGTCCTCTGCCCATGCCTCGCCCATGCCCAACGCGGCGTAGCCCCACTCGCCACCCATGCGCAACAACTCGGCCGCCTCGGCCGCCGCGTGCCGCCGCTCCGTCCGCGACCGCTCATCCAACTCCACCGCCCGCAACTCCTCAAACGTGTCGCTGACCGCGTGACTATCCACCCCCACGCACAGCCGCACGCCTGCGGAGAGGAGGTCGGCCGTGCGCGGCAACCCATCCCCCAAATCCCGCTCTGTCGTGCGGCACAGGCAGACCATTGCCCCCGCCGCACCCAGTGCCGCCACCTCCTCATCCTCGAGATGGGTGGCGTGAACGGCCACCAAATTGGGGGTGAGCAGGCCGTGGTCGGCCAGCAGAGCGACGGGGGGACGGCCGTATTCGGCCCGGCACTCGGCCAACTCCTGCCGTTGCTCGGCGAGGTGCATGTGGAAGGGCAAGCCGCTTTCTTGCGCGTAGCCAGATAGGGTGGCCACCTGCGCTAACGGAACGGCACGAATGCTGTGCGCCGCCACGCCAATTGTGATGAGCGGGTCGGCTGAATAACGGCGTTGCAATTCGTCCACGTCATGCAAGACATCTTCCACGGCCGTATCGGCAAAGCGGATTTGGGCGCTGGCCAGCGGCTGGTTGTAGCCGCCCCGCACATACGCCGTGCGGATGAGGCACAGCCGAATGCCCACCTCATGGGCGGCGGCTATGACCGCCTCGGCCAATTCGAGCCGGTTGGGGTAGGGTGTGCCATCGGGCTGGTGGTGGACGTAGTGGAATTCGCCGACGGCCGTGGTTCCGCCCAGTGCCAGCTCCAAAAAGGCCCAGCGGGAAAGTTGGAACACGTCGTCGGGGTCGAGCTTTTCGGCGAGGTCGTACATCAGGCCGCGCCAGCTCCAAAAGGAGCCAGCGGCCGTGGCGCGGCGTTGGGTTCGGCCGCGCAGGGCACGTTGGAAGGCATGGGAATGGGCGGTGGCAAGGCCGTGCATAGGGGTATATTGGTGTATTTGTTTATGGATATATTGGTGGTTGGTTGGCATAGCAGCGACCAATGACGAATAACCAGTAACCAAAACTAATACCGTCCTACTCTACCGTCACACTCTTGGCCAAATTGCGCGGCTGGTCTACATCGCACCCACGCCACACGGCCATGTGGTAGCTGAGCAATTGGAGCGGGATGACATTGACCACGGCCGAGAGGAGCGGCGGGGTGGGGGGGACATACAGCACCACATCCGCCTCGTTGGCGATTTGCGTATCCCCAGCCGTGGCAATGGCAATCACCTTGCCTCCCCGCGCCTTGGCCTGCTGGATTTGACTGACCATCTTTTCGTATAACGAATCACGGGTGGCAATCGCGACGATGGGCATCCGCTCGTCAATCAGGGCGATGGGGCCGTGTTTCATCTCGCCCGCAGGGTAGCCTTCGGCGTGGATGTAGCTAATCTCCTTGAGCTTGAGCGCCCCTTCGAGTGCCGTCGGGTAGTTGATGCCACGGCCGATGAACAAAAAGTCAGTCGCCGTGGCAAACTGCTTGGCCAACTCCTGATACTGCTGGTCTTGTTGCAATACCTGCCCCACCAAATCGGGCAAAGTGGCCAAATCCTGCACATATTGGCGCAGTTGGGCAGGGGTGATAGTTCCCCGCAACGCCCCCAACGCACAAGCCAATAGGTATTGGTCTACGATGGAAGTCGTGTACGCCTTGGTGCTGGCCACCCCAATTTCGGGGCCAGAGTGCATGGCAATATAACCATCGGCCGTGCGCATGGATTGGCTCCCAAACGCGTTGACGATGCTCCACATGATTGCCCCCCCTGCCCGTGCCTGTTCGCTGGCGGCCAGCGTGTCGGCCGTTTCGCCCGATTGGGTGATGGACAGCACGGCCGTGTTCTCGTCCACAATCGGATTGTAATAGCGAAACTCGGAGGCGTATTCCACTTCGACAGGCAGGCGGGCGATGGCTTCTATCAAAAACTTGCCCACCAACCCCGAGTAATAACTGGTTCCGCAAGCGACGGTGTAGATTTTGCGGAGCCGCTGGGCGAGTTCGGTTGTTAAATTCATTTCGGGCAAATGCACCGTGCCTTGCTCGAAGTTGACTCGGCCGCCAATGGTCGCCAGCAACGCTTGGGGCTGGTCGAAAATCTCCTTCTGCATGAAATGTTTGTACTCCCCTTTAACGGCACTGATGGGATCCCACGGGATGTTGTGCTCTTCGGGGGTTAGCTCTTCGCCCGCCAAGTTGCGCAGGGTGAAACCGTCGGCCGTTATCGTAGCCATCTGCCCATGCTCGAGGAAGACCATGCGGTTGGTGTACTCCAAAATGGCGGGGATATCCGAGGCGAGAAACATCTCGCCCTCGCCCAGCCCGAGGGCGATGCCCCCCGCGTTGCCCAGCCGGGCGCAAATCATCTGGTCGGGCTGGTCGGCGTTCAACACGACAATGGCATTAGCCCCGCGCAGTTGGCTGAGGGTGTGGCGCACGGCCGTCTCAAAGCTCTGCCCGGCCGCCAAATACCGCTCCACCAATTGCACAATCACCTCGGTGTCCGTTTCAGAGGTGAACACAACCCCTTCCGCTTTTAGCTCTTCTTTCAGTTCAGCAAAGTTTTCGACGATGCCGTTTTGGACGAGGACGACACGGCCGTTCATGCTCGTATGCGGGTGGGCGTTGCGCTGGTTGGGTTCCCCGTGGGTGGCCCAGCGGGTGTGCCCAATGCCAATCGTACCTGTCAGGGGGATTGGTCTAGAGCTTCCCAATTGGCTCAACTTGCCTGCGTCCCGGCGCACCTCCACATGGCTGTTTTCAGCCAGCACCGCAATGCCAGCCGAATCATAGCCCCGATATTCCAATTTGCTCAGCCCGTTGTAAATCACCTCGGGCGCATTGCGGCGGCCGACATAGCCAACGATTCCACACATGATGTTGTTTTCCTTGTTGAATAGGTGAGAAATGAGAAGTGAAAGGTGAAAAAAGTTAAAGGTGGCGCATGACTTCTCACTTTTCACTTCTCACTCTCTTCGGGGCGGCTCCATTTTTCGGCCAGCAGGCAACAAAAAAGCACGCGCTTGCGTGCCCTTGCGACCGAAACGGTTTGGGGTACGCCCCTCGATGGGAAGAGGGAAGTGAAAGGTGAAAAGCGAGAAGTGAAAAATAGGGACAAACCCACTTTTGACTTCTTACTTTTAACTTTTTACTTCTCTTTCTGTCACTGTGTACCCTTTGTCCCACCCATTACTGGGTGGCTTTGAGGCACACTTTCATTGAGGGGCAAACGGTAGGGCGTGACCACCCTAGGAGACATCCGCTGAACATTCGACCTATTTCTCCACCTCGTCAACCATTGACTGTAGAAAGTGCTTTAACTTTTTACTTGCCCAATGGCCCATGCGCTTCCGTTTACCTGTATTTAGTTGTGATCGCTATCCTAGCGAGGGGTTGGGGGATTGTCAAGTTAATCACAGTTCGTATACTTATCCTATGGGCAGTCGCCCCACTTTGTTTTCACCATTTCCTCATATCGGAGAGTGCGCCATGCTCACACAAATGAAGCAGCGAGCGAGTTGGAGTTTTGTATTGTTGATGGTTATGTTGGGATGGGGTTGCACGGCCGAACCCACCCCTGTTTCCCCTACGGACGTGCCCCTTGCGGCCGAAATAGCATCTCCTACCGCTACTCAGCCCCCCAGCCCAACCCCCACCCTAACCGCCACTTCCACGGCAACCGCCCTTCCCCCTACAGCTACAGCGACTCCTACTTCTACGGAAACGCCAACGCCCGAACCCACGGCGCCGGCTACAGCAACCGTCACTTCCAGCCCAACTGCCACCTCTACGATAACGCCAACGGCCACACCACTGCCCACGGCCACGGCCGTGCCTATCCTACCGATTAGCAACATCCCCGCTAATGCTGGCTTAGAAGTGACAATTGTGGGGCAAGTCACGGCCGCCGAGAGCTTTGCCCGAGGATTTAAATTCACCCTGAGCGATGGCACTGGTGAAGTTGTTTTGTTGATGTGGGAAAATGTCTACGACGATTGTTGGGATGCCCCAAAAATCAATCTTGGAGCTACCGTTCGCGCCACAGGGGTGGTGGGTGAATTCGAGGGGGAGTGGCAAGTTGCCCCTGCCTTTGGGGGGCAGGTCAAGGTCACTGGGGCGGCGGCAGGTTTGCCAGCCGTGCAACCCATTGGCCAACTCGGCGATTACATGAACCTGCGCGTGACGATTACGGGGCAAATCAGCCGAGTAGAGAACACAGAAACGGCCGTGCGTCTCTTCGTCGCCGATGAAAGCGGTGAAGTTCTCGTCTTTATATGGAATAACATCTTTACCCGCATTCCCAACCACCAAGCCCTCACTGCTGGTGCCAACGTCCGTATAGTTGGTTATGTGGGTGAGTTCCGTGGGACACGCCAACTTCTTCCTCGTCTCCCATACGATGTTGAATTGCTCCCCTAGCTCAAGAAAAACAGGTCAGGTTGATAATATAGTGCCCATAAATGGGTTATGGATTGGGAAAAATATGGCAGAGGCATAGTGGCGCAGTATATTGCGCCACTACATCCACGGTTAAATTAGGAACCTTATAACATTGAGCCTATATATCAAAAAAGCACGCTTTGCGGCGTGCTTTTTGCTTCGTGCTAGAAGTGAGTCCCGTTCAAGTTTTATCTGAAATAAAACCAACCAGACCCAAAACGCAAAAAAAGAGGGTGTTTTGGCAATGACCTACTCTCCCAGGAAGTCGCCCTCCAGTACCATCGGCGCTAGCGGGCTTAACTGCTGGGTTCGGGATGGAACCAGTGTACCCCCCGCCGCTCAAATCACCAAAACACCCTCTCATTTTACAAAAGAGAGCAGAATATATTGCTTACAAGCCCATCAAGCCGCCCGATTCTCCACAACAAAGTGTAAGCCCTCGACCATTAGTACGGCTTAGCTACACACATTACTGTGCTTACACCTGCCGCCTATCAAGCTAGTAGTCTTCTAGCGGTCTTACCTAGTTGACCTAGTAAGGGATCTCATCTTGAAGCTGGCTTCCCGCTTAGATGCTTTCAGCGGTTATCCATTCCGAACGTAGCTACCCAGCAATGCGGTTGGCACCACAACTGGCACACCATCGGTTCCGTTCACCCTGTCCTCTCGTACTAGGGGCAACCCTTCTCAAATCCCTTGCGCCCACAGCGGATAGAGACCGACCTGTCTCACGACGGTCTGAACCCAGCTCACGTACCGCTTTAATCGGCGAACAGCCGAACCCTTGGGACCTTGTCCAGCCCCAGGATGCGATGAGCCGACATCGAGGTGCCGAGCCTTGTCGTCGATGTGAACTCTTGGACAAGACTAGCCTGTTATCCCCGGGTAGCTTTTATCCGGTAAGCCACGGCCCTTCCACTCCGGAACCGTAGGATCACTAAGCCCGACTTTCGTCCCTGCTCGACTTGTAAGTCTCGCAGTCAAGCTGGCTTCTGCCTTTACACTCTGCGGCTGGTTTCCATTCAGCCTGAGCCAACCTTTGGGCGCCTCTGTTACTCTTTCGGAGGCGACCGCCCCAGTCAAACTGCCCACCAGACAATGTCCCCATGCCCGATAAGGGCCACAGGTTAGAGCCAAAAGTACACCAGGCTGGTATTTCAACATTGGCTCCACCGAGACTAGCGTCCCAGCTTCACAGCCTCCCAGCTATCCTACACAAGTGCACCCTCAACCCAATGTCAAGCTACAGTAAAGCTCCACGGGGTCTTTTTGTCCTGCTGCGGGTAATGCGCATCTTTACGCATACTTCAATTTCGCCGAGTCCTCGTTGAGACAGTGCTCCTCTCATTACGCCATTCGTGCGGGTCGGAACTTACCCGACAAGGAATTTCGCTACCTTAGACCGTTATAGTTACGGCCGCCGTTCACTGGGGCTTCAGTTCAGTGCTTGCACACCCCCTTTAACCTTCCAGCACTGGGCAGGCGTCAGCCCTATACATCGTCTTTCGACTTTGCAGAGACCTGTGTTTTTGATAAACAGTTGGAAGAGCCATTTCTCTGCGACCCCACAGGCTATTCACCCGCAGGGGTCCCCTTATCCCGAAGTTACGGGGTATTTTGCCTAGTTCCTTAACGAGGGTTCTCTCGTTCCCCTTAGTATCTTCAACTCGCCTACCAGTGTCGGTTTGCGGTACGGGCAGGTACACTTCATCGCTTAGCGGATTTTCTTGGCAACTTGGCTCGACCACTTGGCTCTTAGGCACCGCCGTCACGGCTCAGTCTCAGACAGCGGACTTACCTACCGTCTTCAATGACCTAACCGTTTGGAACCCCAATCCAATAAGGGGCTGGCCTACCAAATTGCGTCCTCGCATCGCTCCACATACCTGGTTCGGGAATATTAACCCGATGTCCATCGCTTACGCCTTTCGGCCTCAGCTTAGGCCCGACTAACCCGACGCGGATTGACCTTCCGTCGGAAACCTTAGGCTTTCGGGGAACATGGTTCTCACATGTTTTACGCTACTCATGCCAGCATTCTCACTTGTGTGGGCCGCACATCTCCTTTCGGTAATGCTTGTATCTCCCACACAACGCTCTCCTACCATCGCGATAAATCACGATCCGTAGCTTCGGTGGTGCTTGAGCCCCGTTACATTTTCCGCGCAAGAGCGTTTGACCAGTGAGCTATTACGCACTCTTTAAAGGGTGGTGCTTCTAAGCCAACCTCCTGGCTGTCTAAACACTCTCACATCGTTTCACTTAGCACACACTTAGGGACCTTAGCTGGCGGTCTGGGTTGTTTCCCTTTCGACTACGAAACTCATCTCACGTAGTCCGACTGCCACGCTCTAAACTGCTGGTATTCGGAGTTTGATTAGGTTTGGAAGCTTGCGCCCCCTAGCCTATTCAGTGCTCTACCCCAACAGTAAACGCGCAACGCTAGCCCTAAAGCTATTTCGGAGAGAACAAGCTATCTCCAAGTTCGATTGGCATATCACCTCTACCCACAGGTCATCCCCTAATTTTTGCAACATTAGTGAGTTCGGCCCTCCACGAGCTCTTACACTCGCTTCAGCCTGCCCATGGGTAGCTCACCCTGGTTTTCGTGTCTAATCCCAGCGACTTCGCGCCCTTTTCAGACTCGCTTTCGCTACGGCTCCGTCTGTCTCTGACTTAACCTTGCCACCGAGATTAACTCGCTGGCTCATTCTCCAAAGGCACGCCATCACACGGGCTTGCGCCATCGTGCTCTGACCGGTTGTAAGTGTACGGTTTCAGGTTCTATTCACTCCCTTCACTAGGGTCTTTTCACCTTTCCTCACGGTACTAGTTCGCTATCGGTCGCCAAACGTATTTAGCCTTAGGCGGTGGTCCGCCCAGATTCCAACAGGGTTCCACGTGTCCCGTTGTACTCAGGTACATCGCAGGAGGCTACTTGGTTTCATATACGGGACTGTCACCCTCTCTGGTTGGCCTTTCCACACCATTCCATTACCAAATAACTTTTTACTCCTATGCGCGATGCCCTACAACCCCATTTTGACATGCAAAATGGTTTGGGCTTTTCCCCGTTCGCTCGCCACTACTAGGAGAATTATTTCTTTTCCTGAAGCTACTTAGATGTTTCAGTTCGCTTCGTTCCCTTTCTGTCCCTATGTGTTCAGAACAGAATACTGCGGCATAAACCCGCAGTGGGGTTCCCCATTCGGAAATTCTCGGATATAACATCTGTACACGATTCCCGAGACTTTCGCAGTGTACCACGTCCTTCATCGGCGTTTGGCGCCAAGGCATCCTCCGTACACTCTTAGTAGCTTGCTACTCTGTTATGGAGAACCCGGCGTCTTCATGCGCTTTCTTCGCAATATATTCAGCTGTAAATGTGCCTGAGTGGTGTCCACCGCTCACTTAAGGCGCTTGGCCACTAATTTCTGGTCACGAACTTTTGCTCGTGCTCACAAATTGGAGGTCAAACTGTTTAATTAGTAATTGTGAATGTTTAATGGGTAATTGTGAATGAAATTCATTTTACCATTTTGCCTATAAGAACAAAAAAGCTCGGCACACACGGCCGAGCTACCTCTTGGGTATCTCGATTGGCCTGTGCTTTATCTCTTACCTTGCTGTGGGTTCATATAGATGAATTGACTTGGCTATGACTCAA
>JADJSZ010000072.1 GCA_016711405.1 Candidatus Hadersleviella danica | reverse complement strand
GTGTAATACCAATTATTACTGACATCTGCTCCACCAGCCGTGCCTTGAGGGTGTATTCCGGCCGTTTGCGCCACTTGGATGCACTCGAGAGTTCCAGCACTCTGAATGTTAACCACAACAGGATTGGTTGTATTAAACGTTCTATTTTGGTTGGTGGGCACAGTCCCCAACCCACAAATTGTCAATGGGTCGAGCATGTCTATGGCTCCTGCCGCATCGGCATTATCACATCCCACTTGAGTCATGGGATCACCTGAAAGGGCATTCCAAAATATCACTCACCCCATCTCCATCGGTATCTGGGTCATCTGTCAATTGGCAACCTGTGGCGGTTGTTTCAGCAATAGCAAGAGTAAAGGGGCCACTCGGGCCGGGGGGGGTTCCCCCTGTCGAATACCCATCTACCACGATGAAGTATTCCGTGCCGCCAATAGCATCAATGGAAACTTGTTCAGCGGCACCCCCAACGCCTGTGTCATCCACCACCACACAATCATTCAACAAGCTAGAGCAAACAGATTGGTAAACCATCAGTGCCAAATCCTCTGCCCCTGTGGGATCCATTGTAATTTGCAGGGTACAGCTTTGGTTGGTGGTGAAACTAAAGGCGCGGTCGGGAGCCGTACCCGTACCCGTATAGATAGAGCCACGGGGCAATGAGCCAGCAGGGCCAGCCCCAGTCCCATTGGTGGGAGCGGCACAGGCGGGGTTGGTGGTGTCAGCAGGCAAATCGTAGTTGTCTGTCTGCCCTACTGTGGTATCAGCAATAGGCCCCATCGGCAAGGTTCCCACAAGGGGACTAGCGGAAGCATCTACGCAAGTATCGCCTGCGGTGGGGGCGGATTGAAGGGTGGTTTGCTCTTGGGCCCAGAGCATAATTGCGCCAATGACAAGCATATGGAGAAGAAACAGGGAGGTGAATTTACGGCGTAAGGCGGCCGTGGCCACGGACTGAAACAAGCGGCGAAACATACAAACTCTCCTTTGTCTAGTGGAAACAAATAGTGATGGAGGTGAACGGCCATTTTCTGGTTCCTCCTCTGCGCCAACCACAAAACGCAGTCTGGGATTTAGGAACGGCCGCTCGGCAAACCACTTGGTTGCTTCAATGATATTGTTCCCAATTTAGCTCCCCCGCCCCCCTCCAACTCCCTGCCACGAGTCTGCAAAAAAAGAACGAAGTACAAATGGCGAAGTACAACATCCTTGGCGTAATTTCGTACTTCGTCCTTCGTACTTCGTATTTTATTGATACGAATCACACGAATTTTCTGTCGAGCGATTTTGCCTTTTAGCTCTTTTGCCCTTTTGCCATAAAACCTTTTTCAGGACACTCAGTCTGGCCAGTTGTGCTAATGGGGCAAGTTATCCAGCCGAAAACCATGCCCGCGCACAGTGACGATGTAATTGTAATCATCAATTTCAGAAAGCCTATCGCGCAAGCGGCGCACCAGCGCATCAATCGCCTGTTCCGAGACCCCAATACCCTCTGTGCCCGGCCACACCGTTTCAATGATGCTTTCTCGGTCGCACACTGCACCGTTGGCTTCGAACAGCAGTTTGAGCAGGCGGAATTGCGCCAAGGAGAGGGGTGGGTCGAGTTCACGGCCGTGAACGGCCGCCGTCCGCAACTCCTCATTCAGCACCAAATTGCCTTGCGGGGGGCGCGGCAACTCAAGGCTCAGGGGCAAGGTCGCCTCCGTGCCCACAAACAGCAACGTCACACAGAGCGCGATTTGGATTTGGTCGCCATCTTTGAGCGGAATACTGCCAGTTAGTTGACGGCCGTTGAGATGTGTGCCATTCTTGCTCCCTAAATCGTGCAAAATGTAGGTGAACCCTTCACGAGTTAGCCGAATGTGCTGGCGCGAGACTTGCCGCTCGGGTAGCACAATGTCACATTCTGCCCCACGGCCGACAAAAAACTCATCCTTTTCCTCTAAATCAATCACCCACCGTTGGCCCGCCAATTGCCCTTCCCGCACGATAAACACAGGTTGACTGCTCATAAGTTGCCCCTTTCGACCAAGATTTAGTTACAATTGAATACAAATTAGGAATTACGAAGGACGAATTACGAAAGACGAAGATAGATGGGTGAGGTAATTCGTTACAAATTTCCACCAGTTACTAAGGTAGTAGCCACTAACCACTAGCCACTCCTCACTAACCACTAGCCGCTACTCCCACTAGAAAATTATAAGAACTTGCCCGCAAATGGCCAAACTTCCCATGATTCTGCCCGCCCTCCCTTCTGCAACCGTTCTGCGCGAACGCTACAAAGTCACCAATGTCGTGGGGCAAGGGGGGATGGGAAGCGTTTACCGCGCTGAAGATTTGCGCTTGCCGGGGCGGTTGTGCGCCATCAAAGAAGTGCAACTAGACCCCCAAGAATCGGCCGAACTTCGCGCCCAAACCCAAGCCCAATTTTTGCGCGAGGCGAGCATTCTGGCCCAGCTAGACCACCCCAACCTGCCCAAAGTGTCTGATTTTTTCTCGGAAAGCGGCCGTGATTACCTCGTCATGGATTACGTACCCGGCAAAGACCTGAAGCAATTGCTGGATGAGACACTGGCCGAAGGCAAATCATTTAAGGAAAACTTGGTCTGCAACTGGGGTCTGCAAATCATAGATGCCCTCATTTACCTACACGAACAAGACCCACCCGTCGTCCATCGCGATATTAAGCCCGCCAACATCAAGCTGACCCCCGATAACCGCATTAAGTTGGTGGATTTTGGCTTGGTCAAAGTGTTGGCGGCCGATGAACTCCGTACCATTACCGTCATTCAGGGGCGCGGCACAGCCTTGTACACCCCGCTCGAACAATACGGCGGCGAGTTAGACCACACCGACGGCCGTTCCGACATCTACGCCTTGGGAGCTACCCTCTACACTTTGTTGTTGGGCTACCCACCCCTCTCGGCCAAAGATAGGTTCCTCAACCCCTATGGACTGGAGCCACCGCACAGGGTCAACCCCGAAATTTCGCTGGCCATTTCGGAGGCGACCATGTGGGCGATGGAAATGCACCCCGACCAACGGCCGCAAACGGCTCGTGTTCTACAACAAGCATTGTTGGGGATGGCACGGCCGCCTCACCTCACCAAACAGCTCCCCCCCTTTAACACGGCCGAAATTCTAACGGCCAATCGCCACCTTTTACTCGCCTGTGGCTTGTTGCTCCTGCTCGCCCTGTTGGGGATTTTTCAGTAAAACACCCTTATGGCTCAACGGAAGCGCCAGCCGTGGCGCGGCAAATGTACAAGTTGGGGGTGAGTTGGGTGGCGGCGTGGTAAGCGGTTTGCACCGTTTGCACAAAATCAGCCAATTGGTCAGGTTGCTGGGCGACGAGAGCGACGGCACAGCCGCCAAACCCCGCCCCTGTCATCCGTGCCCCCCAGCACAAGGGGTGTTGTTGGGCAATTTCGACAATGGCGTTCAGGGCAGGGCTGGAAACCTCGAAATCGTCGCGCAAACTGGCATGGCTGGCGTTCATCAGACGGCCGAGTTCGGCCGCATCCCCTGCCAACATAGCCTGTTGGGCTTGCCAAACACGGCCGTTTTCCCCCACCACATGCCGCGCTCGGCGGCGCACCACCTCATCCAATTCCCCTGCCCGCGCTTCAAACAGTTCCCACGAGACATCGCGCAGGGCGGCCACGCCAAAATGGGCGGCGGCCGTTTCGCATTGTGCCCGCCGCTCGTTGTAAGCGGAATCTACCAGCCCGCGCCGGGTGCTGGTATCTAAAATAACGGCGCAGGTGTGGGGTGGCAGGGGCACGGCCGTCGTCTCAAGAGTGCGGCAATCAATCAGCAGGGCATGGTCGGCCTGCCCAGCGGCCGAAATCATCTGATCCATAATGCCCGAATTAACCCCCATCCATCTGTTTTCGGTAATTTGCCCAAGGCGGGCCATCGTGGCGGGTTCCCACGGCAAATTAGAGACGGCCGCAAACGCCCGTGCGGCGGCCATTTCGACAGCGGCCGAGGAGGACAGCCCCGCCCCAATCGGCACATCCCCGACCATCACCCCTTCCCAGCCCTCGAGGGCGTAGCCATGTTGCTGGAGCGCCCACGCCACCCCCTTGATGTATTCAATCCATGTCGGTTGGTTGTGGTGCAGGTGGTCGAGCGCAAATTCGGCCGTTTCGCCCATATCCAGCGAAGTAACAACGACGCGCTTATCGGAGCGCGGCCGTAGGGCAATGCGCACGGCGCGGTCTATGGCCATCGGCATGACAAAGCCGTCGTTGTAGTCGGTGTGTTCGCCAATCAGATTAACCCGCCCCGGTCCGCGCACAACCAGCGCAGGGGGGGAGCCGAATTGGGTGGTGAAGGTGTCGGTGAGGTGGGGCATGGGGGGAGGGGAGTTATTGGTTATTGGTTATTGGTTATTGGTTATTGATTCAGATAGAGATAGAGACAGAGGAAGGCATCAACGGCCACCCCGTCGGGGGTTCCCTCTATCTCTATCTCTACACTCTATCTATTTATTGCTCTGTCGCTCCCACCAAAAAGGCATCTTCTATCCAGCCGACGACGCCTACGCCTGTGCGCACCTCTTGCCACAGGTTGCCGTCTTGGTTGGCACGGCCGCCTGTCACCGCCACCACCTCGCCATCGGCCAGTGGCACGAGGCGTTGGCCACCGGGGAGCGGCGGAGCCACAAGGCACGGCCGTCGGCGGCCACCACGGCCGTTGGCCCTGTAAATGGGGTTGGCGTAAAGGTGGGCGTGGGGGTCAGCGTCGCCGTGGGGCTAGGGGTAGGGGTGTTGGGTGGGGTGGGGGTGGGGCTGGCCGTGGTGGTCGGGCTAGGAGTGTTTGTGGGGGGGGCTGTAGCATCCGCTTCGGGCGTATCCCTCGGCAGAAAACCAACCCCTGCTTCGACAGTGCCATCGGATGTTTCCTCGGGCTCAACTTCTTCTGCGCCTGTGCCAGTTTCGCCCTCGGTAGAGGTTTCGGCCGTTGTCGTCGAGGCTGAAGGCGAGACGAGCAAGGTGGGTTCTGCTGTCTGATTCGCTTCTGCCTCGTTCAGTACCGCCTCGGTTGTGGGGAGTTCAGCCACGGCCGTTGGCTCGGCTCCCAGCGGCACACCCGCCAAGAAAAAGCCAAGCCCCAGCATCAGGCCAGCCACGCCTAGCCCTGTAAACATCCGCGCCCGCCGCTTGAGCAATTGCCCCATGCGGCCGAGCCGATAGATGGTGTTGGGCGATTGCCCCATGTATGCCAATAACATGGCCAACAATGCCGCCAAAGCACTGCCGCCCATGCCCCATAATGTCCAGTTTGGAAATCCCATAGCGGCAAATTATAGCATGAGTTGGCAAGGGATTGGGAGAGGTGCAAATTCGCCGATTGAGAGATGGGCAGATTGGGTATAATCTCCTCATCTTTCATTTACAAATAGGGCATGGTCAAGCACTCTTTACAATTACGGACTTTGGACTGGGGACAAGGGACTGGCGGTCACAAACATCCCCAGTCCCTTGTCTCTAGTCAAAATTTGTAAAGATACTTTCTTGATACAGTGACCCATCCTACAAATTGTTATCGCCTATGCGTAAAATAGCCTTTGTCACTCCTTGGTATGGCCAAATCCCCGGCGGGATGGAATCTTTAACCCGCACCACGGCCGAAAAACTCACGGCCGCTGGCTGGCCTGTCGAAATCCTGACCACCTGCATTAAGGATTTTTACGCGGATTGGGGGACAAATTACCACCAACCCAGCTTGCGCCATGAAAATGGGGTCGCTGTGCGCCGCTTTCCCGTGCAACAACGAGACAAAGCGACCTTCGATGCGCTTAATCAACGGCTCATGTTGGGGATGAGCCTGAACACGGCCGAGCAACAAACCTTCATCAACGAACTGTTTCGCGCCCCCGATTTATACGCCTACATGGCCAAAAATCAGGCGGACTACTGGTTCATCTGCACCCCCTACATGTTCCCCACCGCCTACTTTGGCGGCCTTATCGCGCCCCAACGCACCTTGCACATCCCCTGCCTGCACGACGAGAGCTACGCCCACCTCGACTTGTACCGCGAGCCACTCACAAAAGCGCAAGGGTTGCTCTTTCTCAGCCATGCCGAGGCGGCGTTGGCCAAGCAATTGTTTGGCACACCCACGGGGCAGTGGCGAGGGGTGGTGGGGATGGGGGTGGAGACTGATTTCACGGCCGATACAACCCAATTTCGCGCCAAATATCGCCTCGGCGACACCCCCTTCCTGCTCTATGCGGGGCGGCGCGAGGCGGGCAAAAACGTGCCCCTCTTGCTGGAGTATTGGGGACGTTACCAGAAGGAAGGACGCGGCCGTGGCCGTAAACTCGTCCTCATCGGCTCGGGCGCGGTCTCCATTCCCCCGCTCACGGCCGCGCATGTGCTAGACTTGGGTTTTGTGCCCTTGGCCGATAAATACAACGCCTACGCCGCCGCCACCGCCACCTGCCAGCCCTCGCTTCACGAGAGCTTTTCCATTGTAATTATGGAAAGTTGGTTGGCTGGCCGACCTGTCATGGTGCATGGGCAGTGCGCTGTCACCCGCGAACATGCGTTGTCGGCCAATGGCGGGCTGTATTTCACCAATTACGAGGAGTTCGCGGCCACGGCCGATTTTTTCTTTAGCCAGCCCGCCGTGGCGGATGAGATGGGAGCCAACGGCCGTGCCTACGTCCACACCCATTTTGCATGGGATGTCGTGCTGGCCAAATACGAAGCCCTCTTCCACCAACTCGGCCTCGAAAAAAGTCTCAAATAAGCCCTTCCCCATTCTCCATTCCGCATTCTCCTTCCTCCCCTTCCCCATGCCAGATTTCCTCTCTTTCCACGACAACGAACGAACCGTCGCCCACATCACGGCCGTGGTAGACGAACGGGTCGCCGCCCGGCGGGGGCAAAACGGCCGTGGGGTGCGCTTTTTCCCCAGCTATGGCTCGGCCGCAACCCTGCCCCCCTTGCCCGCCCATTTGCCCCAAGCGATGAATTTGCACCACCACTTGCGGCAAGTCAACAACCTCTACCCCCAAACCCCCACCGAACCCTTGCTGGCCAGTTCGCCCGCCACGCGGATGCCTTTGTTCGGCCGTTTGTGGGCACTTATGCGCCAACAAGCGCATAGTCTTGTCCTGTTTTATGTCAACCGCACGGCCGCCCACCAAATCCTCGTCAATGGCCACCTCGTCCAAGCCATCAACGAACTGACAACCTTGGTGCAACAACAGCAAGAACGCCTTGCCGAACTAGAGGCAAAGAACAATGAACAATGAACAAAGGGGCATTGGTTTAAGTGAGCAAATGACAAGTGACAAATGACCAATGACAAGCGACCAATGACAAATCCCCCCAAAACCCTTGACCAAATCCTCGTGGGGGCTGTGCCGCACGATGCCATTACCGACCATGCGCTGTTGATGCGGCGTTGGTTGCGCGAGATGGGCTATCTGTCCGACATTTACGCATTGCACATACACCCCACCATGGCGCGTGAAATACGGCCGTTGGCCAGTTACCGCCCCACCTCGGCCGCACCCTACGTCATTTTCCACCACAGCATTGGCTCCGAGGTGGCCGAAACGGTAATGAGTTGGCCCGTCCAACTCATCATGGTTTACCACAACATCACCCCCGCCCACTTTTTTGAACACAGCAACCCCTTTTGGGCGGCGCAAATGCGGCTGGGGCGCGAACAACTCGTCGCCCTACGGCCGCGTACGATTTTTGCCATTGGCGATTCGCCCTACAACACGGCCGAGCTGGCGGAACTGGGCTACAAAAAAGCGGCCGTCGTGCCCATTACCTTTGCCACGGCCGAGTACGATTTGCCCATAGATGAGGAGTTAGCGGCCGATTTGCGCCAGACAGGGCCAAATTTGCTCTTTGTCGGCCGTATTGCGGCCAACAAAAAGCAAGAAGATTTAATCAAACTGCTCTACTATTATCGGCGCATCGCCCCCACCGCCCGCCTGCATTTGGTGGGTGACCATTGGTTAGAAAGCTACGCCACATGGATGTGGGATTTGGCGGAGGTGTTGGGGCTAAAAGCGGCCGTTTCCATGCCCGGCCGTGTCTCCCAACAGCAACTCGTCACCTATTACCGCACGGCCGATTTATACGTTTCCATGAGCGAACATGAAGGGTTTGGCAAGCCTTATATCGAGAGCATGTACCTCGGCTTGCCCGTTTTGGCTTATCATGCGGCCAGCACCCCCGATGTGTTGGGGGATGCGGCCGTTTTGTTTGGCCAAAAAGATTATGAACGCTTGGCCGAAGTGGTGGATTTATTGGTAACGGATGGGGCGTGGCGGGAGCGCATTATCGGCCGCCAACGCCAGCGGCTGGCCAATTTCACAGAAACGGCCGCCCAAACGGCGTTCCAAACAGCCCTCGCCCAGCTCTTCCAGCCCAGTCTCTAGTCTGTATGTCTCTAACCGTCAACATCATGACCGCCACGCTCGCCCCCGGCGACGCAATTGGCAACTACATCCTCACCCAAACCGCCATTTTGCGCCGGTGGGGGGTGCGCGTGCGCCTGTTTGCGGATGCCGTGACAGCTGGTTATGCGGAAACCGCCTTGCCCTCCCGTTTATATCAACCAACAGGGCAGGATATTTTGTGGTTCCACTATTCGATTTACGCCGACAACATCGCCATTGCCCAAGCCAGCCCCGATGTCAAGGTGATGGATTTTCACGGCATCTCCCCGCCCCGCTTGTTCACTGGGCTAAACCCCTACCTCGAGGATTTGTGCCAGAGGGGGCTGGATATGCTCCCCCATTTGGCCAAGACTTTTGCGGCCAATGTCGTTCATTCCGATTATGCGGCGCAGGAACTCATCAAACAGGGGTTCGCCGAATCGCGCATTCACAAATTGCCGTTGGTGGTGGATTTGGAGCGGTTTGGCACGGCCGAACCGCCGCCCGAACGATTAGACGGCTTGCTGGGGCAACTCGAATACCTGTTGTTTGTGGGGCGGCTCGTGCCCCAAAAAGATATTTTGGCACTCATCGAGATTTTCGCGGCCGTTCATCGCCAACGCCCTGATACGGTGCTGGTGCTGGTTGGCTCGGCCGCCCTCTCCAACCGCTACGAAGCGCAAATTGAGCGAGCCATCCAAAAGAACCAACTCACCAACCGAGTCTTGCTGTTGGGGCAAGAAAACAATCCCAAATTGTTGGCTCAAATTTTCCGCCATGCCCGCTTTTTGCTGGTCACATCGGAATGGGAGAGTTTTTGTGTGCCCTTGGTGGAGGCGATGTATTTTGGGGTTCCACCTGTCGTGCATCACATCCCCCCCCTGCCCGCGGTGGGTGGGGAAGCGGCCGTGGTGATAGACAAGCACCAACCGCAAACGGCCGCTTCCGAGATTTGCCGTTTGCTGGATGACACGGCCGCCTACGCGCAATTGCAAACGGCCGCACGCACCCGCGCCATCCAGTTCACCACTCCTGCGCTTGAGGCGCAAATGCTGGCCACGCTCCAAAAAATCTTCCACCACCCCCAATTACCCCCCACCATTTAGGGGCAGGTGGCTCGCCGCAAAGCTGTCGTTTTATCGCCCTCCTCTGTGCAAATGAGCAAATCTTTTCTGTCCAAGTTAGGCCACCACAGTTTGCTTTTTGGGCCAGCCCTTTTCGCTTTGGCCACGGCCGTCTTCTTCCAAACCCACAATTACTACCTCATTACAGGTGATGAACCCCACTATTTGCTCATCACCGAATCCATCTTGAGCGATGGGGATGTTTGGCTGACCAACAACCAACAAGCGACCAACCTCGTTACACAAGCCGTGCCCTACTCTCTGGTCAATATGCACAGCATCAACGGGGCGAGCCTGCACGGCCGTGGCCTTGGGTTACTGCTGATTGTGCCCTATGCGTTGGGGGGCATTTGGGGGAGCAAGATGGCTTTGGCCTTCGGGCTGACAGCCCTTTTCACCCATCTCTGCTATCACATGGCACGGCAAATTTGTGGTTCGGCAAAATGGGCGTTGGTGGCGGCCGTCACATTTACCTTCGGCTTGCCCTTTTTGGCGGGTAGCTCCCAAATTTACCCCGACTTGCTGGCGGGGTGGCTCATTTTACATGCTGTCTGGCTCCTCTACCCCAATGAGAACGGAAAACGGCCGTTATCCCTGCCCGCCATCCTCCTCTTTAGCCTAGAAACCGCCTTTTTGCCTTGGCTCCATGTGCGTTTATTGGCTCCCGCCCTTATTTTGGCTCTTTTTTTATGGCCACTTGTTGGGATGCCTCGCGCAAACGGCCGCAACTCCAACCCCTATTGCCGTTCTTACTCCTCAACACCCTCTCCCTTGCCTTATTGGCCAGCTATAACCTACGCGCCTTTGGCCATGCGCTAGGGCCATATACCCCAGAAGATTTGCTGGGAGGCGCGCGCCAGATGAGCATGGTTTGGGGTGGCCTTTGTGGGATGTTCAGCACGGGCTTTTGCTACAGCACCCCTTTGTTTGGCTGAGCTTGTTAGGGGTGGGCACTCTGTGGGCACATCACAAGCGAGAAACGCTCTTGCTGATGTTGCTCTACCTTGCCCTGACAGTGCCCAATGCGATGCATTGGAATGTGTATGGCGGCTTTTCCTTTTGGGGAAGATTTGGCTGGGCGGCCGTGGGGTTGTGGTTTTTGCCGCTGGCGCACACCTTTGCTCTGCTCGCCCAACGGCCGTGGGGGCGGCCGTTTTTGCTCCTCGCCAGTGCCGCCAGCCTTGCCCTGCAAACCCTCTTCGCCCATACATGGGTCACCCACAATAACTACCTTTACAACTACCGCCTTGGAACCCAACCCATTTGGGCCAGAGAAAATTTATACCGCCATTGGTTCGCCTTTGATATTGCCCAACTGCAACGCCTCCCCTCCTTTGCCGATGTCGCCCAATTTGCCAGCCACTACCCCAACTGGGTAGCCTTGTTGTTAAGCCTTGCCTTGGTAGGTGCGGGAAGTGGGGTTTTGTGGCACGGCCGTTGGCGCAAGCCAGATGCCATCTGGGGTTTGATGGGCTTGGCGGCCGTTGGCCTGCTCTTCCTCCCCCCACGGCCGATTCAACCTATCATCCTGCCCGCCCATGAGCTACCGAGCCAAACAGGGCAAATCATCGGCCAAACGCGCATCGCCTCCACAGGAGAGAGTGGCCTACTTACCCACGGCCCCTACATTCCCCTCGTCCCAAACACCCCTTATCACCTAAAATTAGCCTACCAACATCGTGCCACCAGCCCCAGTGCCAAGTGGCGCATTGTGTTTGATACGGTAATCGTCTGGGAAGAGGACTTTTTACCCTTTACACCCTCTCTGCAACCATTGGTGTGGGAACACACCTTCCAAATCCCTGCCCTGCATGAGATTAATTACCGCGAGGAACCTGTTTTCCAACTTTACATTCAGTACGATGGGGAAGGGGAACTCATCGTGGAACAATTAGAAGTGATTCCCCTTATCCAATAAGGGCCATGCCCAAAATTTAACTGTTCTGATGGGTGAATGCTTTTTGACACGAATTTTCTCGAATCTATTTCGTGAAATTCGTGGAATTCGTGTCTCGTTTTAACTATTTGGATGACTATTTTTCTGCAACGACCTAAGATGCCCAAAATTGCCCTTGTTGTCCAACGCTACGGCGAAGAAGTGAACGGTGGCGCCGAGCTACACGCCCGCTGGTTGGCGGAAAAACTACAGGCCAGCGGCACGGCCGCTGTCACCATCCTCACCACCTGCGCCCTCGATTACACCACATGGGAAAACCATTACCCAGCGGGGCAAACAACGCTCAACGGGGTGCAGGTGCATCGCTATGCCACCGACGCACCGCGCAATTGGGTGCGCGAGCAAAAAGAGACGGGCTTGCTCTTGACCAGCCCACACACCTTGGCCGATGAGCAAGCGTGGATGAGCCGCCAAGGGCCCAATTCGGCCGCGCTCCTCGCCGCTATTCAAGCAGGGCGCGACCAGTACGATGGCTTCATCTTCATCACCTATCACTACGCCCCCGCTTTTTATGGCTTGCCCCTCGTGGCCGATAAGGCGATATTGGTTCCTACAGCACACGAAGACCCATTCTTGGCCATGCCCATTTTTCGGCCGCTGTTTCATCAACCCCGCCTGCTGGCCTACAACACCACCACCGAACAACAGTTGGTGCGCCAAATAACCGAGACCACCGTGCCCAGTATTATCGTGGGGATTGGCATAGACCCACCGCCCGACCCGCCCGACCCCGCCCGCTTTCGGGCGAAATTTGGGATAACGGGGCCGTTTGCGCTCTATGTCGGCCGCGTCACGGCCGCTAAAAATGTGCCCTCCCTCTTAGATGATTTTCGGGCTTACCATGACACGGCCGCCCACCCCTTGCCCCTCGTTCTGGCAGGCCGGGCCGACATTGCCGTGCCCACCCACCCCGCCATCCACACCCTTGGTTTTATCACCGAACAAGACAAGTTTGATGCAATTGGCGCGGCCGAAGTGGTCATTATGCCCTC
Organism: Candidatus Hadersleviella danica; assembly: GCA_016711405.1. GTDB lineage: Bacteria > Chloroflexota > Anaerolineae > Promineifilales > Promineifilaceae > Hadersleviella > Hadersleviella danica. The sequence goes on along the minus strand of JADJSZ010000072.1, from coordinate 18,105 downwards.
GCTCTACGAAAGCCTGTCCATGATTGCCCTCGAGGCGTGGCTGATGGGCAAACCGATGTTGGTCAATGGCAACTGCCAAGTTCTCAAAGAGCAGTGCCGCCGAAGCCAAGGAGGGCTATATTACTACGAGAAGCGAGAGTTTGCGGCCGCGCTAGATTACCTGCAACGCCATCCCCGCACGGCCAAGGGGTTGGGCGAAAACGGCCGTGCCTTCGTTCAGGCCAACTACAACTGGGACATCATTTTGGCCAAGTACCGCGCCTTATTTGAAATGCTGTGAGGCGACTTGTAACTTGGTTTGTGTCTTTCATTTTTCGCCAGCAATTTTGTTACAAGTTACAGGTGATAAACAACTTGTAACTTGTAACCTGCACCTAATAGAGGCTTTTATGTTACCTAAAAATCGCAAGCGGGCATTGGTGTTATCGGGGGGGGGCGGCCGTGGGGCTTACCATGTGGGCGCACTGCGCTTTTTACATGAACACGAATGGTTCCCCGATGTCGTCGTGGGCACATCCATTGGCGCAGTCAACGGGGCCGCCTTGGCCTCTGGCCACTCCGCCCAATCGTTGTGGGCTTTGTGGCGGCGGTTGCGAACGGAGCATGTCCAAAAACCCAACCTCAACCCGCTCAAAAACCACTTTTTGTTGGATACCGCCCCTCTGCGGGAAACCTTAATGGAGGATGGGTGGCTCGACTTCGGCCGCATTAATTCGGCCGAGGCACGCGTGCATTTGCGCCTGACAGCCACCGAAGTAGACACAGGCAAGCTCTTTGTCTACGGCAACAGCCCCGATATCTTCCCCAGCCAAACCCAAATTGCCCCCCTGACGATTGACCACATCATCGCCAGTTGCTCCATTCCGCTCATCTACCCTGCCACCAAACTGGATGGGCACGTATTTTGGGATGGCGCGACAGTTTCTAACACGCCCTTGGGCGCGGCCATAGATGCGGGGGCGGAAGATATTGTGGTGGTGTTGATGACTCCGTGGGGGGAGAGCCAGCAAACGGCCGTGCCCCTCCCTGAAAACATCTTACAAGCGGCCAGCCTCGCCCTCGATTGGGCCTTATTGGCCTCGTTCCGGGCCGACCTAAAGATGTTCCGCCGTGTCAATGAGTATGTGAAGTTAAAAATCCAAAACGCCCGCCTGCAAACGATGTTGGCCGAAGTTCGCCAGCAAATTGCACAGGAAGGCGCGGCCGAACGCTACGCCGATTTGAATCAGGATGGCATTCCCGATGTGTTCGAGCAGGATTTGCGGATTATTCCCGACCCTGTCATTTTTGCACCGAGCCAGCCCATTCCAGCCGAGCAAATAGTGAGCTACACGCTCGAGGGGCACGAGCGCATGTACGAGATGGGGTATGAAGATGCCAAACGGGCATGGTCGGCCGCTGGGCGCATTGTAGAAGGTGGGCAAAGCTCCTAAAGATTAGCTGTATCTTCCCCATAAGTCGTGGCGCAATATGTTGCGCCACGACGTTCATCTCGCTGGGGGGGAACCCAGTTCGCAACCCGAATTCTGGAGAAGGTACGTTTTAAGCAACAAAAAAGCCACTGCTTTGGGCAGTGGCTTTTTGTTACAAAAGAAAACAATCGGAGTTAGCGAATCGCTTTTTCGCTGTTCTTGTCGAACAAGTGCATGTTGTCCATGTCTATCACCAAATCAATCTTGCTCCCAATGGAGGGGGCAACACGAGTGTCAATGGTAGCCACAAAACTGCTTTTGCCCGAGGAAACGTAGGTGTGCAATTCGTGCCCTAACAACTCAACCACATCAACAGTGCCCGTGATGGGGGAGGGGTTGATGCTGGGGGGAGCGAATTGGGCACCGTGGATATGCTCGGGGCGGATGCCGAAAACAACTTGTTTGCCGACGTAATTTTGGTAGGGGGCTTTACGGCCGTCGGGCACATGCACCCGGAAGCTACCCGTATCCACAAACAACTTGCCTTCTTCGCCCACCAAGGTGGCATCGAAGAAGTTCATGCTCGGGCTACCAATGAAGCCAGCCACGAAAATGTTGTCGGGGTATTCGTACAGGTTGCGGGGGCTGTCAATTTGCATCAGGTCGCCAGCATTCAGGACGGCGATGCGGTCGCCCATCGTCATGGCTTCCACTTGGTCGTGGGTCACATAGACGAAGGTGGTTTGGAGCCGTTTGTGGAGCTTGGAGATTTCGGCGCGGGCAGTCACGCGTAGTTTGGCATCCAAGTTGGATAATGGCTCGTCCATCAAAAAGACGGCTGGTTCGCGGACGATGGCACGGCCGACGGCGACGCGTTGGCGTTGACCACCAGAGAGTGCTTTGGGCTTGCGGTCAAGGTATTCGACCAAGCCGAGGATTTCGGCCGCTTCTTTCACCCGGCGGTCAATCTCATCCTTGCGCACTTTGCGGAGTTTGAGACCAAAGGCCATATTGTCGTACACGCTCATGTGGGGGTAGAGCGCGTAAGATTGGAAAACCATGGCGATGTCCCGGTCTTTGGGGGGAACATCGTTGACTTTGCGGTCACCAATCCAAATTTCGCCGCCACTAATCTCTTCCAACCCTGCTAACATCCGCAAGCTGGTAGATTTTCCGCACCCAGAAGGCCCCACAAAAACCACGAACTCTTTGTCCTTGATTTCCATACTTAGGTCTTTGATGACGGTCATATCGCCATATCGTTTAACGACGTTTTTATAAGTTACACTTGCCATCGAGCCTCTCCTTAATGGGGGTAGTTATGTGTGCCAATAGAAGTTGTGTTTGCAGAGCGCAGTTGGGAAAAATGGGCGTAAATAGTTTTGATTCTCCCCTGACCAGAATATAGTTATGTTTAGGCAAACTGTCAAGAAAACGAGGAAAGTAGCGCGAGAGAATCAACTGTTTTAGGTGAACGATTCGCCAATTCCCAACCAGCTACCATAAGTTATGGGTGACGGCCGCAAAATTGGCGAAGGTAATATCGGTGAAGGGGAGGTGGTGGGTCTCCTTTAAGTGCGCCATAAGGGCGAGGTAGTTGGTTAGGAGCCGCTCTTCCCAAACGAGGCCCAGTAAGTCGGCCGTCGGCCGCATGGCCACCTCATCCCCCTCTAGCTCTACAAAATAACCGTAAGGCAATTCATCCAGCACAATTTCGAGGCCGTTGAGGTGGAAAGTTTCGCGGTATTTTTCATAGACCAGTTTCGGTTCAAAGCCCAAGTGGAGCAAGATGGCCTCGGCCGTGTCAAAGTCGCTGACGCTGATTTCGCGCTCTTCGCGCACTTTGGCTTGGGAAAGGGCATCGGCCGTGGGCGCAGGGGCTTTCACGGTCAGCCGCACTTGCTCGTCTTGGCGCAAGCGCAGGAGCTTTTGGGCATCGCGCAAGGCAAAATCGGCCGTGTCGTACACAACATTGCGTTCGTAGAGGCGCGGAATGTGCAGTACCGCCCCAGCGGCCAGCAACTGCTCACGCACGGCCGCCAAATCCCCCACCCGAAACTTAATTTCAATTTCTAACATAGTCTTTCAGTCTTTCAGTCGGTCAGTCATTCACAATTAACCATTCACAATTCACTATTCACAATTTGCACTTCTTCATACCCCTTCGTTTTGGGCAAGTACCACAAAGTTGTGAGGGCGATGAGTAGATAGAGCAAGCCGCTAAACACAAAGACAGAGCGCAGGCCGAACCAGAGGGCAATGCTGGCTCCCAGCAGGGGGGCAATGGTGCGCGAGGCGGCATTGAGCGAGCTATCCAAGCCATAAACAGTGCCCTCTTCGCCGGGGGTGGTGAGAGTGGCCAGCAGGGCACTGATGGAGGTGATAATACCACCTAAAGCGGCTCCTGAGAGGGCGCGGAGGAGGAGGAGTTGCCACGCGGCCGTGACCAAACTCTGGGGCAAATAGGCCACACAGGCGACAAAGGCGCTGGTGATTAAAATGGTGCGGTGGCCAATTCTATCCCCCAAACGGCCGAGCCAAATGGCCGTGACCGTACTCGCCGCGCCAGCAATCCCCACCACCAACCCCGTATACGTATTGGCCAAGGCCAGCGCCCCCGCAGGCAAAACCAAGACGACAAATAAGGGCAAGACAGGCAACATGAGGCTATTGCCCAACGCCCCCATAAAGCGCAACCCGTAGGTGATGGATACTCCCTTCGTTCCAAAAATGTGCCGCCAATCTGCCCACAACCCCTTGGCTCCCTGCTTTTGCCGCACGACAGGCTGGAACTGTTCATGGACACCCCAGCGCACCAAAATGCCCGCTATAAGAAGCAAAGCCCCTGTAATGACAAACGAGGCGCGGTAGCCAAACGCATCGGCTAAAATACCGCCCAGCAAGGGGCCGATGGCCACACCGCTCCATTGCGCCACATTGATAAACCCAAGCGCGTAACCCATTCGTTCGCGGGGGGCGGTGGCGGCGATAAGGGCGTTGGCGGCCGGGATTGTGCCTGTTATCAGTCCTTGCACGGCGCGGAGCAAAATAAGTGTTTCGGCCGAATCGGCCAGCCCCATGAGCAAGACGACGATGGCCCCGCCAAAGGTGGCGCGTTGAATCATCATTTTGCGGCCGTATCTATCCGCCACCCCACCCCACAACGGGGCGGCCAACATCATGGTAAAGGCTTGCGCGGAAAAGACCAGCCCCGCCAAAAATTCAACACTCAGGGAAGAACGCGCCCCCAAATGCTTGACATAAAGCGGGAGAAAGGGAAAGATGGTCGAGAAGCCAACGACGGACATCAGTTGGGAGAAGAAGACGATGTACAACGTCTTCTGCCACGATTCAAGTGCGGTGATACGGTTGCGCCACATGGGAGGGAGAGGAGAGGGGAGGGGAGAAAAGAGAGAAGAGAGAGGGTTCAACAAAATTCGACAATTGTCTAATTGGCAATCAAAATGCTATTCCCAATTTAACGGGCTGTCAACTTTTTGATGCAAGTTTAAGGGACGGGTTGGAGGACAGGGGACGAGGGACAGGTGCGGTCACTCGTCCCTCGTCCCTCCTCCCATTCTGAGCATTGCCTTAACAACCGCTCTCCTGTGCATTGGCTGTTCAGGGGGGGTGTGATAAGTTTGGTTATTCGTCATCAATAACGAATAACCAATAACGAATAATCAGTAACATCCATATGCAACGTTTTAGCAATCATCTGATTTTATTAGCCCTTGTAGGGCTGTTTGTGTTGGGGGTGCAGGTGCTGGGGGCGGGGGAAGAGACGGCCGTCAATGACCCGCTTGAGGTCTTGGTCGAAGCCCCATTGCCTGTGGCAAATGGGGGAACCACAGCGGCCGTGAGCGAAAGCGCGGCCGTGCCCATCCTGCCCACCATAGACCTCACCCGCGTGCCCATTCTCAGCGACAACAGCTTGGCGCCTGAGCTAGACCCGATCACCTTCGTCGGCAAAAAACCCGTCCACGACTTTCCCACCTACGTCGTCGAAGCGGGGGATGCCCCCGAAAACATCGCCACCCGCTTTGGCATTTCTACCGAAACCATTTTGGGCGGCAACCCCCGCCTGAGCAACGAGGCCAGTGCCCTGCAAACTGGCACCGAGCTAGTCATCTTGCCCATAGATGGCGTTTTGCACACGGTGGAACGAGGCGAAACCTTAGAAAGCATCAGCACCCGCTACGGCATTTCGACCGAGGAAATCATCGCGTATGCAGACAATAATTTAGAATTCCCCTATCGGCTCTACCCGAGACACAATTGCTCATTCCCGGCGCATTGCCCGAGATTGGCTTCGTGTGGAACCCACCCTCGCTGGCCTCTATTCGGGGCAACAATTCGCCTGATATTGGTGGTGGCAACAGCAACTTCTTGGTACAGGGCACGGGGTCGCATGTGTGGCCGATTTCGGCGCGGAACATCACCCAAGGGTATTGGGTGGGGCATCCGGGGCTAGATATTGGGGCATCGGAAGGCTCCTCGGTCGTCGCCTCAGATAGGGGGACGGTGACATGGGCGGCGTGGAACACCTATTGCTACGGCAATTTGGTCGTTATCAATCACGGCAACGGCTTTGAGACGTTTTATGCCCACCTAAGCAGTATCAATGTGCGGGCGGGGCAAATTGTGCAAAAGGGGCAATATATTGGCGGCTCGGGCAACACGGGTTGTTCTTCTGGCCCCCATTTGCACTATGAGATTCGCTATAACACGGCGCGGGATAACCCGTACAACTACCTGCCTTAGTCAGATGCACTTTTCACGGTCATCATCTGGCATTTTGTTTATGGGTGTACTGGTCTAGCTGTGTATTGAATACACCAGTACACCCATAGACTGATGCACCCCTATTATTTTAGGCTGGCATAAAGTGCCAGCACCTGCGCCGTGTGTGCCTCGGCCGTGAGTGGCGGCCGAACATTCGCCCGCAAACTAGCCACCAATCCGGGCTGGTCGTGCAGGCGCTGGAGCGCAGTGCGCCACGCGGCCGTGTCAGCGGGGGGCACGAGCAACCCATCTAGCCCATGCCGCACTTTTTCGGGGAACACGCCTAAGTTGGAAGCGAGGGCGGGTGTGCCCACCATAAACCCCTCATCCAACACCAGCGAGGAGGCTTCGTACCAGTGGGTGGGGATGGCCACCAGCGAGGCCGAAGCGAGTTCGTTCCAGATTTGGTCGTGGGGCAAACGGCCGCCCCAGCGAATTTGGGGGTGGGTAGCGAGGCGGCGCAGGTCGGCGACATAGTCGGGAAAAGCGGCCGTGTCTCCCCAAATGGTCAGCGCGGCCGTGGGGGCAAGCTGTTAAACGCCTGCACCAGTGTGTGCAACCCCTTTTGGGGAGCCAAACCACCGCTGTAGACGAGATGTAGCTGGTTCGGCTGGGGCTGGCTCTGTGCCTCGGCCAATTGGGCGGGGCTGATTTCGATGCCGTGGGGGATGTGGGCGGCGTGGGGGAGGGGGAAGCCCATCTGCCGATACATGTTTTGCACAAAGCGGGTAGGCGAGATGACGGCCGCCGCCCCTGTCAAAATCGGCCGCAACAACTTTTGGCGATACGCCAGCAGGGGAGCGACGGCTGGCGCGAGCCACGTTTGGCGCACCCCCGCCCGCGCCAGAGCGCATCGGCCGCAATTGATAAAATAGCGCGGGCCGTGGCAATTTTCTTGCCCATCATTGGTGAACAATTGAGCATTGGCACACCCGTACCAGTAATCGTGCAAGGTGACGAGGTAGGGGATGCGGCCGTGTAATTCCCCCACCAACGCGGGGGGCAAGCCCATCAGGTGTTGGATGTGAACAAGGTCGGGCTGTTCACGAGCCAAAACGTGTCGCCATGCGGCCAGCAAATCGCCACCGCCGCGCATGGTTTGGGCAAAAACTTGGTTGCCGCTCCGCTGGCCAATGGGTGCGCCGTAGACGCGCACGCCCGCTTCGGTGGTTGGTTCCAAGCTGGTGCGCTGGGTGCTGGGGAAGAAAACGGCCGCCTCATGCCCAGCCGCCACCTGTTGCCGCGCCAACATCTGGGTGCATAGCTCGGTTCCCCCGACATGCTCGGGCAGGTATTGGTGGACGAGGTGGAGGATTTTCATGGCCAACGATAGAGGCGGGAGATAGAGATAGAGGGGGCACTGCTCTATTGAGGTAGGATGGTGCATTGCCCTTTGCTTTTTGGCATGATTGCCTTTTTGCAATAAGAATTTATGACAAAAGGGCAAAAACGCGCAAAGGCAAAAGAAAATTCGAGGCGATTATGAACGAGAAAAAGCAAAATGTGGTCCTGACGGGGTTTATGGGCACGGGTAAAACGACGGTCGGCCGTTTTTTGGCGGCCGAACTGGGCTATGCCCTTGTGGATACCGATAAACTCATTGCCCAGCGAGCGGGGAAACCCATCCACCTGATTTTTAAGGAGGATGGCGAAGCTGTTTTTCGCGATTGGGAGGCGCAATTGGCGGCCGAACTGACCCGGCAAAAGCAGTTGGTCATTGCCACGGGCGGGGGCATGTTGGTCAGCGAACGCAACGCCGAGATTATGCAGGAAGCGGCCGATATTTTTTGCCTGACCGCCAGCCCACGCGAGATTTTGAGCCGGGTTCAACTCAGCGGCAATCGGCCGTTGCTCGATACGCCCAAACCGCTCGAGCGCATCAAAGAGTTGCTGGCCGAGCGCGAAGCCGCTTACGGCCGTTTCACCCAAATCAAAACCTCCCTCAAAAAACCACAACGCATTGCCAAAGAGATTGTGAAGGCGTTGCAGAAAAGTGAAAAGTGAGAAGTGAGTGAAAAGCCAGCACTCAGCATTCAGCACTCAGCACTCAGCACTCCCCGTCACCCACCCGACGGGCGAATATACGGTGCTGGTGGGGCGGGGGTTGCTCGGCCGTTTGCCCGAATTAGCCCCTCTGCCCTGCCATGTGGCGCTGGTGATGGATGAGAACGTTGCCCCGCTGTATGGGGCGCTGGTGGCGGAGGCCATCGGCCGAGAACGGGTGCTGGCCGTAACCGTGCCCGCTGGCGAGGCGCACAAAACACTGGAGACGGTGCGCGATATTTACGACAAGTTGTTAGATGCGCGGCTGGATCGGCAGACGACCATTTTGGCCGTGGGGGGTGGCGTGGTCAACGACATGGCGGGCTTTGTGGCGGCCACTTATCTGCGCGGGGTCGCTTTTGTCACTTGCCCCACCACCTTGTTGGCTATGGTGGATGCCAGTGTGGGGGGCAAAACGGGGGTAGACGTGCCGCAGGGCAAGAATCTGATTGGGGCGTTCATGCAACCCACGGCCGTTATCGCCGATGTGGACACCTTGGCCACTTTGCCCCCCGCCGAACTTTCGGCGGGCATGGCCGAGGTGATTAAACATGGTCTGTTGGCGGGGGGGGTATTGTGGGCGGAACTCGGCCGTTTGCCGTGGCCGCTCCCCGCCGAGCGGTGGGGGGATTTGGTGGCCACGGCCGTGCAAGTGAAGCGGGATGTGGTGCAGGAAGACCCGTTCGAGCGCGGCCGTCGCGCCCTGCTCAACCTTGGCCATACGTTTGCCCACGCCATCGAGCAAGTCAGCCAATATGCTGTGGCGCACGGGCCAGCGGTGGCGATGGGTTTGGCTTGCGCCGCCCATCTTTCGGCGCAATTAGGCCATTGTGCGCCCAACTTGCCCACCGACATCGAGCAACTCCTGACCCGTTGTCAACTCCCCACGCGCATCCCCGCCCATTTGCCCGCCGAAGCGTTGTTGGCGGCGATGGGGAGCGACAAAAAGAAGGCGGACGGCCGTTTGCGCTTCGTCCTCCTGCGCACCCCCGGCGAGGCTTTTCTCGAGGGCGATGTCCCGCTGGCGGCCGTGCGCGAAACGCTGAATTCAATGAGCAAGGCACAATGAGCAAGGAACAAATCACGCTCATATGCCATTTGCTCATTCTCCTTGCTAATTGCTCATTGCTATGAACATTCTCCTTCTCCACGGCCCTAATCTCAATTTACTCGGTTTGCGCGAGCCAGAAGTGTACGGCCGCGACACTTTGGCCGACATTAACCAACGCTTAGAAAGTTACGCCGCGTCGCGGGGAGCCACGCTCCGCATCCTGCAATCGAACCACGAAGGGGTGTTGATTGATGCGTTGCACGAGGCGCGGGGCTGGGCGGTGGGCGTGCTCATCAATCCGGGGGCGTACACCCATTACAGCTACGCCTTGCGGGATGGGATTGCGGCCGTGCAACTCCCCACTGTCGAGGTACACCTCTCCAATATCCACGCCCGCGAGCTATTCCGTCACACCTCCGTGTTGGCTCCCGTGTGCGTCGGCCAAATCTGCGGCTTCGGCTGGCGCAGTTACCTCCTCGGCCTGCAAGCGTTGCTGGATAAGCTGGCCGAATGAAACGTTTGGGGGGGGAGTGGGGTTCTTAGGGGTACTCGTTACTGGTTATTCATTACTGGTTACTGGTTACTCGTTATTGGTTACTCATTACTTCCGCTTACAAGCCACTTCAATAACGAATAACCAATAACCAATAACTCCCCCTTAGGAGGTGTGAAATGTTGAAAGGGTATTACAAACTGGGTCGGCCGGTGAATGCGTTGGCGGGCTGTTTGGCTGTTATTTTGGGAGGGTATGTGGCGGGGGCAACCAACTGGTGGCCTGTCATTATGGCGGGAATCACCACCTTGCTCATCACGGCCGCTTCCAATGCGTGGAACGATTATCTGGACATCGAAATAGACAAGGTGAACCAGCCCCATCGGCCGTTGCCTGCGGGCCACATCAGCCCACGGGGGGCGTTGATTTTTTCGCTGGTGGGCACGGCCGCCTCGTTGGTCACGGCCGCGTTCATTAACGCACCCGCCTTTTTATCGCTGTTGGCTCCAATATCTTGCTGTTTGCCTACTCGTGGAAGCTGAAAAGCACGGTGTTGTTGGGCAATGCGGCCGTGGCCACCATTATCGCCTTGTGCATGGTCTTTGGCGGCGTGGCGGCGGGCAGTGTTCGGCCGACGCTTTGGCTGGCCGCCACCGCTTTTTTCGCCATGATGGGGCGCGAAATTCTCAAGACAATGGCGGATTATGAGGGGGATTTGCGCCAAAATTGCCAGACGATTGCAACCGTCTGGGGCAAGAAAATTGCGCGGGTCTTTGTGGTTGTCTTTTTGGGAATTGCGGCCGTGGTCATGCTGGCTCCCTATTTCATTCAGCAATACAGCCCCATTTATCTCTACATTCTCATCTTTGGTGTGTATCCCTTGCTGGTCTACATCGGCATCAACGCCAAAAGCACCGCCCCCGCCAAAACGCTGGAGCGCATGAGCCAAGTAATGAAGTACGACTTTTTTGTCTGGTTTGTGGCCGTGGCGTTGGGCACGGGGCTATCGGCGTAAGAATTACAAATTACGAAGTACGAAGTACAAAATCGCTCATAGAGGATCGTATTTCGTCCTTCGTACTTCGTCCTTAGCTCACTTCTCCCCCAACCCAACCGTCTGTTGCAAGGTCACCCGCTGGCTGAGATACCACTCTTGGGCATTGAACAGGGGCACACCTTCTTCTTTGAGGGTGGCGAGGGGGTGTAACGGCCGTCTGCCCCCAACCCATACGCCTTGTGCGTGTCTTGCAAATAGATGTGCAACACATGCTGGATGATTTCTTGGCGCAATATCTCATCTTCCACAGGAAACAAAATCTCCACGCGGCGGTCTAAATTGCGTTGCATCATGTCGGCACTGCCCACATACAAAACGGGTTGGCCGCCATTGTGGAAGTAATAGATGCGGGTGTGTTCCAGAAAACGGCCGATGTGGCTCATCACCCGAATGTTATCGCTGATGCCGGGAATGCCCGGCCGCAAACAGCAAATCCCCCGAATCATCAAATCAATCTGCACCCCCGCTTGCGAAGCGCGATACAAGGCTTGAATGAGGCGCGGGTCTACAAGGTGGTTGAACTTGAAGATAAGTCGGCCGTCTGTGCCCAGTGCCGTCTCCTGCTCAATTTGCGCCATCATCTTTTCGCGCAAATTAATGGGAGCCACCCAACATTTGCGGAACTCCTTTTGCTTGGAATACCCTGTCAGGTAATTGAACAACTCCGAAATATCCGCCCCAATCTCCTCATTGCTGGTGATGAAGCCCAAATCGGTGTAGATGCGGGCGGTAAACGAGTTGTAGTTGCCCGTGCCCATATGCACGTAGCGGCGGATGCCTTCCCGTTCGCGGCGCACCACCAAACACGCCTTGCCATGCGTTTTCAGCCCAATCAGCCCATAAACGACATGCACGCCCGTGTTTTCCAGAGCGCGTGCCCACTCAATGTTGCTCTCCTCATCAAACCGCGCCTTGAGTTCGACCAACACGGTCACTTGTTTGCCGTTTTCGCGGGCGCGCATGAGGGCGTGGACGATGGGGGAGTTAGGGCCAACACGGTAAAGGGTTTGTTTGATGGCCAACACGGCCGGGTCAGAGGCGGCCGTGTTCACAAAATCCACCACATGGCTAAACGAATCATAAGGGTGGTGGAAGAGCAAATCTTGCCGGCGCAACACACTCATCAACGAATCCCCGCTGGCCAGCGGCGGCGGGGTCGTGGGGTAAAAAGGGGGGTCTTTCAGGTCGGGGCGGTCGAGGCGGAGCAAATCCATCAAGTTATGCAAATCGAGTGGCCCGTTCACCGTGTACATATCGTGCGATGTGACCTCTAAATTGTCCATCAACATGTCCCGAATCCAATCGGGTAAGGTCTCATCTACCTCGAGGCGCACCACAAAGCCAAAGTGGCGCTGGCGCAACGTCTCTTCCAGCGAGATGAGCAAATCGTCCGCCTCGTCCTCCTGAATTTCCATGTCGGTGTTGCGGGTGACGCGGAAGGGGTGAGAGGCGACAATTTCCATGCCGGGGAACAATCGGCCGAGGTTATCCACAATGACCTGCTCCACCCACACAAATTTTTGCACGGCCGGGGGCAACAGTTCATCGGGGTCGAGCGGGTTGAGTGGCACAAGGCGGGGCAAGGTGCTGGGTACTTTGACCCGTGCAAAACGGGTACGGCCGTCGTCGGGGTCGCGAATGACCACCGCCAAATTCATGCTCAGGTTGGAGATGTGCGGGAAGGGGTGGCCGGGGTCAAAGGCCAATGGGGTCAGCACGGGAAGATTTCCCGCTCGAAATAATCAGCCAGTCGCTTGATTTGCCGCTTTTTGAGGTCGGTATAATCCAAAATGTGGATGCCCGCTTGGGAGAGGCGCGGCCGTAAGGTTTGCCGCCAATGGGTCATCTGTTGCTCCAACAATGCTGTGACAGTGCGATGAATAGCCACCAACTGCTCCCGTGGGGTCAGCCCATCGGGGCCACTATCGGTCACGCTCATCAGCACTTGTTGCTTGATGCTGGCCACCCGCACCATGAAAAATTCATCCATGTTGTTGTTGTAGATGGCACAAAACTTGACCCGTTCCAACAAGGGATGCTCCTCGCGCAGGCTTTCCATCAGCACCCGCCGATTAAATTCAATGGTACTCAGTTCGCGGTTAATGTAATAGGATGGGTTGCTAAGGTCGGACATAGAGTGGTTAGTGGTTCTAAGTGACTAGTGGTTAGTGGGTTAGTTTCTCCTCTGCCCTTCTGCTCCTCCGCCCCTCTGCGCTTCCTTCCCCTGCCAACTTCCAAAAAACTCGTTAAGATTATTCAACGGCCGTGTAATCCTGCTATAATCTCCCCATCTCCTAATTTTTCGGTTCCCCATGAACAACAAGCCCTCGTGGATTGGCTACAAACTCAGTGACCGTTATGTGTTAGAGGCTTTGCTTGGGCAAGGCGGCATGTCTACGGTTTATCGCGGGCTAGACCCAAATTTGCGCCGGCAGGTGGCCGTTAAACTCATCCATCCCCATTTGGCCAACAACTCCGAGTTTGTGCGCCGCTTTGAGGAGGAAGCCGCGGCCGTAGCCAGTTTGCGCCACCCGCATATTGTCCAAGTATACGACTTTAACCACGACCATGACACCTTCTACATGGTCTTAGAATATGTACAAGGTGTCACGCTCGAAGAGCGGCTGGCCGATTTGGCCCAACAAGGGCAACGCCTGTCTCTGCCCGAGGTGCGGCGCATGATGGGCGAGATTATCACGGCCGTTGGCTACGCCCACAGCCAAGGCATGGTTCACCGCGACCTCAAACCCGCCAACATCATGGTACGGCCCGATGGCTCCACCACCCTCATGGATTTTGGCGTTGTCAAAATGCTCGGCGGCGACCAACACACCGCCACAGGCGCAGTCATGGGAACCATTTCGTACATGGCTCCCGAACAAATCAAGGGCTTACGCGCCGACCATCGCGCCGATTTATATGCGCTGGGGGCTATTTTATACGAATTGGTGGCGGGACATCGGCCGTTTATGGGCGATAACTCCGCCTCGACCATGATGATGCACCTGACCCAGCCCGTGCCCGATTTGCGGGACGAATTGCGTGAGGTGGAGCCATACATGACCAATCTCGGGGTGCTGGCCGAGGTGGTGCAAAAGGGGATGGCCAAAGAACCCGAAGAGCGGTTTCAGACGGCCGCCCAAATGTGGGCCGCCCTCCACGGCCAAGAACCGCCCGAGTTCGCTCCCGCCGAGTTCGCCTCCCCCGACCAAACCATGTTCATGCCCAGCACCGCCACCCTCAGCGGAACCCCAAGGTTCACGCAAGCGGCCGTGCCCACAGGAACCATCGTCAACCCGCCCAGCCCGCCCGAGAGCAAGCGTTCCTATGTTCCGTGGCTGATTGGCGGGGTCGTCGGGGCAATCGCGCTGATATTCCTCGCCTTTTGGCTGGGGGTGGTGGGCAATTGGATGTGGCCGCCAGTTTGAGTGCAACGGCCACGGCCGAGCAAGCCCTACTCCTCACCCTCGACCGCGACCAAGACGGGCTACCCAACGCCGAAGAACTCGCCCTTGGCACCGACCCCGATAACCCCGACAGCGATGGGGATGGCCTCGATGATGGCTACGAAGGGCGCATTCCCTGCTTGAATCCGCTGGAAGCGGATGTGGATGGGGATGGCATCCTCGACGGCGAAGATGACGACCCTTGCACGGCCGCGCTTTCTCCCTACCAAGCCCAAATCACCGACATTCGCCTTGTGCGCATCCAAAGCGCCCCCACAGGCGACGATGGGTATGGCTACGGCGAAGACCCGCTCGACGCTCCTCCCCCTGCCAGCGAACCAGAAGAGGTTGTGCGCTACGAAATCGCCTTCACCACCACTGGGTTCACCCCCCAACCCCCCTCTGTGGCCGATTCGCACCACGTCCATTTTTATTTCAACAGCTTGGGTGAAGACGAGGCAGGCTTGCCGGGCGGTGGCCCGTGGAGCTTGTATGCGGGTGGTTCGCCCTATGTGGACCCCAACAACACGCCCCTCGCCCGCCCCGAAGGAGCCACCCAATTGTGTGTGGTGGTGGCCAATGCCAACCACACACTGGTGCGCAACACAAGCCAATGTTTTGATTTGCCCGCCCCCGATGCCATCCCCGAAGAGTCCCGCGTACCGGGTTGGGGGGAATGGTCGGCCGTGGCTCCCGCGTTGATTTGCACCGTGGAGGGGTAATTGTGGGCTTGGAGACGCTTGTGACCTCTAGTCGCTTGTCCCCAGTCCCATGTCCGAAATTGTAAAGATAGCTTGAACCATGCCAATTTGGGAAATGGCCTAATTCCCCCTCTTTCGCCCATACACCGTAAATAAATCCCCAAAATTGACGGGAACCGCTTTATCCGCCACGCCGAGGCCATCCACCACGCGCCGCGCCAAACGGCCGAGGCGGGGGCTGAGACCGCCAAGACGGGAGACGAGATAGTTGAGACGCAGGTAACGGCCGCGCACTCCCACCCACACAATCTCAAACCCATTGCGGCGCATCATCTCAGAGAGGGTGCGCTTGCTGAAATAATGGATGTGCATGGCCATGTACCACGGCCAACGGCCGCCCATCAATTTGGCCATCAGGCTGTCCACATTCATGGTATGCACGGCGATAAAGCCGCCGGGCTTGAGCAGAGCGTGCGCTTTCTTTAATTCGGCCGAGGGGTCGGCCACATGCTCAATCACATCCCACATGGTCAGGGCATCGAACTGTTGGCCCGCCAACTGTGGCGCATCTTGCGTCCCTTCAATGACGTTTAGCCCGTGCCGCTGGGCTTCGGCCGTGGCCCACGCCGACGGCTCCACGCCCAACGCTTGCCAACCCGCTTCGCGGGCCACTTCGACAAATACGCCGATATACGCGCCGACATCGAGCAGGGTACGGCCGTCGCCCGCCCCCGCAAACCGCTCAAAATGTTGCAAGTGCCGCTCAAAAGTCAGGCGGCGGCCGACGCGCTCTTGGACATACGTCTCGTCTTCGACAGCGCCATACATGGCCATCAACTCGTCGCTATCCCAGCGGGGATTGGCATAAACGTAGCCGCAATGGTTGCATTGCACGATTTGGGCGTGGTGGCCGTAGCCCGCACTGGTGCAACGAAAGGCACGGGCATCGGGGGTTTCGGCGGCCGATAAAGTAGCGGGGTAGCGGACGGTGTATTCATCTCGGCCGCAGAGATTGCAAAGGATGGAGGACATGAATTGTGAATTGGGAATGGGGAATTGTTAATTGTGAATGGGGGCGAGGGACTGGGGACGAGGGATGAATGACGAATGACAAAATAATCGTCCCCAGTCCTCCCGTCCCTAGTCTGTTACTGGTTCGGGGGCGTGGCGGGGGGCGCGGCGCAGAAGGCGGCGGCCGAAGAGGCGCAAAACGGTGTATTGTGCTTTGAACACCTCTTGGCGGGAAATTTTAGTCGTCCCGCGCCGCCTATCTTCAAAGGTAATCGGCACTTCGCCCACTTGCCAGCCGCGCCGTTGGCACATGAAGAGCATCTCGACGAGGAAGGAGTAGCCGCTGGAGAAGATATTTTCGAGGGGGATGGATTCGAGAACTTGGCGGCGGTAGAGGCGGAAGCCGGCCGTGGTGTCCATCGCTTCTAACCCAAGGGCTGTTTTGGCCAGCAAATTGGCTCCTTTGCTGAGAAGCACGCGTTGCCACGAGCAGTTAATGGCTCCACCACCGGGCACATAGCGGGAGCCGATGACGATGTGCTTGTGGCGGCTCATCTCGACCATCGCGGGAATGTAGCGGGGGTTATGCGAAAAATCAGCGTCCATTGTCATGACGCGCTGGGTGTGGGGCAAACTGAGGGCGAACTGGAAGCCCGCAATGTAGGCCGTGCCCAGCCCCATCTTGCCGGGGCGATGAATGACGAAGACACGGCCGGGGTATTCGGCCGCCCAATCGTCGGCCAGCTTGCCTGTGCCATCGGCCGAGTTGTCATCCACCACAATCACCCCCACGGGCACGGGCAAATCCAGCAGTTGCTGGAGCAAATCAGGCAAATTGTCGGCCTCGTTATACGTGGGCACAATGACGAAAGTGTCGTTGGGGTTGGTCATAGGCTATTGGTCATTTGTCATTTGTCATTGGTCAGTAGCTTACAAATACCATGACTTTATTTGTTCATTGCTAATTGGCTCGCGTATTGTAACACCCCTATTTGACATTCTCCATCTTTGGTGGCTTCCCAACTGGATGGTTCTGTTATAATCTGCCCCGCCTGATTACGAAGCATTACCCAATCTCCTACCTCCCCTGAATTGCCCATGAAAACCTTAACTGTTGGCGGTGTTGAATTTAATGTCCACCTGATGGTCGTGATTGTCCTAATCACTATTTTGCCGATGCTGGATTGGTATGGGCACTCCCCTGTGCGCTGGGTATTGAATGGGTTGGGGGTGGAGGGGGTCAGCCATGTTAAGGCGTATGACCGAATCGTCTATTATTTGTTTGTGCCGTTATTGGTGATTTTGTTGTGGGGGGAACGGCCGTCGGCCTACGGTTTTCAGCTTGGCCATTGGCGCGAGGGGCTGGTGTGGACGGCCGTGGGCTGTCTCGGCATGAGCCTCATTTTGTGGTTTTTGGCGCGGGGCGGGACGATGCAAAGTTACTACGTTGCTCGTGCGCCCCAAAGTGTGGGGGGGATATTGTATGGCACGGCCGTTGACCTATTCGGCTGGGAATTCATCTGGCGCGGCTTTGCCCTTTTTGCCTTGGCCAAGGTGTTGGGGGCTGGCCCCGCCATTTGGATTCAGGCCATTCCCTTTGCCTTCATGCACCTCGGCAAACCCGAAGTGGAAACGCTCAGCACGATTTTTGGGGGAGCCGCCTTTGCCTTTGTGGCATGGCGCACCAACTCCTTTGTCTACCCGTTTCTCATCCACTGGTATATTGCCTCTTTCACCCAGCTTATTGCCAGTGGCAGGCTGTGAGAAGTTAAGTTACAAGTTACAAGTCGTGTCTGCCCACCTGCGTAACTTGTAACCTGCAACCTCCAGAACTATGGCTTCCAGCTATCGCGCAAGGTGACGGTGCGGTTGGAAGACCATGCGCTCGGCCGTGGAATCGGGGTCTACGCAAAAATAGCCTGTGCGCATGAACTGGTAGGTGTAGCTCGGCCGCGCCCTCCAGCCCCGGCTCAATCAGGGCCTCGGCCGTGGTCAGCGAGGCAGGGTTGATGTGGTCGGTGAAGTCGCCACCCTCGGGTACATCGCTGGGGTTTTCCACGCTGAACAAATTTTCGTAGAGCCGCACTTCGGCCGTTTTGGCATGGG
>JADJSZ010000071.1 GCA_016711405.1 Candidatus Hadersleviella danica | reverse complement strand
ACTGGTGGGGGTGTGGAGCCAACAGGCGTACCTCAAAGCGTCCAACACGGGGGAGCTTGACGAGTTTGGCGTCGCCGTGGCCGTAGATGGCGACACCATCGTTGTGGGGGCGTATGGGGAATACAGCACCGCCACAGGGGTCAATGGGAACCAAGGGGACAATGACGCTCCGCCTCTGGGGCGGCCTATGTCTTCACTCGCACAGGCGGGGTGTGGAGCCAGCAGGCGTACCTCAAAGCGTCCAACACGGGGGTGATTGACCTGTTTGGGGCCGCCGTGGCCGTAGAGGGCGACACCGTCGTCGTGGGGGCGTATGGGGAATTCAGCAACGCCACAGGTGTTAATGGCAACCAGACCGACAATTCCGCCCCCAACGCTGGGGCGGCCTACGTCTTTACCCGCACGGGCGGGGTGTGGAGCCAGCAGGCGTACCTCAAAGCGTCCAACACGGAAGGGAATGACTTTTTGGTGATGTGGACGTGAACAGCGACACCATCGTCGTGGGGCGTATGCGGAAGCCAGCAACGCCACGAGGTGACGGGGACGGGGCGGAACAACAACGCCACGAATGCAGGCGCGGCCTATATTTATGAAGCGACGAAGCCGACTAACATCACCCTATCGGGAGACAGAATTCAGGAAAATCTGGTCACGGGCACGCTGATTGGCAATTTGCAAACCACAGATACCACCCCCAATGCCAGCCACACCTACACCCTTGTCGCTGGGGAGGGGGGCGCAGACAACAACCAGTTTGTCATCATCGGCAACCAGTTGGTCAGCAATGCCATTTTTGATTATGAAGCAGGGCAATCCCCCCTGCGCCGGGTGCGCATCCGCACCGACAATGGCCAACGCACCTTCGAAAAGTCGTTTGTCATTTACATTCTGGATGAGGTGGATGAACCAAGTAGTCTACCTCAGCGATGCAACGGGAATAATATTACCTTTTACGATTCGAGCGATGGGGAACATGCGGCCGTCTTCAGCAACCTCACCGTCACCAACTTCACCCAACTGGGGTGCGATTTGACGGGTACGCTGACGATTCGCTTCCAAGGGCAAACCGTTCACACCCAAACCTTCAGCACCTCAGTCAACCGTTGGAACAAGTTCCTCATCAACAACACCAACAAACTCAACAACTTCACGGTCAATGTGGCCGGCGTTGATGTGCGTGCCCAAGAGATATGGCTGACGGAGTACAACGGCGGTTTGGCGATGCGTTTGTCCCAAGCAGATGTATGTGCCCCTGTGGAATGGGGTGGCGATTGTGTGGAAGGCGCACCCGCCAACATGCGTTTAGATGGCTCGGGGCTGTTTACGGGTACGGGAACTGGCTTGCCCATGCCCGACTTTACCATTGACCAAGCCCAAGGCTTTGACCAGCAAATCGCCGCCCAAAGCCCCATGAGTAGCTTTACCTCGCTCCTCAAATTGAGTGCCAAGGAGACGGGCAAGGCCAATTTAGGCGGGGCGCGGATTACCCAAGTGGACGGGGGGTATGAAATTTCGGCCGTGCTCGCCCTCGGTCTCCCCAAAGTGCCCATCGAAAAGGGGTGTAGCATTCAAGTGGCCATCACCCTGTTCAAAAGCAATGATGGGGTCGTGACCATGACCCTTGCCCCGTTTGATCCAGCCCTTGCCCCAGATGGTCTTGAATTCCGCGAAGGAACACTTGGTCTCGAGTGCGATACAGGCATTCCGCTTGGCACCACAGGGCTACAAATTTTGGGCATCCAAGGCACCATCAGCCTGCGCCCCGATATGCAGTTTGTCCAAATTGCCATCCAAATTACCCCCATTAAAGCGGGGGATAAGTTATTTGCCCTTGAAGTAGCCGCCACCCTCTTTTGGGAACCCGAATGGGGCTTGGACCTGACGGGTGAAGCCAAGATGTTTAAGATTTGGATGTGGGTGGCTTTGAAGCGCAAATTCGCTCCGACCAGATGACTTTTGAGGGTATGTGCAGAGCGTTGCCATTAAGGGCGAGGTGCGTTTTTACGCATGGTGGCCTGATGGCAAATTCCACTTCTCTGGCTCGGGCACAGTGCAACTTGGGGTAGAAAAAGGGGCTTTGTGGGAGGAATGTATAGATATTCCGTGGCCAGTGGATGAGGAAGTGTGTACGAGCATTCCACCTTTCAGTACGCGGATTGGCAGTGTGGGTGTTGCTGGGGGGGAATTTACCAACGGCCGTTACGGATTCAAGGGCTTTGCCGAAATTTTAGGTGATGAATATGGCTTCTTCGTCAGTGAAAGTGGCTTCAAAGTTGGTGGGGTCAACAGCTACACCATCGCCACCCCGCCCGACATTGAACTGGCCCGCCAGCAGTGGCAAGAACAACGGGGTATGGTCGAAGCGGGTCTGTTGGCGTGGGATTCCCCATTTAGCTTCCCCAACGACAACACCTTGGCCTTAGAAGTGCGGGTCAACCCGTCTGATGTCATCTCCCAAGTGACGGTGCTGAACCCCTCCGATACCTTGTTCATTGTCTCCTCGGGCTTGCCCCTGACGGTGACGCTGGAGACCCCCAGCGGGGACATTATCACCCCGCAAAATGCGGCCGCCTACAGCGCCACCTACACCGTCACCAACCAAATCACCTATACCCAACACCTGTATAGTGTGGATTCGGCCGCCATTGGGGATTGGCAAGTGATTATGGAAGGGGATACCACCACCCAAGCACCGCTACTGGTCGTTGTCGGCTTGGCCAACATTCCCACCCTGCAAGATGTGGAACTCGGCGATGCCAGCGACCCCAGCCAAATAGATGTCAACTGGACGTTCAACTCCGACACGCCCGTGACGGTGACGATTTACGCCAATGCGGGTGAAATCACCAGTACTGTCACCGTGACTGACCTGAACGACATCACCACAGTGGAGGTCATCGAAAACTTCAACGGCGTGCCTGTGGCGGAGGTGGTGGTCAATAACACGACCCAGTTGCGCGGCTTGCTCCTCAACACGGGCACAGTAGACCTGACCACGCTGGAATCGGGCGATTATGCGCTGTGGATTGCGGTGAACAATGGCATCCACCCCGAAATCAACAACTATGTGAAGGTTCCCGACACGAGCGAGGTGGCACGGGTGGCAGTGGATAACACGGCCGCTTTGCCCCAAACATGGACGGCCGTCTTCTCCCCCACCGTAGACCCCAGCACGAATCAAATCGTGGTGGTCGCCCCCGCCCTGCCCAATGCGGATGTGGATAGTTACGCCATCAACATTGGCCAAAGCCCCAACAGCCCCGAATTGGCCGAGCTGGGCGGCTTTGCCCAATACGAACGGGACGAAAACGGCGACCCCATCGGTGCGGCCTATGTGCGCCAAACGGTAAACAGCGTGCGCCCCGGCGAGACGTACTACATCTCCTTCTCCGCTTTCGACGAGGACAGCGGCTGGAGTGTGACCAGCCAAGAAATCGAAGTGACAGTTTCGGCAGGGGATTACACGCTGAGTACGGCCGCTTCTCAATACGACATGTCGGCTGGCGAAAGCATTGTCGTGCCCGTTTCGCTCGACATCACTGTCCCGCTGTTTTATCCGAATGTGTACCTAGAGTTGAACACCTCTGACCTGCCCCGTGGTCTGACAGTGCTGTTTGAGGACAATGAACTGAACACCACGGACTTGAGCGAGGAGACCCCCACGGCCAATCTCATCATCACGGCCGAGTCAACCATCCCCGATGGCTTCTACACCTTTGAGGTCTTGGGCACGAACGGCAACACCAGCTTCCCCCATAGCCTGACCATTCAGGTGAAGCAAGCGGAAATCTTCCTGCCGTTTGTCTCAAATGGCATGGTTACGCCGTGATGTCCGGTGGCAATACCAGCACCAACGCGATTTATTTGCGAGGTTCGGTAAACCAACGTTAACGCCTAACCCGACCTCGCAGGTCGTAAAAACCTGCGAGGTCTTTCGCTCCCCTCTGCAAGGGGGTGTTGGTGAGTGGGGGCAGGTGGAGCGGTCGGGAGACCGTCCACAGCGGGGGGATGTTGTAAGGGCGATTTTTGCAAAGCCGTGTGACCTGCGTGTTCTTTGCAAGGTAGACCCACGCCTTTATACTTCACCAGCACGGACTGGTGCTCAACCCAAACGACAATTTTCTTCTTCCACCTCATCACCTTCACAAAAAGGAAGATTAACATGAAACCCTTGCGCTTTTTGTTTGTTGTGCTTTTTGCTCTGTCCTCGGCCGTGGCCTTGTCTTCGGCCGCCCCTGCCCACCGCTTATGCGAATACGCATGTGCCCGCTGGGCTGAGTACGGCCGTTTGGGCCGCCATCCAAACCTTCCTCCCCAGCACCTACCTCAAAGCCTCCAACACCGAAGCCGAGGACGAGTTTGGCTACGCCGTAGCCATGAGCGGCGATACGGTCGTCGTCGGCGCAAGGCTGGAAGCCAGCAACGCCACTGGGGCTAATGGCAACCAAGCCAATAATGCGGCCGATAGGGCGGGTGCGGTCTATGTTTTCACCCACACAGACGGCGTGTGGAGCCAGCAGGCGTATCTCAAAGCCTCGAATACAGATGGTAGCGATGAGTTTGGTTATGCCGTCGCCATTGATGGCGACACCATTGTGGTAGGGGCGTATAAGGAAGCCAGCAACGCCACCGAGGTGAACGGCAACCAAGCGGATAATTCGGCCAATAGCGCGGGCGCGGCCTATGTCTTTACCCGCACGGCCGGGGTGTGGAGCCAACAAGCGTACCTGAAAGCCTCGAATGCGCAGGCGGTGGATTTGTTTGGCTATGCGGTAGACATTGAGGGGGATACCATTGTGGTGGGGGCACCTTTGGAAGATAGCCAAGCCACGGCCGTGAATGGCAACCAGAACGACAATTCCGCCTCTAATGCGGGGGCGGCGTATGTCTTCACCCGCACGGGTGGGGTCTGGAGCCAACAAGCGTATCTCAAAGCCGCCAACGCCGAAGCGGGCGATTTTTTTGGTGAGCAGGTCGCCATTTTTGGGGATACGGTGGTGGTGGGTGTGTACCAAGAAGACAGCCAAGCCACAGGGGTGAACGGCGACCAAGCAAACAATTTGGCCCCAGACTCGGGCGCGGCCTATGTGTTTGCCCGCACCAGTGGAGTGTGGAGCCAGCAAGCGTACCTGAAAGCCTCCAATACGGAGGAGGATGATGGGTTTGGCTGGTCGGTGGACATAGACGGGGATTTGATTGCGGTGGGCGCGGTGCGGGAAGCGAGCCAAGCGACAGGAGTTGATGGAGACCAGACAGATAATTCGGCCAGTAGCTCTGGGGCCGTTTATATGTTTAGCCGCACGGCCGGGGCGTGGAGCCAACAAGCGTATATCAAAGCCTCTAACACAGAGCAAGCCGACGATTTTGGTCATGCGGTCGCCCTTGCGGGCAACACCCTTGTGGTGGGGGCACTGTTTGAGGATAGCCACGCCACTGGGGTGAATGGCAACCAAACGGATAATTCGCTCAATGCGTCTGGGGCGGCTTATGTCTTCAGCCACACGGCCGGGGTGTGGAGCCAACAAGCGTATCTCAAAGCCTCCAACCCTGATGAGATGGATTTGTTTGGGGCGGCCGTGGCGGTTGGCGATGGCACGGTGCTGGTGGGCACATGGCGGGAAGCGAGCAATGCCACAGGGGTGAATGGCGACCAAACGGATAATTCGGCGCTTCGGGCGGGGGCGGTTTATCTGTTTGCGCCCGCAGAGTTGGCACTGGTGGTGCAACGGGTGGGGCAGGGGCAGGTGGTGAGTGAGCCAGCAGGGATTGATTGTGGGGTGGTTTGCACGGCCGACTTTGCCCCCAACACCGTCATCACGCTGACGGCCACGGCCGAGGCGGGCTACACCTTCCTCCATTGGGCCGAGGGGGAAGATGTGGTCTCCACGGCCGCCAGCTACAGCTTCACCGCCACGGCCGAGCGCACCCTCACTGCCCATTTTGCGGCCGATGCACCGAAGATATACCTACCACTGGTCGTGCGCTAAGCAAAGGTGCGACGCACTTTTATACTTTCCACGGGCATAATCTGGCATTTTGTTTATTGGTGTACTGGTGTATTTGTGTATTTTGATACACGAGTACACCAATAGACTTATACACCAATATCAAATATCAGTTTATGGTCGTAGTGTGTATAGAAGTGCGTCGCACCTTCTACCCCCGTATTGTGAGGGGAGTTTAATGAAACAAAACGGCCGCAGGCAAACCCTGCGGCCGTTTTGTTTCTATATGGTGCTTGTACCAGAATCACGTTGTAGGGGGTGTTGGTGGGTGCTGGTGGAGCGGTCAGGAGACCGTCCACAGCGGGGGCATCTGGCGGGGGGAGAAATCAGGAGGGGCTCCGCCCCTCGCCCTTGGCGCGGCAACATGGCGATCTTCACGGTGTGGAAAAAAGCGGTCGGGAGACCGCCACTACAAACCGATGCAAGAGGGTAGACACAGCGGCCGTGGCCATGCTAGAATGCGTCCATTATCACTCAAAAAATATTGAGTAAGTCTAAGCAGTGACTCAGTAAGTTTAAGCAGTAACTCAGTAAGTTTAAGCAGTAACTAAGTAAGTCTAAGCAGTAACTAAGTAAGTCTAAGCAGTGACTCAGTAAGTCTAAGCAGTGACTAAGCAAGTCTAAGCAGTGACTAAGTAAGTCTAAGCAATGACTAAGCAAGTCTAAGCAGTGACTAAGCAAGTCTAAGCAGTGACTAAGTAAGTCTAAGCAGTGACTAAGTAAGTCTAAGCAGTAACTAAGTAAGCCTTATTTTCTATTTAATTTATACAACAGAAAATTTAATTATGAAGAGACCAACTCAAAGTGTTGCCCAACGCTTGTTTCATGCTCAACGAGTTATCAACAATACTCTCTCCAGTCCTATTATTTTAGCGGCCGTTACTCCGTATGGTTATGACCAAGCCAAGCTCGAAGCGGCACACAATTTGTGCCAAGAGGCGCGGGCATTGACAGATTGGCGAGAAAGGCTCTATGGGCAACAACAGGGGGCAACAGCGGCCGTGCAACAAGCATGGGCGGCGGCGAAAGTCGCCTACAATGCCACGCTCAAAATCGGCCGTATCGCCTTGCGGGGCAACGAATCTGCCCGCAATGCCCTCGGGCTAAGCGGCATACGCCAAAGGAGCCTCAACGGGTGGTTAGGGCAAGCCCGCCGCTTCTACAACAACCTCCTCAGTTCCCCCGATTTTATGGCCAGCATGGCCACCTACGGCTACACCCAAGCCAAGCTCGAAGCGGAATCCGCCTTGGTGGAGGCGGTGGGGGCGGCCAGCGATGTGCAATACCAAGAGCGGGGCAAAGCGCAAGAGGCAACGCAAATCCGCGATGCCAAATTAGACGAGCTAAACCAGTGGCTGGCCGACTACAAAAAAATAGCCGAAATCGCCTTGGCCGCTTCGCCGCAACAGTTAGAGCAATTGGGGTGGGTGGTGGCTTCCTAAATAGGGGACGAGGGACGATAAATGACAAAGGGTGTGTTTCATCTCAGTTGAGGCAGGTTGTAGGGGCAACCCTTGTGGTTGCCCTAGATGTTGGTTTAACCGAGATTTTGGGTAGGCATATTTATCCCTGAAGAGGGACAAGGCCTACCCCTACAAAGCTCCAACTCAAATGAACACACCCAATGACAAATGACAAATGCCCCCCAGTCCCCCTTACGGCGCGGGCGCAGGTTCCAAGAAGTTCCCCGCTACCCAGCCCAGCGTGCCCCCCGCCAGCTCCACTTGCCACCATGTAAAGCCATCCCCCTCCACAGGGCCACCCACCACCAACAAGACAGAGCCTTCGGCCGCGATTTCTACGCGCACATTGGCCGTACTCGGCCCGCCGCGCACACTCACCCCAATCCCATCCGTGTTCACCACCGTCACATAATACTCCACCGTAATCTCCGTGGGCACTTCGCTTCGGTCGGGCGTGGGCAACGGGGTCAGGGTGGGAATGGGCGTGGGGGTGGGGAATACCGGTGTGGGCGATGGCTCCAGCGTCGCGGGAGCCGTCAGCCGAATGATGGTCGGCTCGGGCAACGCCGCCCCTGTGTCGCCTTGCAAAGCCAGCGGTTCGCGCAAGAGCATGTTGCCTGCAAGGGTGATGGCTCCCCAAATGGCCACGGCCGTCACCACAATGCCTCCCAACAACCACAGCCACGGAATCGGCTCCCGTGCTGGGCGGCGGCCGTTGGTGCTAGAAAGACGGGGGTCGGGTGGGGGTTGGTATTGAGCCATGAGATTGCGGATTGCGGAATGGGGATTGCGGATTGCGGAATAGGAGCGTCTGGATTAGAGCTTACAGCTTACGGCTTACGGCCTCTTCTCCGCCAATAGGAAGAGTTCGTTGAACTGCCATTGCAGGAGGGCGTATTCGTGGCGCGGCCGTGGTTGGGCAAAGGGGGCAGGCGCGGCCGTTACGCGGCGTTTGGCCGCACGGAGCCTGTGCTTGCCCCAGTTGTACACTCGCCAAAAAGCGCGTTGGGGCTGGCTCCACGCCACAGGGCCAAGAGCGGCTCCCACATCTTGCGCCATCGCCTGCACTTCCCACGCGGGGGAGCCAAAACAGTTGGCGGGTGTCAGGGCTGTCGGTTGCAGACCACCACGGCGCAAGGCGGCCACATATTGGTCAATATTCGGCCGTGTCTCGTTAATGCCCAAGCGCATCTCATCCTGTGCATCGCGTGCCAACACAGCTTGCTCGTCTTCCCAAATGGGCACACACGGCTCATTGATGGCGCACAAACGGCCGCCTTTCTTCAACACCTTGCCGATATTGACCATGAAAGCCCCCAAATCGGCCGCGTGGTGCAGGGCGGCGGCGCAAAACACAATATCAAATCGCTCGGGCAGGAGCGGCAACTGCTGGCCATCGCCAATAATGCGGTCGAAATAAGTGCCCGCGTAATCCATCAGCGCTTTGCCACGGCCGAGGCCAACTTGCTCATCGGGAACCACATCCAAAGCCACCACCTGACAGCCGCGCAAAGCGAACTGCTTGGCCGCCCAACCTCGCCCCGCGCCTAAATCCAGCACCACCTCATCGCCGCACAAATGAAGTTGGGCAAGGGCGTGGTCAAAACTGCGCGCCACTTTGGGCCACGGGCCATCCCCATCATAGGGAATCCGTAAATCAATGGCATCTTCAATTTGCTCATAAATGCCCATTTCTTGGTGGATAATAACCCATCCCTCCGCTTCGCGAGCGCGGGGTGCCCAATTTTCATCGGCTACATATAAATGGGGCATTCCGTTTTGGATAGGGTATTCACGGCCGCAAGCCACACAAAGCAGTCGGCCGTGCCAAATCTCCCCTCGCTCCTCTTGGCTATGCGCTATTTCCAAGCGGTTTTGGCAAGCAGGGCAACAAATTAATTCAAGTAAAGGCAACTTCATGGACGATAACAATGAGCAATGAACAATGAGTAATTAAGAGGCTAACAGCTAACAGCTTACGGCTTACGGCTTACGGCCTACCCTCCCTCAGCTTTTCCAGCGGCCATGTGTTCACCACATTCTCGGCCGTGGCCCAGCCGCGTTGGGCGGTGGCAATGCCAAAGGGGAGCAAATCAAATTGGTCTACATGGTGGGCATCGGTGTTAATGGCCAGTTTCACCCCCAACTCAAGGGCACGGCGCACATGGATGTCGCGCAAATCCAGTCGGCGGGGGTTGGCGTTAATCTCAAGGATGGTTTGGGTGCGAGCGGCCGCTTCCAGCACCCGCTCCATGTCCAAATCCGCCCCCTCCCGCTCGGGCAAAAGTCGCCCTGTGGGGTGGGCAATCATATCCACATGCGGGTTTTCAATCGCTTTTAACAACCGTGCCATCATCTGCTCCCGTGGCTGGCCAAGGCTAACATGGAGCGAGGCAATCACAAAATCGAGTTCGGCCAACACCTCGTCGGGGTAGTCCAGCGAGCCATCCGCCTTTATTTCCATCTCGGTGCCGTGCCAGATGTGGATGCGCCCCGCCATCTGCTCATTGGCCGCCCGAATTTCGGCCGCTTGCTGGCGCAACCGCTCCACCGAAAGCCCATTGGCAATCCCCAAACTCACCGAATGGTCGGTGATGCAGATGTGTTGCAAGCCGCGTGCCACGGCCGCTTCGGCCATCTCCAACACGGTCTGCTTGCCGTCTGACCATGTCGTGTGCATGTGCAAATCGGCCACAATGTCGCTCTGCTGGATGAGTTGCGGCAGTTGCCCCGCTTGCGCCGCTTCAATCTCGCCCCTGTCCTCGCGCAACACAGGCGGAATAAAGGGCAAGCCGAGGGTGGCGTACACTTCTTCTTCGGTGGCGCACAAAATTTTGTCGCCCGTGGCCACGTTCGTAAAGGCGTATTCGTTCAGGCTCAAGCCCTGTTTTTGGGCAATTTCGCGCAGGCGAATGTTGTGCGCTTGGCTCCCCGTGAAATAAGCGAGCAACGTGCCCCAGTTTGCGGCAGGCAGAACGCGCAAATCCACCCCCAACCCGTTGCCCAACACAATGCGCGATTTGGTGGGGCCGTGGGCGGCCACTTCGGCCGCTTGGGGCAACGCACAAAAGGCATCCATCACGGCCGCCGCGTCGCCCGTTTCAGCGTCAAGGGCAACCAGCAAATCCAAGTCGCCAATGGTGTCGCGCCAGCGGCGGGTGGAGCCAGCCACGGCCGTTTGCACCACCCCCGCCATGCCGCCCAGCGCGGCCAAAATCTGCTGGGCAATCGGGTACACCTCGCCCAGCGGGAGCCGTTTATCCGCCCCGCGCAAGCGCAGTGCCTGAATGTTTTTGAGGAGTTTCTCTTCGCTTTTGGCGCCCATCTTGGGCAAATCGCGCAGTTGACCAGCTTTAGCGGCCGTTTCCAACTCGTCCAACGTTTTGATGCCCAACGTCTCGTACACTTGCTTCACCCGTTTGGGGCCAAGCCCTTCGACTTGGAGCAGTTCGAGCAGGGTGACGGGGATTTCGGCCGCCAGCCGCTCGTAAAAATCGAGCTTGCCCGTGTCGAGCATCTCCTCAATTTTGTCGGCCAAAGTCTGGCCAATGCCGGGAATGCTGGTCAGTTGGCCAGCGGCACGGAGCAAAGCCACCTCTTGGGTGTGGGCAAAGATGTTTTCGGCCGCTTTGCGGTAAGAAAGCACACGGTGGATATTATCCCCCCGAATCTCCAGCAAATCAGCGACATCAGCAAACAGTTGGGCAATTACATGGTTGGTCATCATGGCGGGGAATTATACAGGCTGTCAGTCTGTCAGCTAGTCAGTCTGTCAGCTTGTCAGTCTGTCAGCTTGTCAGCTTGCCTAGCCGCCGCCCTTCTGCTCCCCTGCTCCCCTGCTCCCCTGCTCCCCTGCTCCCCTGCTCCCTGCCCCTTCCTCCCTCTTGCCCACCATTCCATTTAAGGGTAAACTAAAAATGTCACCAAAATGACACCATTTTGCCCCTCTTGGGTGAATTTGCGAACCAGTGTTGACCATAAATCGCCCATATTCTTCGCCCATTTTGTAGCATCTTGTTAACTTTGTGCTAACATTTCCCCGTCGTGTGCAATGAGTTATTGGTTCATTGTTATTGGTTACTCATCGTGGCTTACGCTTGCTAATTAAGAAGGTTCTCTGAGGTTTGGTCTGGTAGGGGCGCACCCTGGTCGCCCCCTGAGGCACAAGGCCCCCACCACAAAAGACCCATAAGAATAACAAATGACCCAATAACCCAGTAGCCGTGTAAAACCATTCTGTTCTTTTAGGGCTTTTAATTGTATGTCCACTCTCAAATGGTCAGATGAGGGGAAGGTGATTTTAAGGGTCAAAGACCTTAAAACGCGCTTTCGCACCCAAGATAGCACCGTCTATGCGGTCAACGGTCTGAGCTTTGACCTGAATGAAGGTGAATTGCTTGGAGTGGTCGGCGAAAGTGGGTCGGGCAAAAGCGTGACCATGATGTCTCTGCTGAAGCTCATTCCCATTCCACCGGGAGAAATTGTTTCGGGGGAAGCCATCTTCGATGAGCAAGATTTAATCCAAATGAACGCCAACCAGTTGCGCAAGGTGCGCGGGGGGCAAATCGGGTTTATTTTTCAAGACCCGATGACCTCGCTAAATCCTGTGTTGAGTGTCGGCCGTCAAATTATGGAGCCGTTGCGGATACACAAGGGGATGACGGCCGCTGAAGCCCAGCAACGCGCCATCGAGCTATTCAACTTAGTCGGCATTCCCCAACCCGAAGCCCGGCTCCGCGATTTCCCCCACCAATTCTCAGGCGGGATGCGCCAACGCGTGATGATTGCCATCGCCTTGGCCTGCTCCCCCAAACTCCTCATCGCCGATGAGCCAACCACCGCTCTGGATGTGACAGTGCAAGCCCAAATTTTGGATTTGGTGCGCCGCCTGCGCAAAGAGCTAGGCATGGCCATCATCTGGATTAGCCACGATTTGGGCGTTGTCGCGGGCATTGCCGATAGGGTCATGGTCATGTACGGTGGTTTTGCTGTTGAAGAAGCGCCCGTGCAAGAGTTATACAAAAACCCACAACACCCCTACACACGCGGGCTGATGGGTTCGATGCCCCATCTGGAAGAAAACGCCAACCGCCGCCTGACGAGCATCCCCGGCCAACCGCCGAATCTGACAAGCCAGCCCAAGAGTTGCCCGTTTGCCCCGCGCTGTGCCTATGCCTATGAGCGGTGTCACCAAGAAAATCCCCTCCTAGAGCCAATTAACGAAACCCATAAAGTAGCTTGCTGGTGGAATATCGACCAAGGAGGGCCACGGTATGGCCGTTGAAAGCGTCACGACAGATGTTTTGCTGAGGGTTGAAAACCTCAAAATGCACTTTCCAATTTATAAGGGCGTGTTCCGCCGCCAAGTGGGCGCTGTGCGGGCGGTGGATGGCATTACGTTTGATGTGTTTCGGGGGGAAACGTTGGGGTTGGTGGGTGAAAGTGGCTGTGGCAAAAGCACGGCCGGCCGTTCGATTTTGCAACTCTACGAAGTGACCGAGGGCAAAGTCGAGTTTCAGGGGCGGGATTTGACCAAGCTGAGCCAAGAGGAGATGCGCAAAGTACGGCCGCACATGCAGATGATTTTCCAAGACCCCCATGCCTGCCTCAATCCGCGCATGACCTTGGGCAACATTGTCGGCGAACCTTTGTTGGAACACCGTGTCAGCTCGGCCAAAGAGCGACAAGAGCGGGTCGAAGGTTTGCTCAAAACAGTCGGCCTCAACCCTGCCTTTACCAATCGCTACCCACATGAATTTTCAGGTGGTCAGCGGCAACGGATTGGCATTGCCCGCGCCCTCGCGCTCAACCCCGAGTTTATTGTCTGTGATGAGCCAATCGCCGCGCTGGATGTTTCGATTCAGGCGCAGGTGGTTAATTTGCTGGAAGATTTGCAGGTGGAGTTTGGCCTAACTTACCTCTTTATTTCGCATGACTTGAGTATGGTGCGCCACATTTGTGACCGAGTGGCGGTGATGTATTTGGGGCGGATGATGGAGCTATCGAGCCGAGATAACTTGTATGGGGAGCCGTTGCATCCTTATACGAAGGCTCTGCTCTCGGCCGTGCCCGTGCCCAACCCCGAATTAGAAGCCAAACGGGAACGCACCATTCTCGTGGGCGATTTGCCCAGTCCCGCCAATCCACCCTCTGGCTGTGTTTTTAATACCCGTTGCCCCATCGCCCAAAAGCGGTGTACCGAAGAAGTTCCCGCATGGCGGGAATTACGGCCGGGGCATTTTGTTGCCTGCCATTTGGCAGAATAACAAAGTAAGGCAAAAGTGAAACGTGAAAGGTGAAAAGTAACAAACTTCGTGCCACCGAAACAGCTACTTTTAACTTTTTACTTTCTACTTTTCACTCACCAACAGGAGGTGATAAATTCATAACAACCTATGTCTTATCCACCCAACTTGTTCCTGTCGTCAACCTTTGTTGAATCCTAGTTTAGGAGGAGAAATTTGAATATGAAGAAATCGCTGTGGAAATTTGTGTTGTTGTTGGCCGTTGGGCTACTCGCCGTAGCCTGCCAGCCACAAACCGTTGAAGTGACCCGCGTGGTTACCGAAACGGAAGTTGTGACCGAGGAAGTAGAAGTAACCCGTGTGGTGACGGAAACAGAAACAGTCACAGAGACTGTGACCGAAGTCGTTACCGAAGTCGTCACCGAAGTCGTCACCGCCCGTGGCACTGGTGGCACACTGAACATCATCTACTGGCAAGCTGTCTCGACCATGAATCCCTACCTCTCTGGTGGGACGAAGGACATTGATGCTTCGACGCTCGTTTTGGAGCCATTGGCTCGCTACAACGAAGTCGGCCAGTTGATTCCGTGGTTGGCCACCGAAATCCCCACTGTGGAAAACGGCGGTATCTCGGAAGATCTGACCACCATCACATGGACACTGCGTGAAGGGCTGATTTGGGCAGATGGCACCCCTGTCACCTCTGAAGACGTGGTTTTCACAGGTGAGTACTGCATGAATCCCGAAATGGGCTGTTCGGCCGCCGCAAACTTTGCGGGGATTGATTCCATTGAGGCCATGGATGAGTTGAATGTGAAAATCACCTTCAACAGCCCCACCCCCTTCCCCTACCAAGCGTTTGTCACCTCGTTGGCTCCCATTCTGCAAAAAGCGCAGTTTGAGGCTTGCACCGGCGCGGCCGCCCAAGGTTGCACCGAGCAAAACTTCGCCCCCATCGGCACTGGCCCCTATGTCGTCACCGATTTTCGCGCCAATGACGTTGTGGTGTTCGGCATCAACGAAAATTACCGCGATGCCAACAAGCCCTACTTCTCCGAAGTCGTCTTCAAGGGCGGTGGTGATGCTGAGTCGGCCGCTCGCGCCGTCTTGGAAACTGGGGAAGCAGATTACGCATGGAACCTGCAAGTTCTGCCCCAAATCCTCAGCCAAATGGAATTGGCGGGTAATGGCAAAGTTGTGGCCGCTTTCGCGACCAACTTAGAGCGTATCCTGATGAACTTCACCAATCCAGACCCCGCTTTGGGCGATTTACGCGCCGAGTGGACACTGGAAGACCAAAACCCCCATCCCTTCCTAACCGATATCAATGTGCGAAAAGCCCTCTCGATGGCGATTGACCGCAACTTGATTGCAACTCGGTTGTATGGGGCCGCTGGCCAAGCAACCTGCAATCTTATCCCTGCTCCTGCCGTCTATGTTTCTACCGCCAATGATGGGTGCTTGATTCAAGACATGGCTGGTGCCCAAGCACTGTTGGATGAAGCAGGTTGGGTAGATAGCAATGGTGATGGTGTTCGTGAGAAGGATGGCGTGGAACTGCGCATTCTGTACCAAACCTCCACCAACGCTGTACGCCAACAAACCCAAGCCCTCATCAAACAATGGTGGGAAGAGTTGGGTGTTGCTGTTGAGTTGAAGAATGTGGATGCGGCCGTCTTCTTCGGTGGCGACCCCGCCAGCCCCGACACCTACGGCAAGTTCTATGCCGACGTGCAAATGTTCACCAACGGCTCCACGGGCACCGACCCACAAGCCTACCTGTCTGGCTATCTCACCTCTGAGATTTCCAACGCCGCCAACCAATGGCTGGGCAACAACATCGAGCGCTGGTACAGCCCCGAATTTGATGCCCTGTATGAGCAACTGTCCCAAACCGCTGGCATCGAGGCTCGCGCCGAAATTGCCAAGCAAATGAATGACCTGATCATTCAGGACTATGCGCTTCTGCCACTCGTCCATCGTGGTAGCGTGTCGGCTCATGCCAACACCCTGCTCGGTGTCCGCATCAATCCTTGGGATTCCGAAATGTGGAACGTAGCTGACTGGTCCCGCGCCAGCAACTAAGACACAACTAGTGTTATTCGTTATTGGTTATTCGTTGACACACGAGTAACCAATAACGAATAACCAATAACGAATAACAAGTAACCTCATGGGTCGTTTTATCATTCGCCGCTTGCTAACTGCCATTCCCACGTTGCTGGCCATTAGCCTAATTATCTTTGCCATTTTAGATTTGGCTCCCGGCGACCCTACGGGGAATTTGCCCCTGACAATTCCCCAAGAAGTGCGAGAGCAAATGCGCGAAGCATTGGGGGTTAACGATCCCTTTTTGGTTAAGTATTTCAAATGGCTTCGGCAATTTGTGGTGTATGAACCCCTGCATTGGGTCGAGCAACGATTTGATGTCCAAATTGGAGATGCCACGCAACGGCCGCGCATTCTCTCATGGCAAACCCGTGGCCCCGCCATGGATTTAATTGCCCAGCGCGTGCCTCAAACGCTGTGGGTCGTCGGCCTTTCCTACGTTATTTCTGTTTTAATTGCGATTCCCATCGGCATTTTGTCGGCTTATAAGCAGTATTCATGGTTCGACCAAATTGGGACTTTTATTTCGATGATTGGCTTTTCCATGCCCACTTTTTTTACGGGCTTGCTGATGATTATCATCTTTAGTGTTTATTTGGGGTGGTTTCCTTCGGTTTACAACACAACCCATGTGGTCACAGATTGGGCCAGCTTTGTTGTCCAAGTGAAACAAATGATTATGCCCGTGGCCGTCTTGGCCTTTTTCCAAACAGCCCAACTCAATCGGTTTACCCGAGCGGCTATCTTAGACAACCTCAACCTCGATTACGTGCGGACGGCCCGCTCCAAAGGCCTAACCGAGAAGGTGGTGGTGCTGATTCATGTGCTTCGCAACAGCCTCATTCCTGTCGTTACACTGGTGGCCTTGGGCATTCCGGGTATCTTCGCAGGAGCCATCATCACAGAGCAAATTTTCCGCGTGAATGGGATGGGACAATTGCTCATCACGGCCATTGCCAGTTCCGATATTCCCTTAGTCCAAACACTCACCTTCATTTTTGCCATTCTAATCGTCTTTTTTAACTTAATTGCCGATGTCCTATATGGCATTTTAGACCCCCGCATTCGGTACGATTAGAAAACAGGCATGGTTCACGACCCTCGAGAGAGTATCTTTACAAATTTTGACTGGGGACAAGGGATTTGGGATGCTTGTGACCTCCAGTCCCTTGTCCAAAATTGTAAAGAGAGCTTGAACCATGCCCAAAACATCCTTTCCCACTTCTTGCAAATCGCTATCCCAAGGTAATGCCCTATGAGCACCGTCCCTGCTGAATTAAAACTAGGTGATCAAATTGACGTAAAGCCCCGCTCACTTTGGGTGGATGTGTGGCGGCAATTCCGCAAACACAAGTTGGCCATCGTAGGGTTGGTGGTTTTTTCATTAATCATTCTGGCGGTGATATTCGGCCCTTTTATTTACACGGCCGACCCCACCTACATTGATATCATGGTTTCTAATTCGGGGATGACGGCGCAGAACCCGTTGGGAACCAACAACTTGGGACAAGATACACTGGCGCGGATGTTGAGCGGCGGCCGTATCTCCCTCGCCGTTGGCGTTTCAGCCATGCTCATTGCCATTTTCATTGGCACTGTGGTGGGTGGTTTGGCGGGCTATTACCCCAAATTAGATGGCCCGCTTATGCGCGTGGCCGATATGTTCTTTGCCTTGCCGCAATTACCCCTGTTGCTGGTCATTATTCTGCTCTTTCGGGATACATTGCGAGCCGCGTTTGGCCCAGAAACAGGTATCTTTTTACTCATCGTATTTGTAATCGGCATTTTGGCATGGATGCCCACGGCACGGCTGGTGCGCGGCGAGGTGCTATCGCTGAAGCAACAAGAGTTTGTCACGGCCGCTATTAGCATTGGCACACGGGGCTGGCGCATTCTTCTGCGCCACATCTTGCCCAATGTCCTTAGCCCCATCATGGTTTCGGCCACACTGGGCATTGCCAATGCCATCATCACCGAATCAGCCCTCTCCTTTTTGGGGCTAGGCTTCCCTCCCGATTTCCCCACATGGGGGCGCATCTTGTTTGATGGCAAAGATGCCCTACGGATTACCCCTCTGCTGGTAATTACTCCCGGTTTAGCTATTTCGCTCACCGTGTTAAGCGTCAATTTTATTGGGGATGGCTTGCGGGACGCGCTCGACCCACGCTTGCGCGGCCGTTAGCTGGTGAAAAGTGAAAGGTAAAATGTAAAAAGTGAGAAGCCATTGGGCTTCTCACTTTTGCTTTCTCCCATCTATTAACGACATTTTTTGCCCATGATAGAACGCAAACTCTCTTGGAAAGAAACCCTCAGCCACTTTGGCCTGTGGCTCCTTATCTTGGCTCTCAGTGCCGTGGTCGCCTTTCAGCTACACGCCACATTGGTGGCGCTGTTTTGGTTTGTGTTGCAAACGCCCAGTTTGCGCCCCACGGCATGGAACAGCACCACCATCTCGGCCATTGCCCGCTTTTTGTATTTGGTAGTGGGTGGGGGTGGCTCTTTGGCATCTCATTTGTGGATGGTTTTTTGACCGAAACGCACCGCCGGGGGCAACTACGGCCGCGAATCTTCCGCCTGCTGGGTTGGCTGGGCGGAGCTTACCTTGCTTGCTATCTCATCTTGCTTTTGGCCACATGGCTGGCCTAACGCCACGTCCTACCTATTGGTACTTTCTCGAGAAATTCCGCCACTTTTTTTAACATTTACCTTACATAACAGTTGACGTTCCACGTTAAGTAAAGTTATAATCACTTTATGTCGCTTTCGGATTTGGGTGCATTACTTTTTCCCGAGTGGCTTAAAGATTGGATTCGGTTTGAACTATTACCACAGCTAGGGTTGCATCCATATCAAATCGCGCTCGGAACCCTGCGCGGGATGTTCGACACCCTGTTGCTCATGATCTTGGGGCTGGGGTTGCTAACCAGTAGCCAAAACTACATGGCTCAGCAGTACACCCTACCCACCACCGTCCAAGCAACTGTGCTCAAATGGGCGGCCGTCGCTGACCATATTGCGCGCCAAGCCGATATACCACGAGAAGTACCGCTGGTGTTGTGGTTTAAAGAAAATAGTATGCAAGCTGTAAATCCAGACCTTTGCACGGGGATTATCGGCGCATACGATTTGGTGCGTTCGGGGGATTTACCCTGCTTCACACCCGGCCCTATCACTGATATTGAAGTCAGTAGCCAACTCGCTTTGGCGGCCGTGGAATTTAAGAAGCGTTGCCCCGAAATTACCTACCTCACCCAAGACCCCGCCACCATCCAAAAGTGCTATTTTGCTTATAACGCAGGCATGGGCGCGGCCGCAAGGCTCGACCCCGACCAATCCGCCTACGTGATGAACAATTATGATGAAGCACACACCAACATGCTCTATAGCGATATCGAATTAGGCACTGTGCGTGTCACCCAACTGGGGGCATGGCCGACCCATTTGGCCATGCAAAGCATGATTATTGCCCAATTGGATGACCCCGATAAACCGCTGAGTTTAACCATCTTGGATACGATGACGCGGGCGTATGATTGGCTCAATTACTATCTCAGCACGAGTGCCAACGCCAGCAACAGCACCTTAAACTTTCCCGCCAATCGCTCGTTAACGGCCGAAGGGTGTTTGGGGGTTCCGCATAGCACAGGCAACACAGCCTTGCGGCCGACCCTCAACCCTGTCACCGAATTTCCCATTCTGACCCAAGATGTGCATGGCTGTAACTACGCCTTGCCGGGGGTAGATATTTCGAGCGATAACCGGGCGGCCGTGCTTCAAGCCCCCCTGCCGGGGGAGATTACCACCTACACCGACCAGTGGTATAACAGCACCATCCGCATTGAAAACGACGAATGGGTTGTTTTGCTGCTTCACCCGCGTTCTTATCTCATCCGAGAAGGCATCGTTAAACGGGGTGAAGCGGTGGGCATTATGGGTGCCGTTGGCAATGCCACTGGCCCTCATGTCCACTACACCATCTACGACAAGAGAAATGAGACCTTTGTAGACCCTGCCCTCTTTTTGCCCTAGGAGACAACGGCCGCAAGTGGGCATAAAATCAGCCAAAAGTAGAAAATCTTTAGCACGGAGTAAACGCTATGAATTTGCCATCGTTACTGTTATTTGTACCCCTTGGTGTGGGTGTTGCGTGGTTGTTTTATCTCATCTTCAAGGCGAATTTGGCCACCCAATCGCTTGGCAAAATCGTTAGCTATTTTGTGGGGGTGCTCATCATTGTGCTGGCCGTTGGCTGGCTCATTGATAATTTCTTACCCAGTTGGGTCAATGACCGGTTGCAAAATACAACCACATCTACCGAATGGCGAGAGGTGATTGATACGAGCACGGGGATTATTGAAAGCAGTTTCGACCCCAATTCGGGCAACCCAGCGGTGGTGGTTGTGCAACCCACCACCCCCGCCAATATTATTGACCAGCAACCACCTGTGAACAATGGGGGTCAGCAATCAGGTGGCTCGGCCGACCAACCTTCGGCCGATGGCAGTAGCCCCACCCGCCACACCATTGTCCAAGGGGATACCCTGACCAGCATTGCCAGCCAGTATGGAACGAGTGTCGAAGCCATTGTGGCCGTCAATGGCCTAACTTCGCACGTTATTTATGCTGGGGATGTATTGGTGATTCCTGCAGGAAAATAAGTTACACGGGCCAGAAGTAACGCGGTAGAGGCAGAGTTGGTTTTCTCTCTGCCTTTACCCATTAGCCCCTGTAGCCAGCAACACTATGACGCAGACCCCCGAACAGGAGAACACGGCCGTTCCCGAGGCCGACAATATCAATCGGCCGCACGCTCGTCCTGTTGGCTCATTATGGGGGCGCGTCCTTCCGCCCCATATTCAGCACATCTTCATCCCGCTCGACCCTCACGAGCAGTTGCTCCCCGGCGAGACCATGCAACTGGAAATCCACTTAGCATGGTATCGCAACATCGTGGCGGTGATTATTTACGGCTATACCCCCGCCCTGCTTATAGCCACGGCCGCGCTCTCCTTCATCGGCTGGATTACCGCCCGCTTCACAGGCCTCGACAACGTTCTGGCCGCCCAAATCCCCTTCTACTTGCTCATTGTTTTGGCTGGTTATGGAGTCTACGAACGATTCCAATACCTCCAATGGCGGCTCATCAAAACCAATAACCGCATCATCATCTCCAAACCACAATCTGATGCGTGGTATTTGGTAGATAACATAGACATGAACAGTATGCCCAAAATAGTGGATGCCAACTGGGCCCCTCCCGGCGTGCGCCGCCTGTTGCAAATGGCTACGGGGGCACGGGATTTATATATCAGCCTCTCGGGCTTACAATTTGAGCAAGGCTCCGCTCGGGTTAAAGACGCAATTGTCATTCCCGACATCACCGCACAAGATGCCCGCCGACTAAAAGAGTTGGTCTTTAAATAAGATAGAGAGAGGAGATAGAGATAGAGGCTCCTTAACTAGCCAACCAACAAGGTATTCCTCTTTCTGGATGCGTTAATCGTGCCCCCTTGAGGGAAGATTAAGAGAGCAGATAGCTATACAAAAAGTGCCCATTCCTCGGCTGAGGAATGGGCACTTTTTTTGCAAGGTGATTGCCAACGAACTAATTGCGCTGGTTATACAAAGCCGATTTGATAGATAGCATATCTTGGCGGATGGTCGGGTTGGTCTCGACCATTTCCGCGATTTTTTCGTAGCCGTGAATAATTGTCGTATGGTCGCGATTGCCTAGCTCTGTGCCGATGTGGGGGAAGGAGGCATCTGTTTCGGTGCGGGCAAGGTACATGGCCATTTGGCGCGGAAACGCCACTGTGCGACTGCGGTTGCTACTGGTCAGAGCCTCAAAAGTCACTTGGTAGTGGCGGCAAACCACCTCGAAAACGCGCGACAGCGAGACTTTGTCTTGCTGGTGCATCAGGTCGGCCAAAGCCATGTCCGTCAGGCGGCGGTCTACGGGGTTGCCCGTCAATTGGGCGTAGGCCACCACTTTGTTGAGTGCCCCTTCTAATTCGCGGATATTGTGACGAACCTGATGGGCAATAATCTCGATAATGGCATCGGGCACATGAATGTTCAAGGTCTCTGCTTTGGTGCGCAG
Source organism: Candidatus Hadersleviella danica (assembly GCA_016711405.1). GTDB lineage: Bacteria > Chloroflexota > Anaerolineae > Promineifilales > Promineifilaceae > Hadersleviella > Hadersleviella danica. The sequence continues at coordinate 6,908 of JADJSZ010000071.1, read as the reverse complement.
GATGGCCATGCGGGTTTCCACATCGGGGAACTGAATATCGGCCATGAGGCCCCATTCAAAGCGGGATTGGAGGCGTTCTTCGAGCGTGACCATTGCCTTTGGCGGCCGATCACTGGAAATGACGACTTGTTTGCCACGGCTATGCAGGTCGTTAAAGGTGTGGAATAGCTCCTCTTGGGTAGACTCTTTGCCCGCGATGAATTGAATGTCGTCAATCATCAGCAAATCGGGAGTACGGTATTTTTCGCGGAAGTCGGCCATCCGCTGGCTCCGAATGGATTGGATAAGATCGTTGGTGAACGCCTCAGAGGTGACGTAGCGCACGGTGAGGCCCGAATTAAGGCATTTGTGGCCAATGGCGTGCAAGAGGTGGGTTTTGCCTAGCCCTACACCGCCATAAATAAAGAGGGGATTGTAGGTTTGGCCGGGTTTCTCAGCCACGGAGAGAGCGGCCGCATGGGCGAGCCGGTTGCTGGGGCCAGCCACATAGGTTGAAAAAACGTACTCCTCGCGCAAACCAATCGAGGCGGCATCGGGGCCAGCGTAGCGGCTGTTGTCGGAGCCGTGGCCGTTGCCATTACCGTTGCCGTTGCTATTATAACGGCCGTTGCCATTTGCCCCCGCATGGCCATTGCCATTGCGCTGGCCATTCTGAGCGGCCGTGCCCTCATCCGTCCAAACTGTAAAGCGCAACTCTACAGGATGGCCAATAATGGAAACGAGCGTCCTCAGAATGGTCTCTTGGAGCCTGTTTTCCAGCCAATCCTTGGCATAATCATTGCGAACCCCAATCAGGTACTGCTCATTTTCACTAGCCAGCAAGCGGGCATCTTTGAGCCACGTGTTAAACGTAGCCTTGGTCATTTGCAACTCGAGTTCACCGAGTGTAGCTTTCCATGCGTTTTGTGGCGACATAATTCACCGTTCTATGCGATAGAACCAAAATGAAACCAAGCGAATACGCGACGCATTCACCAGCAAACATCTTGAATCTGTGGGTGGTGTGTGTTTTATCCGTAGCGGGACTGCTGGCTCCCCAATCGCTGACATTTGGCTACATCCCAATATCGTGGTGGCCTGTATGGTGTGGGGCGCATCGTGATGGGTAGGGGTGGTAAGCGGGTGGTTGAACGCTACGGTGCAATGATTCTAGCAAATGGGGTAGGGGTAAGCAATGATATTCTGTCAAGTTATCCTTAAAAGCTGAGACATTTTAGGGTTGGGCAAATCAACGGCCGATGGTTTTTTTAACATTCGCCCGTTGTTAACAAATTTAACCAAACTAGGGACAGCAAGTGGTTCCCAAACCCCATATATGGGGGGTCGGCCGTGTTCAGACGGATGTGGTAATACCTTTGCGGCCGCAAAATTTTACAAACTGTTAATACAACTGGCCGCAAGAGAGCCAAATTGGGTGGGAAAAAGGGGATAAGCCAGCCCCCAAACAAGTTTAGTGGAACAAAAGAAATGGTTGTTCCACCTATGAGACGGCGATTGAGGGGAGAAACAACCACAAATTGGCTTGTCTGTATCATTGAATTCATTACCCATTCACAAAGCAGTTTATTATACTTGTTTCCTTACGCTCAATCTTACGGTAGCCAGACCTAAGTTGGGGTGAGTTTTATTGAAAGACCAAGTTTTAATCACAGACGCATCAAGGAGGCAATGAACGATGAGTATTATTAAAGTATCGGCGCGGTCGCGCACGGCCGCTGTGGCGGGGGCCATTGCAGGAGTTATTCGCGACAACGGCCGTGCCGAAGTCCAAGCGATTGGGGCAGGAGCAGTGAATCAGGCGATTAAAGCGGTGGCCATTGCGATTGGGTTTTTAGCCCAAGATGGCTTGGAGATTGTGTGCATCCCCACATTTGTGGATGTGCCCATTGATGAAAGCGACCGCACAGCCTTGCGAATGCTGGTTGAAAAGCGGTAGCAAGCAGTTGCTTAGTAATCGTTCAAAAACAAGTTAGCACTTTTGGTTTCTAGTTGTCCCCAGAATTGTACAAAACCGCTATCTTATTAACGAACGATTACTTAGCAACAAAAAACACCTTCCTAGGAAGGTGTTTTTTTGGTTGGGTAAAGGGTTTGTGACTTAATCGGCAATGAGAAAGACCTGTTGCCCAACGGCACTCTCGCGGGTGATGGCATGGACAGTGAGATGCCAGCGGCCATAGGTAGGTGGCAAGGCAAATATAGCCACACCCTCACCATTGGCATTCGTTTGTAAGTTAGGCAACCATACGGCCGTTTCCAGCAAACGGTCGGCTATAAGAGGAGCAAATGACTGAAGGCTCCTGCCACGGGGATACCAAGCACGCCCCCCGATAGATCGAGTGGGGTACATGGTGTGGTAAAGGCGGGTCAGGTGGGGGCGGGGACATCTGTCACCCGCAGGGTCACGGCCGTTTCCCCATCCAATTCGGCAACGGCCACCATATCAATAGTAAGTAGCGGCGGGGAGAACGCAACCTGTAGGGCAGTCACGGCCGTGGCTAAATTGACCTCGCGTTGGCTCTGCCAATTTTCTAGGGGGTCATCAGGCGCAGGTTGCCATTGGCTAACTCGCAGATAAACCGTGGGGGCATCTAGATTTTGCACGGGGATGATCAATTGGGTGAACGGCATGGTAAGGGTAATCAACTCACTATGCCGCACGGTTCCGCGCTCCCATGTGAGGAGGGCGGGGCCGCTGACTTGGGAGAGAATAGAGAGGTTGGCGGTTTCTCCCACTGTATAACTGGTTTGGTCAAGGTAGAGAGTGAGGGGCACTTCCGTTTCGGCCAACCACATTTGTCCATCTTGCAGGGCATAAAAAGTGGTGGTGGTTTGCAAGTGCTGGCCACGGCCGTCTCTACCCCATACCTGTACCTGATACTGCCCTTCAGTGGGCACATTAAGAACCAAGGTGGCACGGCCGTTGAAACCTGTGCGATGGGTCGCACTTTCCAGTCGAATCCAGTGACCTTGTTCATAGCGACTCAGTGTAAAAAAGAGGGAACGACCAATAACAGGTTCTTCCGCGATATTTTCGAGGTGGGCGTGGAGTGTAAATGGTTCACCTACGGCCGCTAACGGCTCATTGGTCAGCCACAATCGTTGGTCGCGCAAGTAAATGGCTGGTTGTGGAACCTGCTAGTTCCACAGATTGGGTTGATGAGTTAAGCGAGCATCTAACAGATAATCAATTTTGTGCCATTGACTCGCATCAAAATTTGATAATGAGAGATGCCAACCAGTTGAGTAAATTCCGTTGTCAAGATGCCCAGCTCATCTGTTACCGAGGCATATTGCTGAGCATAATTTGGGGTAAACGATGACCAGTAATGGCCGATTTGTTCAGTGTGCGTCTCTCCCAAGGTATTATTGGCATAATCTCGGTAAAGATATTGATAGGATATTTCTGGGCGACTGATAAGTTGCCATGCTACGGCCGCTTGGGAAGGAGTTGTCCTTCATCGGTTACACCTTTCATTTCAATTTGGATAGGTTCACCCACGATATAAACCGATTTATCTGTTTGGACGACCACCTGAAAGTCGGCGGGGATACTTGGCTCCACTTTGAAGAGATGGGTATAGGTTGTAGACAAACGATTGGGGGCAGGGTTGGGTACCAGTTCAAGAGTGTAGTCACCGAAAGGGGCATCGTTGGGCAAGGCAAAAGAACCATGAACAGTGCCAAAAGTATTAGTCGTGTGTGCTTGGCTGGCTAAAAGGCGGCCGTCGGGAGCATGTAACTGCACAGTAAGAGACAACCCCGTACCCACATTGCTCAAAACCCCATCTGCATCGTGGCGAAGGATGGCTTTGTAATAAATGGGCTGGCTAGGGGCGTAGCTAGGGCGTTCGGTATAGAGGGCTACGGCATAATCGGCCGCTAATGGTGGCGGCTGAATCTTCTCATCGGGTTCAAAAATGGGATTGTAGAACTGCGGCCGAGGGGATTGCCGCCATGACCAATGAAACCCCACCACAGAAACAGCCTCGCCCACCTGAGAAACGACAAACTGAGGCTGACGAGCAGAAGGCACAGGCAGAATGGCACGGCCTTGGGCATCGGCCGTGCCACTGACCAACACAACACCAGCCGCATCGTATACGCGCACGGGAATGTTTGGCAAAGGGCGGCCGTGCATATCTGTCACCCAAGTATGAACCGCTTGGCTATCCCATACAGCCATTAACAAATGATCGGTTAGGCCAATCAGGAGTTGGTCTACAATTTGGTCATGTTCGCGCAACGAGACAAGATAGAAACCTGCCTCTATATCGGTAGGCAAGGTGATGGAAGTGGCCGCCCCGTTATCTTCCATCACCTGCGAAACCAAATCGCTCCACGGCCATTGCCCCACCAAGGGCAAATCGGCCGTGGGAAAACGGCGATATTGGACTATGCTCATACTCGGCGGGAGGGCCATATATTTATAAAAATAAGCCTTCTCATACAAACCATGCCGCGCCAAAAATTGGGGCCATGTCAGGGCAAACAGGTCAAATTGATAATTTGTGGACTGTTCTATGGTCGGGCGGTAAGCCATCTGAATGGTGCGAGTGCCCGTTATGCCGAGCATTTGGGCATGAGCATATGAGCCAAAAGAGTTTGAGCGGCTCATATCGAGCGATGTCGAGGCTTGCACGGGTTGGGTAAGGAGTCGTTCCCCAGCGGCCGAGCGAATTGTGGGGCTGATGACAAAGTGATAGACACGGTCAAACGCAAAATCTCTGAAACCACCGTAAACCAAGGTGTAGTCATCGCGCCACCACAACCGCTCAGGGAATCGGCCAGAAAATTGGTTCGCGTTGGTAGTAATCAGCAGGTTGGGAGAGAGCGGCCGTGGTGCTTTCTCTATCCATTGGTTGGCCAAAGTGAAACACAACTTCGCCCAAACCCGAATCCCCGATGGTTGGGGAAGCGATTTGTAGAAAAGAAGGGCTTGCAATTGCCATAGGGGAAGAACTTGTCGGCCGACTAGATACCCGAGGTGTCGGCGTGGCCATAGGGGTAGGCAAAGGGGGAGGAGGGGGAAAGGTGGGTGAGGGTTGAGCCGTAGAAACAGGTTCTACAAGGGAAATTTGGGTTGGTGCAGGGGATGCGGTGATAGTTGGGGTACGTTCGACGACAATAGGTGGGGGCAAGGTAGGTTGCGGCCGTTGTTGCTGGCAAGCCAACAGCAAAAGAGAAAATGTAGCGAGGAATAGGAATGGCTTCATGTGCATAACCCTCTGAGTGCTTAAACGATGAGCACAGACCAGCAAGGTTTGGGAAACCTTGCTGGTCTGGCTGAGGCGACTATACCCATCCCTTGTGGTTTATTGCGCCGTTTAAGCAACGCTTTACCTATGCTTGACGGCCGTTCCCCATCGGCGGACAATCCCAGCCTATGAAATCTTGGTTGCTCCTCACCCTCCTCCTCCTGCCCCTCACCGCCTGTTTTGGCCAAACAGGCTTAGACGATAACCCCCAACCCATCGCCGCCAGTGTGGCGCAGGCGGCACCCCTGCCGACATTGGCCCAAATTGCCGTTTTGCCTAGCGCAACCACGGCCGTCACCCTCACCCCCATCCCCACCAGCACCCCATCCCCCACGGCGAGCGCCACCCCCACCAGCACCCCCTCGCCCACGGCCACGGCCACCCCGCCGCCCATTAGCCGCACCTGCCCCGAAAGCATTCCCGCCAAACCCGATTATGAGCGTTTTGTGCTGGGCGAAAGCGTGTGGGCCACCCCCTTGGACAACCCTCAACCCCATTTTTGGTTGGAAAAGCCATTGCCGGGCGGCGGCCGTTATCTCTACAACACCAGTTTCCCCTATGGCTATGACCAAGACGGCAATTACCTGCTCCACAATGGGCTGGACACAGGCGCGGCTTTGGGCACGCCTGTGCTGGCTGTGGCCAATGGCACCGTGGTGGTGGCGGGGCGCGATGATGAGACGCTGTATGGGTGGCGGTGCGATTGGTATGGCCATCTTGTGGTCATTGAGTTGGAGCAAGCGTGGTTGGGGCAACCTGTGTATGCCCTCTATGGGCATGTGCTCAACATTGGTGTGGCGGTGGGGCAGAAGGTGAGCGCAGGGGAGCAGGTGGCGGAGGTGGGGTATGGGGGAGCGGCGATTGTGCCGCATCTCCATTTTGAGGTGCGGGTGGGGCAAAATGCGTTTGGGCAGACGCGCAACCCGTTGTTGTGGGTTCAGCCGCCTGAAACGCGGGGGGTGATTGCGGGGCGGGTGGTGGATGGCGACGGCCGTCCGTGGCACGGCGTTTGGATTAGCGCCATAGACAGCGAAGGGTATGAGTGGATGACGTGGAGCTATTTGGAAGACCCGCTGGGCATTGTGACAGTGCAACCCGATTTGGGCTATGCCGAGAACTTTGTCTTTAGCGATTTGCCAGCGGGGACATATGAGTTGGTGACGAAGATTGGGGAGGAGACTGTCACGGCCGAAGTTGAGGTCATTGGCGGGCAAATTAGCACGGCCGAACTCATCATTCCTTAAGGAAATGTGACCAATAGGCCAATCGTTCAACCATTTCATAACTATTTTGCAACAGTTTTGCAACGCTTTGGGCAGGTGATTCCCCCTATAATCAGGTGCAAATGGGCAAGGTGTAATTGATTTGCCCTATGGTTTGTGGCAGATTCGCAAATTGATGGATGAGTTGCCAATTCCTTTTTGCAATGAGCCACAAAACCCATCCCATCGTTGCCAGCTACGCTCGTAGCCTATTTCAGTAAACACCATTCAGTCGTTCAGGAGATAAAAACATGCAGAAGTTACTTGCTACCAAAATGCTCAAACGAGCCGTTCTTTTTGCCTTGCTCATTGGCCTGAGCATGGTCACTGTTGTTTCGGCCATCACCATTACTATTGATGGCAACAAAGATGCCGCATGGGACAGGAG
>JADJSZ010000070.1 GCA_016711405.1 Candidatus Hadersleviella danica | reverse complement strand
CTTAAAGCGCATGAATCCAATTCAACAGTAACGCCTACAATTAATCCTCGGGCATTATTTATGATGGTTTCCCCGGCCGTGTTCCCCAGGCCTGGCCGTTTGCTCTGATCGAACCACCACCCCCGCTATACTCCCCCACCGCAGTTCTCCACCTCCTCCATTCCTCACCCCGCCTCCTCTACGAGCAATTTCTTCCCCCACCTGCCATGGCTCGGCTCGCCGTGGACAGTTGGTGGATTTTTGATTTTTGGGTTTGGATTTTGGATTTGGAGAATACCGCAAGCAATTATCCTCCACTCCCCCTGCCCCCTACTCCCCCTAATGATTCCCGCCCTCCTCATCCTCCTGCCCGCCGAAATCAACCTCTACGCGGTTGGCTTCTCTGGTTTGGCGGATGGTGGATGGTAGCAGTCGTAAATCAGCTAGTCAATGAATCAGCCAGTCAGCGCTCCCCCTCTCTTCTCTCTTCTCTCTTCTCTCTCCTTCTAATCCTCGCCCCCATCTACTTCCTCACCCTCGGCCGAACAGTGGGCGCGGCCGATGCCTTCAAGTTCAAGTCATTGTGCCCCAACTGGGCATTGTTCTTGCCCGGGCTACCCCTCTACCTCCTGCTGGAGCAAGGTGGACACTGCTCTGTCCCCTTCGGCCAACTCGCCTTCCACACCTGAACGTGGGCACGGCCGTTTACGCCCTTGGCGCGACCGTGCTGGTGCTAGAACTCGTTCGCAGAGAGCAGAGGGCAAGAGGCTCAGGGCAGGGAACCGGGAGACTTCTCACTTCTCGGCTTTCACTTTTTACAGCCCTCCTGTTCGCCTTGCGCCCACCTTTTTGGAGCCAAGCAGTCCCAGAAACTTGAGAAAATTTCACGCACGTTACATAAACCTGATTGTCGCGGCCGTCCTGTTCCTCCTCCTGCGCTGAATTGCAGCAACCCCCGGCCGCCCGCCTCTTCTGGACGGCCGCCCTCATCACCCTCGGACTCACCAACCACCTCACGACCATCCTTCTTGCACCCATCTCGCCCTATTGGTAGCCATTTTCACATGGCAATCAGCCCAGCAAGCAGATTGGCGATGGCTCCTCAACCGCCTCCCCCTCGCCCTGCTCTCCATGCTCACCCTCTACGCCTACCTCCCCTGCGCTGGGCGGCATCCAACAACGCATTCCCAATGAACAGGGGGCGTTTTATCTTCAGGGTCACAGGGCCAATTTCAAGATGCAACTATGAGCATCGTTGGCGCGACCCCACCCGCCCGCTGTGGTCGGCCGCTTGTTTTGTGGCCGAATGGACATGGCTCGGCCTTGCCATGGCTCTGCTCAGGCTGGGAGGCTGGGCTGGCATCTGGCACAATTGGCGCTGGGCGGCCATTAGTACCACATGGAGCAGGCTACCCTTCTACTGCCTCACCAAATTCGTCCCCGACACTCATAGGCAACTTCCTTCCTACCCGCCCACCTCATCATCGCCCTCTGCATCAGGGCAGGGCTGATAGCCCAGTCAGCGGTGTCAGCTAAGTCAGCTAATCAGCCCCTCCGCTCCCTGCCCCCGCTCCCTGCTCCCTGCTCCCCTCCTCCTCTTCCCCGCCCTCCTCTGGCACACCGCCGCCCTCTCTGGCCGAAAACATGAACCACTCACCAAAAATTGGGCGTTGGTAAAGTGGGGCACAGCCGTTCTCGCCCAACCCCTCGCCCAAAGAGCAGGGTCATTTTGGCCGACAGCGAGAAAATCAGCGCCGCTGTTTTATTACAACAAGCCGAGGAGGTTTGCGCCCCTGGAACAGCCGTCGGCGCGCAGCCAGGCAGAAAGCCGCCCACCGCGCCCAACTGACGGCCGCGCTCGAAGGCGGGACGCACGGTTTATTTATTGCGCCTACCTGCGGGGCTGGAAGGGGCGTACGAGCTGCGCTCAGCCGGTACTGACCGAGGTGGGCACAACCCGTGACCAGTTTGCCCCCACGGCCGAACCCCGCGCCCAAACCGTCGCCGAGGGCGTCCGGTTGGTGGGTATCGAACTGGAACCCGCCTCCGCAGGCGTGGCAGGGCACCCGGCCGTCACCTTCTGCACTGGCAGAAAAGCCAAAACTCCCCTGCGCGAAACGTGGCACATTTACGTGCGCTGGGCAGATGGGTCGCCCATCAACATTAGACGGCAACACCCCGCCCACAACTATTACCCCACCACGGCGTGAAAGATGGCAAAATCGTGGCCGAGCCATCATCTGCTCCCCACCCCTACCCACCCGTGGCCACGGCCGACCTGCAAATCGCTTTTGCCCCCTTTTAGCCGTGCTTTGGCATGGCGAACGGTAAGCTGCACGGTGGATTTACCCGCCGTGCCGCCCATACCCGGCCCCCGTGCGCATAACCGCCGAGGGCGGCGCATGGCTAAACAAGTGACTGGCCACCTTCTGACCGCAAAGGCGGGGCGTTCCCAGACCGTGTTAGCAACGACCGTAGTAGGATTAATTCCGCACGCACCATGGGAGCGAGCGGCCGATTTTGGCCACGGCGCAGGGCACGTGTGGGGTATGGTTTCATGGCATGGGCTACCCTCTCCTGTGGCTGGATGCGTCAGTGGGCTGCATCCTGCAAGGTGGGCCAGGTGGTGGTAGGCAGGGCAGCCGTGCCCGAGGCGCCACCACCCGCGCACAACGACCAAATCGCCCTGCTCGATGTGCAACTCGACCCGCCCACGCTGGTTCCCGGCGGGCAACAGAAATGTCACCATTCAGTGGCAAGCCCTCGCCCATCGCCGATGATTACACGGTGTTTGTGCAGGTGGTCAACAGCGGCGGGGTAGTGAACAAGTGGATAGCTGGCCGTTGCAGGGCACGTACCTACCAGCCAATGGCGCATCGGCGGGTGATTCGCGACCCCTATGTGCTCTGTTGCCCTTCCGAACTGCCCGAGGACAATTACCAACTCCTCATCGGCCTCTATCGCCTCTTCAGTTTGCGGCAGGTTCCTGTCCTCGCGGGCAAACTTCCCCGTGGATGACAAAGCCACCTTTCCATTGGCAAAATAGGCTCTGGCCGAGATTAGGCATTGACAACTATTTGTTATATGTGCTAGTTTGTGGACGTTGCCTAAAATGTAGCAAATTTGTTCCGTGACCCAGGTTATTATGTTCGCCTCAATCAACCCCCTCTTCGCAAGCGTTTCCATAAGCTATGAACGCTTGCTCGCACCGCGGCTACCGCGCTCTCGTCTCAGCCGCTTGGCCTATGCCCAGCAGACCTAAGCTGAACTTTTTTTCCTTTCAGCTACCTTGCCCGAAGATTGAGCGCAGACGACAAATCTGCGCTCTTTTTTTGTTTACCATTTGTCATTTGTCATTTGCGGTTATTTTCCACCAGATTGCTCCCATAACCTCACTGCTCACTGTCACTATCCTCACCACTTCTCCCGCGAACATCTTACTCCTCAATGCAACCTGCTGAACCACTGACCGTGCTGTCTCGTGCCGCGCCATGTCGCTATGGTTGCGCGGCCGTGTTGAAGCCGCCACCGAAGAGATTTTGCTCATTCAGGGGTGGCTGGCGGATGGTAGCCGACTGTTTTGGCGGCTCCGCCGTTATGTCAATGTGCCCCGCAGCGCTGCGCCAGCATCGCGTGGGGTGCTCCAGCGTGATAACTTCTGCTGTATTTTCTGTGGGGTTCAGCAGGGAATGGCAAGACGGCCGTCTCTGACCCACACAAAGCGTTCCGTGGATCACCTTGTGCCCAAGAGCCGTGGCGGGAAGAACACGTGGGACAATACCGCCTGTGCTTGTGGCAAATGCAATAGCCGCAAAGGCGCGCACCCCACAGAAGCAGGCATGAAACTCCTGTGGGAACCGAAGACACCACGGGTCAGCACCTCATCATGGCGGCTGATTTGCCCGGGCGTGGAAGATGTACTTGGAGGTATAGTCGGTCAGTCTCTCAGTCTATCAGTCTATCAGTCGCTTGGTCGGCGGAAAGGGTGATAGGCTGATAGTAACCAGCGTTGGACGGGACGTTCGACAAGTTCATAAAGCGCGGCCGAGATGAAGATGGTTAGCACATAGAGCCAAAATGCCCGCCACAGCATGTGGGTAATGCCCATCTCATGCCCTTTAAAAAGGCCAAAGAACCACTGCACTGGTTCGGTCAGTTGGATGAGGTAAAGGCAATAGGATGTGGCTCCCGAATAGAGCCAGGCTCGTGTAGTAAGTAGGCGTGTGGGTATGTGGGGTGGGTGTGGTGTCCACGGCCGTGCCCAAAAGAAACCCACCTGGGCGCAAGGGCAACTCCCCAGATAGGGTGCGATTAACGGCCGTGCCCAATTCTGCCCCCGACCGAAAGCAGTAGCACCATGCACCCGTACATGCCGAGAACATTGCCCCACACCCAGCGGGCACGGCTTGAGCCACGGCCAGAGGCTTCCTCTGTAAGAAAGCACGGCCGCAACCATCCCCACCAAAAAAATCGGGCAGGTGACCAAAAATCGAATAGTGCATCGTGAATGAGGCTGGCTGACCCAGCAAGGTATCCCCGCTTTTGATAGCCACCACGAAAGCAACAAACCCAGCCCAATGGCGGCGGCACTAACCACACGGCCGCGCCAATAACCTTTTGGATTGGTTTATCAGGGCGGAGCCATCTAAAAGGCTGGCGCGAGTAGGTAGTAGAGCATTCGAGGGTCAATGTCCAGCCGACGGTGGTTCCAAGAAAGAGCGTGCTGTAGGAAAAAGGCTTGGGTCAAGGTGAGGCAGAATGAGCGTTTGACGGCCGTCGGTGGGCATTATATTGGGGGGCGGCCGAAGGCAAACACGCCAAATATCTAGCTACAAACAGATAGAGCGGCACGACCCGAATGAGCCGTTTGAGCAAGTAAGCGGTGTAGGTGGTGTGGCCGTTCCGCAAATCCGCCTCGTAACGGAGGGTTATGAGAAAGCCCGATGGGCAAAAAGATGGCCACACCCACATACCCCACCTCAAACGGGGAACGCAAAGGAGCGGCCACTCGGCCGCAGATGGGCAAACCAGTGGTAGAAAAAAGACTTGCCCTGCAGGCGAAAGCGCGTAAACCAGTCAGGCAGGGATATTGGCTTTAGGTCAATGCGTTGTAGGAGTAAAATGCCGAAGGTAATGAGGGAAAGCAAAATGTGTAGTTGCGCTTCATCTTTCATTCATCATCACAAGGACTCCACTATACCTTGATATGGAAGAAATCTTATGGACACAATTTTGCGAACTGAACCCGCGCCCCTGAATGTGTGGGGACGCGAACTGATAGACGAGGCTTCGTTCCAACAAATCAACGATGCCGCCCAGCTACCTGTCACTCTGCGCGTGGCCCTGATGCCCGACGCACACATTGGCTATGGCTTGCCCATTGGCGGCGTGGCCGCACTGGAGGGGGCACTGGCTCCCTACATGGTGGGGGTGGATATTGGCTGTCGGATGCACGCGACGATTTTCGGCCGTAATCCCATCCATTTGCGCCAAGACAAACGTGGTTATGTCAAGCTACTGCAAGACCATACGTTTTTCGGCCGCCAAGGCCCCGCCAAGAACCAGCGCAACGAACACCCCATCTTGGATGACCCCCGCTGGCGGCAACTGCCCCACCACCTGAGCCACCTGCACGAAAAAGCGGCCGAACAACTGGGCACATCGGGCGGGGGCAACCATTTTGTGGAATGAAGTCAGTTTGGGCCGTGCAAGAGGATAACCCGTTGGATTTAGAAGCGGGTAACTACATTGCGCCTTGTCTCGCACAGTGGCTCCCGCGCCGTTGGCTTTACCATTGCCAATTGGTACACCAAGGTGGCGGAGCAGTATGCCTTCTCTGCCCAAGGAGTTACAGCGGCTGGCGTGGCTGGAGTACCAAACCTCGGCCGCTGAAGAGTACGAACTGGCCATGAACTTGGCGGGCGATTTTGCCCGCGCCAACCACGAGGTGATTCACCAACGCATCAGCGAGGCGTTGGGGGCTGATTTGGTGCTGGCGACGCTGGAAAACCACCACAATTTTGCGTGGCGGGTGGAACGGCCGCACGACCAATCGCCCGTCTACATTCACCGCAAAGGGGCGACCCCCGCCGAAAAGGATGTGTTGGGGATTATTCCCGGCTCGATGGCTACGCCCGGCTTTTTTGTGCGCGGGTTGGGAGAGACGGCCGAGCGCGTCCTCGAACATCCCTCGCTCAACAGCGCCGCGCATGGGAGCGGGCGGGTACTCGGCCGTAACCAAGCCCTCAAAAAGTTATCGGCCAAAGATGTGCGCCAGCAATTGGAAAAACGAGGGGTTACTTTGCTGGGCGGCGGGTTGGATGAAGCGCCTGATGTGTACAAAGATTCGCGCCAAGTGATTGCCGCGCAGGCCGATTTGGTGCAGGTGTGGGCCGAATTTTCGCCCATCATTGTGCGAATGGAAGCTCCCAAGGGCAAGGGCTAGGGCAGTAGGGAGTTATTGGTTACTGGTTATTGGTTATTGGGTTATTCGGTCATCACCTCGAGTAACGAATAACCAACAACGAATAACAGCCCTCCTTTCTGGTAGGTTTTGACAGGATTTTAGTTGGTGTGGAAGGTTCTGGTAGGGTATCGCTCCTATAGTTACGTTTGTTAATCGTTCTTGTTACTCGCTATTGCTTACTGGGTCCTCCCCCACTAACCAATAACCAATAACGAATAACTCACCTAAGGAGAGATACATAAAATGACTGTTTCAAGACATTGGCGAATGAATGCCCAACGGTACAACATTATTGGCGGCATGGGGCAAGATGCGGTAAAGGTTTTGCAACACAGCGGCCAATTCCCGCAAGAGGCCACGGCCGAACAAGATTACATTTTCACGGGTCAGGGCGAGGTTTACTCGTACACCACCGTTTACGATGCCCCTGCGGGCTTTGAGCGGTACGCCCCCTACGTATTGGCTCTGGTCAAGTTGGCCGAAGGCCCCCTCGTGACGGCGCAATTGACCGATGTGATGCCTGAGCAGGTGCAGATTGGTATGCCTGTGGAGATGGTCACGCGCAAGCTCCGCACCGAAGGGGAAGAGGGCATGATTGTCTATGGTTACAAATTCCGTCCTACTTTAATGGGCGTGTCGGCTTAACAAAATTAGCTACAGTAAAGAAAAACGGCCGTGGACGAATTCGTCCACGGCCGTTTTTGTTTGCCCATCCTTCGCTTAGCCGTCAAAATTTATTGAGCCACAAAATAGCCAGTAACCCGTAACGATTAACGCTCATAAGCGAGCAAAACAATGGGCAGAGCCGAAAAGGCGGGAATGGTGAGCGACGGGTCGGCCAAGACGAGACCTGTTGAGGGGCCGCCATCGAGGTTGAGAGCGATATCTAACTCGAGGTCGCTGGCGATGAGCCATGCGCTGAGTTGGTGGAGGGTGAAGCCGCCACGGGGAGCCATGATGAGCAAAATACGGCCGTTCACATCTTGCCCAATCACCGTGCGCCGTGCCCGTTGCCCCGATTCTTGGTCGGCGGGGAAGCCGAGTTGCCCACCGGGCTTGACCAGCAAGGGAAACGATTGCACGGCCGCTGACCACGTCTCCTGTGAGCTATACGGCTGGTCGGCCAAACTGCGGAGCGCGGCCGTGCCCGCCCCATCCACCACCACCATCCCCCCAAAGCCCACATAACTCGCCCCACTCGCTTGGCCATCGGCAATGATGAGACCCGTGGCCGTAAATTCGGGCGTGAAATAGCCGCCGTTGACGACGAGGAGCGCCCCTGTTTGCTGTTGCCAGTCGGCGAGGATTTGCGGCCGTCCGGGACTATAACCCACCTCCCAGCGAAATTGTTCGGGGGCGAGGCGCAAAATGGTCAGCGTTTCGTTCGCTTCGGGCAAGGGTAATTTGCCGCCGTTCCAATCCCTCGCGGAGCAATTCCCAGCCTGTATCGGCCGTGGGGGTGGCCGTGGCAGGAGGAAGAGGCATGGCTATGGAATCAGGGGCAGAAGTGGGCAGGGGGGATGGCTCAGGGGTGGGGGCTAAAATGGCCAGCGTGGGGGTGGGCGGCCAAACGGCCGTGGGGGTGGGCATGGGCGCGGCCAACTGACAGGCCATCAAGCCCACCGCCCCCCACGCCAAAACCCACCCCCCCAAACGGCTACTCATCGGCCGCCTCAGCCGCTTCAGCCACTTCCTCGCCAATGGTCAACGATTCCCGATGCACCAACACGTCGAGCGGGTCTAGCCCCAATTCGCTCAAAAGCTCGTCAGGCCGCCCTGTTTGGGAAGGGGGTTAACACCAGTTCCATCGTCAGCAAGGCTTCGCCTGTGGGGGTGGGGGCGATGGTCAGGCTGAGAATGAGCGGCCGTAGGTCGTAGTTCTTGGCTTTGCCTTTGCTGGTGCGTTCGCGGATGAGTTGCTCGGCCGAATTCACAGCCGCCACCCGCTCCGCCAACGTCTCGTAGGGGAGCAGGTCGGGGGCAATGACGGCCGTGTAGGTGGAGGCGCGGATGAGCATTTGCAGGGCGGGGCCGCCCAAAGGCACTTCTTCGACGGCCACAATGCCCAGCCCCGGCGCCATCCGCGCCGCGATTTGGGCGTGGGCGGCCGACACCTCCACGCGCTCGGTTAGCCATACATCCACCAACTCACACTGGCTGGTCATACCCAGCGAGGTGGCCGTGGCAAATTGCACTTTCGGCCGCCGATTAAACCCTTGAGAGTAGCTGACGGGCAGTTTGGCGCGGTTGAGGGCGCGTTCCCATGTGCGGGCCACATCAAGGTGGCCGATAAAGCGGGTGGCTCCCGTCTTAGAAAAAGTGATGCGGAGACGCTGGACGTTGAGAGATTGCATGGGGAAGGAGGTTACTCGTTATGGGTTATTGGTTATTGGGTGGCTTTGAGTGTGCTCTGGGCGGTCTCCAGACCGTCCCAGCTGGGTGGATCGGTCAGGAGACCGTCCACAGCCAGTACCTCATTTGTTCATTGCTCATTGTTCATTGCCTTCACATAAAGCCAACGGCCGTTGACGCGCTCGAAGAGGCTTTGCTCGAAGATGGAGGCATCGCGGCCGTTTTGGGTGAGCGCGGCCGAAAAGGTCACGGTGGCCGTGTCGCCCGTTTCGGTGGCTTGCAAGATGGTCAGCCCCACGAATTTGGTTTCACGGCTGAATTGTTGCAGGCCGCGCCGCCATGTGCCTTGGTCGGTTTCCCAGTGGGGACTATCGGGGTGGGTGGTGGCAATGAGGTAATCGGGCAGGGTGAGGGCGTAGGCGGCATAGCGGGAGCGCATGAGTTGCTCGGCCGTTTCGGCCGCTTGCCCTTTGTGCCACGGCCGACAACAGGCCGAATAAGGTTGCCCACTGCCGCAGGGGCAGGGGCGGGTGAGGAGGAGGGCGTTTTTCATCCTGCAAGTTGTAACTCAAAGTGGAACCTGCGACAAAGCCCCGTCGTTAGAGAAATGTACCAATGATAACTGCAAGGAGAAGAAACCCATGAAACGCATCCTTATGACCCTCATGTTTCTCGTCGGCCTGCTGGCCACCGCCCAGCCCACGGCCGCCCTCACCATGACCCCACCCCCACCTATCGAGCCACCCCTCATCATGCCCCCCATCTGGCAAATGGAAGGTTTGCGCATCGCCTACCAAAGCGTAGATGTGCAAATCGCAAACCAAATCGCCACCACCCGCATAGACCAGCTTTTTGTCAACGATGGCGACGGGATGCTCGAGGGGGTTTATCTATTCCCCCTGCCTGTTGGGGCCACCGTCACCGAACTGACCATGTGGATAGATGGTGTGCCGATTGAGTCGAAAATCCTGCCCCGCGACGAAGCCCGGGAAATTTACGACACCATCGTGCGCCAACTGCGCGACCCTGCCCTGCTGGAATACGTCGGCACCGAAGCGATTCAGGCCAATGTGTTCCCCATCCCCGCCAAAGAGCAACGGCGCATCGAAATCGAATACCAACAGGTGGTCACGGCCGATAACGGCCTCATCCACTACACCTACCCCCAATCCACCAAGCTCTACACCAACCTGCCCCTCGATCGGCAAAATATCCGCGTCGAAATCCGCTCTAACCAAGCCCTGCGCACCGTTTATTCCCCCAGCCACCCCGTCGCCGAAAACCGCCTCAGCGATTTCCACACGGTGCTGGGTTATGAAGACACCAATGTGCTGGCCACGGCCGACTACGAGCTTTATTATGGCGTGGCGGCCGAATCCATCGGCCTGAATCTACTCACCTACAAAGAAGAGGGGCAGGATGGCTTCTTCCTCCTACTGGCCGCCCCCAGCGTCGTTGTGGACGAGAGCCAAATCGTCGCCCGCGATGTCATTTTTGTGATGGATACCTCGGGCAGTATGGCGGGCGAGAAGATGGCGCAGGCGCAAGCGGCGGCCGTTAGTTTGGTGGAGCAGTTGCGGCCGTTCGACCGCGTCAACATCGTCAGCTTCAGCACAGGGGTGCGCACCTTCCTGCCCGCCCTCACGCCCGTGGGAGATGCGGCCGAGTATCCCCAATTTATCAACAGCCTCGAGGCGTTGGGCGGCACAAACATCAGCCAAGCGTTGCTGGTCGCCTTGGAGCAGGTGGACGAATCCCGCCCCACGACCATCTTGTTCCTGACCGATGGCTTGCCCACCGAGGGCATTGTCGAGGTGGAGGCGTTGCTGGCGGCAGTGGACCAATCCACCCCCGCCAATGTGCGCCTCTTCGCCTTTGGAGTGGGGGATGATGTTGACACCTTTTTGCTGGACAGCCTGACCAGCACCCACCGGGCACCACCAGCTATGTGCGGCCGAGCGAGCGCATTGACGAAAAGGTGGATAGCCTGTTCACCAAGATGAGCACTCCCGTGCTGGCCGATATTTCGCTCGACTTCGGCGGCAACATCGTGGAGGAGCTATACCCCAACACCCTGCCCGATTTATTCGCGGGGAGCCAACTGGTGTTGGTCGGCCGTTACCGCCAAACTGGCCCTGCCACCATTACCTTGCGCGGCGATGTGAACGGGGAGGAGCAAGTTTTCACCTACGCCGACAACACCTTCCGCACCAGCGGCGGCGATGAGTTTATCCCCCGCCTGTGGGCCACCCGCGCCATCGGCAACCTGCTCCAGCAAATCCGCCTGCAAGGGGAGAGCGAGGAGCTAGTCGCCAGTGTGGTTAATCTGAGCATCCGCTACGGCATCATCACCCCTTACACGAGTTACCTCATCGAGGAAGATGATATTTTTAGCCAGTTGGGGCGGCAAAATTTGGTGGATGATGTGATGGAGGAGGCTGAAATGGCTCCCCCAGCAGAAGCATCGGGTGGGGCGGCCGTAGACCGCGCCGAAACAGCGGGAAGCATGGCCGAAGCCTCTGCGCCGATGGCTCTGCCAACGATGGTCACGGATGAAGATGGCACATCTCCCAGCCAAAATGTGGCCAACCAACCCGTGCGCCTCGTGGGGAGCAAGACGTTTGTGTGGCGCGACGGCCGTTGGCTAGACACCGCCTATGACCCCAGCCAACCCGTGCAGGAAGTGGGCTTTGCCAGCGACACCTACTTCGATTTGCTCTCGGCCGTGCCTGAAATCGGCCCCTATTTCGCCCTTGGCGAGCAGGTGGTGGTGGTGATGGGCGACGTGACCTATGCGGTGGTTCCCGGCGCGGGGCAAGAGAGTGTCACGCTCCCGCAAGAACTCATCGCCACGACCACGCCGCTCCCCGCTGGGGCAACGCCAGTGGTCGTAGAAGCAGTGGTAACGCCTGCCCTCGCAACGCCCACTCCCTCGTCCCCCGTCCCGAGTCCCCAGTCGCCTACCGCCTCCCTGCCTTGGGGCTGGCTGATAGGCGGCGTGGCGGCGGCCGTGCTGTTCATCGCCCTGCTCTGGCGACGCAAGTGATGAAAAATAAGTGGTGTATTGGTATACTGTCTCAACTAGATTCGTATACCAATACACCAATGCACCAATAAACCAATGGCTACCTTATCCCTCAAAATTTCGCCCGAAGATATGTTGCAAGTGGTGCAGGAGATGCCGCTTGATGAGCTGACCCGCTTTACCGATAAAGTGCTACAGGTAAAAGCGCGGCACATGGCGGCGAGTCTGACCGTGGGTGAAGAGCGGCTTATCGAAGAAATTGACCGACTCAAACTCTCGCCAAAAACACATCAACGCTTATTGGCTTTGGGGGCGAAATTAGAAGATGAAGCGTTGAGCGCGGCCGAGCAGGAAGAGCTACAACACCTCAGTGAGAAATCGGAAAAGATAAACGCCCAGCGGCTGGCCAAGGTGGCCGAATTGGCGACGTTGTGGCAAAAACCTTTGCCCGAAGTGATGAAACAGCTCGGTTTGTGGCGCAGTTATGCCCAGTAAATATGTTCCCGTCACATTACGCCACATGGTCGAAGAGCGGGCAGGGGGCTGTTGTGAGTATTGCTACGCTCAAATAGGTTTCAGCCCTGACCCATTCAATGTGGAACACATTCAAACGATAGGTGGGAGGCGCATTTTCAGTGGGATGTGACCTATACCCGTTTAGTTGGCATATCGGCCGTCGGCCGTGCCACCATTGCTTTGCTCAATCTAAATCGCAATGGGCTGGTGAACTTGCGCCGTATTTTACACACCGCCAATGCCCACCCGCCCACCCCCATTCAGAACCGTTAAAGTTCCCCTCCCATCTCAACACTCTCTGAGAAAAGTTGAAACCCCCTGCGAACGCATTATGATAGACGCATGATGCGTTCGCTTTATATTGGGGTTCCCTTGCTCTTTTTGCTGGCCGTGTGGCAAACGGCCGCCCAACCCTACTTCCCCATTTTCGGCATTACCCCCTACTGGCCCGTGCTGGTCGCCCTTGCGTGGGGGCTGGTGCATAGCCCCGAGGAAGGGGTCGCATGGGGTTTGGTGGCGGGTTTGGCGATGGGTTTGTTCTCGGCCGGGCCGATGGGGGGCGCGGCCATGGCTCTCATGGCGGCCGTGCTCATTACCAGCTTGGTGCAACACAATCTGCCCCCCAATGGGGTTGTTTTGCCCGTTCTCTTAGGCGGAGTAGGGGTCTATTTATACGAATTCTTTCACATGGGTCTTATTTGGCTGGTGGGGTATAGCGTGCCCACGGCCGTGGGCGAAACCATCCTCCCCCTCGCCATCTTGCATGGCCTACTCACCATCCCCGTTTACTGGCTCGCCCGCTTCCTATGGCGCAAACTCGAGCCGCTCCCACTCGCAGGGGTGGATTAGCTGTTAGCTATTAGCGAATACATTCCGCATTCCCAATTCCCCATTCCCATTCCCGTGTTATTCAACAACTCTGCTCCCGAAGAAAATGATGAGATGATTGCGGCCGATGGGGCGTTGCGCGGCCGTCTTTATTTCTTTCGCCTGCTCATCGTCATCATCATCAGTGGTTTGCTCTATCGCGTCTACTGGCTCCAACAAGTGCAAGGGGCTGAATTTATCAGCTTGGCGCAAAACAACCAACTAGCCCGCTTATTGATTAAAGCACCACGTGGGGTCATGTTTGACCGCAACGGAGAGCCACTGGCTATCAACGAACCCAGCTTTAATGTCACCATCACCCCCGCCTTTTTGCCCGGCGATGAAGACGAACGGTTGGCCGTCTTTGAACGGCTCTCTGTGCTAACAGGCGTGCCTGTGACCAATACCTTGCAACAACAATTGCTGTACGAACAGGCTGACCCTGTCTTAATCGAAACCTATAGCAACCTTGCCCAGTTGTATAACGCCCCATACAAGACACACTCGACGTTTCGGGCTTGGTTCCTAGTTGCAACCCAGCATCTTAGATGTCTACCGCACTTATAGTTTTGCCCAGTATTTGCCCGCGCCCGTTGCTTCGGGGGTTTCGATTACCGTCGCCCAAATTATTGAGCAAGAGAGTGTGTTTTTGCCCGGTGTGCGGGTTATTCCCGAACCCATTCGCCGCTACCCAACGGGGGAGCTAACCGCGCACATTGTGGGTTTTATGGGGCGTTGCCCAGCGAGGCGTGGCTCGATTTGGGCTACCAGCGCAACGACCGCGTCGGGTTGAGCGGGCTGGAAGTTTCGATGGAGCCGTTGTTAGCGGGACAAAAAGGGGAACGGCAAATTATTCAGGATTGGTCCGGCCGTGAAGTGGGCCAAGTAGGGGTTTCGCTCCCCCCCACGGCCGGCTACAACTTGCACCTGACCTTGGATATCGATTTACAAATCAAGGCCCAAGAAATTCTTTCGCGCACCATGGAGGAGATTCGCAATTATGCCATCGTAGACTTTTTTACAGGGCGTTCGGAATACCGTGAAATTGAATTGGCTACTGTTGTGGCCATGAACCCGCAAACAGGGGAAGTTTTGGCAATGGTTAACATCCCCAGCTTTGACAACAACCTATTTGCCACCGAAATCCCTGTGGAATACTACTTGGGCTTGTTGAGAAATGATTACGAGCCATTTCTGAACCATGCCATTGCGGGGCAATACCCGCCCGGCTCCACTTACAAGGTGGTCACAGTGGCCGCCGCTTTACAAGAAGGTATCGTCGCGCCCACTCGGTTGCTGGAAGCACCGGGAACGATTCTAGTGGCGAACCAGTTTGCCCCAAACGACCCCGGCCGTGCCCAAGAATTTGTCTGCTGGATTAGTTTGCCGCCCAATTTTAGCTCCCACGGTTTAGTCAATGCGTATATAGGGTTGGCCCAATCGTGCGATATTTACATGTATAAAATTGCGGGGGTATGTGCCCGAAAACATTAGGGGATGGGCATGGATACGCTCCAAATTTATTCCAACCAATTTGGGATGGGGCGTTTGCAGGGCATTGAGTTGCCGTTGGAAGCTCCGGGAATATCCCCAACCCGGCAATGGAAGCAGTTGAATTTTGGGAGCCGTGGTCTACGGGAGACGATTACAATGCGGCCATTGGGCAGGGCTATATCACGGCAACACCGATGCAGGTGGCGCAAATGGCGGCGGCCATTGCCAACGGCGGCTTTTTGTATCGGCCGACAGTCATCCACCACCTGACCGATGAAAATGGGGAAGTGTTTGTGCTGAATGAGAATTTGAGCCTGTGCCCGCCGCCAGCCGTGGCGTTCCCATTGATGAAGAGGGAAATGTCGGCTTTGTGCCCCAAGTGGTGGATGTGTTGGAGGTAGACCGCCAATTTATTGATGTGGTCGCCGAGGGGATGCGTTTGGTAAATACGTTGGAAGGTACGGGCACATCGTTTACCCGTGTCTTTTGGGATCCTGTGGTGAACCCCGAGTTGGAGCCATATGCGTACCCAGTCGAGCTCAAGCGACGGCCGTACCATCTCCTTTCTAACGGGTTGGCTCGAAGAATTTGGCATTGAAAGCACGGCCGGCAAAACAGGGACGGCCGAATTTTTGTGACAACATCTCCCAAATTAAGGGGTGGTGTACCGAAGAAAAAATCTTAAACGGCGAAGTTTTGCCCACCCATTCATGGTATGTGGGCTACGCCCCATTTGATAACCCCGAAATTGTGGTGGCGGCCTTTGTCTACTACGGCGGCGAAGGCTCGCTCTGGTCCGCCCCCATTGTGCGCGATGTCATGGCCGCCTATTTTAAGGTGGGTGAATTTGCCGAAGAAGAAGCCGAAGCGGTGCAAGAGGGAGAAGGGGTAGAAGCTGGCGAAGGACAAACGGGCGTTGAGGAAGCCGTAGGTGAGGAAGGGGGCGGCGAGGAAGTGGATGGAGGAGCAGAAGAAACAGATGAGTAGCCTGTCGTGGCGCAATATATTGCGCCATTCCGCGCATAGCTCGTTTGGGAAAGCGATAGTTACGCACTGGCCCCCCTCTGTTATAATCTCCCGCTATGAGTGATTCTGTAGCTATTCGATTCCAGCAGGTGAGCAAATCCTTTACGCTAACGGGAGAGTTGCCGCAAACGGTGTTAGAGACGTTGGTCTCGGCCGTGCGGCGCAACCGCCCCGCCCCCCGCAAGTTATGGGCTGTCAAAAACCTCGATTTTGCCATTCCCCACGGCCAAACTGTTGGGTTTATTGGCATGAACGGGAGCGGCAAAAGCACCATTCTGAAGCTGGCCACCCAAATTATTTATCCCACGACAGGGGAGGTGACAGTCAACGGCCGTGTCAGCGCCTCCTCGAACTCGGCACAGGGTTCCATCCCGATTTAACGGGGCTGGAAAACATCTACCTCAACGGCTCCTTGCTGGGGTTGACCAAAGCGGATATAGACGGCCGTTTACCCGACATCATCGCCTTCTCCGAATTAGATGATTACATCTACATGCCCGTCAAACATTACCCGGGCATGTACATGCGCCCGCCTTCAGCGTCGCCATCCATGTAGACCCCGATATCTTGTTCATTGACGAAATTTTGGCCATCGATGACTGCGTTCCAGAGCAAATGCTTCGACCGCATCCACACCCTGCAACGCAGTCAAATGACTATCGTCATTGTCAGCCATGATTTGCGCTCCCTGCAAAACCTGTGCGACAGGCTCATTTGGGTCAACTATGGCGAAAAATGGCCGATGGCGACCCACAAGATGTGTTGCGCCAATACTTGGCGCCACATGCGCGAGCTGGAGCAAGCTCGCGTGTCCCAAGAATTCGCCAGCGATGGCGCGATGCGCCGCTGGGGGTCTGGCGAGGTAAAAATCGAGGCCGTGCGTATTTTGGGGGCAGATGGGCAAGAGACCCAACAGTTCAGCAGTAGCGACCCGCTCACCATTGAATTGCACTACTACGCCCCTGGAGCCTGTGGAAAATCCTCAATTTGGGTTGGCCATTTTTTCGGGAAGATGGGGTGCAGGTGAACAGCCCCAATACCCAGCTCGGCCGTGTGCCCACAGGGACACTCCACGGCCGTGGCACCATCCGGCTACGAAGTCGAGCGCATCTCGCTTTTGCCAAGTGTGTATCAGGTGACAGCGGCCGTCTGACCGCCAAGGCATCCAAAACCTATGACTACCACGACCGCGCCTACACCTTCCGCGTCGTATTCACCACCCAGCCCGAAACCCACGGCCTACTCTCCCTACCCGCAAAATGGGTGGTGAGGTAGTCATTTGTCATTTGTCATTGGTCAATTGCCCTTCATCCTTCGTCCCAGCTAATCCCTCATCAAACCAGCACCCCATTACTAATTACTAATTACTAATTACTAATTCTCCCCCATGCCCACTCCCAAATCCACCCCACCAAAATCACCCCGTCTTGCCCGCCGAGGGGAGATTGTGCCCCAATTGGAGGAGGCGTGGCAGGTTCAAGAATATGAATTTCAATCGGAGGCGCGGTGGGTGGGCAAACTGGTGGCGCAGTTTCGCACGGCATGGAACAATGTGGCCAGCCGCTGGTCCGTGCGCCATGCCATCGCGCAACAAATTACATCAATCTGGCCATTCGCCGCCATTTCCACCACCATGTGGATTGGCTGGTAGCCTTAGAAAAGAAAATATCGAATTGCGCCACCAACTAGCCGAGTTAGAGGCGCAAATCAAGAAGATGCACGGCCGTGACACGGCCGAAAAATAATCCTCCCAGTACACCCTCAACTCTACACCTATTCAGATTTAGTTTGTAGTAACGGCTTTAGCCGTTTTTTTCTAACCCTAGAGCGTAGGTTTTTCTCGAGACCCTTTGCGTTTTTGCTCCTTTGTGCTTTTGCGTTAAATTCTTTTTTATCATTTTGATAAACAAGTCTGATAGTTACCTCGCACCATCGGTTTGACGCTCCAAAATCGGTGTGTTATCATAACCACTGCTTCCCTGACTTTTCGTCGGGATTATTTGTGTATGTTGTCGGCTCACCCCCTAATCCCAAATTCAAGCGAGGCAAACAATTAGGAAGAGTAAAAGAAAACCCCCATTGTAAGAACGTCCAGTGTCAATTACCGCGTGAACAGGCAACACGTGCCCGCGATGTGCGTTTGTTGGCATGGAAGGAGAGTACAACAACAAAGTTGTCCTCTCAATGTTGCTCTGATATACTTCGCGATGCTGATCTAGACTTAGTGGAAGTCGCGCCAAACCCAGACCCACCCGTCTGCCGCATTATGATTTTGGCAAATTTGCTCATGACAAAACGCGGAAAGAGCGTGAGGCGCGGAGCAACCAAAAGAAAATCGAAACGAAGACGATTCGCCTTCGGCCGAAAATCGCTGACTTCCACCGCGATATTCAAGTCAAACGAGCACGTGGCTGGTTAGAAAAAGGGATGAAAGTAAAGGTTTTGGTGCGTTTCCAAGGCCGCGAAATTCAATACCCGAAATCGGCCGTCAAATTGTGCTTAATGTCGCCGAAGAATTAAAAGGTGGCCGCCGTCGAGCAACCCGCAACGCTTGAAGGCTGGTCTAGGACCTTGTTGTTAAATCCGACAGGTGCCCCCGCTCCCCTTCTGCCTATCTCGAAGACGACGATGACGACGACGACGATGATGACGAGGTAGGGGACGACGAGGTCCCATCGTATCGCTCACGACAATTGACTGAGAAACAACCCCCTCCGGGGTTTGTTGTGAGGATTCAAAATGGCTAAGACAAAATCAAGAAATACAAATTGAAGACGTATAAGGCCGCGGCCAAGCGTTTTCGTGTGACCAAAACGGGCAAAATTATGCGGACGAAGCGAGTAAAAGTCATTTGCGCGGCGCAAGTCTAAGCGGGTCTTGAACCTGTAGCAAGCAACTGGAAGTGACTGCGCTGGGCGATAAGCGCCGCATCATGCGGTTAGCACCGTACTTGAAGAAGTACTGTTCTAATCCGCCTGCTGGCAGTAAACATTAAGATGTTTTTGGGCTTTGTGGGCGTTAGAACCCTGCACAGTCTGGAAATATCTTTCATTGAGATGTCGCTACCTAGCCTCGGCCGCCCAGCTTGAGCGCTAGTGTTAACCCAAAAGCGAGGTAAATTATGCGTGTAAAGGTGGGTTTGTAACCCAAAGACGACACAAGAAGATTCTGAAGATGACCAAAGGGCAATGGGAACGCGCAGTAAGCTGTTCCGCCGTGCCAACGAAGCGATGATGAAATCGGCATGGTATGCGTTCCGCGACCGCCGGGCACGCCGCCGCGATTTCCGCCGTTTGTGGATTACCCGTATCAATGCGGCCGCGCGCAACAATGGCGTGAGCTACAGCAAACTGATGCACGGGTTGAAATTGGCTAATGTCACCATTGACCGCAAGGTTTTGGCCGACATTGCCGTGCGTGATAACAACGCCTTTGCTCAATTGGCCGAAGTGGCCAAGGGGCACTGGCCAGCTAAAACGCTTTGGTCAGCCACACTCACTCAGTCAATTGAAAAGAGAAACGCCGCTCCATAAGGGGCGGCGTTTTTGATTTAGGGGATAGATGATGAAATACACCCATTAACAATGGCTGTGTTTCATTTCAGTTGAGGAAAATCGTAGGGGCAACCCTTGTGGTTGCACTGACATCTGGTAAATGCGAGACTGGGGGTAGGCATATTTATCCCTGAAGAGGGACAAGGCCTACCCCTACAATGTTTCAACCCAAATGAAACACACCCATTAACAATTCACAATTCACAATGGCTCAAGATGTGTTTCAAGGAGCTACCAAAATTTCAATCAAAGAAGGCAAAAGAGCCTGACCTCGTTTGCGAGAATTATGAACAAACTCAAAGAAACCCAAATAAATCGGCAACTTCTCTTGGGAAATGCCCCGATGCGGTCGCAACCAAGACCTTAACAATGACCACAATCCTTCAATCGTGTTGGTATGGACTTCATGAAAACCATCCCCATCCTCATCGCGAGCATATTCGCCTTGCGAATGGTTGACCGTCTGATGGTTGTATCCCCATGCCGTCAACCGATTGTAAATAGCGTATTCGTCGGTAAAAACCTTGCTCCCCATAGCCACAACCTCTTGAATGACTGGTTTAATCGTCGCTTGTTGGACGTTGGCTAACATCTTAAGAACGACTTCACCATTCCGTTGAATGAGACCCAAAATGGGTGGTTTTTCCTTTTCCAAAGTGCCCCGCCCCCGACTGCCTTTGAGGCGATTGCGTCGCCCCTTTCGTTTTTTGGCCGCCACAGCTTGAGGATGCCCCTTGTGACCTGCCACCAGATACACTTCATCAAATTCAACTTCACCCCTCAGGATAACCTCTTTTTTTTCTCCACCACACCAGACCGCAATTGGGCTGTCATCTTTTGCACATCATCCTTGTTAAGACCTAATTCAGCCGCAATTTGGTGGTTCGATAGATTCAGACCCATCAAATACAAACACAACATCCAGACACGCAGGGGTTGATGGTGACCTGCAAAGATGGTGTCAGTCAAATCATCGAATTGTCGTTCACACGCCTTGCACTCATATCTTTGGCGATGTGGAGATGTGTTATGAAATCCTCGTTTTTTGACCCAAACATGATCGCAATGGGGGCAATGGATTCCATTGGGCCATCTCAAGGTTCGCACCATTTCATAGCATTTGGCTTCATCGATCAAGTTTAGAATGTTTAGCATAGACAATCACCTTTGTGTTTTTGGTCTATGCTAAATTTCCTGCTCGCTTTTTGCAACTTGGCTCTGATCCTTGGAATCCATCAAGAGCCTTCACAATTTATAATTCACCATTCACAATTTTTTGGAGGGCATGGGCGGCGGCGACTGGGCGGCTAATTGTTTGCTTTTGCTCCTCCCCTCTCCCCACCTTGTTCCCCCCACCATGACTTGCATGGTGAATTGGCGGGCGTGTTCAGGGCCAGTGGTGGCAATCACTTTGTAGCGGGGGTTGTGTTGAAGGTGGCTTGTGCCCACGCTTGGAATTCACTGCGGGCATCTTTGTGGATGAATCGCGTAGGATGGCTTGCAGGGCTGGTTCGACCAACCCTTCGAGCAGGGGTTGCACGGCCGTTAACCCCACGTCCACATACAACGCCCCTATAACCGCCTCAAAAGTGGCGCAGAGGGTGGTGGTGCGTTCACGGCCGCCATTGGCCACCTCCCCAGCCCCAGCCGCAAGAACTTATCCAACTGCCACAGCCGTGCAAACCCCTGCCAACCCATCCTCGCGCACCAGCGCGGCGCGTAAAGCGGTCATCTCTCCTTCGGCCATATCGGGGAAGCGGCGGAAGAGGTAGTTGGCCACCACCAAATCCACCACCGCATCCCCCAAAAACTCCAACCGCTCATTGTCCTCGGTTATTTCGGGGTGCTCATTCAGATAAGAGCGATGCGTGAGTGCTGTGGCCAGCAAACTATAGTCGCTAATATCAACGCGGAGCAGTTGCTCAAAGGCAAGGACTTCTTCCATAAATAGGGAGGGGGAGAGTCAGAGAGGAAGGGAAGGGGTGAACTCACTAACCACTAGCTACACTAACCACTATACTGCCGAATGGCCAGCACCGCATTGTGGCCGCCGAAGCCGAAGGCGTGGTTGGTGGCCACGGTGACTTTGCCGGGGCGGGCGTAGTTGGGCACGTAGTCGAGGTCGCAATCGGCCGCGCCCTCGTTGAAATTGATGGTCGGCGGAATCATTTGGTCGCGCATGGCCAGCAGGCAAAACACCGTTTCGATGGCGCCTGTGCCACCGCCAATGTGGCCTGTCATGGATTTGGTGGAGCTGACAGCCAAATTGTAGGCATGTTCGCCAAAGGCTGTTTTGATGGCGGCCGTTTCGGCTGAATCGTTTAGTACCGTGCCTGTCCCGTGGGCATTGACATAATCCACATCTTCGGGGCGCAAACCCGCTTCGGCCAGCGCTGCCACAAAATCGCCCGCGAAGCACCCGCCCCGCCCTCGGCGGAGCGGTAATGTGTGGGCATCCGTCGTTGACCATAGCCGACAATTTCGCCCAAGATGTTTGCCCCACGCGCCAGCGCATGGTCGAGCTCTCCAGCACCAAATGCCCGCGCCTTCTCCGGGGACTAGCCCATCACGGTCTTTATCGAAGGGACTGGGTGTGCCCTCGGTGCGGGTAGAGGTTGCCCCGCCCGCTCAAAACTGGCAATGGCCACCGACACGAGTGGGGCTTCAACCCCACCTGTCAGCATGGCATCGGCGATGCCGTATTTGATGTAGCGGAACGCTTGCCCCACACCATCGCACCCAGCCGCGCAAGCGGTGGTGACGGCGAAGCTGGGGCCTTGGATGCCGTAGTCTATGGCGGCCATGCCTGCCGCCCCATTGACCATAATCATGGGAATGGCAAAGGGGCTGACTCGGCGAGGACCGCCTTCGTTCCGCGCCGCTTCTTGGTCTACGGTGGTCTGCAAGCCGCCAATGCCTGTGCCAATAATCACGCCGATGCGTTGCCGGTTGTCGTCGGTAATTTTCAGGCCCGATTGGGCGAGGGCTTCGATGGTGGCCACGGCCGCTAAATGCTCAAAGCGGTCACGGCGGCGGGCTTCGCGACGGCCGAGAATCGCCTCGGCATCAAACTCTTTCACTTCACAAGCTCCGCCCGATGTGTGGCCTGTTGTGTTGAAGAGGGTGATAGGGCCAAAACCCGATTTGCCAGCCAAAATGCCAGCCCAAGAGTCAGCCACATATTACCTTCAAGGGGGGGTCACTAGTCCTGTACCAGTGACGACGACTCGTTTGTATCCGTTTTCCATGTGATGAAATTCTCCTTGTGCGGGAATAGTAGGTTAGGACGTAATGTGCTTGTGATTCGGGAATGATGCTTAAATGAGCATCGAATTACAAAGGATAAACACCAAACAGGATGATTAAGTTCTGATTTGGCGCAAAATGCGTCTCAAGAACAAATAACACACCGATTGCTTTAATTATCGGCCGTGGTCGGCCGATAATCCCCCTCCACCCACACACTGTGGTCTGCACCAACTTCTTGCTTCCAGACAGGCACAATCTCTTTCAGCCGGTCAATGCCGTAACGCGCCGCCTCGAAAGCGCCTTGGTCGCGGTGGCCAGCGGCGCAAGCCACCAACGTGGTCGGCTCGCCAACTTCAAGACGGCCGATGCGTTGCACAATGGCGATGCCGCGCACAAGTGGCCATTGCGCCCAAATTTCGTGGGCAATTTGGCCCATTTTTTCGTGGGCCATCTCCTCATACGCCTCGTAATTGAGTTGGATGGTGGCTGTGGGCAAGCCGTCGCGCTGGGTTTGGCCGCGTACATAGCCGCTGAAGGTGATGATGGCTCCTACCTCGGGCTGGCGTAGGTGGGCATGAATGGCGTTGAGGTCGGGGGGATCGGCCGCGAGGGCAAAATAGGTGGGATGGGGCAGGCCGCTTCCCCCGCTGACAGTGGGGAAGATCGCCAATTCGTCGCTGGGCTGGATGGGGTGTCATCGGCCGCGAAGTTGCGGTTGACCGACACAATGGCACTCCGCAACCCATCGGCCAGCATGGGGTGGCTGATAATAATGGCCGCCCGCAGGAGTGCCACGGTGGCTAGCTCCGGGAAGGTGGACGTGGATACGGCCGCTTCCCGCTTTGTCTTTCAGCGAAGCGTAGAGGCGAATTTCAATCTCAAACATAGGGGAAGGGGATGTTATTCGTTATTCGTTATTCGTTACTCGATAGTTGTGAATTTCGAAAAGTTCGAAAAGAAGGTAGAGTCATGTGGAAACACCTTGCTTCGCAAAGAGTAAGCGAAAAACCTCATCGACAGATTCACCTGCATTAAGAAGTTCATGAACCATAAGGATGAGAGACTGAACGAGTGCCTGACCCTGTTGACGACAGACTTCTCCAATGGATTTGAGGGGAAGCACCAAGCCCTTTTGGTGTGACAGTTCAAGGCTATGCAAGTGTAAGAAAGAATAAGCCACAAAGACCAGACACCAATGTTTTTGAAAGGCTTCGGCCGTTCGCATGCGATATTCATCCAACCCTAACTGACCTTTGCTGTCCTGATAAAAGGTTTCTATCGGCCAACGCAGAAGATAGGTTTGAACAATGAGTTCGGCACTCCAATCCAAACGATTAGAGATCAAAATGACAAAATTGCCTTCGAGTTGTGGGTTATCAAAAGAAATAACAAGACGAACCTTCCCCAAGGCGGGAATGGCCACGTTCCGTGAGAAGCACCAATATGTTTTGTCTTTAACTTGAACGGGTCGAAATGCTGTTGAATGAATAAGTGGGACTAACTCCTCCACTTTGATGTGCGGACTAGGCAGAGAAATGACCTTGCCATCCTGATCTTTCAGAACAAAACTGTTGGCTTCCAAATTGCGATTCTTCTTGAGGATGCTGATCCAATCTTTTTCGGCTAACTCAATAGCGGTCACAAATTCTTGCGCCAGATACCACCCATCAAAAAGAACGACCTCAAAGGACAAATTATGCTCAATCGCTTGCTGGAGTAGTATCTTGGCTAAGGTGATTTTGGTTTTAAACTGCTCATGTGCGGCGCGGAACTCTTCATCAAGGAGTAACAGAGGAGCGACTTCTTTATGAAATTGTTGGCGCGCCTTCTTGGCCTTTGGAATCTGGCGGTCTGGAAGCAGTTTTTGACAAACTCTTCCCAGCGTCTGTTCTTCATAGCGGCGATAGATTAAGAAATCAACGGGAAAGCGAATTTGGCCACACACATAATGGCTGGTCACTAAATTATGGCTCAACGGGTAACGGTCTTCGGCATGATGGTAATGGCGGGCTACATATTCGAACAAATCACCTGCATGTTCACACAAGGTGTCGTCTATGATTAGGGCGGCCATGTCCCGTCGTCGGCGATATGTTTTAACAGCCTCCTTCATTTGCTGTACCCGTCGGTCATTAAGCTGCTTTTGTTGCCATGGTGATTCTGAAAAGAAGCGACTGAGGTTGGTTTTATCCGCACTTTCCAAAAAGGCAACGGGCTATGTTGGCCATGCTCTTGTTTTCTAACACCATCAAGCCTGTCAGGTAATTCCGAAAGTGGTTGAATTGACGGCAATCTTTGAAGCAAGACCGAAATTCGTCACCATATTTCAAAACGATAGGTGTTGGTTGAACAATGGGCAACTGCATTTTGTTCTCTCCTGAAGCAATTTTGGATCCTCTTTTTTACTTCAGATTTTCTATCCAACAAAATTCACAACTATCGAGT
>JADJSZ010000069.1 GCA_016711405.1 Candidatus Hadersleviella danica | reverse complement strand
CAGTTCCCCCGATGAATCAACCGCCCACCCTCTCCATCATCGTGCCCACCATGAACGAAGCGGGCAACATTCGGCCGTTGCTGGAACGGCTCGGCCGTGCCTTGGCGGGCATCTCGCTCGAAGTGCTGTTCGTAGACGACAGCCGCGACGACACGGCCGCCATTATCACGGCCGCCATACCCGACTTCCCCTTCACCGTGCGCCTCATCGCCCGGCCGCCCGAACGGCGCAACGGCCTCAGCGGTGCTGTTGTCGAAGGATTTCAGGCCGTGCGCGGCGAATGGCTGTGCGTCATGGATGGGGATTTGCAACACCCGCCCGAAGTCGTGCCCCACATGCTCGCCCAAGCCCAAACGGCCGGGGCCGACATGGTCGTCGGCAGTCGCAAAGCCAATCTGCTCGGGCCAATGGGTCTCACCCTCTTCCGCTCCTTCACCTCCCAAAGCCTCACCATTCTTGCCCGCGCCCTCTTTCCCCGCTCGCTCAAAGATGTCTCCGACCCGCTGACAGGATTGTTTCTGGTGCGCCGCGAAAAAGTCCTCATCGAACGGTTGCGCCCCAACGGTTTCAAGATTTTGCTCGAAATCTTAGTCCGTTGCCCCCACCTGCGCATCACCGAAGTGCCTTTTGACTTTGCCACGCGGCACGAAGGCGAAAGCAAAGCGGATGTGCGCGAAGGGTTGCGCTTCTTCCAGCACCTCCTGCGCCTGCGGCTGACAGCCCACCAACGGCCGCTCGGCCGTTACTTGGCCGTCTCCTTCTCCGTCCTGCTCCTCACCCTTGCCCTGCTGGTGGGGCTGGTGGAAGGGGCGGGTTGGTCGCCCGTGTGGGCGGCCGTGCTCGCCTCCGAACTGAGTTTGTTATGGAGCTTTTGGGGCAAAGAGCGGTTCGCCTTTGGGGACAGCGGGGCGGGGGAGATGGGCGGCCGTTTGCGCCGCTTTTGGTGGGTCAACCAGCTCGCCCTGTTCGGCCTCAAACTCCCGCTCATGGCTTTGTTGATGGGTTGGGGCGTGCATTACGCCCTCGCCTTGCTCATCGCCCTGTTGGTCTCGGCGGCCGTGCGCTACCTCCTCTCCGATAGGTGGATTTGGACGCGCCAACTGCTCATCGCGCCCACTCACGGCGACCACTTCTACAACTTGCACGGCCTGCTCACCATCGCCGCCCCCATGCCCCTGCCCGATTTAGCCTACTTTGCCGTCCCCCGCGTGGAACGGGTGGATGTGCAACTGCGCCTCGACCGCATTGGCACGCCCCGCCGTTTGCCGGGCGGCATCTCCTACGATGAACACCTCGGCCGTTTCGGCTTCGCCCTCACCCTGCTGGCGGGCAACGACTTTGTCGAGGTGGTTCTCTCGCCCATCGCCGAAAAAGTGCCTCACCTCGTCTATGCCAACGTGTTGGAGCCGCTCTTGCGCTGGTTGTTGCCCCAGCGCGGCGCGGCGCTCATTCGGGCTGGCTGTGTGGCGGGGAGCGAGGGGGCCACGCTGTTCTTGGCTGAGCAAACGGCCGTGCGCCAAGCGGCCGTGCTACGTCAACGGGCTACATGGCCCACGATTTGACCATGTTGACGGCCGACGGCCGTGCCCTTGCCTATCCCAAACCGCTCATCGAACGGCGCTTGCTCGAATCCCATCTCCTGCGCAGTGTCGGTGCGGTGTTGCGCCGCATGGGCTTGCCCACTGTCACATTCAATGCCTATGGCCAGCGGCTGTTCCCGCCGCGCCAGCAAGCCATCCCCCCCACGGCCGAGGAGATGCGGGTGGCGGCCGTCACTTTCTTAGATGGGCAAACCGCGTTGGACGGGGAACAAACGGCTGATCTCCTCCAAAGCTATGCCCGCGACGACCTCGGCTTCCCCCTCTTCGCCCAACTCGAAGCGGAAATTCGCCCCATTCAAAATTTGGAGCGGCAGATTTTGGTGGAGGGGTTAGCGGCCGTGCTCAAAAAGGCTGACACCCTTAGGCTAAAATGATCAATGGTCACGATAGCTTTTTTGGGCCCCCGCCGGGGGGGGGCCCCCCCCCCCTCCCCCCCCCTTTCCCAATCTCCTCTTGCCCTGCGGTTGAACAAGAATGGCCCAACCCCTGAAAGCCCCTTGTCTAACCGCAGGCGATGCTGTTTCCATTGAGGAGACGGCCCTTTCGAACAGACCCCGCTCGGTAAAGCCCAGCCCGCCATACAATAACGCCCTCCTTCCTTTTGCGGTTTTTGGTATTTTGCAAGCTTTGGGCCATAAAAGCCGTTTATTGCCCAAAGAGGGCTATAGCCAAAAGAGCAAAAAACGGTACATTATTCCTTGGCGCGCGGCGGCAACTTCATTGCCTCTTTGCGGAAATGTTGCATATTCAGGGCTCAAAGCTGATTAGTAAACGTTATGGACGCAAGCCGATGGCAGCTTACGCTTTTACAAGAATGCCGCCCAAACACTGGTGGATACTTACCAACGCATTCCCCCCGATTGCGTAGACCAAGTCATTTTGGTGGATGATGGGAGTTTAGACCAGACAGCGGCCGTGGCTGGCACGCTCGATTTGGATTTGATTATGCACCCCCACAACGCGGGCTATGGCGCCAACCAAAAGACATGTTATATGGAAGCGTTGCGTTTAGGGGCTGATATTGTCATCATGCTCCACCCCGATGGGCAATACGACCCGCAAATCATCCCGCAGATGATTGCGGCCGTGCGCGACGGCCGTGGCGATTTCGTCATGGGTTCTCGCTTTTTGCCCCCCCATAGTGCGTTGGCGGGTGGGATGCCCCGCTACAAATACATCGCCAATCGGTTCCTCACCTTTTTCGAGAACTTGGTCATGGGCACAAAGCTCTCCGAGTGCCACACGGGCTACCGCGCTTATAGTCGCAAATTGCTGGAAACAGTGCCCTTTCTGCGCAACTCCAACAACTTCGCCTTCGACACGCAAATGATTTTTCAGGCCAGCCACTTTGGCTTCACTTTTGCCGAAGTGCCCGTTAGCACCAAATACTTCAACGAAGCCTCCTCGATTAGCTTTGTGGCCAGTTCGGTCTATGGCTTGCACACGCTTTGGATAGCCTTCCGCTATTTGCTCCATCGTCTCAAACTGTGGCCCTATGACATTTTTAAGCCCGCTCGACGGGGAGAAGTGAGAAGTGACAAGTGACAAGTAGCACCCAGCACTCAGCACTCTCCCATAGCCCTTTACTTGTTATTGTAGGGGCAACGGCCGTGGGCAAAACGGCACTCTCGCTTCAGTTGGCGCAAACATTCGGGGGGGAGATTGTCTCGGCCGATTCGCGTCTCTTCTACAAGGGACTAGATATTGGCACGGCCAAGCCGACAGCGGCCGAACGAGCGGTCGTGCCCCACCACCTCATTGATATTTGCTCGCCCGCCCAAACCATCAGCCTTGGCGAATACCAGCAGATGGCGTATGAGGTGATGGGGGAGATACACGGCCGTGGCCGACTGCCCATTTTGGTCGGTGGCACAGGCCAATATGTCCAAGCAGTGGTCGAAGGGTGGGGCATTCCCCGCATCCCGCCCCAACCTGCTCTCCGCGCCGCGCTGGAGTCGTTGGGCGGGGACGAGTTGGCGCGGTGGCTGGCCGTGTTGGATGGGGAAGCGGCCGTCAAAATTGACCCACGCAACGTGCGCCGCGTCATCCGCGCCCTTGAGGCGACGTTGGTGGCAGGTGTGCCTATCAGCACCCAGCAACGCAAAACCCCGCCCCCCTATCGCACCCTCATTTTGGGGTTGCACAGGGAGCGGGGCGATTTGTACCAGCGCATAGACGCACGAGTGCGCCAAATGGTGGCGGATGGGTTGGTAGAAGAGGTACAGGGGTTGCTGTCTGCTGGCTATGGCTGGGAACTACCCGCCCTGAGTGGGCTGGGGTATCGGCAGTTGCGGCCGTATTTAGAAGGAGAGCAGACGTTGGAGGAGGCTATCGGCCGTATTCAATTTGAGACGCACCGCTTTGTGCGCCAGCAAAAAACATGGTTCCAACCCGACGACGAGCGCATCACGTGGCTAGACGCGGCGGCCGAAGATTTGTGGACACAGGCCGAGGGCGTGGTGAAAGCGTGGGTGGAGAGATAGAGAAGAGAGAAGAGAGGGAACGTGGTAATTCAGCCCACTAAAGCTCCCTCTATTGTGTAAAGGATCCCTTTACACGAGTAATAGTGAGTAGTGAGTAGTG
This sequence comes from Candidatus Hadersleviella danica, assembly GCA_016711405.1. GTDB lineage: Bacteria > Chloroflexota > Anaerolineae > Promineifilales > Promineifilaceae > Hadersleviella > Hadersleviella danica. The sequence continues at coordinate 35,911 of JADJSZ010000069.1, read as the reverse complement.
GGGACTACCACTCTCACTACTTACTCCTTTTCTCTGGAGTCTGTGAACTCTCTATCTCTACCCTCTATCTCTCCCCATCCGCCAATAAGTAAGCGGCCAGAGCGCCTGCGAGAAAGCCGAATAGGTGGCCTTGCCACGAGATGCCGATTTGCCCCGGCAACACCCCCCAAATCAGCCCCCCGTAGAAAAAGCCAATGAGGAGCGATTGCAAAATGGCGGGAATGCTTCGCTCGAAGTAGCCCAACAGGAGCAAAAAGCCAAAATAGCCAAACACCAAGCCGCTGGCGCCGATGTGAACCGAGTTGGGTGCGCCCGTCAGCCATGTGCCGATGCCGCCCAGCAGGGCGATGATGAGGCTGACTGTCCAAAAGTGGCTCGGCCGACGGAGCATAATTAACCCGCCGAAGAGGAGGAAGGGCAAGCTGTTGGCGGCCACATGGCCAAAACTGCCATGCAAGAAGGGGGAGAGGGCAATTCCGAACAGGCCCGTGAGGGTGCGCGGCCGAATCCCCCAGCCATCCATCGTTGCCCACGGGGTAATCCAATCCACAATTTCGATGAACCAAATAAGGGCGACGAACCCCACCAAAACAAGGGCGTGTGCCTTAAAATCGCGTCGGTTGTATTGCCATTCTGCCTTGAACATATGCTTTTCTCCTAGAGAGCATGGGGTGAGGTGTGGTACACCTGAATACTGGGCAATACGAGACGGCCGTAAACACAGTTGCAAAATAGACTGTCAATGATCATAAACGGAGGGTTTCTTTTTATGGCAAAGGCGCAAAGGAGCGAAGACGCAAAGGGGTTTGTGCTTATTTGAGGTTCTAAGCCAAATGGCAGATGATGTTTGTGAAGGATATAAAAAAGGCGTGTCACTGACACGCCTTTTCTCTGCCTCCCTACCTCTCTTACTCTCCACCTTCGGTGCGTTTGAGATAGAGCACCCCGAGCGGGGGCAAATTCAGCACGATGGAGTAGGGCTGGTCTTGCCACGGCATTTCTTGTGCCTCGGCTGGCTGGTTGATGATGCCACTGCCCCCAAAGATGAGGTCATCGCTGTTCAACACTTCGGCATACAGGCCGGCTGGGGGACACCGACGCGGTAACGGCCGCGTACCTGCGGCGTAAAGTTGCACGCCACCAACAAATGCTCGGCCGTGCCTGGCAATTGGCGCATAAAGATGAGCACACTATGCACCGCATCGCGGAAATCAATCCACGTAAACCCTTCCCACGAATCATCGGCCGCGTGCAGGGCTGGCTCGTTTTTGTAGAGATGGTTCACCGCACGGGTAAAGGCTTGCATCCCCTTGTGGTAAGGGCCGCGCTCCAACAAATACCAGTCGAGCGCTTTGCTTTCTTGCCACTCTGCCCATTGCCCAATTTCGTTGCCCATAAAGTTTAATTTACGGCCGGGATGGGCATATTGGTAAGCGTAGAGCATCCGCGCATTGGCGAATTTTTGCCACTCATCGCCCGGCATTTTGTCCACAATGCTTCGCTTGAGGTGAACCACCTCATCGTGCGAGAGGGGCAAGACGAATTTTTCGCTAAAGGCATAGAGCAAGGAAAAGGTGAGCGAACTTTGGTGGTAGGAGCGGTAGATGGGGTCATTGCCCATGTAGCGCAGGGTGTCGTTCATCCAGCCCATGTTCCATTTTAAGTCGAAGCCGAGGCCGCCTTCGCTGGTGGGGCGGGTCACGCCGGGCCATGCTGTGGATTCTTCGGCGATGGTTAGCACGCCGGGGAAACGGCCGTGAAGCGTGTCGTTCATCTCGCGCAACAGGCGAATCGCCTCGAGATTTTCACGGCCGCCATATGGGTTGGGTATCCACTGCCCCGCTTCACGCGAAAAGTCTAAGTAGAGCATGGAGGCGACGGCATCCACTCGCAAGCCATCAATATGGTATTTGTCTATCCAAAAGAGGGCGTTGTCCACGAGGAAGCGGCGGATTTCATCACGGCCGTAGTTAAATATCAACGTGCCCCAATCGGGATGTTCGCCTTGGCGGGGGTCGGCGTGTTCGTAAAGATAGGTTCCATCAAAAAAGCTCAGGCCGTGTTGGTCTTTGGGGAAGTGGGCAGGAACCCAATCCAAAATAACGCCGATGTTGGCGCGGTGGCAGGCATCCACAAAATATTTAAAGTCGTCGGGGGTTCCAAAGCGGCTGGTGGGGGCAAAATAACCCGTTACCTGATAGCCCCACGAGCCATCGAAGGGGTGTTCGGCCACGGGGAGCAACTCGAGGTGGGTGTAGCCCATCTCCACCACATAGGCCACCAATTGGTCGGCCAATTCGCGATAGGTGAGCCATTCCCACCCATTTTTGCGCCGCCACGAAGCGAGATGGACTTCGTAGACGTTCATCGGTTTGGTGAGGGCTTGCCTTTCAGCACGGCTGTTGACCCAATCGTGGTCTTGCCAATCGTAACTATCCACATCCCAAACGACCGAGGCGGTGTTCGGCCGCATCTCCGCAAAAAAGCCGACGGGGTCGCTTTTGCTGACCATGTAGCCCCGGAAGGGGGTTTTGACTTCGTATTTGTACAGGTCGCCAGCGGCAAGGTGGGGGATGAAAATTTCCCATGTGCCAAAATCGTGGTGCTTGCGCATGGGGTGGCGACGGCCGTCCCATTGGTTAAAAGTGCCGATTACGCTGACTCGCTCGGCCGCAGGGGCCCACACGGCAAAACGCACGCCGGGCACACCTTCGTGGGTGATGAGGTGCGCCCCCATATTTTCGTATAGCTCGGTGCGGGAGCCTGTGAAGGCGGTGGGAAAGCGATAGGGATCTTCGAGGAGTTGGGTACGGCCGTCCAGATAGGTCAGTTCTAGTTGGTAGGCGGGGCGTTCTTTTTGCTTGGGCAGAACAAGCTCGTAGAAGCCTTCTTCATGGATGCTGTGCAGGGGGTGGGTTTGCCCATTTAGGAGGACGGCCGCACTGGCCGCTTGGGGCAAAAAGGTGCGAATGACAAACCCTTTTTTGCCGAGGGGGTGGGGGCCGAGAATGGCGAAGGGGTCGCCGTGATACCCGCCGACAATGGCGGCCACAGCTTCGTTGGAAATGGTGGGGATGTGGTCTGGCATATGCTATTTACCCTGCTACTAAGTGAAGGTTTGAGGGTATTATAGCCTATTTGGGGAAGGATGAAGCGGTGTCTCTCAGCAACTTGGTCTATAAATTTATTGGTGTACTGGTGTATAAAAATAGACCAATCCACCAATAGACCCATAAACAATAGGGCAGTTATGAAGCGGGAGCAGACTGGGAGGGGCTGGGTTGGGTGCGCCAATAGCCTACGAGGGCAAGGGCAAGGATGAGAGCGGCGGCGATAACGGCCGTGTTTGCCACAACAGGCACGGCTGGAAATGCCGCCCGAATGCCGAACAAGGCCCAAATTAACACCCCCGCGTAGGCCAAATTGCGCCGGCTGAACAAAACACCCCCTGCGACAATCACAGCCACACTCATCATCACGGCCGACCACAACGGTTGCTCGAGGCCGAAGCCATCCCAGCCCCAATAGTTGAGGACGCTGGCGGTGTTGGCAATGGCGGCTACGGTTATCCAGCCCAAATAAAGGCTGAAGGGGGCGTGGACGAGGAGCTTTTCGGCCGTGGGCAGGCTGGGTTGGGCACGGCCGATTCCTAAACGCACGTAAATGACAATCAGCGTGACCAAAATGGCGGCCATCAAGATGAGGGAGAGGAGATAAGCCTCGTAATGCCATGCCAACAGCCACATGCTGTTGGCTACACTGCTGGCGGCAAACCACCATCCAATTTGGCTTAGAAACGGCCGTTCCCGCTGGGCGGGCAGGGCCTGATAAATGGCAAAGGCCAGTAAAGCGGTGTAGATGAGGCCCCAAATGGAGAAAGTGTAGCCCGCAGGGGTGAAATAAGAAGGCAAGTCATCCGAGATTTCTTGCACAGTACGGCCGTTGAAAGGCAAGGCCGTGGAGAGGATATTCATCACAATCACCAGCACAAGGGCGATGATGTTGATGGTTTGTAATGTTTTAGGAGCAGTGAGTGTGGATTTCATAGCCACATCATACAACTTTCACCACAGATTTGGGCAATGTGTTAACGCGGCTTTAGCGCAACGATTAGGCCAAATAAAAAGCCCCAGACTTGTCTGGGGCTTTTTGCTTTAGTTTTGCTTGTGGTTATTTTCCGCTCATTTCCAACGGGGTTTGCCGAAGTTGGTTGATGCGGTTAATGCTCATTTCGAGAGCTTGCCGTTGGGCTTCAATTTGCTTGAGTAATTGGGCAACTTCACGGCTAATGGTTGTTTGGGCTTGTTTTTTGTGTTGGTTCATCTCACACCTCACTGCTGGTTGTGCTTACTTTTTTACTGATAGGAGTATCGTACCATTTCTATACGCACGACATCATCAGAAGTATTACCGAAAATGGGTGAATTACCTGACGCAAAAAGTGTGTTTGGGCTACGCTTTAAGGTGTATTGGAGAGCAAAGCGCGTCTGTGCTTTGGTTTACAATTCCCGCTTTTTCAGCCAAATGAGGAGGCTAAACACGGCCGCGCCCAGCACCACCAACAAAATCAGCTTCCACAAGCCGGGCGCAAAAATGGCCACCAAGCCGAAGGCAAGGGCTAAGGCATAATAGCTGAGGACAATCGGCCGTGTGGGCAACCCCCCATCGGAGAGGCGAAAGTGCAAATGGCCTCGGTCGCCGCGAAAGGGGCTTTGGCCGCGCCGCAAGCGGTCTATGATTTGCCACGCCACATCCATAATGGGCACGGCCATGACCAGTAAGGCGGTGGCGATTTTGGCAGGGGCAATAATGGCCAAAGTGGCCAGCGCATACCCCAAAAAATAGGGGCCAGCCGAACCGAGGAAAATGCGGGCGGGCCAAAAGTTAAAGGGCAGGAAGCCCATCAAGGCCCCCGCCAAGGCCAAGGCGATGAGGGCGATGCTGGTTTGGCCGAGGTTGTAGCTGTGCCATGCAAAAATGAGGGCGGCAATCGTCCCCACGCCTGCCGCCAACCCATCTAGGCCGTCCAGCCAGTTAATGGTGTTCATCATGCCCGAAATCCAGAAGAGGGTGATGAGCGGCACGAGCCACGGCCAGATGCGGACTTCGTCGCCGTTGGGCAGGGGGTTGGTGAACACCTCGAGGAAGACTTGGTAATGGACGGCCACGGCCGTACACAAGAACTGCACCGCAAACTGGCTCCATGCGGGCTGTTCGCGGAAATCGTCGAGCAGGCCGCCGCCAAAGGCGACGAGACTGCCCAGCAAAATGCCTGTCAGCAGGTGGGCATCTTCGCCTTGCGGCGGCCGTAGCCAATAGGTGAGGCCGACCCCGACCCAAAATGCGCCATAAATGGGCAAGCCGCCCAGCTTGGGCATGGGGCCGGGGTGCAGGCGACGGCCGCCGGGAACCGCCACCACCCCCCAGCGAAACGACAACCACCGCGCCAACGGCGTGAGCAAAGCGGCCGTGGCCACTGACGCGGTGAAGATGAGAAGCGCAGGCATGGGGGAATGCGGAATGGGGAATGCGGATTGCGGATTGCGGAATGAAGGCGACTGAGAGACTGAGAGACTAACAGCTAAAAGCTTATGCCTCATCGCGTGCCAAATTGACGGTCGCCTGCGTCGCCGAGGCCGGGGACGATGAAGCCGATGTCGTTGAGGTGGGAATCCACGGCCGCGACATGAATATCCACATCGGGGTGCGCCTCTTGCAACGCCCGAATGCCCTCGGGGGCGGCGATGAGGGCGAGGAACTTGATTTTTTGGATGCCCCACCGCTTAACCACCTCGACGGTGGCGATGGCCGAGCCGCCCGTGGCCAGCATCGGGTCGCAGACGAGGCACATGTCTACGGTTGGGGTTTCGGGCAGTTTGTTGTAGTAAGAGACGGGTTCCAAGGTCTCTTCATCGCGGTAAAGGCCGATGTGCCACACTTGCATGGCAGGAATCATCTCCAGCAAGCCATCTACCATGCCCAAGCCTGCCCGCAAAATGGGCACAAGGCCGATGGTTTGTTGTAGTTGTTCGCCAGCGGCCGTGCCCATAGGGGTGGCGACTTCGATGGCGCGGGTGGGCAAATCACGCGCCGCTTCGTAGCCGAGCATAATGGCCAGTTCGCGCACCAATTCGCGGAACTGCTTGGGTTTGGTACGGCCGTCGCGCAACAGAGCTAATTTGTGGCGAATGAGGGGGTGTTTGGATTCGTAGAGCATGGGATTCCTGTAGTGGTTAGTAGTTAGTGGCTAGTGAGTAGTGAGTAGTGAGTAGTGGCTGGCAATAACGAGTAACGAGTAAACCAGTAACTTTATTCCCGAGTAGCGACGAAAAAACAGTGGGCGCTTTGGCGGCGGAAGAGGCGTACGAGGAGGCGTTCGAGGGCGACAAAGAGGGGGGTTAGTTTCTCGAAGAGAGGGAATTGGTCGGGCAAAATTTCCCAGACCCAGAAGAGGACGCTGTATTGCTGGGCCTGTTGCACGCCGAAGCCATGTGCCCGCAAACTTTCTTGCAAGCCTGCAAAGCGGAAGGGGGCGTTAATCTCATCCCCCAACCATTTGGGATAGAGCCGCCGCCCCAGCGGATGAGCGGGTTGTCTTCGGTGGTTTCAATGAGGAAGAGGGTTCCATTCGGCCGTAAACAACGGTGCACCTCTTGCAAGGCGCGGTCTACATCGCCGATGTGGTGCAAGACGTGCTGAATGTAGATGACATCCAACGCGCCATCGGGCAGGGGCAACTCTAGCCCACTGCCAAGCATGATGTGGCCAAATTGGGTGGCCAGTTGCACCCGCTCGGGCACGACATCGAGGCCGTAGAGGTTGCTTTTGGGCAAGCCGTATTGGAGGAAGCGGCTCATGTTCCAGCCCGAGGCACAGCCGAGGTCGAGGATGCGTTGTTCGGCCGTGAACACCTCGCGCTCGGCCGCAAAATAGGGCAACACCGCGTAACGGCTCGGCGACCAATTCTCGCCAAACACTTTGGGCTTGCGGTAATCCATGAGGAATTGTGAATTGTGAATTGGGAATGGTTAATTGTGAATGGGGAACGAGCGACTCATTCACAATTCACAATTAACCATTCATCATTCACAATTAGAGCGCGGTTCCGCCAGATTGGAGGAGCTTCATGTCGGCATCTACCATCATGCGGACGAGTTCTTGGAAGGAGACGCGGGGTTCCCAGCCCAATTCGCGCCCCGCTTTGCTGGGGTCGCCCACGAGCAGGTCTACCTCGGCCGGCCGCATAAAGCGGGCATCTTGCACCACATATTGCCGCCAATCCATATCGAGATGGCCAAAGGCGATGTCCAAAAACTCCTCCACGGAGTAGGTTTCACCCGTGGCCACGACATAATCCTCGGGGGTGTCGCGCTGGAGCATCAGCCACATCGCTTGCACATAATCCCCCGCAAAGCCCCAATCGCGGCGGGCATCTAAATTGCCGAGGCGCAATTCGTTGGCACGGCCGAGCTTAATCATGGCCGCATGGTGGCTAATTTTGCGGGTCACAAACTCCAAGCCACGGCGGGGCGATTCGTGGTTGAACAAGATGCCCGAACTGGCGTGCATGTCGTAGCTCTCGCGGTAGTTGACGGTAATCCAGTGGCCGTACAGTTTGGCTACGCCATAGGGACTGCGGGGGTAGAAGGGGGTGCTTTCGATTTGGGGCACGGCCTGCACCTTGCCAAACATCTCGCTGGAGCTGGCTTGGTAAAAGCGGGTGTTTTTGTCCACCAGCCGAATTGCATCCAGCAGGCGCGTAACACCGAGGGCGGTGGCTTCGCCTGTAAAAACGGGCTGTTGCCACGATGTACCCACAAAGGATTGGGCGGCCAAGTTGTACACCTCATCAGGGCGATGCTCCTCTAAAATGTGGATGAGCGAAACTTGGTCGAGCAAATCCCCTGTAATGAGAGTGAGTTTGTCTTGGATGTTTTCGATGCGGTGGAAGTTGACGGTGCTGGTGCGGCGCACCATGCCGATGACTTCGTAGCCTTTTTGGAGCAAAAATTCGGCCAAGTAGGAGCCGTCTTGGCCAGTAATGCCAGTGATGAGTGCTTTGGGCATGTGAAATTCCTTTAGAAGTGATTGGGGGGTGAGGAGATAGAGTGTAGAGATAGAGATAGAGGAAATGCTTAGGTGGAAAATAAGTTCTCCCAATTGTGTAAAAGGATTCCATTCAGGAATTAGATTAGGAGTCGTGTCATTCGTGAATTTCTAAAACCTTAGCCATCAGGTTGTTAAATTTTTGAGTGGCCTTAGCTGCCAAACGACCATCTATCTCTATTTCCCGTCTCTATCTGATTTTTTACAGTTTATTTTTTAAGCTCGAAAATTTTCTGCTTTGGCGCAAATTATAGCCAAGGCGGGGGGGGATAGCACACGGCCGCTCCCTGCGTGGCTTTTGCGTTGGGTTTGCGTTGCTTTTCTCTTTGGTCGCGCTCATCTTTGGCCCACAAAAAACCAGCGGCCGTCGGCCGCTGGTTCTCTTTATTTTGGATTTTAGATTTTGGATGGGGGGTGTTGGTCAATCCAAAATCCAAAATCCCCAATCCAAAATCAAATCAGTCCATCTTGCTTGAGCAACGCCTCGACACGCGGGTCACGGCCGCGAAACTCCCGATAAACCGCCATGGGGTCGCGGCTACCACCAGCGGCAAGCACCGTATCGCGGAAGCGACGGCCGAGTGTTTCCACTGTGGCTTTGTTATCCAGCCCCGCTTCTTCAAATGCCCCAAACGCATCTGCGCTGAGTACCTCGGCCCATTTGTAGCTGTAATAGCCTGCGCCATACGGGCCACCAAATAAGTGGCCAAAGGTGGCGTAAAATTGGTCTTCAGGGGGGTAGGGAATGACGGCCGTTTCTTTGCCGATGCGTTGTTGCACTTCGTGGACTGATTCGACCGTATCAAAATGGTGGTGCAAGGTCATATCGAACAGCCCAAAATAGAGCTGGCGCAGGGTGGCGTAGCCCGATTGGTAGTTGCGGGCGGCCAAAATGCGGTTGAGTGTTTCGTCGGGCAATGATTCGCCTGTTTCGTAATGGGCGGCCAACTGGTTGAGGGTCGGCCGATAATAACACCAGTTTTCCATGAACTGGCTGGGCAGTTCTATCGCATCCCATTCCACCCCTGCTACCCCTGCCACAAAACCGTTGTCTACGGTAGTGAGCAGGTGGTGCAACACATGGCCAAATTCGTGGAAGAGGGTGGTCACTTCGTAGAAGGTCATCAGCGAGGGTTTGCCATCTACGGGTGGGGTTTGGTTGCAAATCATGTAGGCGATGGGTAGGCGCACGGCCGTGCCCTCGGGGGCTAAGACGGCACTACGGGTGACGACGACATCCATCCATGCCCCCCCCCGTTTTTCGGCGGGGCGGCTGTAGGGGTCGAAGAAGAAGCCCGCAATTTGTTGGTCGGTGGCCGCATCAAAAACCTTAAAGTATTGCACATCTTCGTGCCAGACAGGCACGCCCTCGCTCGCCTCGGCCACGCGAATGCCAAAAATATCGGTGACGAGGCTGAACATGCCTTCTAACACGCGGGGGAGGGGGAAATAGGGGCGCAACGCTTCGTCGCTCAGGGCGAATTCACTTTCGCGCACCCGCTCTGTCCAGTAGTAGACATCCCACATTTGGAAATCATCGGCCGCAGGGTCGCCAGCGGCGCGGGCGGCCGTGACCAATTGCGCCAAATCGCGCTCGCCAGCGGGGCGGGCGGCCGTGCGTAAATCGTTGAGCAACCCTTCGACGGCCGTCACACTGGGGGCCATCTTGGTGCTAAGGCTGAGTTCGGCGTAGGTGTTGTAGCCCAATAGCTCGGCCAGCTCTTGGCGTAAATCGAGCATTTCGCGCACGAGGGGGGCATTGTTTAATTCGCCGCTGGTGGCGCGGGTGACATAGGCCATGTACACCTGTTGGCGCAAATCGCGCCGCTGGCTGTTTTTGAGGAAGCCGAGGTAACTGGGCTGGTCAAGGGTGATGAGCCATGGGCCGCTTTCGGCCGTGGCCTCCTCTTTGCCTGCTTGTTGGGCGGCCGAGGCGGCTTGGGCAAGGGTGCTTGCGGGCAGGCCAGCGATTTCTTCGGCCGTAGTCAGCCACAATTGGTATGCTTTGGTCGCATCCAACGAATTGTTGCCAAATTGATTGCCCAATTCGGCGAGTCGCTCGCTGATTTGGTTAAAGCGTTCCCGTGCGGCGCCATCTAGCCCCACCCCTGCTTGCTCCGCTTGTTGGATGGCTTGGGTAATCGTCCGTCGTTGGCCCTCGTCATAGGTGGCCCATTCCTCGCCATCGCGCAGGGCGCAATAGGTTTCGTAGAGCGGCCGACTTTGGCCGATGCGGTTAAGGAGCTGAACGATGCGCCCCTGCATTTTTTGGTACGCTTCCCGCAGTTCGGGGCTGTTTTTCACCCCATTTAGATGGCTAACGACACCCCAAACGCGTTGAATCAAGTCAAAAGCACGTTCCATTTGGGGGTAAAAATCAGCCCAACGGGTCGGCTTGGCCGCTTCAAGGGCGGCGATTTCCGTTTCGGTGTGGGCAATAGCGGCCGTGACACCCGGCTCGACATGTTCGGGCTTGATTTGGTCGTAGGCGGGGGTAATTGTCCAGTTTAAAAGGGGGTTGGTGGTAAATTCGTTCATGGGTTTGAGCCAAGCATGGGGTGGATAAGATAATTGTCTAATGATAGCAAATTGAGCGCAAACATGCCGCTTTGTTTTTAGCGTGGGGTGTACGAACAACTTGTAAGTGAATCTTTTTTTTGACGCAGAGGTGCAGAGACTAAAGATCGCAGGGGAGATTTCCCAGAGAAAGCTCTCTGCGCTCCCTGCGCCCTTGCGTCCCTGCGTCAAACCTTCTTACAACTTGTTCTTACACCCTTTAGCGTGTGCCCAAGAGCTTGCCCAGCTCCACTCGCTCTAGGGTGAGTTTTTATCTAATTGGCCGAAAGAAGTGGGAGCCATCTCCTGACCCAAAAAATCCAATAGCAAATCAATCTCGGCAAAGTTGTATTGCTCGCCTGTGGCCACATCTTGCACCACAAAGCGGCGGCGGGTTTCGGCCGTATCCGCCCACCAACAGCGCACAATGAAGGAGCGATAGGGTCGGCGTATGGGGCGTGGGGGGTAACTCAGTGGACTGGGACATAAACAGGGTTATAGCACCCCATCGTGAACCAACTGGAACACCGTTCACATGCTGTTCACAGTTGGTTCACGATAGGGGTGTAAGGTGGGGTTATGAGGGGAGGCACGAAGCAACACGGCCGTGCAAATCCTCCTCATTCTTGTCCCATTTAGTGCTGGCCGCCCTCAAAACCGCCACCACCCCTAATTCCTCTTTTAAGGAGATATGATTATGAAACGTCAATTTTGGTATCGGATCCTTATCGTCCCTCTCTTTGTAGGGCTATTTGCAGGTGTGGTGGCCGTCACGGCCGCTACCCAGCCCCCAGCCGTCCAATCTCTCATCACCGTGAATAGCACTGCTGATGATTTAACGGATAACGGCAATTGTACTTTGCGCGAAGCGATCCACGCGGCGAATATGGGAACGGCCGTGGATATCTGCCCCGCAGGCGGAGTGACCACCACCATTATGATTCCTGCCGGAACCTATACCCTCACCATCCCCGGCAACAGCGAAAACAACGCCCAAACGGGCGACCTAGACATTTTGAGCGAGGTCACCATTATCGGCGCAAGTGAAGTCGAGACCATCCTCAACGGCAACAACCTAGACCGCATATTCGATGTGCGCGACGCAGGCGATGCGACCATTAGCCACCTGACGATTACTGGTGGAGGTAACAATGGTGTCAACGCTGGTGGTGGGGGCGCACGGGCCGTAGAGGGTGGCGCAATCCATCTAAGCCATGTTCACGTAACCGAAAATACGTCTCACACCCGCGGCGGTTTGGCCGTGCTAACAGGGACTCTGACCATTGAATACAGCCAAATTACGCAAAATGTTGCCGCTGGCTCTGGGGGGGGAATCAGTAACAGTAACAGCCCCCTCACCATCAGCCATAGCCTCATTGCGGAAAATGAGGCTGTGGCTAATGGCGGTGGCCTGATGAATATAGCGTTTTCAACCAATACCAGCCTGATGCTGACGGATAGTGAGGTTCTCAATAATGTGGTGGTATTAACGGGGGATTACCAATCCTTCAATACAGGCCGCACGGCGACAGTTGTGGCCGAGAGGGTGACAATTACGGGCAATAGCGCGGCCAGGCGATAACGGCCTCTTGGTCCCGGCGGTGGTTTGGCTAACGTCGTTAACTTGAACGCGCCAGGGTGCTGGGATTGTGACCATTCGGGATAGCGTCATCAGCGGTAATCAGGCGACCAATGGGGGCGGCATTGGCAACACGCCCGCCACAGCAACTGGCTTTGTGACCATGCAGGTCACGGTCGAGAACAGTTCTATCACGGGCAACATGGTTAGCGGTAATGGCGTGCAAACGGGCAATGGCGGCGGTATTGCCAGCCTCGATGGCATGCTGATGGTTATCAACAGCACGATTAGTGGCAACACGGCCGCTGGCACGGCTGGCGCGGGTAGCGTTAGTGGGCTGGGTGGCGCAATGTTGGTGGGGTCGCAAGCCCTGCCCAATAATGTCACACTGGTGGCCAATACAATTGCCAATAATACGGCCGTGACTGGTGCCAGCGGTATTGCCCATGCCAGTTTGGGTGGGGCAACCACAGCCCAGTTCAAAAACAACATCACGGCAATGTGGGTCTCAACTGCCTGAACCAAGGCGGCACAATGACCTCTGGGTTACAACCTCGAATCCACCAACAGTTGTGGCTTTTGGCCAAGCCAGCGACTTGGTAGACACCGACCCATTGTTAGGAGCGTTAACGGCCGAGGGCGCCACCCATGTCCATCCGCTTATGGCCAACAGCCCCGCTATTGATGCTGGCTCCTGTACCGATGCCAACGCCAACCCCCCACCACCGACCAGCGCGCGGGCCGCCCGCAAGGCGCGGTTGTGATATGGGCGCGTATGAATGGGCTTGCCCGGAATGACCATCACCGTGGACAGCACGGCCGATGACCTGACCGACAACGGCAACTGCACCCTGCGCGAAGCTGTCGAAGCGGCCAACACCAAAGCGGCCGTGGATATGTGCCCAGCAGGCGCCCTCACCACCACCATCATGGTTCCCGCTGGCACCTACACCCTGACTATCCCCGGCAACATCGAAAACAACAACCAGACTGGGGACCTAGACATTTTGAGCAATGTCGTGCTTATGGGCGCGGCAAGCGGAAAACCATCCTCAACGCCAATAGCCTTGACCGCTTCTTGGATGTGTACGACACAGGCCGTGCCAACATCAGTCACCTGACGATAACGGGCGGCTTAAGCAATGAAACGAGCAGTGGCGGTGGCCTCCGTGTTTACTATGCTCACGCCGATGTTCACCATATCGTTCTGCACGACAATGTCGCCGACACCCCAGACACTGATTTCGGCGGCGGTGGTGGTGGTATCTACTTCATCGGTAGCGCAGGGAGCCTAACGAATGCCGAAATTCGTGACAATATCGCCTACTCGGTTGGAGGTGGGATTCATATCCGCAATAGCAACGTGGTGATTAGCCAGACTTTGATCCAAGGAAACAGTACCCAAGATGCAAGCGGCGCTGGCCTCTACAATGCGGCGAGTGAGAAGAATTTACGTGGTGATTGAGGAACAGCCAGATTATTAGCAACACCTCGGCCGCCAATGCGGGTGGGGTGAGCAATGTTGTTGGGACGGGGCTTACCGCCACCATGTTTATCGAAAACACCCTCATCAGTGGCAACAGTGCGGCCCTAGACAACAGTGTATCTACTGGGGCAGGTGGCGGGGTTTCCAACGGCGTGTTTATTGGCACGAGTAGCGGCACGGCCAGTATGACCATCCGCGATAGCGTCACCGCCAAAAATACGGCCACAAATGGGGTAGCAGTACTCCCGCTGGTGCGGTGGATTGGGATGACGGAGTGACGGTCGAGAATAGTGTGATTGCTGACAACACGGCCGCAGGCAACGCCGCACAAACGGGCAACGGCGGCGGTATTCTCGCCCTAGATGGCCTGTTGACCTCATCAATAGCACCATCAGCGGCAACACGGCCGCGCACGGGCGGCGGCGGCGCTAACCGTTGACCAACGCGGCGTAAATCGCCCACAAGGCGCAACCTGTGATATCGGCGCCTATGAGTTTGAAGGCCCAGCCGCCACACCCGCTATCAGCGTCAACCCAACCTCCTTGGGTATAACGCTTGTCCTTGGCGAAACTGCTACCGAAACCCTGACCATCCAGAATGATGGTAATTTAGGCACCGATTTTGAACTACGAGAATCCTTACCAGTTAATATCATTATGGACGGTACTTTTGAAGCGGGACCACCCAATCCCGCTTGGGACGAAGCCTCAAACCACTTTTGGTACCCCCTTGCGTGACTTGCGGCACTGGGGTGGAACCGCTGGCCTCGCACAGGTGATTGGTGGGGTTGGTTTGGTGGTAGTAGCGGACCGCTAGAGATAGGAACTGTTGCCCAAGATGTCGTCATCCCAACTGGTTCGGCAACGCTTTCCTTCCACTTGTGGATTGGCACAACAGGTGGCTCGACCACAGATCACTTTGCCGTGGAAATTGACGGCAACGAAATCTTCCGTGTGACCGAAGCGGACCAACCTGCTTACAGTAGTTACACCCCCGTGGCGTTAGATGAGCGCCTATGCCGACGGTGGCACACATACAATCACCTTCTTGAGCGAGAGCGGAACAGTCCCTCTGCCGTCAACTTCAATCTCGATGATGTGGTTCTGGAATCCAGTATGGACGTGGCGTGGCTCTCGATGAACCCCGTTACGGGTACGGTTGGGGCGAATAGCTCGACCACGGCCGATATCCTGTTCGATACCAGTATCCCAACCGAAACAGGTAACTTTTACGGCCACCCTGCAACTGGTGACAGACGACCCCAACAGCCCGCTAGAAATCCCCGTCTTCCTGACGGTGACGGCGCCAATTACCTATGGGGTTGACCTGAGCGCGGTCACAACAGAGCTAACCTGGCACAGTCGGCACGGCCATGACCCACACCCTCAACCTTGACATAGGGCGACGGACCGACACCTTCGACATCACCCCGCAGGGGCGGTGACGGTGACGGGCACAACCAGCATCGAGTTGGGCGTGGGCGAGCGGCGCAATTGACGTAACGGTCTGGGTTCCCCGCCGACGCTGAGGATGGTGCGATGGATAGCGTGATCGTCATGGCCACCTCGCAAGGGGATGACACGATGAGTGACAGTGTGGTGTTGATGACAACGGCCGTGGCCGACAGCACCGAACCACCTACCTACACCATCTTCCTCCCCCTCGTTACCCGCTAACAGCAGATTTGTTCAAGTGCGACGCACCTCAAAGTGTACGCCCTAGGCTTTCTCTAAATAGGCCGATTCGTCAATAGGCGAATCGGCCTTTTGGCGTGTAGCCGTTATCTTCATGACATTGGCTATAATGGGGGCGAACCCAAATCCGTTCACCCCGTTATGATGTCCCCTCCCCCCGCCCTACAGGTCACGGCACTTGGCCAAGTGCATATTGCGTTCCACGGCCGCCCCCTCACCTTCCGCATGAGCAAAGCGGCGGGGTTGCTTATCTACCTGATGCGCGAAAGCGGCAAAGCCCACGGCCGCGAACAACTGGCCACCCTGCTCTGGCCCGAAGAAACCAGCCGCAAAAGTGCCGAAAACCTCCGCCAAGCGCTCTACCAACTGCGCCGCGCCTTCGGCGAAGAGGCCGATACCTATCTGCTCATCAACTATGGCACCATCCAATTTAACCCCACCAGCCCCCACACGCTCGATGCCAACCTGTTTGAGCAGCTGGATCCAACAAGATTGGCCCACGGCCGCAGAACAATATCAGGGAGATTTCCTCGCCGATTTCCACACCCCCGACAGCATCCTCTTCACCGAATGGCAACTCATCACCCGCGAACACCTGCACCAGCTTGCCGTGCAAGCACTGGGGCAATTGGCCGAGCAGGCTGAAGCGGCGCAAGCCCACGGCCGTGCTGAACAAGCCGCCCAACGCCTGCTCGCCCTAGAGCCGTGGGCGGAAGAAGCGCACCGCTTGCTGATGCGGCTGTGGGCGAGGCAGGGGCATCACGGCCGGGCACTCGCCCAATACGAGAAGTGCGCCAGCCTGCTGGCCGATGAACTGGGAACCACCCCCACGGCCGAAACGACCACCCTCTACAAACAAATTCGGGACGGCCGTTGGCCCCCCACCGCCACCAGCTCCCCCACCACCAACCTGCCCGCCAATCTCACCCCACTCGTGGCCCGCGAGGCGGAATTGGCCGACCTGACAACCCTGCTGGGCGACCCCGCTTGCCGACTGCTGACCATTGTCGGGACGGGCGGCATGGGCAAAACGAAGCTCCTGCTCGCCTTGGGCTGGGCCTGCCACCATTCCCAAACCTATGCCGCTGGGGTGCTATTTGCTCGTTGGCCGAGCTGGAACCCCGCCCCGCCGAATCCACCAGCGAGCAAATTGCCAGCTATTTGTTGCGCCAACTGAGCCGTGCCAACAACCCTACCAGCACGGCCAGCGATACCGAATTGCTCATTCAGCAATGGCACGGCCGCCCCCTGCTTTTCCTGCTCGACAACTGGGAACACCTCTTAGAGGGGGCGACATTGCTGAGCCGACCTACTGGCCGCCCTGCCCGACCTGCGCATCGCCACCACTTCCGGGAGCCGCTTAATTTGCAAGGGAATGGCTCTACCCCTGCACGGGCTGACCCTGCCCACGCGCCGCCACGGCCGAAAACGTCGGCCAGAGCGGGCGGGGCAACTCTTTGGGCAAGCGGCGCGGCGGGTTCAGCCTCAGTTTCGGTTGGATGAGACGACGGCCACGGCCGTGTACGCCATCTGCCACGCCCTCGAAGGGCATCCGCTCGCTTTGGAGATGGCCTCCGCTTCTTTGCGCGGCCTGACCGTGGCCGAAGTGCTCGAGGTGGCCGAGGGGCTGATTTGCTGACGACCGATCAGCCCAACGTGCCCCCCCGCCAGCGGGATTTGCGCCAATTACTGGCTTATTCGTGGGGGCAACTCTCGCCCAACGAGCAACTCATCTTGGCGCAGTTGTCGCTGTTTCGCCAACCCTTCACCACGGCCGGGGCGCAGGCCATAACGGGGGCGGGGTTGGTGCAGATGGCCGCCTTAGTGGCCCGCTTTTGGTTGCGCAGAACGGCCGACGGCCGTTACCAAACCCATGAATTGCTCCGCCACTTTGCTCGCGAACAGTTGGCCCAATCCCCCACCCAGCCAGCGGCCGAAAGCCGTTATATTCGCTACCACCTGAACCACATTGCCCAACAACAAGTGCGGGCAGGCCATTTGTTGGGCAAGGAGATGTTGGCCGAGTGGACACACTTTTGGGCGGATGTGGAGCAGGCGTGGGCGGGTGCTTTGCGCCGCCAAATGTGGGCAGAACTGGAGGGAGCAATTGCGGCCGTGAGTGCGTTTTACTTGCACAAGGGGTTGCTGGCCGATGGGATTCACTTCTTGGCGCAAGCGGCCGAACAAATGCACGCCCATCTGCACCCGCCAGCGGCCGACCCCGCCGCGCAACGGGTTTTGGTGCGGTTGCTCATCGAACAAGCCCACTTGCGCAACATCCAAGTGCAAAGCCAACCTGTGCCTGCCCTGATGGCGCAAGCGGTGGCGTGGGCAACCGCACTGGGGGATTTGCCGTTGCAATGGTCGGCGCAAGTTAAATGGGTGCGTGCGCTCAACTGCCTTGGGCAAGCGGCCGAAGCACGCCAAAAGGGGGAGGCCATCTTGGCCGAGATGGGCACGGCTGTTGTCCCCCATCTCAAAGCAGAGCTATGGAACTCCTTGGGCATTATTTACCTCGATCACGGGGGGGCGTTGGGGCAAGGGGAGCGTTATTTGCGCCAAAGCATGGAGCAATACGAGGCGTTGGAGATAGCCCATGAAGCGGCGAGGGTTCGCCACAATTTGGCTCTGATATTGGCGCATATGGGGCGACTGCCCCAAGCACAACGGTTGTTCCAAACCAATTTGGCATGGTGGCGTGCCTATCCGACGCCATCCCGCATGGGTAGTACGCGGGAGGGGTTGGGGTATGTCTATTTGCAATGGGGGCGGCTGGGGGCGGCGGCCAGCCATTTGCAAGCGGCCAAGCAACTCTACGAACAGCTAGAAGATTGGGATGGGGTGGCCTATACGTCGCTCTATTTGGGGCAAGTGGCGGGCAGGCAAGGCGCATGGGCGGCGGCCGAAAGGTATTACCGCACAACCGTGCGCTTGCGCCAGAAGCTGAACCATCCCCGTTTGTTGCCCCAAAGCTGGGCGGGTTTGGCCGAGGTGGCGTGGCGGCAGGGGCACACGGCCGAGGCGCACCGCCATCTGGCCCAAGCAGTTCCCGCTTTGCTGGCGGAAGCGATTGAGGGGGAGGATATGGCGCAGGCGTATGCGGTGGTAGCAAGGCTGTTGCGGGAGATGGGGGATGAAGCGGGGGCGGAGTGGGTGCGCCAAGTGGGGTGGCGACGGTTGCAGGAGCAGGCGGCGGCGTTGGGGGAGGATACGACCGCGCGGGAGACTTTTTTGACGGCCGTGCCCAGCCACCGTTGGCTGGCCGAGGCGGTGACGGGTGTCGAAAGCAAAAGTAAAAAGTGAAACGAACGACTTCGCATATCATCTGTCTTGCCATACGCTATGACCCCACCAGACCTAAACGATACCAAAAATTGTTTGTCGGAAATGGATTTGTTTGCGACCTTGCCCCCTGCTTGGCTCAGGGATTTGGCTACGGCCGTGCGTTGGACCGCCTACCCACCCAGCGCAACCATCTTCAGTGAGGGCGACCCCGCCACGGGGCTTTACATCCTCCACCACGGCTGGCTCAAAGTGATTCGCACGGCCAGCAACGGCCGTGAACAAGTCCTCAAATTCCTCGGCCCCGGCGAAACCTTCAACGAAATTGGGGCACTCGCCAACCAGACCAACCCCGCCACCGCCATCAGCCTCGAAGCCAGCATGGTCGGCTTGCTCCCCCGCGCCACCATGCAAACGCTCATCACCGCCCACCCCGCTTTTGCCCTGTACCTCATCGAAAAACTCGCTTTGCGCGTCAACCACCTCGTCACCCTCATCTCAGATTTGTCCCTGCGCTCCGTGACAGGCCGCCTTGCGAGTTTGCTTCTTAGTACCAGCAAGGAAGATGTTTTGCATCGGCCGCGTTGGTACACGCAAGCGGAATTGGCCGCCCGCCTAGGGACAGTGCCCGATGTGGTGCAACGCGCCTTGCGGCAGTTGGCGGATGAGGGCGTAATCGAGGTCGCTCGCCACGAAATCCGAGTGTTGGACACGGCCGCCCTGCGCCGCTGGGCCGAAAGCTGAGCAAATCCGACAAAAGTCGGCGACGGGGAGCAGGGGAATATGGTAGCTTAAGCCTCAAGACGATTCTCACGGAGAAAAAAACATGATTCTCTACTTTTTGATGGCCTTCCTGTTCTTAATACTGGCCTCCCTTGAGGCCTTGGGCGTTTCCCTGATTAGCGTCCATCTCATCGCTGGCTACAGTGGTTTGCGCTGGTTGCGGGTGCATCTCATTACCCTTGGTGTCCTAACTGAACTCATTTTTGGAACCCTCCCCGCGCTGATGGCCTTGCATGGTCAACGGCCGCGCCCCGCTTTTTCGTGGCCGATGTGGCTCCTGCTCAACGGCGGGCTACTCACCCTTATGGTTGGCATTCCGCTGGTCAACGCGGGCTTAATCATCACGGGTGGCACACTCATCTTTACGGCGACCAGTTTGCTGATGTGGCACTTGTGGCAATTGCGCCCCGCACCCACCGGCACTTCCAGCACCCCCAGCCATAGCCCCACGCGCAAGTTTTACCTGATGGGCTTGGCCTACTTTCTATTTGGCATTTTTGTCGGCACAGGGCTGTGGTTTGGCTGGCCCAGAAGCGTTAAACATTGCCGTCCCGCTGGAGGTGCATATCCATGCCAACAACTGGGGGTTGATGTCGTTGGTGTTTGCGGGGCTGATTCTGGATTATTATCCGCAGTTTGCGGGGCGGCCGTTGGCTTGGCCGCGCACCATTACCCCGATTTATTGGTTGATGACCTTGGGCGCGTTGGGGCTTG
This sequence comes from Candidatus Hadersleviella danica, assembly GCA_016711405.1. Taxonomy (GTDB): domain Bacteria; phylum Chloroflexota; class Anaerolineae; order Promineifilales; family Promineifilaceae; genus Hadersleviella; species Hadersleviella danica. The sequence goes on along the minus strand of JADJSZ010000069.1, from coordinate 15,711 downwards.
TTTTGGGGCCGTGGACTGGCTCGCTCTGGTTCACTGTGCCGGGCCTCGTCATGCACTTGACGGCGACGTTGCTGGTGGTGGCCAATATGGTCCAGCCGATTTGGGGGGACAAGGCCGCATGGTCGCCCGGCATGTGGCATCTCACCACCGCCTACATCTGGATTTTGGCTCCCGTCATGGTCGCCCCGCTGATTATTCTGGGCGTGCCCGGCTTCCCCGGCATGGGGGTTGAGCAAAACGCGCCGCAAGCCCTGATTTATGGCTGGGTTTTACAAGTTGGCTTTGCCCTTGTGCCCTATCTGTTTCGCCTCTTTTTTGCCCCGCGCCAACCAGCTCGGTTGGGGGGCAATTGGTTCAGTTTAGCGGCCGTGCATCTGGGCGGGGTGTTGCTCTGGCTGGGGATTTTCTTCGTGGATGCACGGGCCATGTTGCATGGGGGTGCGTATGCCCTGTGGGCAGTCGCCTTCCTGCCGATTGTGTGGGAGGTGGCGCAGGTGATGCGGGGGGCGGTGGCTGATTGGGAAGAGGCTACGGCCGTGGTTTCGCACCCATAAGCAGTAGAAAGCAAAAAGTGAGCGGTGAAAAGAGTGCCTTGGCCTACTTTTCACCGCTCACTTTTGCGTTGGCCACCTAATCGGGGGCAAACCATGTGCCTAATCAAACATAATTTCGTGGGGGGAGGGCATGGGGTGGCCACGCCATTTGAGCAGGGAAAAGGCGTAGGCACGGCGGAGCATGGGGAAATCGGCCGTTTCATACACCGAACCCTCCTCATCATCGTGCGGGGCAACACGGGTTTGGATGATATTCCACAACTCGGTATCCCCCATCTTGTTCAGCCCCAACAATTCATCGTGGAATTGTTCGGGCACTTTGCGGAGCGAGGGGGGCATTCCCCCTTTAATGGTTTGCACCACGACCTGTTCTAATGGGGTTCCCGTCGCGGCCGCAATCTGTTGCAGGGGTTCATAGATGTTGGTCGGCAGTGAAATTTTAACGCTGTACTCTTTAGACATGGTGACCTTCCTCTGGGGTGTGATTCGATAAGAGCATTGGGGGCATTATACCACTTTCAATCCAGTGGGTTTATAGGTTATTGGTGTATTGGTATAGAGGTATATTGGTGTAGTAATGTCTGTACCTCACCCATAACCAATACACCAATATACCAATATACTTCTACACCCCCTACTCCCCCGCCGGGCGCAGACCCGAGCGCAGAACTTGCCAGTAGGCGCGGGCGCGTTGCCAGCGCAGGGGGCGTTTGTGGCCCACTATGCCTTTGGCTGTTTCGAGGAGCAGTTGGGTGGCGAAGTTGAGGAGCAGAATGAGGCGCAGGAGTAGGGCGGGCAAACGGCCGTGGTATTTCCGAAAATAGCGCAACTTAGCCCGGTTAAAATGGATGTGCCGTTGGGTAGAGGCTTGCTCACTGCTCTTGCCTTGGTGGTGAATGACTTGGGCTGTGGGCAAATAAACCACCTGCCACCCTGCCGCTTTGATGCGCTTACACCAATCTAATTCCTCAGAATACATGAAATACGCTTCATCCATGCCCCCCACTTGGGCGATAATTTCGCGGCGGGTGAGCAAAAACGCACCCATCACCCAATCTACCTCGGCCGTTTCATCATCCGCCACATCTTCGGCGTAGTAATGGCGCAATAGCGAGCGCGGCGCGAGCGGCTGGAGCCATGTGCTTTCGTACACGGCCGTCATCAGCGTGGGAAAGCGGCGGCGCGACGATTGCACCGAGCCATCGCTGTTGAGCAATTGGCAACCGACCATGCCCACGGCGGGGTGGGCGGCCAAATAGGCCACGGCCGTCGGCAATGCCTCGCCCACCACCACCGTATCGGGGTTGAGCAGGAGCAAAGTGCGGCCGTTGGCCACCTCTAGCCCCAAGTTGTTGCCCTTGGGAAAGCCCACATTGTCGGGGCGGGCGATGAGGTGGACTTGGGGGAACTCCTCGCGCACCATCTCGGCCGTGCCATCGGCCGAGCCACTATCCACCACAATCAGTTCCAGCACCAGCCCACCCGCCCCCGCCAGCACCGAACGCAAACAATCGCGCAACAAATCGCGCACATTCCAACTGACGATGATGACGGATAAATCGGGCATAGGGAGTTTGGATTTTGGATTGGGGATTTTGGATTGCGGATTGATTATAAGAGAACGCTCATCTGCTTGGCTACTTTGCCTTGGGGTGTGGCCGCCGTAACCCTTTTTGCAACTGTGGACACATACCATTGGGTTAAAACAGACACCGCATTCACGTAATTGGTTAAGAAAAAATTCGTGTCATTCGTGAAATTCGTGTCAAAAAATTCTTCACCCCTCAGGATAGTTAAATTTTGGGAATGGCCTTAAATGAATTTTGTCACTAAATCACACGAAGAGGTATTTCAGTGAACAAATTTTGGACTAAACCATTGCTTCGATTGAGCCGATTTGGCTTACAGTTACTCGGTTACAGCGTCTGGCTCGTCTTAGCGGGGTGCGTCCCCACGGCCGCGCCTTCTTCCCCGCCCCCCCCTGTGCCAACAGCGACAGCGGCGGCGTTGGCGGCCGTGTCCCCCACGGCCGTGGCCACGACAGCCATCACCCTACCCCTCATCACCAAATCGGCAACCCCCACCGCCACCGCCACCGCCACCGCCACGGCAACTGCCAGCCCAACATCGACCCACACCCCCACCGTGTTGCCCCCCAGCCGCGTCCTCATCATTGTGGTAGATGGCTTGCGCCCCGATGCCATCTCGGCCGAGCTAACCCCGCACATTTGGGAACTCGCCCAAACGGGGGCGTATTCATGGGCGGCGCAAACGATTAGCCCGTCAATCACCCTGCCCTCACACACCTCTATGCTCTCAGGGGTAGATTTTTACCAGCACGGGGTGTGGTGGAATGATGATGCCCCTGAACGGCCGCCCATCACCACCCCCACCCTGTTCAATTATGCCACGGCCGCTGGCCTGCGCTCGCTCGCCGTGTATGGCAAAACCAAAATCATGCTCCTCGCCCAGCCCGAGGTCACGACCCAATCCATCTATGCCCTTGGCGATGTGGGGGTGAGTATGCGCTTTGCCCAATTGCTGGCTGAAGAGGAGCCATTTGACCTGATGTTTACCCATTTGCCCGAGGTAGATGGAACGGGCCATGCACTGGGGTGGATGTCGGAGGCGTATTTGGCGGCCGTGGCGCAAGCGGATACGGCCGTGGGAACCATCTTGAAAGCCCTTGCCGATAAGGGATTGCGCGAAACCACCACCATTGTGCTCACGGCCGACCACGGTGGCATCAATTTGGGTCATGGCGACCCCACGCTGGCGGTGAATCGCACCATTCCGTGGATTCTGAGTGGGCCAGCGGCCGTGGCGGGTGGGGTGATGCTCACCGAGCCGATTGAGACGTATGACACGGCCGCCACCGCCCTTACCATCTTGCGCCTGCCCCTGCCCGAAGGGTTAGATGGCCAACCAGTACACCAAGCTCTCCAGAAATAGGGTGCAAGGGGGGGCGAATAATTTAGGGCGTTGCCAAAAAATAATTATCCAATCAGGTTGAAAGCAGACACGAATTGCACGAATTTTACGAATGACACGAAATAGATTCGAGAAAATTCGTGTCATTCATGCAATTCGTGTCTAAAAAATGTTCGCCTTGCAGGATAGTTAAATTTTGGGAATGGCCTTATTTGCCCATATGGTACTAGAGGGTGCTAGATAATTTAGTGACAATTGAGCCTTGCTTGAGTAATATAACGGCATTATCCCGCCCACCGTTGTCGTTAATTAAGAGAAAAGAGAGGGGGGAAGAGGGAAGAGAGAAAAGAGAAAAGAAAGGGATACCCCTTCTGCTCCCCTGCTCCCCTGCTCCCCTGCTCTCCCTTCCCCCCACCCATGCCCCCAACCCCGCTCATCCTACTGGCTTTTATCGCCTTGTTGCTCCTGATAAGCGGGGTTTTGGCTGTGTCTTGGTGGCGGCAAAAAGAGGTGATACGGCAAACGGCCGAGGAGCAATCGCACACGGCCGCCCAAACCCAAGAGACCATCCAAAAACTGACCGATATTCTTAAAACATACCAGCAAGAAAAAAACGAGCTGGTTTTGCGCCAAAAACTAACCGATAAACTGGTGGCACTCGCTCGCGCCACCTCCAGCATGTCTACCCTGCCTGAGACCTTGCGGCGCATCCTCGACATTACCTCCAACCTGACCAACGCCGAAATTGGGAGCCTGTTGCTGTTGGATGCGGCCGGGCGCGTGACCGATAGCATCACCTCCCTACATAACCAGCACACCGACGAAGCCCAAAAAGTGGTGGGGCAAGTGATGGACAAAGGGCTGGCGGGCTGGGTGGTGCGCACGGGGCAAATGGCCTACATTGCCGATGTCAGCCAAGACGAGCGTTGGGTGAGTTTGCCCAATGCCAGCTACGAAACGGGTTCGGTGTTGTGCTTGCCCATCACCCAAGGGCACACTATTACAGGTGTATTGACTCTGATTCACAGCCAAACCAGTTTTTTTAACGAAGAAGATATGTGGCTGATGGAATCGGCCGCTTCTCAAATGGCTTTGGCACTGGGCAACGCCCAAATTTTTGAAGGGCAACGGCGCATGTTGGAGCGGCAAGCCTCCGTTTTTGAACTGTTACAGGCGATTAGCAACCAACTCGATAGCGACGAGATTGTGCAAGCGACGGTGCAAACTGTTGTGCAACTGACGGGTTGGCCGATGGCGGCCGTGCTTCTACCCACGGCCGAGCGCCACATCTTGCGCGTAGGCGCGGCGGCGGGTTCGTTGGTTCCCCAATGGCCCGAACAAATCCCCTTGGCCAGCTACCCCCGCCTCCAGCGGGTGTGGGAAGAGCGGCACACCGACAACATTCCCAATGTGCCCAAACTAACCCAGTACACGGCCGCCCACCCCGCTCTGCAAAGCGAGCTAATTATTCCCCTGCGGCGTGGCCACCAACTTTTTGGTTTGTTGGCCTTGGGGCAAGAACAACCCTTTTCATTTACCCCCGAAGATATTTTGCTGGCCGAATCTATGGCCGAAGCGGCGGCACTGGCCTTGGTCAATGCCGAGTTGTACACCACCCTCAGCAACTACACGGCCGAGCTTCGCACCCTCTACACCGTCATGCGGACGGTCAACGAAACGCTCATCCATGACCGCGCCCTCAAAGAAACGCTCGAGGTCGTGATAGGCTCCTTGGGCTATGATGGGGGGCTGATTGCCCTGTACAACCCCCACAGCCAGCGGCTGGAACCCGCCGCCTATACCTTGCCTGCCCCCTTTATGGAAAAGTTGCTCGAAGAGGGGGCGATTCCCGCATGGTCGCTTTGTAGCTACACTTTTACCCAAGCCCAAACGAGCATTGTGGTGCATGATTTGCAGAATGGGTCGGCCATCTTGCAGACGTTGCAAGCGGCCGTGCCCCGTGCAGTGGATTTGCTCTTGGCTCACAGCTACCGCGCTTGCTCGGCCGTGATTTTGCGCCACCAAGGGGAACTGTTGGGTGTGATGAGCCTCTATGCCCGCCAGCCCATCACCCGCGCCACCAATAATTTGGCCTTGCAGGAAGGGATTGGCCAACAGGTGGCCACGGCCGTGGCCAATGCCCGCCTCTTCCAAACTGTGTCGGCCCAGCGTGGCCGTCTCGAGGCCATTATCGAAAATAGCCAAGGGGGAATGGTGATGGCCAGCCCCGACCAAACCATTTTGGTCATCAACCAACAAGCCATCAGCCGATTGGGGTTGGCGGGCACACCGCGTGATTGGACAGGGCGGCCGTTGACAGCCCTTGTGGCCGCTTTGCCCGACCTGATTGCCGACCAGATGGCGGCCGAGTTAACCCGCCTAAACGAAGGAGCCGATAGCCCCACCAGCGGCGCATGGGAGCTTTCGCCACACACCACTTTGGCATGGTCCAGCTTGCCTGTGGTGGATGAGGGGCAAACGCTCGGCCGTTTGTTTTTGTGGCGAGACATTAGTGAGGAGCGCACCCTGCAACGCTTGCGCGAAGACCTCATCTATACGATGGTGCATGATTTGCGGAACCCGTTGCACATGATTGCGGGAAGCCTCGACTTATTGCGCGATATTTTGCAAAGCGAGCATGAATTGGGAGCCAGCGAACAACAGCTACTCGACATTTCTCTGCAAAACACCGACAGGCTGTTGGGGCTTGTCAACTCCATTTTGGATATTAACCACCTTGAAAGCCGCCGCCTGCCGCTTAACTACACTTTGTTTGAAGTGCAACGCGCCCTGTTTTACACGACCAATCTCATGTCGCCGTTGGCGCAGGAGAAGCAAATTGAGTTGGTTTATGAGGTGGACAATCAGTATGGGGTGGTATGGGCTGACCGCAATTTGGTGGAGCGAGTGTTGCAAAATCTGGTGGGCAATGCGCTCAAGTTCACACCGCCCAACGGCCGTATTACCATTTCCACGGCCGTCTTGCCTGACCAACACAAGCTCAAAATCAGCATCCGCGACACAGGGCCGGGCATTGACCCCGAGATAAGACATCGCTTGTTTGAGAAGTTCACCACAGGGGGAAATCAGCCCAAGGGGCAAGGCAATGGGTTGGGGTTGGCTTTTGCAAGATGGCGTTGGAGGCGATGGACGAGCGGGTGTGGGTGGAAGAAACCTCGGCCGCAGGCACCACTTTTGCCTTCACCCTTGCCTTGCCACCAAGGGATTAGGTCGTTTGAGATTCTCTTTCCCCTCACCCCTGCCCCTCTCCCCAAGGAGAGGGGTAGGGGGTGAGGGTGATTTTTGTCTCGAGAGATTGGTCATGTAACATTATCGAACTAATCATTCTCCTCTCTCTCTCTCTCTTTCTCTTTCTCTTTCTCTTTCCTCTCTATGAACCAGTTACGGATACGAATGACCAATTGGCTTTTGCGCCATTATGCGGTTTGTGTGGAGCTAGGGCTAATTGTGGCATGGACGCTGTTTGTCGGCCGTCCCATGCTCAATTTCGATTTGACCCGTTGGCCAAACGGCCGCGAATTTGGCATGGCCATCCACCCCCATTTTATCTGGACACAACTAGCTGAATGTGGCGATTGTGTGTTGTGGAATGGCTTTTTCAACGGTGGCTCGCCCGCATTTGTGGAGCTACACGCGGCCGTGCTTCACCCGCTGGTCATCATCAGCACTGCCCTGTGGGGGGGTATTAATGGGGCGAAAGTGATTATTGTGGGGTCGTTGCTGATGGCGGGGCTGGCGCAGTGGTGGCTGGGGCTAACACTGGAACTCGGCCGTGTGGCGCGGGTGTGGACAGCTTGTGTGGTGGTCGCGGCGGGCCACCTAAACGGCAAATTGGAGATGGGCGTGGTGGGGCTGATTGTTTCGATGGCCGCTTGCTCCTTGCTGTTCCCGCCCCTCTTGGCCCTGTTGCGGCGCGGCTCCTTGCGTGACCAGCAACTGTTCGCGGCCGTGTTTGCTCTGCTCATCGTCTCCGGGCAAGGGTATTTGCAGATTGGGATGTTGCTCGTTTTGCCCCTCTTCGCCTTTTTGCTCATCCGCGAACGAGAAGCATGGACAAAACTGGGAGCCAGCATGGGGCTGGGCGGCTGGTTGGCGGGCGTGTTTCTCATCCCGTTCTTGCACTTTTACCCCAATTTTGGCAAAGATGCTGACCCTTATTTCGCCTCTTCCCAACCGCTGGAATGGATTCCGCTGAACCTTGTGATTGGCGACACCGATTTTTACCTCTCCACCGCCCTCCAAAAATTGCCGTATGGGTATCTTTATTTGTCCTATATTGGCTGGGTTCCTGTTTTGCTGGCGGTGGTGGGGCTGTATGCGTTGCTGATTACTCAGCAAAAACGGTTAGCGGCCGTGCTCGTCTTGGCCATTGGCGCGTTTTGGTTTATCGCCAGTGCCCTGCCCTTTCGCTGGGCCATGTCGGTTGCCCCCGATTTGGCCGCCATTGTGCGCAACCCCATTGTCATTGCGGGGTTGAGCGTGCCTTTGGTGCTGGTGCTGGCGGGGTTTGGGGTGGATTATGTGGCCAAGCAACCGTACGCCATGCTCATTGCGTGGCTGGATAAGGATAACAACACTTTTCGGCGGCTGTACTGGAGCCATGTGTTGTTGCTTCCGCTTTTGGTTTGGTCGCTGTTTGCGGTGTATGAATTTAGCCAAAAGTGGCTCTTTTTGGTGGAACATCACCCAGAAACGCACACTGCGGCCGAGGCGATGGACAGCGAGACGGCGCAATGGGTGGCGTTGCCCCACGGCCAACATTTTTGGGGAGCCATTGCCGCCGCACAGGGCATGAAAACAACCAATGAAGTGCGCCCCGCCTTTTGGAGCGGCCGTTCCGCTCCCGCTCCCAGCCAGCAATTGGCCTTCAACCCACCCAGCGATAGCTACCAATACGAGCCGATTGCCAACACCAATTACCACAAAATTCGCTACCCGACCGAGTATTACGCTTTTGTAGACCACGGCAATCGGCAAACCCCCTGCACGGCCGTGGCCAAGGGCGGGCACATAGATGTTTCGTGTGAGGTGTACGAGGCGGGGACGTTGGTTGTGCGCGAAAATGCGTGGACAGGGTGGGAAGTGGCCATTAACGGCGTGGAAACCGAGCTGTTGCCCGATGTGTGGCTGGCCACCCCCGCCTTTTTGGGGCGCAATGAGTACCAGTTTCGCTATCGGCCGTGGGATGTGCGCCTTGGTTTGGCCGCCTCACTCATTGGTGTTTTGGGGCTAATTTACTACCAAGTGCAAATTGTGCGGGGGCGGCGGGCTGTTTAGACTTTTCATGGTCTTCATCTGGCATTTTGTTTAATGGTGTATTGGTGTACTGGTCTATTTAAATACACTCCTACACCAATAGACTTATACACCATTATCAAATATCAGTTACACCAGCGGAATATCCAGCAACAAGGCCAAGTAGAGAATCACCACTTTGACTGCATTGTTGAGGACATGGACGGCGATGGCGGGCCAGAGGGAGCCGCTTTTTTGGACAAGCCAGCCACAGACAAGGCCGAGAAAAAGCGTGCCCGCCACGATAGATGGCTCGACGTGCATGGCGGCGAAGATGAGGCTGGTGACAAGCACGGCCGCCCACCCCGGCACATGTGCCGCCAGCCATGTCAGCAACACGCCCCGAAAAACGAGTTCCTCGGCCACGGGGATGAGCAACCCCACGGTGAGGGTCATGCCGATGAAAGCCAGCCACGAAAAGCCTTCGGGCACGACAAAATCGAGTTGGGGGTTGTAGATTTCCTCATAGGCCAAAAGCTCTTGGGTGTAGGTGGCGATTAGCCCTGTGACGGGGATGCAGAGCAGGCCAAGGAGCAAAGCCATGCCCCACCAATACGCCGTGGGATTGCGCCAGCCGACGGCCGTGCGCCAATCGATGCCCACCCACCAGCCCACCAATCCCACAGGGAGCAAAAAGGCCAGTGCCTGCACGGCCGTGGCTCCCAACGTAAACCCCAGCGTGAGGGGCACATCGCCACTTGCCGCCGCTTGGGGGTCGTTCAGGGCGATAATGGCTCCTACGGCCATCAACCCCGCCGCCAACAGGGCGAATAACAGGCCACCTATCCACAACAAATGGGTAGAACGCCAGCGGGGAAGGGGCGGGGATGCGAAATCGGTCATTGGTCACCTTCGGGTTCGGCCGTGGGGGTTTCTGTGGGGGCTTCGGTGGCGGGTTGGGGCAGGCCGGCTGGTTCAATTTGGTCAATGCGCCACACCTCATCCTCCTTCACCATCGTAAACAGCCGCGCCACACGCGTATCATCGAGCAAGACGATTTCGGCGCGGACGACAACGCCGCCTGTATCTTCCCGCGCCACGCTAAACTGTTTGAGGAGTTGGTTGAGTTGCAGAGCGGTGATCAGGAGCGGCCGTGGCTCGTTGGCGGCCAGATAAGCGGCCGTAAATTGGTACTCCGCTTCGCTGACACTGAATAGTCGCTGTTGCAAAACCCCCGCCAGCAAATCGTTGACCATCTGCACGGGGCCGACTTCGCGCAGGTCGGGCGTGGCGGTGGGTTCGGGGGTTGGCTCGGCTGTGGCGGGTGGTTCGGTGGGGGCGGGGGTGGGCACAATGGCAATGACTTCGGGGGTGGCCGTGGGCAAATCGAGCGCGGCCGTGGCGGCACTGACGGGCTGGAAGCGCACCGTCTGCACCAACCTATCCAACGTGGCAAAGGTGATGGGGTCGTGCAGGGAGAAGTAGAGCAATTGGTTGTCTTGCTCCACAAAGTACCATGTCAGGGGGGGCACGCCTTCTGTTTCAATGAGCAATTCGCGGGCGGGCATGTCGTTGACGGTGGTCAGCGTAAAACGCACATCGCTGACACAGCCGCCGCCGCAGAGAAGTTGTTCGGCCGCACGTATCGCGCTCCATTGCTCGCTGGGGGCCACCAAGAAGGTGCTGACCGAGGGGTCGCCCGGCTGGAGGGGGGGCTTGCCCACCAAATACATTGTTCCAAGGGGGGTGCGCAACGGCCCTTCGACGATCCACTCGAGCGGCAAATCGAGGCTGAAGCCCATTTCGTCGTTGCGATACGGTTGAAATGCGTCGCTGTAGTCGAGGGTGAGACTGGTTTCGGCCGTTTGGCTGGGCACTGTCAGGCTGGTGGCGCGGATGAGGAGCTGGACGCTTTCGGCTGTGTCGCCACTGCCCGGCCAGAGGGTGGGCAAGGTAAACGGGGCGGCAAAAGCGCCTTGCTCATCTATCTCGGCCGTCAGGGTGAGGGGGATTTGGCGCGGGTTAGCGGCCGTGCTGAGGGCGATTTCGACGGCCGCACTGGGGGGAAAGTCGGTGCCCAAGATGGCAATCTCTTGCCCCGGCTGGCCTTGGTTGCTGGTGAGTTGGAGTTGGGGGGCGGGAGTGGGCGCGGCCGTGGGTGCTTCGACCACGCCGCCCAGTCCGCGTGGGGTGGGCGGCGGCGTGGGCTGGCACACGCCCCGAGCAGGGCAATAAGGAAAAGGTAGCCGAGGAAACGGTTCATAGGGGTGGGTAAAAAATGAATGGTGAAGGTGAGTAAAGGGCCGAAAGTACCTATCCATAAAATTAGACACGAATTTCACGAATTTCACGAATCTGGGTAGCCCAGACTCGTGTCATTTGTGAGATTCGTGTCTAAAAAACGCTCTGTTTGTACGGCCGAGCCATTCTAGGCCACAAGTGATTGAACTTGTCCGCCTTAGATTTAATTGTTGATGAGAATTTCTTCGACGGCAGGCCACACGGCCGTTTCCACCCGCCCACGGGGGGGCATGGGGTTGCCCACGGGGATGCCGCGCTCGGCCAAGATGCGTTTAATTGCGCCAATGCGGTCGGCGGGCATGTGGTCTAGCCCACGGTTGATGCGTTTTTGCCAGTCGAGGGCTGTTTGGTAATCACCCGCATAGAAGGCATTGAGGCAGGCCACGAAGGGTTCGGGCACGGCCGTGGATAACCCGCTAATCATCCCATCTGCCCCAAGGGCAATGGAACCCAAGGCGATGCGCTCGTTGCCCGCCAGCAAGAACTTGTCTGCGGGGAGGGCATCTAACAATTGGCGAATGAGTTGCATGTCGTCGCGGCTACATTTAAGGCCGGCGAGGTTGGGGATGGCGGCGCAGAGCCGCCCCAAGAGCTTGGGGGACACGCCATTGACGGCCAACTGGGGAATGTCGTAGGCGAAAAAGGGGATGTGGGGAGCTAAACTGGCTAGGTGGACAAAGTATTGGAAGAGGGCTTCTTCGCTCATCCCCAAAAAGTAGGGGGTCATGGCCACAAGGCCATCTGCCCCGAGCGAGGCGGCGTGGTGGGTGAGGTTTTCGGCTTCGGCGAGTTGGTTGGCGGCCGTGTGGAGCAGAACGGGGACGCGCCCAGCGACGGCTTCTAGGGTCACTTCGTGCAAAATTTTGCGCTGTTTGGCGTTGAGCAGAACGCCTTCGCCCGTGGTGCCACCGACGAACAGCCCTTTAATGCCGCGCTCTACCAAAAAATTGACGAGGGGGGGAATAGCGGCCGTGTCTACCGTGTAACCATCTTCTTTAAGTGGAGTGGCCATTGCTGGCGAAACCCCGTGTTGTAATTTTTGGCGCAATTGGGCGATTGTGTTCATAGAGAGGGGGAGGTGAGGGGAGGAAGAGAGTAAGAGAGGGGGGGCAGAGGAGCAGAGGCGCAGAGGGGAAGCTTACGGCTTATGGCTTACAGCTTACGGCTTTTACAGCTAAATCTCCTCTGGCTCGATGGTGAGGCGGAGGGGGAAGCCTTCGAGTTGGGCGGCGAAGTGGGTTTTGTTGACCTTGGTTTCGGCTTCCGATTTGGGGAAGGTTCCCACGTAGGCGGAGCCGTGGGTGTGGGTGCGGTTGGCAATTTGCTCGGCCATCATCACGTTCAGCCCAAAAATGGTTTGCAAAACGCGAATGACGAACTCAAAGGTGGTCACGTCGTCGTTGTGGATGATGACTCTGTAGGGTGGCTCTAACTCGACATCTTCGGCCAGTTGCCATTCAATATCAGGATTGCTGAGGGTGGACCATGTGTTGCTCATAGGGCGAAAATTATAGCACAGCCTCTTCCGTCTGACCGAGCTATCTTGTGAACCCTCTTTGCTTTATTATTCTTTGGCCTCTTTGTCCATTTGTTACAAGTTAAGGTTTTAGGGAACAATCAAGAGAGCAAACAAGTTCAAAGCCCTTTGCTTTATTGTTCTTTTGCCTTTTTGCAGTAAATTTTTATTACAAAAGGGCAAAAAAGGGAAAGGGCAAAGGGTATTTAGATGAAAAGTGATTATTGGACACTCTGGAAAATTGCTTAACTTGTAGCCCATGTTCTTGGCCATCATTCTGATTTACCACGGCCGCGTAAACGCCTCTCCTTTGGCATTTACTTGGGCAATGACTATACTTTTCATCGTCATAAACTGGTCTATTCGTGGCGTGGTTTGTTTGGGCAACGGGGTTCTGGTGTACTTGGCTACACCAAGACCCCGTAACTCCTCAAGACAAATACCCACCTTGGCCAAACGGCCGTTGTTGTCTCCAATCTCCCCACAACATTCTTCCATCCAATGTCTATCTCCTCTGAACAATTCCGCGAAGCCATGCGCCACTTTCCCGCAGGCGTAACCATTGTGACCATTAAACTCGGCGAGCAAATCCACGGCCTGACAGTGTCCGCTTTTGTCTCGGTTTCGCCCGACCCGCCGCTGATTGCTGTTTTTATTGACCAGCGCCACGGGGCACACCAGATGTTGGAACAGGAGGGAGCTGTGTTTGCGGTTAACATTTTGCGCCATGACCAAGCACACCTTTCCAACCGTTTTGCGTGGGTGCAGGAGGATAGGTTTGCGGAAGGGGATTGGGGCACGGCCGTGACTGGCGCACCCATCTTGCGTGATGCATTGGTGTGGGTAGATTGCACCATTTACGGCCGCCATGATGCAGGAACCCATACCATTTACGTGGGCGAAATCCAAGCCAGCCATGTACCCGTTCCCGATGACAAACCACTCGTTTATTGGAACCGGGATTATCAAGTACTGGGGGCTTAAAAGGGGGCAGGAGCGTGATTGGCTACGTGGGGAGGCAATGAACTAATACTGGGCCAGCGAACCATCGCGGCGGGCTTTGTTGACGGCGTAGTGGAAGGTGAGGAGGGAGAGCGGGAAGAGGACGAGGGCGAAGGCGGTGAGGGCGAAGAAATCCGCTTGCACCTCGGCCCAGCCCGCGCCGTTGAGCAAGGTGAGGCGCATGAGGCGCAGGGCGTGGGTGAGGGGCACGAATTGAGCCACCGTTTGGAGCCACGGGGAGCACTTCGATGGGGTAGTAGACCCCGCCGACCAAAGCGGAGACGTTGGCCACCAAAGCGGTTATCGGGTCGCCCCGTTTGATGACCATGATGACGCTGGCGGCGATGATGCCGATGCTGGCAAAGGCGATGAGGGCGAGGAGGAGAGCCACGGCCGCTAAACCCCAATTCGCCCCCCCTAAATCCATCCCCAACAACACCCCCAGACCCAAGTAGACCACCACGCGCAAGGTGGTGAAGGCATAGCTCCACCCGGCCGAGCCGACGACCATGAGCGACACAGGGGTGGGGGTCATCATCATCGCTTCGAGCGTGCCCGTGGTTTGCGCCTCGCGCAACGCCTCGGCAAAGGCGGTGAGGCCGAGGCCGACATAGAGGTTGAAGGCAAGACCAATGAGGACGAAGGCAAAATAATCGCCCTGATAGCCCGCGCTGGTTAGCCCAAGGGCGGCCACATCGCCAATGAAGCGGGAGATAAAGAAGAAGATGAAGGCGCGAAAGAATAACCCGACAAAGCTGAGGGCGAAGGCGGCGCGGTAGCTAATCTGGGTGTGGAAATCGCGGACGAGGAAGGCCCACAAGATGGCAAAGGTTTGTTGGCGGGGGATGGTTTGGGGCACGAAATAACCTATCGGGGGTGTTTTTTGTATAATGGCTATCTGAATCTTATCTAAAATGTGAGATAGCGTGTAGAGATAGAGATAGAGGGGGCCATAGTAGGCTGGCCTATTGCGTTTCCTCTATCTCTATCTCTTGCCTCTCTCTTTTAATGTAATGGCAGACATACAGGAGGTTTTATGAAGCGCGTATTTGTTTTATTGGTTGTGGTGGCCTTGTTTGGAGTGGTGGCTTGTGGGGGGGAAGTGCAGGAGCCAACGGCCGTGCCTCCCACTGCGATAGGAGCTGTTGTTGTTTCCACCGAAGCGGCCACGGCCGAACCCACCCCCACGGCCGAACCAACGGCCGAACCGACGGCCACCACCGCCCCCACAGCCACGGCCGAGCCAACAGCCGCCCCCACTGAGACACCCATCCCCGAACCAACGGCCACCGCCACCAAACCAGCCCCCACCCGTGAAGCACCAACGGCAACCCCTGCCAAGGATGAGCCAACCCGTGCGGCCGAGGCTACGCCGATTGTCAAAGAAGAGGTGGAAGAGGAGGATGATGTGCTGATTGAAGAATCGGCCGCGCCTGTGACGGTGGATTTGGCCGAGCTAGATGTGGTGGCTCTGATGCAAACGGCCGAGGCCAACGCCAAAGCGCAAGAAACCATCATCATTGAGCAAAATATCACGACGCTGTTGCCCGGTGTGAGCCAAAGCCAGAGCCAAACTTGCTACCTAGAGACAGCCACGGGCTGGCAATACTGCCTAACAGTATCTTCGGCCGTGATAGAAGGCATGGGCGACCCCATCAGCAGTACCAACGAGATTGTGTACCGCGACGAGATTTTGTGGGTGCGCGTGGACGATGGCGATTGGGAAGAGTTGCCCGCCGATGTTTTGGAGACGGCCGGGTTTGAGAGCTTCGACCAGCTCAATAACATTGGCCTGAGCGAGTTTGTGGCCTCGGCCGAGGCTACCCGCCAAATACGGCTCAACGGGATAGAAGCGTATGAGATACAGTTCGAGTTGGATGTCGAAAGTTATTACAACGCCATTGTCAATGAAGAGATGGCCGACCAAATCTTCAGCTTGTTTGCCGAATACAGCGGCGGCGGAACCATCTGGCTGGCTGTCGAAGAGGAACTTATCCAACGGATGACCTTGCAAGTTGTGTTCACTGGCGATGAAGGCGAACTTATCGCCACCACCAAAGCGACCTACCGCTTTAATGAACCCATAACCATCCCCAATCCAGCGGAAGAGTAGAGAGAGGAGAGAAGAGAGAAGAGAGAAAAGAGCCATTG
>JADJSZ010000068.1 GCA_016711405.1 Candidatus Hadersleviella danica | reverse complement strand
CATTTGATTCAACCATTTGTGGTACAGTAGTTGTGGTAGTCGTTCTTTTCTTTTTGCTACGTGTCTGTTTTTTCATACCTCCACTGCGTAACAAATGAATGCTAAACTCGATAGTTGTGAATTTTGTTGGATAGAAAATCTGAAGTAAAAGAGGATCCAAAATTGCTTCAGGAGAGAAAAAATGCAGTTGCCCATTGTTCAACTCAACACTTACTTCGTTTTGAAATATGGTGACGAATTCGGTCTTGCTTCAAAGATTGCCGTCAATTCAACCACTTTCGGAATTACCTGACAGGCTTGATGGTGTTAGAAAACAAGAGCATGGCCAACATAGCCCGTTGCCTTTGGAAAGTGCGGATAAAACCAGCCTCCAGTCGCTTCTTTTCAGAATCACCATGGCAACAAAAAGCAGCTTAATGACCGACTGGTACAGCAAATGAAGGAGGCTGTTAAAACATATCGCCATTGACGGGACATGGCCGCCTAATCATAGACGACACTTTGTGTGAACATGCAGGTGATTTGTTCGAATAAGTTGGCCGCGCCATTACCATCATGCCGCGAAGACCGTTACCCCTTGAGCCATAATTTAGTGACCAGCCATTATGTGTGTGGCCAAATTCGCTTTCCCCTTGATTTCTTAATCTATCGCCGCTATGAAGAACAGACGCGCTGGGAAGAGTTTGTCAAAAACTGCTTCCAGACCGCCAGATTCCAAGGGCCAAGAAGGCATAATAATTTCATAAAAAGTCGCTCCTCTGTTACTCCTTGATGAAGAGTTCCGCGCCGCATAAGGCAGTTTAAAACCAAAATCACCTTAGCCAAGATACTACTCCAGCAAAGCGATTGAGCATAATTTGTCCTTTGAGGTCGTTCTTTTTGATGGGTGGTATCTGGCGCAAGAATTTGTGACCGCCGTTGAGTTAGCCGAAAAAGATTGGATCAGCGTCCTCAGAAGAATCGCAATTTGAAGTCAACAGTTTTTGTTCTGAAAGATGAGGATGGCAAGGTCATTTCTCTGCCTAGTCCGCGCATCAAGTGGAGGAGTTAGTCCACTTATTCATTCAGCAACATTTCGACCCGTTCAAGTTAAAGACAAAACATATTGGTGCTTCCTCACGGAACGTGGCCATTTCCCATATGGGAAGGTTCGTCTTGTTATTTCTTTGATAACCCACAACTCGAAGGCAATTTTGTCATTTTGATCTCTAATCGTTTGGATTGGAGTGCCGAACTCATTGTTCAGAACCCCCTATCTTCTGCGTTGGCCGATAGAAACCTTTTATCAGGACAGCAAGGTCGGTTAGGGTTGGATGAATATCGCATGCGAACGGCGAAGCCTTTCAAAAGCCATTGGTGTCTGGTCTTTGTGGCTTATTCTTTCTTACACTTGCATAGCCTTGAACTGTCACACCAAAAAGGGCTTGGTGCTTCCTCAAATCCATTGGAGAAGTCTGTCGTCAACAGGGTCAGGCACTCGTTCAGTCTCTCATCCTATGGTTCATAGACTTCTTAATGCAGGTGAATCTTGTCGATGAGGTTTTTCGCTTACTCTTTGCGGGGCAAAGGTGTTTCCACATGACTCTACCTTCTTTCGAACTTTTCGAAATTCACAACTATCGAGTGCTAAAGAATGATTTGCACCACTTCAAAAAAGTTTCCGGTAGCTAGACACGATTATTTAAATGGAACTTTTCGCAGATTGGAAGCGAATTTCTAAAGCAAGGGCAAGAGCAATAGGGCAAAGATATTCGACGAATGAAATTTGTCGGGTGACTTTGCTTTTTTGTTTTTTTGCCCTTTTGCCATATTGCACGAAATGGATTCGAGAAAATTCGTGTAATTCGTGTCTAAAAAACATTCACCCTCAGGATAGTTAAAATTTGGGAATGGCATTAAATGCCACCCACCATTCCTAAGCAAACTACCGATTATGCCCAGGGAAAATGTGCCCTAGACAGGCTTAAAGGCGTTTTGGCACAATTTTTGGCAAGGCTCACCCCTACTTTTGTTGATTGACCCCGTACTTTGGTCATGTTAACATTGTTAACAAATGTAACCAGAGGGAAACCCTCCAATCGGTGAACGACAGTTTCAACCCAGAAACAAATAACGTTCACGGCCGTTTTAACTCTACATCCCCATCTATTCTTGACCCCCAAACGGCTCCGTAACCATCGGCCAATTTTTATCCGCAGTACCCATTTATTAGAGAGTAACGCAATGGCCAGACAACGCCAGTTCATTATTTATTCCATTTTATTGTTTGTGGGAGTATTTCAGGCCGTGCCTTGGCGCCTAAGCCGCCACAACAGTCATCATTAACGAGGTCATGGTCTCCAACGCTTCGGCCAATCTAGAGACAGAGTTTGTCAACTTCTCCGATTGGATTGAGCTACACAACCCCACGGCCGTGCCGCTCGATATCAGTGGTTATCATCTCAGCGACGACCCTACCAACCTATCCATGTGGGCTATTCCCGCTGGCACAACCATCCCCGCTGGGGGATTTTTGCTCATTGGGCGGATGGCGAAGATACAGGGCTTCACGCCAATTTCAAGCTCAAAAGGGGGTGGCGAGGGTGCTGACATTCTCCACGGCCGTTGGCGTGCCTGTGCCTGTGGATGTGTTGGACTATACCCTCATCGAGCAACTGCCCGATATTTCCTACGGCCGTAGCCCCGATGGGAGCGATATGGGCTTATTACGACCAACCCACCCCCAACAGTTCCAACAACGTTTCGCCCGCCATCGCCAGTGTAGCCCAGCGCACGGCCGCGCCCGTGCCCACTGTGGCTGGCGGCTTTTACCCCACAGGGCAAAGTGTGGAATTTGCCGCCACCACGGCCGCCATTTATTACACCCTCGATGGCTCGATACCGACCACGGCCGCCACGCTTTACACAGGTGCGCCGATTGCTGTAGCGGATACGGCCGTGCTCGGGCGCGAGCGTATGAGCGCCAACTCGTCAGCCCCATCACCACCCAAACCTATTTCATAGACGAGAGCTTTACCCTGCCCGTCATCTCTATTTCGGTCAACGACGACTATTTTTTTGACCATAACATCGGCATTTACGTCCCCGGCGCAAATTATGTTTGGGCCGGGTTCTGAATGGACAGGCAACTATTTTGAAAGTTGGGCGCGTCCCATCGCCCTTGAGTATTACGACACGGCCGGCCAAAAGCAGTTCCAATTCGATGGGGGCGTGGAAATCCACGGCAACCTCACCCGCAACCTGCGCCAAAAGGGGTTGCATGTCATGACAGGCGGCCAATACGGCTCCGACGATGTGCGCTACCAACTCTTCCCCGATAAATCCCGAGACCGCTTCGAGTCGTTCATCCTCCGCGCTTCAGGCGGCGACCAATACGCCACCTTCTTCCGCGATGCCATGATGCAACGGTTGGTGACAGGGCAAATGGACATGGACGCGGACAAACAAGCGTATCAACCCGCTATCGTTTTTCTCAACGGCCAATACTGGGGCATCCACAACATCCGCGAAAAAGTAGATGCGGGGTTTATTGACCAAAACCACGGCTATGACGAAACCGAGATTGATTTTCTTGAATTTCGGGATACGGTCATCGAAGGAAGCAACACCGCTTACCGTGCTATGGTCAACTACATTGATAGCAATGACATGAACAATCCGATCCATTATGACTTTGTCAAAAGCCAAATGGAGGTAGACCAGTTCATGAATTATTGGCTATCCGAAGTTTATTTTGCCAATACCGATTGGCCCAGCAATAACATTAAATTTTGGCGGCCGCAGACAGGCAAATGGCGCTGGATTTTGTTCGACACCGATTCAGGCTTCGATTTGGCGGATGCCGACAAATACAACCTCGATACCCTCACCGCCACCACCACTGGGTCAACATGGCCTACACGCATTTCACGCAATTTGGTCAATAACACTGAATTTCGCCAAGAATTTATTCAACGCTTTGCCACCCACCCAAGCATCACCTTTGCACCCACACGACTTATTGCCATCATAGACGAGATGCAAGATGTGCTTGAGCCAGAAATGCCCGCCCATATTGCCAAATGGCGCGACCTAGTGGGTGGAATGGCATTCAGTTCTTGTGGTTTTGGGGAAGACAAAGTAGAGATTATGCGGGTTTTGCCAATCAACGGCCGAATTACATCTACACCCACCTGCAAAACCGCTTCCCAGCCGATACAGCAAGTGGCACGGCCGACCTAACCCTAACCACCCAAGACCCCAGCATGGGCCATATTTTGGTGCATGATGTGCAGGTTCCCACCTCCCCCTTCACAGGCCGTTTCTTCCGCAACCTGCCCATTCGCCTCGAGGCAGTAGCCAACCCCGGCTATCGCTTTGTGGAGTGGCAACAGGCGGGTGTACCTGTCAGCACGGCGGCCGAATATGTGGTGAGCATCAATGCGGCCGCGTCGTACAGCCGTCTTCTCCCTCCTCCCCGCGTCGTCATCAACGAAATCCACTACAACCTCCCCCTCCCAAGGCGCACAAGCCGCCTACGAGTTCATCGAACTCTACAACCCGGCGGCCGCCATTGATTTGGGCGGTTATTACATGGATGGCGTTGTCTACACCTTCACGGTTGGCACAACCATTGCGCCGACCAGTACATCGTCCTGGCGCAAAACGCCGCCACCTACGGGGGCAAGGCTACCCCGTCTATCAATGGCTCCCCAGTGGGCTGAACAACACAGGCGAAACAATCCGCTTGCTTACAGGTGCAGGCTTTGTGGTAGATGAAGTGCCGTACCAAAGTAGTGCCCCGTGGCCCACAGCCCCCAATGGCAACGCCTCCTCAGCCTCATAGATGATGCTCTCGACAACGCCTTGGCCAGCGGTTGGGAGCCAAGCTACCTCATTGGCGGCACGCCCGGTGGCCCCAATGCCCGTCGTTAACCCACTAGTAATCAACGAAATTCATTACAACCCGCCGTTTCGGGGCAGATGACAGATTATGAATTTTTAGAGCTATACAACACAGGGGCAACCACCCTCAATTTAGCGGGCTATACCTTCAACAATGGCATCGCGTTCACCTTTCCTATCGGAGCGCAAATTGCGCCCGGTGGCTATGTCCTCATCGCCAAAAATGCCGCGATGTATGGCGGTGCAGGTTGCCCGTTTACCAATGGGCAAGTGGCGGTTTGGACAATGCAGGCGAGTTGGTGCGTTTGGTGAATACGGCCAATGCCGAAATGGATTCGGTCTCCTATGACGATGCCGCGCCGTGGGCAACGACACCGGATGGCAGTGGCCCATCACTAGAACTACGCAATGTCTTGTTCAACAATGCGTTGGCCAGCAGTTGGGCGGCCAGCACGGCCGCTGGCGGCTCCTGCGCCGTCAACTCGCAAGCCCCCACGGCCGTGGCCTTGCAAAACGTGGGGCAACGGCCGTTTCGCTCCCCAACCAATGGCTCCTCGCCCTCGCCACGAGTTTACTCCTCCTTGGCTCATGGTTCGCCCTACACCGCCGCCCTAAACAAAACCCGCAAAGCTGATTGACTGACAAATCTTTGTCTTTGCTTTTTTTCTAACCGAAGAGGCGCGGAGAGCGCAGAGAAATTCCCCAGAGAACTCTGCGCCCTCTGCGCTCTCCGCGGTTTCATTCCACCGATTTTCTGGCTTGACGCACACCGATGCCCATGCTATCATCCCGCCCCAATCGCAAAAAACGCAACAACAGTGAATCGAACGAGTAGCTTGCACAGCGGGTTCCCAGAGAGTTGACCCACGGCTGAAAGGACAACAACGGCGCGGCAAGTGAATGGCTCGAGGAGTTGGGTGGGCAAAACGCAAGAAGTAGTCCCCCCCGGTAGCCCCCGTTAACGGGCACGGTTTTGGCACGAAGATAGAGATTGGAGATAGAGATAGAGGGTTTTGTACCCTTCACCACTCTCAACACGGCCGAAATCACTAAGTGAGGCGGCGCAATTGCGCCACCTAACAAGGGTGGTACCACGGGAATTTCAACGCTCTCGTCCCTTCTGGGATGAGGCGTTTTTGTTTTGAGCTAGTCAGCCTGATCCGCTAATCAGCTAGTCAGCTTATCAGCTAGTCACTCAGACTACACCACTCACTACTCACTAACCACTAACCACTAACCACTACACTAACCACTATGTACAAGCCATCCCTCGAAGAATTCAACACCCTTGCCCAAGGGGAAACCAACCTGATACCCGTCTACCGCGAGTTTGCGGCCGACCTCGAGACCCCCGTCTCGGTTTACCTCAAATTGGCGGACGAGATGCGGCCGTCGTTCCTCCTCGAATCTGTCGAAGGAGGAGAGCAACTGGGGCGCTATTCGTTCGTGGGGGTCAACCCCCGCGCCGTGCTGAGCCAACACGGCCGCACCATCACCGACCAGCGCGAAAAAGCGCACCAAGACTTCGAACTGCCCAACGGCCGTGACTTGTTGCACATCCCCTCGAGGACGAACTGGCCGATTTTGTGCCCGCCCGCCTGCCCGGTTTGCCCCGCCTTAGCGGGGGGGCGATTGGCTACTTGGGCTACGATGTCGTGCGCCAGTTCGAGAAACTGCCTGAAACGGCCGTGCCCGGCCTGCCCATCCCCGAAGCCGTCTTTCTCCTGTGCGACACCCTCGTCGTCTTCGACCATGCCCGCCACATTTTGCTCGTCATTGCCAACGCACGGGTGGCGCGGGGTGGCAACCCACAAGCCATCGCCGCCGCCTATGTGAACGCCATCCAAGAAATTGAGAAGGTGGCCGAGAAGTTGTTGCGGCCGTTGCCCGGCATCCCCCGCAAGCGGTACGCCAGCAGGCAAAACGGCTTTGATGGGCAACTGTTCTCCAACCAAGGGCAGGAAAAATACGAAGCGATGGTGCGGGCGGCCAAAGAATACATCGTCGCTGGGGACATCTTCCAAGTCGTTCTCAGCCAGCGGTTTAGCCGCAAAACGAGCGCCCACCCGTTCGCCATCTACCGCGCCCTGCGGATGCTGAACCCCTCCCCCTACATGTTTTACTTCGATTTCGCCGAACTCGACTTTCAGGTGATTGGCGCGTCGCCCGAGATACATGTGCGGTTGGAGGATGGGGTGGCGACGTTGCGGCCGATTGCGGGCACGCGCAAGCGAGGCACAACCCCGCCGAGGATGCCGAATTGGCGGCGAACTCCTCGCCGACCCCAAGGAGCGGGCGGAGCATGTCATGCTGGTGGATTTGGGGCGGAAATGACCTCGGCCGTGTCTGCCGCTACGGCTCGGTGAAGGTGCAAGACATGATGGTGGTCGAAAAATACAGCCATGTCATGCACATCGTCAGCCAAGTGCAGGGCGAGTTGAACCCCGACATGAACGCCTTTGCCCTGATGCGGGCAACGTTCCCTCGCTGGCACTGTCAGCGGGGCGCCCAAAGGTGCGGGCGATGGAAATTATCGAGGAGCTAGAAGGGGAGCGGCGCACGCTCTACGCTGGCGCAGTCGGCTATTTTGGCTGCGATGGCTCCAGCGACACCTGCATCGCCATCCGCACGATGGTGGCCAAGGACGACACCGTCTATGTACAAGCTGGGGCGGGTTTGGTAGCAGATAGCGACCCAACGAGCGAGTATTGGGAGTGTCGCAACAAGGCACAGGCACTGGTTTCGGCCGTTGCCAAAGCGGAAGAAGGCTTATTTTGATTGTGGATTGCGGATTTTGGATTGCGGATTGCGAATTGACTGACCGACTGAGAGACTAAAAACCCATGAAAAACCGAGTATTAAGCGGTATCCAACCTTCGGGTGAATTTCATTTGGGCAACTATTTGGGCGCAGTTAAAAACTGGGTAGACCAGCAGGAGGAGAAAATCAACTACTTCTGCATCGTAGACCTGCACAGCTTGACAGTGCCCCAAGACCCCACCACCCTGCACCACCAAACCCGCTCCCTTGCGGCCATGTTGCTGGCCTGTGGCATCAACCCCGACAAAAGCACCCTGTTCATCCAGAGCCATGTATTGGCCCATGTCGAGGCGTGCTGGTTGCTCAATTGCGTCACGCCCTTGGGCTGGCTCCAACGCATGACCCAGTTTAAGGACAAATCGGCCAAACAAGAGACGATTCAGACGGGGTTGCTGGTGTATCCTGTGTTGCAAGCGGCCGATATTCTTCTCTACGACGCAGACGAAGTGCCCGTTGGCGAAGACCAAAAACAGCACATCGAACTGACCCGCGACATAGCCCAACGATTTAACCATCTCTATGAACAAGAGTTTTGGGTGTTGCCCGAGGCCAAAATTCCCGCCGCTGGGGCGCGGGTGATGGGCTTGGACGACCCCACCAACAAAATGTCCAAGAGCTACGCCCACATCAGCGGCCATGCCGTGCGCCTGCTGGATGACCCCAAGGACATCTTAAAAGCGTTCAAGCGGGCTGTCACCGATTCGGGGCGGGAAATTGCGTTTTCGGATGACCCCGAGAAGGCGGGGGTGAACAACCTGCTGGGCATTTATTGCGCGGTGACGGGCAAAAGCAAAGATGAAACGCTGGCCGATTTTGCCAATGCGCGGGGTTATGGCGACCTGAAAGTGGGGGTGGGCGAGGCGGTTATTGCGGCCGTTTCCCCCATCCGCGAGCGGTACACCTACCTCATGCAAGATGTGGCCGAGCTAGACCGCTTGTTGGCGCGGGGTGCGGAACAAGCCCGCGCCCAAGCCCAGCCCAAGGTGGAGAAGATGAAGGAAATTATGGGGCTGGTACTGCCCAGACTCGGGACTGAGGACAAGGGACACGGGGCCTGCCAACTTCCCCAGTCCCTTTTCCCTCGTCCCCCACCCCTATGCGTAACTTTATTTGGCTTTTTGTGGTACTGGTTTTGGCAGGATGCGGCCGTGCCCCCGACCCCACCCCCACCATTGCCGTCCCTGATTTGGTGGCGACAGTGGCGTTGCTGGCCACCTTCACCCCATCGCCCACGCCAACGGAAACAGCCGTACCCACCGCCACGCTCACGCCCAGCCCTACCGCCACCAGCGTGGTGAACTTTGCGCCCACGTTTACGCCCGTGCCCACAGGCACACCCGCCCCCACGGCCGTGCCTCTGCTCGCGCCGGGCGAGGTGTGGGGCGGCCGATTAGAAGCGGGCACGGCCGCGCTCCACATTTTCGAGGCCATCAAAGGGCAACCCTGGTCTTGCTGGCGCGAGCGGGGATGAGTTAGATGTGGCTGTGGCTCTGTATGACAGCGATTTGCTGGCCACAGCCGATTCCCAAAGCCTCTCCCTCACCGAAGCGTTGCAGAGCTTGCCCTCCGCCCGCATTGCCCAAGACCAGCCCGCCAGCGTGCCCGAATTTATGATTTACACCCCGCAAAGCAATGGCACACAAACCGTCGCTTTGGGCGGGGTAGAGGGCACGGCCGGGGATTATAAGCTGTATCTGTTTGATACCATCACGGTGACGGCCAACACGCCCTTGGTGTTGGCAGATACTATCAGCCCCGGCCAGACCAAGCGGTATCCCGTTGCCTCCGTAGGGGCGCGGCCAGTGGCCGTTTTGGTGCGGCCGAACGGCAATGGGGATGTGGCCTTGGTGCTGAAAGATGCCAACGGTGCGGTTGTGATTAGTTCCGACTACGGCCGTGGCGGCTCCCCCGAAGCGGCCTTTGTCAGCCCCGGCACCAGCGTGGCCTACACGGCCGAAGTGACAACTCGGGGCGATGCGGCCGTTAGTTACACGATTGTGGTCATTGCCATCCGAGACAATATCTCAATGAGTAATGAATAATGAGCAATGAATAAAGGGAGTGCTGGCACGCATAACCAATAACGAATAACCAGTAACGAATAACCAGAGTAACACCATGCTTCTTGTGATAGACAACTACGATTCCTTCACCTATAACTTGGTGCAGTATTTTGGCGAATTGGGGCAGGAGATACAGGTCTTTCGCAACGACCAAATTACGCTGGATGAAATTCGCGCCCTGCACCCTGACCATATTGTTATCAGCCCCGGCCCCGGCGACCCCGAAGATGGGGGGATTTCGCTAGAGGTGATTCGGGAACTGGGGCCGACCACACCGATTTTGGGGGTTTGTTTGGGGCATCAGTGTATTGGACAAGAGGAAGTGATGGGCTTGCGTCATCGTGAATTTCCCATTACGGGGGTACAATTCCACCCAGAAAGTATTCTGACAGAGTATGGAAAGGAGCTTTTGGCGAATTTCTTGGCGCAAACATAAGGTGGGCGAATAAGAGAGGGTTTAAAAATGTCGTGGTATAGTGGTGTATGGCAATACACCAATAAACGAATAAACCAATACACCCCTCTTTTATTCACCCAATCCCCTTCCCAACGGCAATCCCATGACTGAAACTGCCCGCCCGCCCTTGCTCATTGCTCGCAAAACGATTGTAGATTTGGCACGGCCGCGCACCTACAATGCGGCCGTTGCCTTCGATGTCGCTCTGATTATCGGCGGCGCGGCCGTCATCACCATTCTCTCCCAAACAGTGTTATGGCCCGACCTGTTTGGTGAGCCATTTAACCTGCAAAGCCTTGGGGTGATGCTTGTCGCGTTTATCCTCGGCCGTCGGCGGGGGGCGTTGAGCATGGCCTTGTACATCATCGAAGGGGTGTTGGGGATGCCCGTTTTCCCCGAGGGGCAAAGCGGGGTCAATGCGCTCATCGGCCGTGAGTATGGCTATGTGGTGGGCTACCTGCTGACAGTCTATGTGGTGGGCATTTTGGCCGAACACAAATGGGACCGCTGGCCGTGGACGGTGGGCTTGGGCATGGTGGTTGCCCACACCGTAACCTACTCGATTGTGTACGTGTGGCTGGGTGTCTCCTACCAAAGCTGGGCGGAAGCAGGTTACCAATTCAATGTCAAACACCATATGGCGGGCGATTTGGTGCGTATCCTCATCGCCATGATTGTCATTCCGAGCCTGTGGTGGCTAGTAGACAAAAATCGCACCCGCGCCGAAACCCAAAAAAGCAACCGCTCAAAAAAAGCTAACTAGCTGAAAGACTGACCAACTGAAAGACTAAAAGACCGAGAAACTCCACATGGCCCTAAAAGAAGCACTTGGCATCGTCATCAACGGCCGTGACCTGACCTTTGAACAGGCACGGGAAGCAATGGACATCATCATGGAAGGGGCGGCTACCCCCGCCCAGATTGGCAGTTACCTCACCGCCTTGCGCATGAAAGGGGAGACAGTGGCCGAAATCGCGGGGAGCGCGGCGGCCATGCGTGCCCACTATGTGCCCGTCCCCTTGCACCACCCCACCGACATGTTGGTGGATACCTGCGGCACAGGTGGGGATGGCAAACACACGTTTAATATCTCGACCACGGCCGCTTTTGTCGTGGCGGGGCATGGCGTGAAAGTGGCCAAACACGGCAACCGCGCCGCCAGCAGTCGCAGTGGCTCGGCCGATGTGCTTATGGCACTGGGGGGCAATTTAGATTTAACGGCCGAACAAGTCGGCGAGTGCATTGATGAAGTGGGCATCGGCTTTTTGTACGCCATCAAGCACCATCCCGCCATGCGCTTTGCCATTGGCCCCCGGCGCGAGATGGGACAACGCACCATTTTTAACATTCTCGGCCCCATCAGCAACCCAGCAGGAGCCACCCACCAACTCATTGGCGTGTATGATGCCGCCCTAACTGAGGTGATGGCGCAGGTGTTGGGCGAGTTGGGGAGCAAAGCCGCCTTTGTGGCCTATGGCGCGGATGGTTTGGATGAGCTTTCGACCACGGGCACAAACCGCATCAGCCGCCTGAAAGAGGGTAAGGTGGACACCATCACCCTTGACCCCGAGGAGTTGGGGCTGGCGCGTGCCAATTTGGACGATTTGCTGGGTGGCACGCCCGAAGAAAACGGGGCCATCACCCACGCCATTTTGAGCGGCAAAGACCAAGGCCCCCGCCGAGACATTGTGCTTCTCAATGCCGCCGCCGCCCTCAGCCTCGATTGCCACGATTTGGCCGCTGGCCTCGCCGAAGCGCGGGAGAGCATTGACAGCGGCCGTGCGCTGGCCACGCTGGAGAAGTGGATAGCCAAAACGAAGCAGTTTTGAGCGATTTCCGTTAACAAGCTGTAAGCGGGATTGACACGGCCGTTTTCCGTGCTAAAATACCCATCTATTCAACGCGGGATAGAGCAGTGGCAGCTCGTCGGGCTCATAACCCGGAGGTCGTAGGTTCGAATCCTGTCCCCGCAATCGCAAAAAAAGCCTTCCCAAATGGGAAGGCTTTTTTGTTATTCGTTATGGGTGTGTTTCATCTCAGTAGGGGCAACCCTTGTGGTTGCCCTGACCTCTGGTAAATGCGAGACTGGGGTAGGCACAAGGCCTACCCCTACAATATTTCAACCCAAATGAAACACACCCATTGGTTATTCGTTACTGGTTACTTTCACCAACGACCCCTTGTTCATTGCTCATTGAACATTGCCGAGAATATGCGTGGCTACGGTTGCGCCACTGCCGCCGATGTTTTGGGTCATGGCGAGGCGCAGGCCATCGAGTTGCGCCGCGCCCGCCCGGCCGCGCAGTTGCAAAGTCGCCTCGACCAGTTGGTACAGCCCCGTGGCCCCTACGGGATGCCCCCGCGATTTTAGCCCGCCCATGCTGGCGATAGGCAAACGGCCGTTGGAGAATATCACCCCATCCTGCGCCAAACGCACCCCACGGCCGCGCTCGGCAAAACCACTCGCCTCCAGCGAGAGAGCGGCCATGATACTAAAGGCATCGTGTAGCTCGAACAAATCAATGTCGGCAGGGGATACGCCTGCTTGGGCGTAGGCACGTTCGGCCGATTTGGCCACGGCCGAGAGCCATGTCACATCGGTGCGGTCATGGACGGCCAGCGTATCGGTGGCGATGGCGGAGCCAAGGATACGTACAGCTTCGGGGGCACGTTCGGCGGGGACGAGGAGCAGGGCGGCCGCTCCGTCGCCAATGGGCGAGGCATCGTACAGGCTAATCGGGTCGGCCACCATACGGCCGCGCTGATACGCCTTGAGCGTAATCGGTTCTTGAAAGATGGCGTGGGGGTTTTTGGCGCCGTTGGCGTGGGCGTTGATGGCAAAGGGGGCGAAATCGTCGTGCTGGTAGCCATGTTCCAGCATGTAGCGGCGCATAATCAGGGCGTTGAGGGCGACGAAGGTGACACCATGAGCACCTTCAAAGTCGGCATCGGCCGCTTGGACGAGCGCGGCCGTGGTGTCGCCCTTCACCGTCTCGGTCATTTTCTCCACCCCTACGACAAGCACCGTGTCCATTTGGCCACTGCCCACGGCCAAAATCCCTTGGCGCAAGGTAGCCCCGGCCGAGCCACAGGCCGCCTCAATTCGCATCGCTTCTGCCCCTTCTAACCCCAATTCGCTGGCCACCAACGCCCCCAAATGTTGTTGGGCATTGAGGCTTCCGCTGGTCATGTTGCCCACGTAGAGGGCTTGAACTTGGGCTGGCTCTAGTCCCGCATCGTGCAGGGCGGCCCGCCCCGCTTGGGCGGCCAATTGGCGCAAGGAGAGGCTCCAATGTTCGGCCACGGCCGTTTGCCCCACCCCTAAAATTGCAACTTCGCGCATACCTATCTCCTGAAGAGGTTACTGGTGATTGGTTATTGGTTATTCAGCCCTAAATGGACTGGGATAACGGGCGAAGTGTACGGCCGTGGGGCAATCAGAAACTGCCAGAAGCGGTGGGGGGCTGTCAATGGCTATCAGGGAGAAGAGAGAAGAGAAAGAGAGGGAGACGACAGGACCAAGACATGACTACTTCGCCAATTGCTCCATTTTTTTGGCTAAATCCACATCCCAGCCCGTGATGCCGCCCATGTCGTGGGTGGTGAGGTCTACGGTGACGCGGCTGTAGACGTTGAGCCACTCAGGGTGGTGATCCATGCGTTCGGCTTCTACGCCCACGCTAACCATCCAACCCAAAGCGGCCGCGAATGATTTAAATTTGTACTGTTTGTGGAGTTTGCCGTTGGCGATGCTCCAGCCGGGGAGGATGGCGAGAGCGGCCGTTAATTCGGCTTCTGTTAAGACGTTTCGTTTGGCGGGGGCCATGAGATACTCCTATGGGGGTGAGGGTGAAAAGTGAAAAGTAAAAGGTGAGAGGTGAAATGTGGGAGGAGCACCCTTTTGCTTTTTACGTTTCACCTTTCACTTATTCGAGAAGATTGAGAAAGTAAAAAGCGTTAATGGTCAGGGCGTGGCTAATTTGCCCCGTGCGGATGAGTTGGGGAATGTCGGCGAGTGGCACAAGTTCAATGGCGATGTCTTCGGTGCCATCAAACTCCTGTTCGCCCACGAGACGCGCATTGCGGGCGAGGAAACTGTGGCAGGTGTTGTTGAACAGGGCGGGGTTGGGGGCGACGGTTCCTGTGGGAATCACGTCGTCGCTGGCGTAGCCAGTTTCCTCGCGCAGTTCACGTTCGGCCGCTTCCTGCGGGGTTTCGCCTTCATCTATAATGCCGCCCGGCACTTCGAGGGTGATTTCGTCGTTGCCGTGCCGATATTGGCGAATCATCACAACTTGGTTATCGGCCGTGAGCGGAATAATGTTGATCCAATCGGGCGATTCGATGACGTAAAAGGTGTGGGTGGCTCCCGTGCGGGGGGAGACGGCCGTATCGGCCCGTACACTCACCACCTTGTAATGGTGCAATCGTTCCTGCTTAATTTTGGTCCATTTAGAAATCATAAGGGTTAGCTTTTAGTCTCTCAGTCTGTCAGTCTCTCAGTCAGCCACTTGCTCTCTTACTCTCTTTCTCTCCTGCCCCTTTACCCTGAGCCTGCCAGTCCCAACTCCTCGGCCGCGTCTTGCATGGCGGTTAGTACATGGCTGGCATGATCCCACAGTTCGAGTTGGCCGCCAAAGCAGGCGCGGCCGAAGTCGGCCGTAACCCCTTCTACATGGGCGCGGTCTACCCCAGCGGCAAAGCGCTTATCCTTCCACTTCTTCTTGAGCGAAGGGATGGTCAGTTCGCGGATGTCGGGGTTCGGCCGTACCAAGGTGGCGGCTACCATCAGCCCTGTAATTTCGTCGCAGGCGAGGAGGGCAAAATCAATGGGCTGTTCCCGTTCCACGCCTGTGCCGGCCGTGTAGTGGGAAAGCACTGTGCGAATGGTCGCTTCGTCCACCCCACGGCCGCGCAAAATCTCCGCTCCTTTGGTGGGGTGGTCAGGCAAATTGGGGTGTATCTCCCAGTCAAAATCATGGATAAGGCCGACAGCCTCCCAATAATCAGCGTCGCCGCCCAGTTGGGGGGCGTAGTGGCGCATCGCCTTGCCGACAGATTGCATGTGGCGGCGCAAACCACCATCCTGCACAAATTCACACACAAGGTTCCAAGCGAGTTCTTTGGTTAACATCATAATGGGTCAGGGGAGCAGAGGAGTAAGAGAGTAAGAGAGTAAGCGACTGAAAGACTGAGCAACTGAAAGACTGAAAGACTTCCTAGCCCAGTGCAAGTTTGGCCCACAGGGGTGGCCCCAAAATGAGCAAACCGACCAGCACGGCCCCAAATGCACCGACAAGCACGGCCGCCGCCGCCACATCTTTGGCCACCTTGGCCAGCGGATGGTATTCGGGCGAGACTAAATCAACGACAGCTTCGACGGCCGTGTTAAAAAACTCACCCATCCAAATGGCCATCGCCGTCAGCACTAGAATGGCGAATTCCAGCCGCCCCACCCCCAGCCACCACGCCAAACTAAACACCACCACCGTGGCCAAGCCGTGTATCCACGCATTGTGCTGGGTGCGTAACACATACCACCACCCCTCAAAGGCGTAGCGGAAACTGCGAATGCGGCTATAGGTTTCGTGGCGCAGGGCGTTCATAGGGGAGGAGAAGAGAGAAAGAAGAGAGAAGAGAGAGGGGCGTTTTGGATAGAGCGGTGAGGATGGCGGCTATTTCGTGGCTTGTCCGTCTAAATGCCTCTATCATACCAAAGACTAACGACCTCTAGGATGCTGCTAAAATCGGTCCTTAGCATCCGCCCTTCGGCGATATGGGCCACTCAGGGCGCCTCGCAATTGCACTAATGAATACGATAACGCAATTCAAGCGTGGACGACGACTTGGCAAAGAGCCAGCCAGCTTGCTTGTTGGTCGGCGTTGGGTTCGGTCAGGATGTGGTGTTGGCGGTAGAACCTGTTGAAGACGGTCGCGAGGCTAAAAGCGTATTCGCACAGGTGGTTGGGGGCACGGGTGGCAAAGGCGTGTTGGAGCGTCTCGGGCAGTTCGAGGAGCTTGAGTTGTACATCCCGCTCTTCATCGCTGGCGGCCGTGCCCACTTCGCTGGGGAGAAAGCCCAACTCGGCCGCTTTCCGCAAAATCGAGCGCGTGCGCACGGCCGCATACAGCAGATACGGCCCCGTCCGCCCCTCAAATGAAGAAAAACGCTCAATGTCGAAGATATAATCGCCTGTGCGATGGTTCACCAAATCGCCAAACTTGAGCGCGGCCAAGCCCACTTGGCGGGCAATTTCCGCCCGTTCCGCCTCGGGGTAATCGGCCGCCGCCCCAATTTCCGCCATCCGCTCATACGCCTTGGCAATCATCATGTCAATGAAATCTTCCAGCTTCAACGTGCCCCCATCCCGCGTCTTAAATGGCTTGCCATCAGGGCCGTTTACTGTGCCAAAATAGTTGTGCTCAAGGGTTAGCTTGGCCTTGTCGGCGATGCCGCTCTTGTAGGCGGCGCGGAACACTTGGTGGAAATGGTCTTGCTGACGGCCGTCTACCACATACAAAATCGCATCGGGGTCATACTCCTGCACCCGTTGCCAAATCGTGGCCAAATCGGTTGTGCCATACCCCACCGCCTCCTGCGAGGTGACCAACATGAGCGGAGGGAGCTTCTTTTTGTCTTCCTCTTCCGCCACATACATCACCAACGCCCCCTCGCTCATCACCGCATGGCCATTTTCTTTCAGCATCTCCAGCATGGGCGGAATGAGATGTTGGACATCGCTTTCGCCCAGCCACAACTCAAAATGGACATCGAGGGTGTCGTAATTTTTCTTCAGGTCGGCAATAGAGACGTTGACGAAGTGTTGCCAGAGGGCGCGGTAACCCGCACGGCCGTTTTGCAGTTCCGTCGTCGCCAACTGCGCCGCCGCCTTCACCACAGGGTCGCTCTTCGATTTGGCGCTGGCAATCGGGTACACCTCTTCCAGTTCGGCAATGGTGATGGGCGACTCGGCCGGGTATGGCCCTGTGTAACTCGCATCAAAATAGGGCAAATCGGGGTAGCGGCTGGCCAATTCGACAATGATTTGGCCCATCTGCAACCCCCAATCCCCCATGTGAATATCCCCCACCGCCTGATGCCCCAAAAAGCGGCACAACCGTTTGAGGCTTTCGCCGATGAGAGCCGTCCGCACATGGCCAACATGGAGCGGCTTGGCCACATTGGCGCCGCCGTAATCCACAATAATGGTTTGGGGCGAGGCGGCCGTATTCACCCCCAACCGCTCGCTATCGGCCGCCATCTGTTGCACCATCTGCGCCACAAACCCACCCGCCAAGCGCAGGTTGAGAAAACCCGCCCCCGCCAAATTCACCCCGCTTATCAGGGGATGGCCTTCGAGTTGTTTGGCCACCGCTTCGCCAATTTGGCGCGGATTTTGTTTATACGGCCGTGCCGCCGCCAACGCCCCATTGCACTGAAAATCCCCTAATTCGGGGCGCTGGGAAAGGGCAACCTCCCCATATTCGGCCGAATACCCCGCCGCCACAAAAGCGGCCGAGACAATTTCCTGTAACTGTTGCTTCACTGAATCCATGTGCTTCACATCCGTTAATCGAATCTTGACCAGTTGATTCTACCAAAGGGGGGGGGAATTGTGAATTGTGAATGGGTAATTGTGAATTGTGAACAGGTTAATGACCGAAAGCGCATTGGTAAGCGCCCCCGCGCTTTGCTAGAATGACAGGGGGCAAGATTCCCAAACGACGATGTTGTATTTCAGAGGTAGGTTTGCAGTTGGACACAATTAGACGGCTATTGGGAACTCTTTTTTTGCTGGGGTGCTTGTTTTTCGCCCAGCCCCGCCCGGCCGTTGCCGAACCTACCCCCTTGCCTACGGCCGAAATCCCCACCTACTTATCCCCTATTGGCCCGCCAACATCCAACGCTGGGGCACGCTCATCTACAAAGTGGCCTATACCAATGGGCTAGACCCTGATTTTGTAGCGGCCGTGGTCAACGCCGAATCGGATGGTTACGCCGACGGCGTGAGCGAAGTGGGGCGGTGGGCTTGATGGGGGTCATGCCCACAGGGCCGGGGCTGGAATGGCGACCAGCGGCCGCAGAACTGCTCGACCCCAGTGTCAATTTGCGTTGGGGAACCTCCATTCTGACCGATATTTTGCAACAAACAGGGGGAGATGTCGCCGCCGCCTTGGCCGCTTACAACGCGGGCTGGTACAACATGGGCGACCCCACCCCCCAAACTTACACCGCCCAAGTGCTCGATGAATACGCCCGCGCCATCGTCCTGCGCTCGGGTGGCTCCCCCGCCTTGGCAGGGCATTGGACAATTGCCCTCGAGATACGGCGCGGCCATGTTCCACCCGAAGCCCTGCTCGTTTTGGGCGAAAGTGCCACCACCGATTTGCCCACTTACGGCTCGCACATCTTGTTCAACCACATCGCGGCCGATGGCACTTCCTATTATGTGCGCGGTTACGCCGTGCCCCTCTCCCCCACCGACTTGCCCGAACAAGCCACGGCCGCCCCTGCACCCGAAACCCTCACCACCACCAAAGTAGACGGCCGCAACACCCGCCTCGTCATCGCCTGCCTGCCCACCCTCTCCCGCCTGCGCGGCCACCTCAGCACGCGCTGGTTTGCCCCCCTCTACTTGCCCCACGTGGCGAGAGGGGGAGGGGGAGTAAGAGAGGAAGAGAGGGGGGCAGAGGGGCGGAGGAGCAGAGGAGCCAATGACGAATGACCAATGACCAATGACAATGCCCTATGCCCACTCCCTTCATGCACCTCCATTTCGCTGAACGTTTGCTGGCTCACCCCGCTTTAGATGAGGCGGTGCGCCAACAGCTATGTGCAAATTGGCCCGCTTTTTATTTGGGCAGTGTCGCCCCCGATTTTCAGGTGGTGTGCGCAGTGGTGCGGGAGGCGACCCACTTTTACACCATCCCCGTCACGGCCGAAGACACGGCCGCTTTTGACCGCCTCCTCACCACCTATCCCGCTCTGGCCACTCCCAATCAACTGCCCGCACCCCAAGCCATCTTTTGGGCCGCCTACGGGGCACACCTGCTCTACGATTTGCTCTGGGACCATGCCGTGCTGACCCCTCATTTTCGGCACGGGGAGTGGGGCGATAAGCGCGGCCGTTTTCTGGCGCACAACACCTTGCTCACCTATATGGACACAGCGGCCGTGGCCGCCTTGCCCCCCACGGCCGCCGCCACCCTCCGCCAAAACAACTCACAGGGTTGGATGCCCTTCGACCCAGAAGATAAATTGGCCGAATGGCAAGAGCTTTTGGCCGTGCAACTCCTCCCCGGCGCCCCCATCCGCACCATCGAAATTTACGCCCAGCGCATGGGCATCTCCCCCGCCCAATTTGCCGCCCAACTCAACGACCCCGCATGGATGGCCGAACAAGTTTTTTGCCACATCTCACTGGCCGAGGTACAAACGGCCGTAGACACCGCCCTTGCCCAATCTATTTCTCTCATTACCCATTACTTATGTGGGGAGCAGAGGAGCAGAGGAGCAGGGGAGCGACAAATAGCCAATGACAAATCCGCAATCCGCATTCCCCATTCCGCAATCCCCCACCCCCATGCCCCAAGCCACCCCCTTCACCACGGCCGTTATTCGGCTCCTGCGGCCGTTTATACGGGTGGCCATTCGCCGCCGACCCATCACCCCGCCCCGCAAAGCCCTCATCCTCAAACCCTGTTGCATGAGCCAAGTGCTGTTGGCCACCCCACTCCTGCGCCAACTCGAGCAAGCGTACCCAGACGCGCAATTTGATTGGGCGGTGACGGAATGGGCACGGCCGGCCATCGCCACCAACCCCCGCGTCAGCCACATCATCCCCACGGGCAACGTCGGCCTGCCCCACGCTACATGGGGCGAGATTTTCGCCTTCGCCCGCTCCTTGCGCGACCAACAGTACGACACCTGTTTTATCCCCAGTAGCTCGTCGGTGTTGTCCCTCATCCCGTGGCTGGCGGGCATTCCCCAGCGGGTGGGGCTGGATGTGAACGGCCGAGGCTTTGCCCATACGTTGCCCGTGCGGCCACCCGCCGATGGGCACACAGCGGAGCAGTATTTGGCGCTGGCCACGGCTTTGGGGCTGGACACGGCCGCCGCTCGCACCGAATTTTTCCCCAGCGATGCCAGCCGCACCCAAATGACCGAGCGACTGGTAGACGAAATGGGCTGGTTGGGGGATGTGCCGCTGGTGATGATGCACCCCGGCGGGGGAACCAACCCCGCCTACCCCGACCCACGCAAGCAGTGGCCTGCCGAGCGGTTTGCCCGGCTGGGGAACCATTTGGTGCGCCAGTATGGTGCCAAAGTGCTTTTGGTGGGCAGTGCGGAAGAGGCTCCCTTGGCCGCCAGCGTGGCGGGCATGATGTCGGCGGCCGTGCTGAATTTGGCGGGGAAGACGACGTTGGGGGAACTAGGGGCGTTGGGGGAGGTGGCTAGTTTGTATGTGGGCAACGATGCGGGGGCAACCCATGTGGCGGCGGCCGTTGGTTGCCCCGTTTTGGCCATCTATGGCCCTAATTCGCCCGCTTTTTCACGGCCGTATGTCGGCCGTAGCCAAGGTTTAGCCACCGCATGGCAAGCCTACGAGGAGCCATTCACATGGGAAAAAGGCATCAGCACGGCCGAGGTGATTCGCCTCGCCGATGAATTGCTGGGCGGGGGAGCCTAAGTAGGGGCAGGCCTTGTGCCTGCCCTTATTTGGGGGGGGGTGTTCAGGCTTTGTTATGAAGCGGGCTTTCAGCCTTAGCCTCTTTTCTCTTCACCCCTAGGGCTTCGCCCTAGGCTGGTATCGGGCGGGCTTTCAGCCCTTAATTCCGCCATCCCATTGATGACATTTTTGGCAACCACCATCTGACAGTTTGCACAAAGCCGCCCTTAAACCAAAACCTCTTTGCGTCTTCGCGCCTTTGCGTCAAAAACAAAGGCTCAGTTGGTGCGGTTATGTACCTTTGGGGCTAATTGGTGGTTGCATCGGTGGCACAGCGGAAGCCTGCGCCAGCATCATCGGCGTATTGGGGGAGGGGGAGACGGCCGCTGGCGCGTAACAGCTCGGGCGGGCTGTTCCATGCGCCCCCCCGGAGAAGATATTCCCCTGTGACGGCCGTGTTAAGCGGGTTCTGGGCAGGCGCAGTCGCGTAAAAATCGGCTGAATAACTGTCTGCGACCCACTCTGACACGCCCCCGGCGAGGTTATAGATGTCCAAGGGAGTTCTACCTGCGGGGAATGCGTCT
Organism: Candidatus Hadersleviella danica; assembly: GCA_016711405.1. Classification (GTDB taxonomy): domain Bacteria; phylum Chloroflexota; class Anaerolineae; order Promineifilales; family Promineifilaceae; genus Hadersleviella; species Hadersleviella danica. The sequence goes on along the minus strand of JADJSZ010000068.1, from coordinate 3,398 downwards.
ACGGGTTGCATGGTTGTTTGGTAACGGCCGTCTGTTTGCCCGAACAAAGCAAGGGTTTCATCTGGCAAAGTCTCTCCCCACGGGTAGGTACGCCCCTCTGGGCCACGGGCGGCGTATTCCCATTCGGCTTCGGTAGGCAAACGGCCGCCCACCCACGCGCAATAGGCCATCGCGCCATGCCAACGGATGTGATTAACGGGATAGTTTTCGGTCTCGCCTAGGCCTATGTGACCCGTGGCGTTGGTGGTCATGACGCTATCCGCGCCCTCGAACTGCGTTTTGAGGCACAATGCGCCGCCACAACCCGAGGCATATTGGTTAACCCCCACGCTTTCGTTGAGGAATTGGGCATATTGGCCGACACTGACCTCGAATTGGTCGAGGTAGAAGGCGTTGAGGGTGACAGGGTGGATGGGTTGCTCGTTTTCGGCCGCTTCTGACCCCATATTGAACGTGCCGCTGGGGATTAACACCATCGGCATTTGATCCAACGGCCGAATTTCGACCACCAACGGGGTGGCGGTGGGCGTTGGGGTGGCAGATGGCGTGGCCGAGGGGGCTGTGGTGGGCGTTAGAGACGGTTCGGCTGTGGCGGTCGCGGCCGTGGTTGGCGTTTGGGTCGGTTCGGCCGTGGCAGACGGGGCAATGGTGGGCAGAACGGCCACGGCCGTTGGCTCGGATGTGGGTGTGGGGGTGGTTGTGGCCGTGGGTGGGGCGGTGGGCACGGCCGTGGGAGCCAGCGTGGGCGTGTTGGTGGGAGTAGGCGTGGGTTGGGGCAACAGACCGACTTGCATTAACGTGCCATCGGCCCAGTTGCGCACGGCCGCATCCGTCATATAGAGCCATCCCCCGCCCCCGATAGCCAACAAGAGGAGCAAGAGCCACGCCCACACCCGGCCGCGTCGGCGTGAACGGGTTTTGGCGGGCAAAACGGGGGGTGCGGCCACCTGCGGCTCTTCCATAACGACAGCCGCTGGCAGGGGAGGCAACGGCCGTTTGCCTTCGGTGAGCGCCCCGACGGCCGTGATGTCCATCGGTTCGGCGAGGGCGTGGTCAAACGCCTCCATGAGAGCCGCACCAGAGGCAAATCGTTTGTGCGGCTCCTTGGCCAGTGCCCGCAAGATGACGCTTTCCAGCGCAGGGCTGAGGCTGGGCTGAATTTGGCGCGGCGGCCGTGGCGCTTCGCTGGCGTGCATGAGCGCAATGGAGAGGGCGTTGTCCGCCTCGAAGGGGAGTTTGCCCGTCACGAGTTCGTAGAGCATGACCCCCACGCCATATAAGTCGCTTTGGGGCACGGCGCTGGCGGAGGAGATGGCTTGTTCGGGGGCAATGTAGTGGGGCGAGCCGAAAACTTGCCCTTGGGTTTGGGTAGTGGTCAGCATGGCCAGCCCAAAGTCGGTCAGGATGGCGTTGCCTTCTTGGTTGATGAGGATATTAGAGGGTTTGATGTCGCGGTGGATGACCCCTTTGCTGTGGACGTAATCGAGGGCTTGGCACACTTGGGCGATGACGTTGCGGACTTGCTCAAGGGGGAGCAACGCACCCTTTTGTTTGGCTTCGTGCATCAGGTCGGCCAAGTCGGCTCCTTCGACATATTGCATGGCAATGTAGAAGAGTTCGTCTACTTCGCCGTAGCGGTAGAGGCGCACGACGTGGGGGTGTTCGAGTTGGGCGATGGCGCGGGCTTCGCGGCGAAAGCGGTCGCCATACTCGACATCGGCGCGGTAGGGGGCATCTATGACTTTAATGGCCACTTTACGGCCGAGGTGAATATCGGTGGCGGTGTAGACCCGTGCCATGCCGCCACGGCCGAGCAGTTCATCGAGGCGGTACTCATCTAGTTGTTGGCCAATTAAAGGGTCTTGCATTGGGTTATTAGTTACTGGCGAATCTTTTGCAGGCGCAACGCGGCCTCGGCCAGTGATTCGTCTGTTTTGCAGAAGGCGAAGCGAGCCACGGTGGCGCCATCGGCCGCGTTTTGGTAGAACGCGCTGGGGGGAATGGCGGCCACACCGATTTCGGTGGTGAGATAGCGGCAAAATTCGACATCATTGGCAAAGCCGAGGTGGGAAATGTCTACCATGGTGAAGTAGGTTCCTTGCGGCCGTAGCGGGGGCAAGCCCGCCTCGGCCAACGCACCCAGCAAAAAGTCCCGCTTGCGCTGATACATCTCGCCCAACTGTTGATAATACCCCTCGCGCTCGGCCCATGCGAACATATCGGCCGCCGCCGCTTGCAAAGGAGCGACCCCGCAGAAGGTAATGAATTGATGGCCGCGCACAATCCCCTGATTGAGGTCAGGCGGGGCAATCGTCCAGCCAACTTTCCAACCCGTGACGCTGAACGTTTTGCCCAAACTGGAAATGGTGACGGTGCGTTGGCGCATGTGGGGGAAGGTGGCGAGGGTGTGGTGTTGGGCGTTATCAAACAAGATGTGTTCATAGACGCTGTCTACCACGGCGATGACATCGTGTTGGATGCATAAATCGGCGATGAGTTGTAGCTCGGCGTGGCTGTAGACTTTGCCCGTCGGGTTATGGGGGGTGTTGAGCAAAATGAGCTTGGTGCGCTCGTTGAAAAGGGCGGTGAGTTCGGCCGCGACTATCTCCCAGTTGGGCGGGTGCAGGGTGTAAAAGCGCGGAACCCCGCCTGCAAACTCTACGGAAGGAATGTAGGAGTCGTAATATGGCTCAAATAGAATGACTTCATCGCCGGGGTTAACCAAACCCATGATGGTGGCAAAAATCGCTTCGGTTGCGCCGTGCAAAACGGTGATTTCGGTGTCGGGGTCGGCCGTTAGCCCCTCGTGTTTCAATGCTTTGTCGGCAATCGCTTGCCGCAGTTGGGGCAAACCGTGGCGTGGGGCATATTGGTTAATGTCGGCGCGGATGGCACGCTCGGCCGCTTCTTTGGCATAGGCGGGCGCGGGGAAATCGGGGAAGCCTTGCCCCAAATTAACTGCCTTGTGCTGTTGGGCAAGGGCTGTCATTTCGGTAAAAATGGTGGTGCCAAAGTGGCGAACGCGGTTGGCTATCATAGGGAGGTACTTGTGTGGGATAGGTGCGAGAGCGTGGCCATAATAAATACAATGTTAGTAGGCTTTAGATTTACTAACAAGTTCCAACAGGGAGAATGTTGGCTTTATTCGTTGCTTTTGGCCAAGCTAAATAATCAGTGAAACCCTTACACCTACCCATCAAGGGAGGGGCGTTCGCTTCCCCTCTCCTGCAGAGAGGGGGGTAGGGGAGCTAAGATTGACCGCTAATTGTGAAGATGGCTAACGCCATTTTTGCTTAGAAATGAGGATTTGATAGCCTACAAAATTACTCGTCTTGCCATTCCGAACAAAGTGAGGAATCCCTAAGAGCATCCCATAGCTTTCGAGTTGGCATAGGTTT
>JADJSZ010000067.1 GCA_016711405.1 Candidatus Hadersleviella danica | reverse complement strand
AATGCGGAATGCGGATTGCGGAATGAAGCCTGCAGACAGCCACTCCCTAGTCACCCTCCAACCCTGCCTCAATCCCATCTGCCTTAATCCGCAAATACATTTTGCGCTGCTCCTCCCCAACTGCCGAAACCAGCGCAACAAATCCAACTCCAACTCCAAAAAGCCACCAACCCCCAACATCTCCCCTCCCCAGTCAAGAGCCACACCAAATTAACCCCCGTTCCCCTATACAAAGCCGTCAAAAACGGCACAGTCGGCACAACCACACCCGCCTCATAACGGTTGTAATTTGACACGCTCATTCCTCCCATTTGAGCAATCGCACCTCGAGTAATCCCCAGTTCGAGCCGAAGCATCCGCAGTCTATCTGAAAACTCCATATCACACCTTTCCAAGCCAAGTTCAACACTTATTTTGACAATGGCGCATATTTGCGCTATTATGCCCAATGTGAGCGCAAAAATGCGCCACTAGGACAAAAGCATCGCCCCCTCTTTCGAGCCATTGAGCCGCTGAGATAGTTTATGCCAGAGCAGGGTAATTAACACGCACGTAATGCCTTAGAGCTTCCACAATAGAGTACCCAAATCCCTGCTCACCGTCCGAAACCCCCGCGTGAATAAACCACATAAGGAGTTAATCCCCCATGAAACACCTCGGCAAAGACCAAATCCCATTTGGCCAAACAAGCACCGAAGTCCTCGAAGGTCGCTGGCTTCCAGCCTCAGCAGGTATAGACATCCACAAAGAAACACTCACCGCCACCGTTCTAATACCTGACTTCGAGACCCAAACAATCACCAAATACGCCCAAAAATTCAATACTGACCATTACAGCCTAACCAGCCTTGCTAGTTGGCTGATGCAATTCAAACCCCTTGGCCTAACCCGTTACGGCATTGAAGCCACCAGCACCTATTACCGCCCTGTTGAATATGCCTTATCTGGCCTCTTTCAACAAGTCCTAATCAATCCCTACCTATTAAAGAACGACGGAAAACAGATGCCAAAGACAGTTACACCATTGCTTATGTCGTTCTCACTGGCCTATTTCAACCTAACACCGTCACCCCCGAAATTCAACAGGTTCTAAAAACACTCACTCGCCGCCAACGGAAAGCCGTCTATAAGCGCACCGCCGCCTCCAATGCCATCGAAACCACCCTTACCAATTATAACATCCTCCTTGGCCAAGAAATTTCAATGTTATCCGTCAGCGGCCAAGCCATTTTAGAAACAATCATTGCTGGAGCAACCATCCCCGAAGTGGCCGCCATGTGCGCCACCTATTACAGCCAAACCAGCATCCCCGAACGCAAAGAAAAGTACCAACGCATTTTAGTATCCCTACGCCATCTCCCTTATCTGCCCCAATCAGTGCGCTTCACCATCCAAAAACTCTACGAAGATGCCAAACACCACGACAAACAAGTCGAAGGATACGAAGCCCAAATAGCCGTGGCTCTTGATAAGTACAAAGTCATAGATGAAACCACAGGTGAAATCATCATCACTGCCAACGAAGCAGTTGAAATAATGAAAACTGCCCCATCTGTAAACGAACGGTTTGTCAATGTCTTTATTGCCGAATGTGGCATAGACATGCGCCGTTTCCCTACCGCTGGTCATTTAGTCTCTTTCTGGTGGCTTCAACCCCGAAAAGAAAGTATCCGCTAACAAAGTCACCAGCGCAGGCACATTGCCAGGCAACAAACACATTCACTCAGTCACCACCCAAATTTGCCAAGCCATGCTTCAACAAGCCAAATCTGACAATGAATTAGTTCGGTGGGGCAGAATGTACCGAGCCAGAAATGGAAACAGTTCGGGCGCACACAACATGGCTGTTTCAGCAATTGCCAAACGCCTTATTCTCAGTATTTGGCACATGCTCTCTAAAAAAGAGCCTTACAACACAGAAAAATACGACTATGCCGTCAAAGAAAATCAAGCACAACAGGAGATTAAAAAGCTACTCAACATACCCGAAACGTTGTAAATGCCATTCACACTGTAGACCTAAACGAACACAGCAAGGCCAGCGCCTTAAACATTATGACATCTATCGCCAAAACCATTGGCATAGATACAGCCCAACATCAAATAGTTCCCAACCAACCTGATAAACCAATAGCCGAGCTTGAGTTACCCAAACGTATCATCACTGCCCTTGAAGCCCACGAAATACGCATGACCAGCCAATTAGTTTATTACTGGGCAAGCCAATCGTTAAACAATCTTAAAGGAATTGGTCAAATAACCTATACCACTATCTTAGACCACCTTATCAACCACAACTATATCAAACCCACCCATGCAACACCTGAACCTGCACAACCAACAGCAAGCGAACCCTCCCCCTGAGGAAATCTTGCAAATAATAACTAGCGAGTTACGACTAATTCGCAAAGGCATCTGGTACTCCTCCCTCGTGCCCTTCACCATCGGCTTCTATGGTTCTGTCGTGTTTCTCTCAATCAAAGGTGCAATGGAAGATTGGATGACAATGATTCTTTTAATCATTCCCGCCCTCTTCCACTACGCCCCAGAACACACGGCAAACATTGTCAACAGCATCACCAAAATCCTAACACTACGACTCGGAACTTCCTCGGAACTACCACGGAGTGAGGATAACCAAAAGGAGAGTGAATAATGGCAAAAGTAATTGCCCCTGCACTGTCTGGCGAAGCTCGCGGAAGCGTTGGACCAATCAACTTCAAGATGACCAAAAACGGCCCCGTGGCTGGCATCAAGGCGAATCCAACCAATCCCCAAACGATTGAACAGATGGAACAACGGTTGAAGTTTGGCGCAATCGCCAAAGGCGTTAAAGCCATCAAGAAAACAAACCACCATCTCCACCCTCGAAACTCTGGTAAAGGTGGAGAATGGCGTAGCGAACTGATGAAGTTTGGCCTGAATCTCTTCATTCAAACTGACCTCACTTGGTCAGCTTTAACCACACTCCAACAAGATGCATGGATGATGAAGCGGCCGTAGCAGGAATCACGACCTACACCCTCAAAGGGCAATCGGTCTCTGCTGGCTTCATTTTGTTTCCTCACTGCAACAGCAATGGCAGAAATCTGAAGTTCCCGTTGGGAATCTTGAACTACCTGCCCGATGGCACAAACAGCACTCTGTGGGGTGCTTTGTTCCCCGCATAACCTTAGCGGCTAAATAAGGCTAATAAGTAGTACGGTGAACTCTTGCAAAACACACCAACACCGCACAAATAGATGCGAAGGCGAGCTACAGCACCGTACTACTTTTAATTATTAGAGAGGACACAAATCATGGACAACAAAGAAGCATTGTTAGAAGAACTGCACCGCATCGCCGAAGATGCACCCCTGTTAGATATGGATAGTCTTGACCAACGTCTTACCTTCCTAGAGAAGCAAACTGGTCATTGCATTGATTGGAGTTGTAGCGTAGCCTATGTACGCCCCATGAACAGCAATGACATGGTCGCACTCCACTAGGCTGTTTTCATTTGTGCGTGTGTGGCTGGCATCGTGGGGAACTATCTCTATCTCTACACTCTATCCTTTTCCCCTATGACAACCTCATCCCCTCCCTCCTCCCCCCCACGGCCGCGCTGGGGTGAAACCATCATCGAATGGCTCATTCGTGCGGCGGGTGTCTCGGCCGTGCTCATCATTGTCCTCATCTTCCTCTTTTTGGTGCGCGAGGGGTTCCCCGCCTTCACCGAAAACAGTTGGGACAACTTATTCGGCCGTCGCTGGTATCCCATCGAAAGTTTATACGGCCTGTTGCCCCTGCTGGTCGGCTCTCTCCTCGTCACCATCGGAGCGGTACTCATCGCCGTGCCGCTCGGCCTCATCACCGCCATTTATTTGGGGGAATTTGCCCCCCGTTGGCAGCGGGAACTGCTTAAACCCCTGATTGAGGTGCTGGCGGGGATTCCTTCCATTGTCTTGGGCTTTTTGGGATGGGTCGCCCTCGCCCCGCTCATCCAAAACGCAGGCGCACCGACAGGGTTAACCGCCTTCACAGGGTCGGTCATCTTGGCCTACATGGCCTTGCCCACCATCATCAGCATCACCGAGGATGCGCTGTACGCCGTGCCCGAGGAGTACCGCGACGGGGCGTTGGCCATTGGGGCGACGCAGTGGCAGACGATTTGGCGCGTCGTGTTACCCGCCGCCCGCTCGGGCATTGTCATCGCCGTCATGCTCGGCATCGGCCGTGCCATTGGCGAAACAATGGCCGTGATGATGGTCACAGGCAACGCGGCCAACATCCCCGCCTTCGGGGGGGGCATGTTCTTCCAGCCCGTGCGCACCATGACGGCCACGATTGCGGCCGAAATGGGCGAAGTGGCCAGCGGAAGCCTGCACTACAGCACCCTCTTCGGCATCGGCATCGTCCTCTTTCTCATCACCCTCGCCATCAACTCCTTCGCCACATGGCTGGTGGGCGGCCGTGGGCGCAAGAATAAATTCTGAGCATTTCAGCTTGTCAGCAGTTCGGCCAGTTAGGCTAAAAAGCTGACTAGCTGACAGCTAACTATAGCTACCAGCTACCTATGACACGACAACAAACACACAAATTGGCGCAGTGGTTGGTGACGATAACGGCCATCTTGGTCATCGTTCCCATCGTCTTGGTCATTCTCTTCGTTTTTATCAACGGCATGGGGGCGATTAGCTGGGAGTTTCTCAGCCAGCCCCCGCGTGAGGGGATGACGCAGGGGGGAATTTGGCCGGCCGTGTGGGGCACGGTGTTGCTCACCTTTGGCACGGCCGTCGCCGCCATTCCGCTGGGCATTGGCGCGGCCATCTACTTGGCCGAATATGCGGGCGATAACCGGCTGACGCGCATGGTGCGCTTGGCCATTGTCAACTTGGCGGGCATCCCTTCGATTGTGTATGGGCTGTTTGGCTTGGGGGCGTTCGTGCTGTTCCTCAACATGGGCACCTCCCTCTTGGCGGGTTCGCTCACGCTGGGGCTGATGACCTTGCCTGTGGTGATTAGCACGGCCGAGGAAGCCATCTTGGCCGTGCCCCAACAATTCCGCACCGTCAGCCTCAGTTTGGGAGCCACCCGTTGGCAAACCATTCGCTACCAAGTGTTGCCCCACGCCCTGCCGGGCATTATCACGGGAGTCATTTTGGGCTTGGGACGGGCGGCGGGGGAAACGGCGCCCATCTTGTTCACCGTGGCCGCCTTCTACCTACCCGAACTGCCCGATTCGATTTTCGACCAAAGCATGGCCTTGCCCTACCACCTATACGTCATCGCCACCCAAGTGCCGGGGATGCCGCTCCAGATTCAATATGGCACGGCCTTGGTCTTACTCCTCATCGTCCTCTCGCTCACCCTCGTCGCCACCGTTTTGCGGAGCTACATGCGCCGCAACAGGGAGTGGTAGACAAGTAAAAAGTAAAATGAGAAGTAAAAGTGGGGCGCGTAGTACACCCACCTTTCACCTTTTACTTTTTTCTTTTCCCCCCTTCACCCTATGTCCCACATCTCCCTCCACAACCTCAGCTACACCTACGCCGATGGCACACAGGCGTTGAAAAATATCTCGCTGGAGATAACCCCCCACCAAATTTTTGTCTTGCTCGGCCCATCGCGGGGGGGCAAGACAACCCTCATGCGCTTGCTCAATCGGCTATCCGATATGGTGGAAGGGGCGACGATGCAGGGCAAGGTGGCGGTCAGCGGCCGTGATATTTTCGCCCCCCACACCGACATTTACGACCTGCGCCGCCGGGTCAGCATGGTTTTCGCCGTGCCCACCCCCCTGCCCGGCTCCATCTACGACAATTTGGCCTATGGCTTGCGCATGGCGGGCATCCGCAACCACGATTTGCTCGATGAGCGAGTCGAAAATTCCCTGCGCCAAGCCGCTTTGTGGGATGAGGTCAAAGACCGCCTGCACCACTCCGCCTTTGCCCTCTCGGGTGGCCAAAAGCAACGTCTCTGCTTGGCGCGTAGTTTGGCACTCGAGCCAGAGGTGATTTTGCTGGATAACCCGACTTCGGGTCTAGACCCGCTCTCCACGGCCACAGTCGAAGAATCGCTGGCCGAGTTGAAGCAGAAGTACACGATTATTATGGTTCCGCACAGCGTGCAACAGGCGGCGCGGGTGGCGGACACGGCCGCTTTTATCCTCGATGGCGAACTGATCGAAGTGGCCGATGGCGCCCAACTCTTCGTCCGCCCCAAAAACCAACGCACCGAAGATTACGTGACGGGGCGGTTTGGGTAGCGGTCAGCTAGTCAGCAAATCAGCAAATCAGCTAGTCAGCAGGTCAACTTGTCACCACTCGCCACTAACCACTAACCACTCATGTCTTACAAGATAGAAGTTAAAGATTTCAGCTTTTACTATGGGGATTTTCAGGCACTGATTGGCCTGAACATTCCCATTTGGGCCAACCAAATCACCGCCCTGATTGGGCCGAGCGGCTGTGGCAAATCCACATTTTTGCGCTCGCTCAACCGCATGAACGACCGCATTAGCGGCACTCGCGCCACTGGGGAGGTGTTGTTGGACGGCCGTAACGTCTACGCCCCCACTGTGGACGTGACCGAATTGCGCCAGCAGGTGGGCATGGTCTTCCAACGGCCGAACCCCTTCCCCCAAACCATCTTCGACAACGTCGCCTTTGGCCCCCGCGTGTTGGGGCAAGCCCAAAAGGGCGATTTGGCCGACATTGTGGAGCGCAGTTTGCAAGAGGCGGCCTTGTGGGATGAGGTAAAGGACAAGCTCCAACAGAACGCCCTCCAGCTCAACCCCGGCCAGCAACAAAAATTGTGCATCGCCCGCGCCGTGGCGGTACGGCCGTCGGTCATCCTGATGGATGAACCCTGCTCCGCGCTCGACCCCGTGGCCACCTTGCGCGTGGAAGAACTCATGCGCCAATTGGCCGAAAAGTACACCATTGTGATTGTGACCCACAACATGCAACAAGCGGCGCGTGCTTCAGATTGGACGGGCTTTTTCTGGCTCGGCCGCTTGGTGGAATTCAACCAAACCTCCCAAATCTTCACCCATCCCCAAGAAGAGCTAACCGAAGCCTACATCACAGGGCGCAGGGGGTAGAGGGTGTTATTCGTTATTGGTTATTCGTTATTGGGTTGTTTGACCATGACCCCAATAACCAATAACGAGTAACGAGTAACTCCCCCATCCTTTACAAACTGTTAACGGCCGTTTCTCCAAAGTTATCTATCATAAAGGCTAGACCTTGGAGGTTTTGAAAACCTCCAAGGTCTAAAAAAAATGACGCATAACAAAGGACAAACAGCATGAAACAAGTTCTCTTTCTCTGCACAGGCAACTCTTGCCGGAGCCAAATGGCCGAGGGGCTAGTCAACCACTTTCTGGCAGGGCAATGGGCGGCGCACTCGGCCGGCACACGGCCAGCGGGCTATGTTCACCCCCTCGCCATTCGGGCAATGGCCGAATTGGGCATAGACATTGCCCACAACGCCTCCAAACACACCGACGAATTCCGCGAAATACCCTTGGATGTCGTCGTGACAGTTTGCGACAGCGCGGCCGAAGATTGCCCCATTTGGCTCGGCAACGGCCGCAAACAACACATCAGCTTCCCCGACCCCGCCCACGCCACTGGCACAGAAGAGGAGCAAATGGCCGTCTTCCGCCAAGTGCGCGACGACATTCGCGAACAAATCATCACCTTCTTAGAACAAATTTAAGCAAAAGAGGGATGGAGCCTCTCCTCTGCTCCCCTGCCCCCCCGCTCCCATTTGTAGCCTCGTCCCAATTTAGCTATACTGCCCGCGTGAATATCTCGTGAAAGGGGTTTATTTCTCGCAGGAGCTAAAGCATGGACGACCAACAATCAGAAACTGAAAAAGGGCTACTCGACGGCCGTCAACTCACCAGCTACTTCCTCGCCGCTCTCCTCGGCTCCGCCCTCACCTTCGGCGGCCTGAGCCTCTCCAACCGCACCCAACCCGCGCCGATTATCATCCAGCCCCCGCCGACTTTAGCCCCCACAGCCACCCCCAGCCCACTCCGCATTTATATCAATGGAGCCGTCACCAGCCCCGGCATTTATCTTTTGCCAACGGGAAGCATCGCCCAAGAAGCCATCCGCCAAGCGGGGGGCTTCACCAGCCAAGCGTATGCCGATGCTGTCAATTTGGCCCAGCCGCTGGCCGATGGGATGCAGATTTATGTGCCCACACTGGCCGAAAAAGAGGCCCTCGCCCCCACCCTGCTCAACCCCAGCACAACCAGTGGCACAGGCTTAACGGCCGCTGGCCTCATCAACCTCAACCGTGCCACGGCCGAAGAGCTAGATACCCTGCCGGGTATCGGCCCCAGCACGGCCGAGCAAATCATCACCTACCGCGATGAAAACGGCCCCTTCCCCACCATCGAAGCCCTCATGGATGTCCCCGGCATCGGCCCCGCCAAATTCGACGCGCTCAAAGATTTGGTTGTGGTGGATTAGTGGTTAGTGGCTAGTGAGTAGTGAGTAGTTAGTAGAGTATTCAGTTCCATTCCAATCCCCATTCCGCATCCGCATTCCGCATTCCCCCATTCACAATTAACCATTCACAATTCACAATTCATGTACACCGACTCCCTCTACGCCACCACCATCACCCCCGAACCCGTTGTGCAAGATGTGCTGGATAGCAAGGCGATGCGCCGTTTGCACGGCGTGTTGCAACATGGCATCACGGCCGTGCTCGGCATCACCCAACCCATCACCCGCTACCAACATTCGGTGGGAGCCATGCTGGTGGTACGCCGTATGGGGGGCGATATACGCGAACAACTGGCCGCCCTCCTGCACGACATCAGCCACACCGCATTTAGCCATGTGATAGACCATGTGTGGGATAGCGCGGCCACCCAAAGCTACCATGACCGCGTCAAAGAGAGCTACGTGGCCGAAACCGATTTGCCAGCCGTGCTGGCCGCACACGGCTACGATTGGCGCGAATTGATAGATGAGACGCAGTTCCCCTTGCTGGAACAACCCGCCCCCGCCCTCTGTGCCGATAGATTGGATTATTTTCTGCGCGATGCACGAGCATTGGGACTAGCCACCCAAGAGGATGTGCAACGGGTGCTGGCCCATCTGGTGGTTCACAACGGCCGCTTGATGGTCAACGACCCCGAGTTGGCCAACTGGTTGGGGATGCAGTTCATGGCGGCCGACCATGCCAGTTGGTCGAATTGGCGCGAAGTGGGGCTATACGAACTCACCGCCTTGGCCATTCGGCGCGGACTGGCGGTGGGAGCCATCACCGAGGCGGATTTTTGGCTGACGGATGCGGTGGTGTGGCACAAACTCCACGCCCACCCCGATGCCGAGTTGCACCATTGGCTCGATTTGGTGCATCCCGAAACCTCGTTTGTGTGGGATGAGGAGATGCCGACGTTCACTGTCACCACGAAAATTCGGACGATTGACCCTGATGTGGTGCAAAAGGGGGTAGCACGGCCGCTTTCGGCCATCTCCCCCGAATTTGCGGCCGAGCGGGAATCTTATATCGGCCGTAAATCAGTCCCGTGGCCCATGCGGGCACTCAAAAACAAATAAGCCGCCCAAAGGGGTGGATGGTGGGCAAAAAACGGCCGTGCAAATGCACGGCCGTTTTTTTGCCTTGACAAACCCGCCCACAACCATAAAATAACCGCTCAAACAAACCAAATTCCAAATAAAATTTGGCTAAACAATCAGTTTCCCAAATTTTTCTCTCTTCTCTTCTCTCTTCTCTCTTCTCCTCCCCCATGATAGACGACACCGACTGGCACATCCTCACCCTCCTCCAACAAGATGCCCGCCTCTCCAACGCCGCCATCGGCGAACAAGTCGGCATCAACGCCTCCAGCGTCTACGAACGGGTTAAAAAGCTAGAACGCAAAGGCATCATCAAGGGGTACACGGCCGTCGTAGACGCAGAAAAACTCGGCCGCCCCATCACCGCCTTCATGCGCCTGACGGCCAGCACGGCTGGGGGCGAAACCTACCTCCAAGCCCGCGAACAACTGGCCGAACTGTGCCGCCAAGACCCCGACATCCTCGAGTGCCACAGCGTCACAGGCTCCGGAAAGCTACCTCCTCAAAGTCCGCATCGCCACCCCTCCGCGCTCGAAGAGTTAGTCGCTCGCCTACGGGATAACCTGCTGGTGGCGAATACGAATACGCATATTGTGCTGACCACCTTCAAGGAGAGCATGGTCGTGGTGCGTTAGGAGGCGGAGGAGCAGAGGAGCGGAGGGGCAGAGGAGAAAATTAGCACTTACCAACCTCTCAGCACTCACCACTGAACACTCAGCACTTCCTTCCCCATGCAACTCGGAAACCCCACCCTAACCATAGAAGATGTCATTGAGGTGGCGCGACACGGCCGCGCCGTGCCCCATCTCGACCCCACCACCCCCGCCTACCAACGCATATTGGCCAGCCGCAGATGGGTAGAGCAAGTCTTGGCCAGCAACGACCGCGCCTACTACGGCATCAACACGGGCTTTGGCATCAAGGCGGGGCGCGTGCCGCTCGAGACGGCCGAGATTCCGTGGCTCTCGCGCAACCTCATCGTCAGCCACGCCAGCGGCGTTGGCCCCAGCTTCCACCCCGAAGTGGTGCGGGCGGCCATGCTTTTGCGCGCCCACTCGCTCGCCCAAGGGTATTCAGGCGTGCGGCCGCAACTCATCGAAACATTGGTGCAGATGCTCAACGAAGGGGTCACGCCGCTCGTGCCCGAACTCGGCTCTGTTGGTTCCAGCGGTGATTTGGCCCCTCTCAGCCATCTCGCCTTGGTGATTAGCGAACGGCCGACCACCCATCCAGAACGCGCCCTGCCCCCCAACCTACCCAGCGACTACGACGAAAGCGGCCGTGCCCTCGTCCTGCTCCACGAAGGGAAACGGCCGCACACATCCTCGAGATAGACGGCCAAAAATACGCCCATCTCTCGGGCGCAGAAGCGATGGCCATGCGGGGCATTCCGCGCATGGTGCTGGGGGCCAAAGAAGGGCTAGGCTTGAACAACGGGGCGACGTTTGGCACGGCCGTAGCCGCCCTCGCTCTGCACGATGCCGAAAATTTAACCCGCCACGCCGAAATCGGGGCGGCCATGTGTCTCGAGGCGTTGCTCGGCTTTCGGGATGCGTTTTTGCCCCATGTGCAGGCCGTGCGCGGGCAAATCGGGCAAATGGCCACGGCCGAGCGCGTCTTGCGCTTTGTGCAAGATGGCACATTGGCCGATGGGGATTTGCACCGCGACCCCAACACCTTGCCCCCCCAAGATGCCTATTCCTTGCGCACCGTGCCGCAAACGATTGGGGCCATCTGGGACACGCTCGCCTTTGTGCGCCAACTGATTACCCGCGAACTCAACGCCGCCACCGACAACCCGCTCATCTTCGATTTGCCCGAAGGCGACCCGCTCCACCTGCCCCGCGCCTACAAAACCATCTCGGGTGGCAATTTCCACGGCACGCCGATTGGCTACGCGATGGACTTCCTCAGCATCGTCATCACCGATTTGGCCAGCATGAGCGAGCGGCGCATTTACCGCCTCGTCAGCCAACCCGAGAGCCACGGCTTGCCCCCCATGCTCATCGAGGAAGAGGCATTTGGCCAACCCAGCGGCATGATGATTCCCCAATACGTTGCCTCGGCACTTGTTTCGGCCTGCAAAACATTGGCCCATCCCGACAGTGTGGATTCGATTCCGACGAGTGCGGGGCGGGAGGATTTTGTGAGCATGAGCATGAATGCGGCCTTGCACGGCCGCCAAATAATCGCCCACGCCAGCCATGTCATCGCCATCGAACTGCTCTGCGCCCACCTCGCCCTGCAATGGCGGCTGAAAAATCTCACCCATCTCCTCGACCATACACCACTAGACCCATACACCCACATTCCCCTCGCCAACCGCACCCGCACCGATGAGGCTGTGTTGTTCCACCAGCGGGAGGGCTTACGGCCGCAAGCTGGACGGGGCACATCGGCCGCCCTCTCAGCCATCCAATCCGCCCTTGCGGGTTTGCCCCCGTTGGGGGATGCGCCAGCGGTGGTGGACCGTTTTACTCAGCCGTATATCGGCCGTGTCCATCAACTGCTCCAGCAACAAACGCTGGTCAAAGCAGTGTATAAAGCGGTAGACTTAGACGGTCAGTAAATTTCCCGAGGTGACAGTCACTTTTGGAAGTGACTGTCACCTCTGTGAACACTTTTTACCTAACTCCCCCTCCTATGACCAACCTCGCCCAAATCCGCCAAATGATGCCCGTTACCGAAGCCAAAGCGTACCTGAACACAGGCACCTGCGGCCCCATGTCCACCGTCTTGCGCCAATCACTCGATGAATCGCTCGCTTATGATTTTGAACACGGCCGCGCCACAGGCGACGGCTTCGCCAAAATGATGGACAGCATGACCGACATCCGCGCCCGCATCGGCAGAATGGTCAACGCCGACCCCAGCACCATCGCCCTGACCCAGCACACCACCAACGGCATGAACATCGCCCTCTTTGGCCTGAACTGGCAAGCAGGCGATGAGCTTGTGACCACCACTGTTGAACACGAGGGGGGGCTGGTTCCCGCCTTCATTTTGCGTCAGCGGTATGGGGTCATTATTCGCATGGTGGATATTACGGCCACCGACACCGACGTAGAAATCGTGACCAAAATTGAGGCGGCCATCACCCCCCGCACCCGCGCCCTGCTCGTCTCCCATGTGGCGTGGAACTTGGGCAATCGCTTGCCGTTGGGGGAAATCGCGGCCGTCTGCCGCCGCCACCACGTCCTTTCCATTGTGGATGCCGCCCAATCATTCGCCGCCATCCCGCTCGATTTGCCCGCCTTGGGCGTGGATGCCTACGCCATGCCCGGCCAAAAATGGCTCTGCGGCCCCGAGGGCACGGGCGCACTCTACATCCGCACCGAAAGCCTGAGCTTGTTCAATATGAGCTTCGCGGGCTTTTTCAGCCTCAAAACACCGATGGATTGGGATTTTACAGGCCATTTCATGCCCGCCCCCGGCGCCAAGCGGTTCGAGGTGGGGAGCATTTATCGGCCGCTGATGCACGCCACGGCCGCCAATTTGCGCTGGTTCGAGGAAGAAGTGGGGTGGGAGTGGATTTACGGCCGTATCGCCGCCCTCAGCACCTATGTCTACGAGCAACTGCAAACCATCCCCCAAGTGGAAATGGTCACTCGCGCCCCGGCCGAATCTGGGCTAAACAGCTTCTATTTGACAGGCTACGACACCGCTCGTGTCGTGGCCAAATTGGCCGAAGAAAACATCGTCATCCGCTTCCTCGGCCACCCCTACTGCTTGCGCGTCTCGACGGGCTTTTACAACAGCGAGGCGGATATAGACAAACTCATCGCCACCCTACGCCACATCACCACCCTCGCCCCCGAGGAATTGCCCGAATTTGTCTCCCCTTTCAAATAGCAGTTATTCGTTATTGGTTACTCGTTATTAAAGGATGCTGGTTAGCCAACTAAATAACGAGTAACCAATAACGAGTAACCAGTAACATCACATGCACGCCAGCACCAGCTACCCCCTTGGCGCAACGGTTTACCCCGATGGGGTGAATTTCTGCGTCTTCTCCAAGAATTGCGAAGCGATTGAGCTTTTGCTCTTCGACACGGCCGATGACACGCACCCAGCCCGTGTCCTCCGCTTCGACCCCGACAAAAACCGCACCTTCTACTACTGGCACATGTTCGTGCCCGGCCTCAAGCCGGGGCAAATTTACGCCTACCGCACCTATGGGCCGCACGACCCGGCCGTTGGTTTCCGCTTCGATGGCTGGAAAATCCTGCTCGACCCGTATGCGCTGGCGACGGTTATGCCCAGCTGCTACGACCGCAAGGCGGCCATGCGCCCCGGCGATAATTGCGCCGTGGCCATGAAAAGCGTCGTCGTAGACCCCCGCGCTTACGATTGGGAAGGGGATGTCCCGCTCCAACTGAGCTACACCCACACCGTCATCTACGAATTGCATGTGCGCGGCTTCACCATTGCCCCCAATTCGGGGGTCACGCCCTCCAAAAGGGGAACTTATGCGGGGCTGGTGGAGAAAATTCACTACCTGCGCGAGTTGGGCATCACTTCGGTGGAGTTGCTCCCCGTGCAACAATTTGACCCACAAGATGCGCCGCTGGGCATCAACTATTGGGGTTACAGCCCTATCGGCTTCTTCTCGCCCCACGCCCCTTATAGCTCCGACCAATCCCCGCTTGGCCCTGTGAACGAATTTCGGGATATGGTGAAGGCGATGCACAAGGCGGGCATTGAGGTGATTTTGGATGTGGTGTTTAACCACACGGCCGAGGGCGACCACAAAGGCGCTACCCTCTCCTTCAAGGGTCTTGAAAACCGCGCCTATTACATTCTGGAGAAAGACCGCACTTACTACGCGAATTACAGCGGCACGGGCAACAGCTTCAACGCCAACCATGCCATCCCCCGCCGCCTCATTTTGGATTGTTTGCGCTATTGGGTCTCCGAAATGCACGTGGATGGCTTCCGCTTTGACCTCGCCTCGGTGTTGGCGCGGGACGAGTGGGGCACACCCATGAAAAGCCCGCCCATCCTGTGGGACATCGAATCAGACCCCGTGCTGTCGGGCACAAAAATCATTGCCGAGGCGTGGGACGCGGCCGGGCTTTACCAAGTTGGCTCGTTTGTCGGCCACCGTTGGGCGGAGTGGAACGGCAAATTTCGGGATGACCTGCGCCGCTTTATCAAAGGGGATGCGGGCATGGCGGGGGCCGTTGTGCAACGGCTCATGGCCAGCCCTGATTTGTACCCCCAGCCCGACCGCAAGCCGAACCGCAGTATCAACTTCATCACCGCCCACGATGGCTTTACCCTGAACGACCTTGTGGCCTACAACGAGCGGCATAATTTGGCCAATGGGGAGAACAATCAGGATGGGGAGAAAGCGTCGTTTAGCTGGAATTGTGGCGCCGAAGGGCCGACCGATGACCCCGTCATTAACGCCTTGCGAACTCGTCAAATCAAAAATTTCTTTACGATGCTCTTAATTTCCCAAGGCACGCCGATGCTGACGATGGGGGATGAGGTGCGCCGTACCCAACAGGGGAACAACAACGCCTATTGCCAAGACAACGAACTGAGTTGGTTTAATTGGGCGTTGGTGAACCAGCAAACGGAGATGTTGCGCTTCGTGCAAAAGATGATTCAGTTCACCCATGTGCATGATTTGTTCCGCGACCAACATTTTTGGCGGCCAGAAGGGGTGGGCGAGGGGCCGTATGTGACATGGCATGGCACGGAGTTATACGAGCCAGATTGGGGCGACCAATCGCGCACCATTTCGTATACTTTGCGCCATCCCGCCAGCGGGGAGCATTTGTGCGCCTTGTTTAATGCGTATTGGGAACCGCTCGATTTTGAGCTGATGCCGCTCCCCGCCCCCGAGCAGTGGCACCGCATTGTGGATACCTCGCTCTCCAGCCCGCACGATTTTTGTGAGATGGGGGATGCGCCCGTGGTGCAGACAGACCATTATCGGGTTGCGCCGCGCACGGCCGTGCTTCTCCTCGCCCACGAGGAAGTCAGCCGCTCGCGCACGGGCGATTTTATGGAACGGCTGACCGCCCGCAGAACCCAAACACGGCCGCGCCGCTAAGAGGATGTTATAGCTGTTTTTTTCGCAGACCTCAGGCGCGGGTTTAGTTCTGGCGTTTCTGAACCGTCTACCCCTACTCCCCACATCTCGACTGCGACAAAATTTATCTCGGCCGTGCCGCCAAAACTTTGCCCCCAACGGCCGAGTTCCGCCTCGGCCAGCCATGCGGGGGGAGCCTCGGCCGTGTGCCACAAAATTTCCCCGTTCAGGCGGATGGTCAGTTGGTGAGTGGCGGGGTCGGGCTGGAGCCAGAGGCTATTTTCGGCCGTGCCGCCGCGCACGTGGGGGAATGTTTGGAGGGGCAAAAGGGAGGTAGTTCCCTCGGCCGTGACTTGTTCGAGGGCGACATAGCCCAGTGGCGAGAGGCCAATGGCCAAATAGTCGTCGGCCGTGCCCCACAACGCGCCATACAACACATCCTCTTCGCCGCCAGCGTGGGCGGCCGTCAGGCGCACCATCCCCCCTTCGGGCAAACCCGTTCCCAACCATTCCGCCCATCGTTCGCCAGCGGGCAGGCTGATGGCCGCTAGTGATTGCACATCGTTAGGGGTGGACAACGGCCGTGGGTCAATCGCTACGCGCAAAAACAACCAATAACCAGCCGCAGCAAAAAGCCCCAGCAGGGGCTTGTAAAGGCGACTATTTTTGTTAAGCATGAGGGAGGAGAAAGTTTTGTCCCGCTAATAGTGGACGTAAACGAGCGTGCCATAAGTGGCCCAGTTATACAGCCATTCCGAATCAGCTACGCTGAGATTGACACAACCGTGGCTCATTGGCTCGCCGAAATTATTGTGCCAAAATGCGCCGTGCAGGGCAAAATCTTGGTAAAAGTATTGCACAAAGGGCACATTTTCGGTCACATAATCAAAGCCAAGACGACGGCCGTCCATCGTTTGCGAAGGCAAGCGATAATAAATGCGAAACTGACCCGTCACCGTAGCCCATTGGGGCAACCCAGACGAAATAGGTGTGCTGAACACCACCGTCTTGCCCTCATATGCATTCAACTGTTGGGTGGTCAGGTTCACCTGAATCCACTTTTCGTTGGCTCCCACCAACGGCCACACAAAGTCGCTCCCCGCCGAAACATAAGTGGGCTGGGGAGTAGGGCTAGGGGTGGGTGTTGGCGTGGGGGTGGGGGTAGAAGTCCATGTGGCGCGGGCTTGGGCTTGTTCGGCCGAGCCACTGCCCCCGCCAAGGCTCAAATTGGCAATTTGCTTGGGCTGGATGGGATTGGCGGTGGGGCTGGGGGTAAACGTAGGGGGCACGGCCGTTGCTGTCGCCAGTGGCTCGGCCGTCGCAAACGCCTCGGCCGTTGGCGCGATGAGCGATGGGGTGGGGGAAGGCACGGCCGCCACGGCTAATTCAGGGTCGGGCAAAATGCCCCACGCCAACCAGCCCGCCCACAGCATGACCATCAGGGCAACCACACCCAACCCAGCCCACACCCAATGGCGTGGGCGTTGTGATGGAGCTGGAGGAGGTGGCTCGGCCGCGACGGCCGCCGCTTGCTGTTGGCTTTTGTGGCGCAACGCCAACAAGGGGTCGGCCGTAGGGGTGGGGATGGGTGCAGGGGTAGGAGGCGTAGCGACAGGAGCAGGCGCAAATTTAGCCGCTCGCGCCAAACATTCTTGCCGCGCTTGGGGGGTGGGGGCAAATTCGGCCGCCAACAACCACGCCTCGTGGTTATGTGGGTCATCGCGTAACGCTTGCTTGAGCAAACGCACTGCCAACGGCCGTTCTCCCCCCCGCCATGCTTGTCGTGCCTCGTTTACCATAAATTTTAGCCCCTAACAATTCACAATTGTTTCTAGCGGCTCTCCAAAAAGCACAAAATGCCCCCTGCAATTCCTTGGGCAGAAGCATCGGAGCCAGTCGTCAGCAACACCCTGTCCATATACATGAAACCCGTTTCCACAATGGCCGCTGGCGTACCTTCGGCAATTTTGCGAAAAGCGTGGTAATCGGTCATGTGCCCCGTAATCGTGTTTTCGTGGATGTTTAGCCCTGTGGTGCGTTGGTAATTCTCATTCAGGCAAGTTACCAGCACGGCCGAATCGGTGCGCGAGGAGCCAGCGACTTTAAAACCTGTCAAATCATCCCCATAATATACACACGAATCGGCATGAATCGAAACCAAGGCCGTGCCTTCGTATTGGTCGAGGCGGTCGTCAAACTCATCCAGCAAAGTGGTGTGGATGCCCGCTTGGGTGAGAAGGAGGAACACTTTTTCGGCAATGGTGGTGTTGATGGCCAACTCGGTTAGCCCATCTTCGCAGACCGCGCCCGAATCGTTGCCGCGATGACCGACGATAATGCCCACACTGAGCGGCGGCGTGTTGGGGGCAAAGCGTTGGCGCACCAAACGGTTGGCCACGGGTTTGGTAATGGGAAGCACGAATGCCCCGCTGGTGGTGGTGGCATCAGAAACGGCCGTGACCAAGCCCAACTCACCTTCCCCCGACGGCCGAAAATAACCATAGACAAACAACATGCCCACAAAGGCCCCTGCGACAAACACAACCACCCCCACATTGCGCCACAAAAAACTCCATACGGGCGAAGGAGTGGGGAGGGGGGTATCGTCGAAAGGGGTTAACATGGGCGAATAAGCTAGAGGGTAGAGATAGAGATAGAGATAGAGGGGGTATTAGAGGGCGAAACGGTTATGTTCCCCCTCTATTTTGTGAAGGATTTTCCTACTCGAGTAAATAGTAAGTAGTGAATCGTGAGTAGTTGCCCACTATTTACTACTTACTACTGACTTTTCATCCATGCGCAACTATCACTATCTCCTGTCTCTATCTCCTCAAGAGCATTTGTTCTGGATGATAAAAGAATCTCGTCTGCTTGTCTACCCATTCTCGAGAAGATTCACTCTATTTCAATGTGCGACCAATCTTCTTTGGATACGGGGTATTGTGGGTTCATCTGTTCTAAGGTATGGACGAGGACACGGCTGATGGCCAAATCGCGGTACCATTTTTTATCGGCGGGGATGACGTACCACGGGGCATCGGCCGTGTTGCACTGGGTCAGGGCTTCGTTAAAAGCCAACCGATAGGCATCCCAGTGGCGGCGCTTCTCGAGGTCAGCCATCTCGAACTTCCAATTTTTGGTGGGGTCTTGCAAACGGCTTTGCAAGCGTTCTTTTTGCTCCTCGGCCGAGATATGCAGGTAAATTTTAACGATAACCGTACCCGTATCGGCCAGCAGTTTCTCAAATTGGTTGATTTGCTCGTACCGCTTGCGCCACACCGCCTCGGGCACGATGTTTTCCACGCGCACCACCAACACCTCTTCGTAATGGGAGCGGTTGAAGATGCCAATCATGCCTGCCCCCGGCACCGCTTTGTGAATGCGCCACAAATAGTCGTGGCTTAACTCTTCTTGGGTGGGCACTTTAAAAGAGGTGACTTGCACCCCTTGTGGGTTCACGCCTTCAAAGACGCGCCGAATGGTGCCATCTTTGCCGCCTGCATCGAGGGCTTGCAGAACGACGAGCAATTTGCGCTTGCCTTCGGCATAGAGCT
The DNA here is from genome assembly GCA_016711405.1 of Candidatus Hadersleviella danica. Lineage (GTDB taxonomy): Bacteria > Chloroflexota > Anaerolineae > Promineifilales > Promineifilaceae > Hadersleviella > Hadersleviella danica. Next base: position 13,911 of record JADJSZ010000067.1, on the reverse strand, counting down.
TATATTGCCAATCGCGCAAGGTGAGGCGCAGGGCTTCGTGTTCTTTTTCGGCCGCTTTGCGGTCGCTGTGGAAGGGTTCGGCCGTGGTGGGAATCGTGTCTAAATTCACCACACGGCCGAGGGGCAAACGGTGTACAAAGGGGTCGTAGGACATGGGATACTCATTAGGGCGCGCAAGGCCAATCTCAATCAATGCAATCAATTTGGTACGGTTCAACTTCCATACCCCCATTCTCCACACCCCTCAACCGTCCCCAAACCGCTCAGGGAAAGCGTGTATTCACGGCCGCGCTCAAACCCCACCCACTCCTCATAGGGCAATTCCATCGGGTAACGCTCCCCGTCCTCATCCACAAAAACGATTGAGTAGGTTTCGGTACGCGCCCCTTCGCGCTCATTGCTGGCCAAATTGAGCGGTGGCCAGAACGGCTCATTGTGGTCGGCCGCGCTTTCCTCCGTGCGGTCTACCGTCCACTTGTCAATTTCATAGGTGTAGAGTGTGCCATAGACGGGCACAGACTCATAAATGGGGTCTTCATACGTTTCGGTGCGATACTGGGTTTCGTAGACAGGTTCGGTACAGGTCACATCCTCAAAAAAGCCATTACCCAAATCGCGGCTCCCACACACATAGGTGCGCGAGCCTGTTTGCACTTGCTCCGACACTTGGCGGCTTTTGGTCTCGTAGCCCACCAACACTTGGTCATATTCGCGGATTTCTTCCCGCTCGGAAATGAGTCGGCCGTCGCTGGGCAGTTCCCAATCCTCTTCGGTGACAGTCCCATAGACTTCCACCTCCACTGTACGTGTCCAACTATATTCGGCCACCGTAACAGTTTTGTCGCGGGTGAAGAGGCTGTTGACCGCCCACACCCCGCAACAGCAGAGCAACAGGAAGGCGACCACCGCCCCAACAATTTGACCGACGCTGTATTTGGGTTTGGCGGGGGCGGCTTTAGACGGCCGTGGCTGGTCTAAATCCATGTCCCCACTCTGGGGAGCCTCGCCCAACTTGTACTCCTTCACCGCTTGGGCGGGGGCAGTGCCCCGCGCCGCACCACAACTGCGGCACTGGCCCAGATTGGCGGCGTTGCTGGTGGAGCAAAATTCGCAGACCCAATCTGGCCCCATCTTGGCGTAGCCCAGCACCGACGTATCGGTCACTTCTTCAGCATCGGTGAGCAGGTAAAATTTGGTTCCCTCGGGGCGCGAGGCGGCGCACACGGGGCACGACTTATGTCGGCCGAGCACGCCCACCGTGCCACAGTATTGACAATCCCAACGTCCTTCTTTAATTGCGGCCATAGTAATTGTGAATTGGGAATGATGGTTGTGAATTGTGAACGGGTTCATTAACCATTAACCGTTCGCAATTCACAATTCTGTTATCCGCCGAGGCGGTACATTTCCGCCCCTTTGGCGGGGAGTTCGGTGAAGGAGGTGCGCAGTTCGGAATAGCGGTCGGTGCGTTGCCGCCACACGGCCGCGATGCGGTCGAGCAATTGCTCGTCGCTGGAGCCATCGCGCAGGGGAGCGCGTAAATCGGTGCCCTCGCTGGCAAACAAACAGGTGTAATACTCGCCCGCGCTGGAGAGGCGGGCACGGGTGCAGTTGCCGCAAAACGGCTTCGTCACCGAAGCGATGATGCCCACTTCGCCACTTCCATCGAGGTAGCGGAACCGCTCGGCCACTTCGCCGGGGTAATTGGGGGATGGCTTCGAGGGGGGCGAGTTGGGTGTCGAGCAGGTGCAGAATTTCCTCGGCCGTGACCACATCCGCCATTTGCCAGCCATTTAAGTTGCCCACATCCATGTATTCGATAAAGCGCACGATGATGCCCGTGCCCTTAAAATGGCGGGCTAAATCCACAATGGTGTGGTCGTTTACGCCGCGCTTGACGACGCAATTGAGTTTGATGGTGGTGAAACCAGCTTCTTGGGCGGCCGCGAGACCATCCAACACCCGCTCTACGGAAGCGCGACGGCCGTTCATCACCTGAAACACCTCTTCGTCCAGCGAATCGAGGCTGATGGTCAGCCGGTGCAATCCTGCGTCGAACAGGGCTTGGGCATCGCGGCGCAAGTAATAACCGTTGGTGGTCACGGCCACATCTTCAATGCCGGGGATGGCCAGCCATGCGGCAATCAGAGCGGGCAAATCGGGGCGCAAGAGTGGTTCGCCGCCCGTGATGCGGAATTTGGTCACGCCCAACTCGGCAAACAGTCGCGCCAAGCGGGTCAATTCTTCGTTGCTGAGGAGTTTGTTCTTGTGGAGGAAGTTGTAATCGGCACCAAAAAATTTCGGCGGGCATACAGTAAGGGCAACGAAAATTGCACTTGTCTATGACCGAAATCCGCAAATCGCGTATCGGCCGACGGAATTTATCGAGAAGAACCATGAGGGTTAGGGACTGGGGGCTAGGGACTAGGAGCAAATTAGGTGCTGATTAAGCTACCCAATAACGAATAACTAATAACGAATAACCACTATTGTGCTGTAAACGCCCCATCGACGGGCAAGGCGGCGCCGTTGACAAAGGAGGCTTCGTCGGAGGCGAGCCAGAGAATGGCGGCCGAGACTTCGGCCGCTTCTCCTACGCGTCGGCTGGGGTGGTTATGGATGACCGATTCTAAAAATTGGGGCGAGGCGGTCATGCCCCGCTCCACCATAGGGGTGCGGATGAAGGAGGGGCAGACGGCGTTGACGCGCAATCCTTTGCGGGCGTACTCGAGCGCGGCCGAGCGGGTGAGGCCGATGACGGCGTGTTTGCTGGCCGAATAAATGCCCAAACTGTGCGCTCCCACCAACCCCGCCACGGAAGCGATGTTGACAATCGCGCCTTTGCCTTGGGCGAGCATGATGTTAATTTCCTCTTTCAGGCACAGCCACACCCCTTTGACATTGACCGCCATAATGTGGTCGAAGGTCTCTTCGCTGGCCTCGGCCGTGCGTTGGAGCGGCCCCTCGACCCCCGCATTGTTGATGGCTATGTCAAGGCGGCCGTAGGTGGCCAAAATCTCGGCCATCAGGTTGGTGACATGGGCGGCGTTGCCGACATCGGCATGGACAAAGAGGGCGGTGTGGCCACCAGCGCGAAGCTGGGCGGCCGTGGCCTCACCCGCCTCGGCCGCAATATCGCTGATGACGACGGTTGCGCCGCAAGCGGCAAATGCCTCGGCCGTGGCCTTGCCAATGCCCGAACCACCCCCAGTTACTAAAACAACTTTATGGTCAAAGTTTAGCATAGAAGTCTCTCAGTCGGTCAGTCTCTCAGCTAGTTAGCAGGTCAGCTAGTCAGCGGGTCAGCTTGTTGGGAATGAGCAAATAAGGCAGTTGAACCAGCACCCTTTTGCTCATTGCTTGCTCATTGCTCATTTAAACAAAGGCGGGTTGGGGATGATGACAAACCAGATGATGTAGACGCAAATCCCCAACAGGGTGGCACCCATGTAAAGGGCATAGGCGAGGCGCATGTAGGGTTTGTAATTGTTGAACTTGAGGGCGGGAATCATGATGTTATTGCCGCGCAAAACGACGAAATTGCCGAACAGGAGAGCTGTCACCCCGACGATGGCGTGCAAAATGGTGATGGCGTAAAAAATGTTGTCACGCGGCCGTGGTTCGCTCAAATCGCGCACAATGTAGTCGCGGAAAGGCAAGACCATCATCCAGCCGACCAAAATGAGGTTGATAATGGCTCCTGCAGTTTGCACACGGCCGTGCAAGGTATACTTTCCTGCCCGCGCTAAGTAGAACCCTACGGTAAAGGTGATGCCTACAATGATGCACATCACCAAGGTCATATCGGCCGCAAAGTTGCCGGCCGTGCCCAGAAAACCATCGCCATGCAAAATTTCGTTCATCGGTGTGTTTCCTTGTAATATTTTATTGATTGGTGGATGGGTCTATTTGTGCATTGAAATACACAAATTCAACGATGAGGGTATGGTTATTTAAAGTATATCCCATCTTACCTATCATAGCCGTTGGCGGCTTGCCCTAAAAGCGAGCGAATAAGACATGATGGAAAATTCGGAAACTAATCTTAAAATTTGCGTTCGCAACCGATATTTTAAGCTCTACTTGCCATAACCGATTGACACCATTTGGGGCACGAATTACCCTGTAATTGTTAACAAAATTACATTCGCTATATACCTAGATGACCGTAGTCAGTAGATGTGGAGAATCAGCGACCCTCGAGATTTCCTCTAGCGTGCCAACCCACTTCGATGCATCGTAAAGTTCGAGTCGAAGCCAACTTCTGTCAAGCGCCGCCAAGAAATCCACCTACATAACCCGCCTAAATCCCTATCGCTTCATATTGATTACAATCAATCATCTAGGTTTTTTTATCGTTTGGTTGGGAGAAGTTGGGAGCAAGGGGAGAATATGACTATAAGACTGCCCTGAGGTGCGTTACCTCAGGGCAGTTTTATTTTAGCAACTGCTCAGGTGGGAACGGTTGGGGGTAGTTGCAGGTTACAAGTTACAAGTCGCTCCAATACCTGTATGTACTATCTTTTGTAGCGGCGGGAGAACCAGTTGTAGAGGCCGAAGATGGCGAAGAGAAGGGGCGCGGCCGTTAAACTGGCTATCTGCAAGCTGAGAATTTGGGTTTGGGTGAGGACGAGGGTGCGGTTAATCGTTTCGCGGGGGGTGAGGGAGAGGGTTTGCTCGTCGCCCGCCAGCCAATTGAAGGTGTTGGTGAGGAAGATGCTGTTGCCGCCGCTGAAAATGCCTCGGTTGAGCATCCAATCGGTGTCGCTGACGAGAACGAGACGGCCGCCACCCTCCCCATGCTCGGCACTCACGGCCGCGACCAGTGGCGCCGTGTCGGCCGCTTCCTGCACAGGCGGGAAGGTGTTCAGGTCAGTCTCGCCCCATGCGTTGGGGCTGGTTCGCAGGAGAGCCACCACCTGCACCTCATCGAGCGGGCTGATTTGGATGGAGCGGGCGGCACTGAGGAGCAGGCTAAATTGGCGCACATCGGCCGTGATTATGGGGCTTTCGCCGAAATCTTGGATGATGAAGGTGAAAACCTGCTCGAAATAGGTCAGGGGGGGGTCTATGAGGATGTCGGGGCGGAGGGTGAGACCCCATGTTTGTTGCAAATAGGGAGCCACGGCCGCTTGTTCCGCTCGCTCCGCCTCGGGGCTGGGCAAGACATCGGCCGCGATGAAGAGCGAACCACCGCCAGCGGCATAGTCGCCCAAGGCGGCCATTTCCTCGGCCGAGAGGGCGCGTTGGGGCGCGACGAGAGCGACCACATCGGCATCTTCGGGCACGCCGCCGCTGGTGCGCAAATCGAGGGGGGCGGTGATGAAGCCCAAATCTTCCAGTTGGCGGCTGGCTTCGCTCAGCCCAAAATCGTCAAACACCAATAAATCTGGCTCGCCGTGCCCCGTGACGAAATAGGCGATTTTTTGGGAGGGGTAGATGAGTTGGAGCAGGGCGGCGTACACGTCGCGGTCGCCGAGGAAGTAGAGGTCGGCCGTGCGTTCATCGGCCGTGCCGCGATTGAGGATGAACACAATGAGGCCCTCTTCGGCCGCATAGGTTAAGGCCAAGGTTTGGTTCAGGCTGGGGTCAACAATCTCGTAGCGAAAGTTAGGGCTGGCCGCCCGCAACCCATCCAAATAAAGTTCGGTGCTGGGACGGCCGATGCTGTTTGGCCCCAAAAAGGCGATGGCTTCGATGGGTGAAGCGGCCTCGTTCAGCAAAGCCACCACCTCGGGCAGAGGGGTGTTTTCGGCCGCGGCCGTGGCATCATAGCGCCATTGCGGGTTGGCATAGGCCACAAAGTACAAGGCCAGCAACAACAAAAAGGGGAGGGTGGAGGTAAGAAGGCGACGCATATCAATGAGCAAGGAGCAAATTTGTTCTTTGCTATTTGTTCCTTGTTAATTGCTCTTTGGCGAGGAGGAGGGGAGCGGCCGTGAGGCAGGCGAAGTAGGCGAGGTCTTTGGCGGTGAGGATGCCATAAGGGAGGCGGCTGAGATGGTCGAGGAGGGAGAGCTCGGTGAAGATGACGGTGGCGGTGCTGTTGGCGGTGAAGGATTGGGCGATGGAGCCAGAGAGGTAGAAGACGAGGATGAGGGCCAAGCCGAGCATATAGGCCACGATTTGGCTTTGGGTGAGGGCCGAGGCCAGCACCCCCAAGGCGACCATCCCACACACGGCCAGCACGACCCCCAAATAGCTGGTGAGCATGGGCCCCATGTCGGGGTTGCCAAAGCGCCACAGGACGAGGGCGTAGAAGAGGGTGCAGGCGAGGATGAGCAGGTAGTAGAGCACGGCCGCCAGAAATTTGCCCAGCACCACCTCGCCCTCGCGCACGGGCAAGGTGAGCAGAAGCTCAATCGTGCCGCTTTTATGCTCCTCGGCCAGCAAGCGCATGGTAATGGCGGGGGAGACGAAGAGCGAGATAAAGACGAAGAAGCCCAAGACGTTGCTCATGGTGGGCGGCGGCACGGGTTGCCCCAGCAAGAGGGTTTGTTGGTACTGCGCCAGCCCATCGGCAAAGATGAGGCCACAAAAGAACAAGATGACGATGGCCACGATGTAGGCGATGGGCTGGGCAAAGAGGGCGTGGAGTTCGCGCTGGGCGATGTGCCAGATGGACATGGGGGATTGCGGAATGGGGAATGCGGATTGCGGATTAGGTGGTGGCTTACAGCTTACGGCTTACGGCTAATGGCTTACGGCGATTGCCCCGCCACGGCGGGAGTCGCCCACGGCCGTGAGTTGGCCGTCTTCTTGCACGGCGACGCTGTGTGCCCCGCCGAAGTAGAGACTGCGCCCTTGCCAGCGGTTGACCTGATACCCAAGCCCTTCTAATTCGTCTACGGATTGGGGGTCGTAGCCCCCTTCACATTGCATGATTTGTTTTTCGAGATGGACACGGGAGGCGGCCACCGCCTCATCCAAGGGCATGTTGAAGTCGAGGAAGTTGCTCATGACTTGCAGGATGGCACTGCGGATGCGGATGCTCCCGCCACTGCCCACGACGAGCTTGATACGGCCGTCTTTCAGCACTACCACGGGGCACATCATGGTGTGGATGCGTGGGCCAGCGGGGGAGGCGTGGAAGCCGTGGGGGTGCAAATCATCTTCGCCGAGCATGTTGTTGGGGATGTAGCCCGTGCCGGGCACGACATAGCCTGCCGATTCCCCGGCCGTGGTGGTCAGGCTGACGGCCATGCCTTCGCCATCTATGACGCTGAGGTGGCTGGTGTTGGGTTTCTTGTGCCCTTCGTCGAAGCTCTGGCTCGGCCGTCCTTTCCACAAGGCCAGTGCCGCCTCGGCCGCGAAATTGCCCACAAACTCCTCATCCAAAAAGCCGCGCACAGCTTCTTTAACGGGCATGGCCAGCAGAGCCAGCTCCCAATGCCGCCGGGCGCGGGTGGTGGCGGACATCGCCTCGGCCAACAGTTGCAGATGGTCGGCCGAGCCGTGCGCCCATTTGCCCACATCGAACGAGGAGAGCAGTTTGAGGGTGAAGGCTGTCAGAACGCCGCCAGTGGAGCTGGGGCGGGGGAGCAAAATTTCGTAGTCGCGGTAGGGCAGGCGGATGGGTTCGTGGGTGGCGACTTCGTAGGCGGCTAAGTCGGCGGCCGTGACCAGCCCGCCATGTGTGGCTTGGTCGGCGACGAGGGCTTCGGCCAATGCGCCAGTGCGGGCGTAGCTGGGGCCGTGTTCGGCCAACGCCTCAAGGGTTTCGGCGAGGTGAGGAATGTAGAGCCGTTCGCCTGCTTGGATGATGCGGCCGTTGTCGGCCTTGGCAAAAATCTGGCGCATCCCCTCGGTGTGGGTGTAGAGCGGAGCGAGGATTTGGCAGGTATGGGCTTGGTATTCGGGCAGGGCGTGGCCAGCGCGGGCGAGTTCGATGGCGGGGGCGAGTAGTTGGGCGAGGGGGAGTCGGCCGTGGTCGGCCGCCATTTGGCACAGCCCCAGAATGTTGCCCGGCACGGCGACGGAGCCACGGCCGATGTGGAAATCTTGGGTGGTGCCGCCAAAGTCTACGGTGACGCGGCTAAAGTCGAGCTTGCTCTTGTCTAGCTCGATGCCCAGCCCCGGCATGTTGCTGAAGAAGTCGTAGACGACGCTGGTGTGGGTGCGGGGGTCGAAGATGTGCCCCATGCCGCTCCCGCCCAAATGCACCATGCCAATTTCGCTAATAAAGGAAACGAAGGCGGCGGCCACGGCCGCATCCACGGCGTTGCCTCCTTCGCCCAAGATGCGTGCGCCTGCTTCGGCCGTCTGTTTATCCCCGGCCGCGATAACACCATTCATCGTTTTCTCCTCTTGGAACTGTGACTGAATTATGCGCCCTAGTTTAGAGGGGTGAGCAGGAATGGTCAATTGGAGCCAAGGTAGGGACGTCGTTTAACGACACTTGAGTTGGTTCCTTTTTTTACGGGCGGGGCAGCCGGGTGGCAACCGTTCCTACGTGGGGGCAACCGTTCCTACGCGGTCGGCAACCGTTCCTACGCGGTCGGCAACCGTTCCTACGCGGTCGGCAACCGTTCCTACGTGGTCGGCAACCGTTCCTACGTGGTCGGCAACCGTTCCTACGTGGTCGGCAACCGTTCCTACGCGGTCGGCAACCGTTCCTACGCGGTCGGCAACCGTTCCTACGTGGTCGGCAACCGTTCCTACGTGGTCGGCAACCGTTCCTACGCGGTCGGCAATGCCAAGTAGGCACGGCCGTTAAACAGGGGTTTGTGTTGCCAGTCTCCCCAACACGGGATAATCTCATGTGGGGCGTGGTTGTCGTTTTGCCACCCTTATGCCCACCAGATTACCCCCTCATTTACCCCAAGGAGTAACCATGCGCGAAACCCCCATCACCATCGGCGAAGTGGCCCGATTTTTCTCTGCCCGCCAGCATGGGCCAAAGCCCGCTGGCGCTGAGCGATTTGCGCGGCCGTAAGGTCGTCCTCGCCTTCTACCTGCTCGACTTTTCAGGTGTCTGAACGAATGAACTCCAAGCGTTGCAGGCCAATCACGGCCGCTTCGCGGAGTTAAATGTCCAAGTTTTGGGCATCAGCGTAGACAGTATTTTTGCCCACCAAGCGTTCGCCGAACAATTGGGCGGGCTGGATTTTCCCCTGTTGGCCGATTTTCACCCGAAGGCGGCCGTTATCCACGCCTACGGCCTGTGGAACGAAAGCTGGGGCGTGAGCCAACGCGCCATTGTTATCGTGGACGAAGAAGGCATCGTCCGCTACAGCGAAGTCATACGCCGTGGCCCGCCCGATGTGGAGCCGATTTTGGCGGCACTGGCGGAAATGCAGTGAGGGCAGGGGAGCGGATGAGCAGAGGGGCAGAGGAGAATGTTTCTGTAGGGGCAACCCTTGTGGTTGCCCTGAACTCTGGTAATTGCGGGGCTGGGGGTAGGCACAAGGCCTACCCCTACAAGTAGACCAACTCAAATAAAACCTTTTTTTGGGCATGCACTAGCCACTAACCACTAACCACTAACCACTACGCAAGGAGACAGCATGAACGGTTTTACAGGCAAGATTTTACATGTGGATTTAGACAAGCGAGAGCTTACCGTGGAGGAGCCATCGGCCGAATTTTACCGCCACTACGTCGGCGGCAGTTTGATGGGGCTGTATTATTTGTGGCACAACAGCCCCGCCAACATAGACGCGCTCGACCCGCGCAACACCCTCACCTTTGCCCTCAGCGCCCCCACGGGGTTGCCCGTCAGTGGGCAAAGCCGCTGTACCGCCACCTGCAAATCCCCCACCACGGGCGGCGTGGCCGATAGCCAAGCGGGTGGCTTTTGGCCGGCCGAACTCAAATTCGCGGGCTACGATGCCATCGTCATTAAGGGCGCGGCCGATAGCCCCGTCTACCTGAGCATCATCGAAGGGGAAGCACAGCTACACGATGCCAGCCACCTGTGGGGCAAAACAACCCTCGAAGTAGATGAAGCGCTCAAGGCGGAGCTAAACGACAAGAAAATCGAGATTGCCCAGATTGGGCCAGCGGGGGAGAAGTTGTCGTTGTTCGCGGCCGTGATGAACATGAGCAACCGGGCATGGGGGCGCACAGGCATTGGCGCAGTCATGGGGAGCAAAAAGCTGAAGGCGATTGTCGTGCGCGGCACGCGCAAGGTTGTGCCCGCCGACAAAAAAGCTGTGTCGGCCTTTGCCCGATTGGGCGCAGGGCGGCTGACCGAATACGGGCTGGATTCGTTCGGCCGTTACGGCACACCCGGCGTTCTGGCCAGCCAACAGCGGAGCGGGGGCTTGCCCACCAATAATTGGGACAGCGGCGGCATGTCGCCCGAACTGGCCGAAGCCATCAGCGGCGAACGGCTGTATGATGAGATTTTGCGCGGGGCAGAGGAGGGCAAGCAGGACAAGCTCGGCCGTGACACCTGCTACGCCTGCGTCGTGCGGTGCAAGCGGGTCGTCGAATCGGAGTACATGAGCAACAAACTCATCCCCGAATACGGCGGTCCCGAATACGAGACCATCGCCACCTTTGGCTCTTATTGTGGCATAGACGATTTACGCGCCATTACCTACGCCAATCAATTGTGCAACGAATATGGGGTGGACACCATCTCCTGCGGGGCGACGATTTCGTGGGCGACGGAGTGCTTTGAGAAGGGGATTTTGACGGCCGAAGACACCGACGGCATTGTTCTGCGCTACGGCGATGCCGAAAGCATGATTGCCATGCTCAAAAAGGTTCTCAACCGGGAAGGGTTTGGCGATTATTTGGCCGATGGCTCGGCCAAAGCGGCCGACCGTTTCGGCAAAGGGCACGAGTACCTGCTGACCGTCAAGGGGCAAGAGTTGCCCGCCCACATGCCCAACGTCAAGCGCAGTTTGGGCCTCATCTACGCCGCCAACCCGTTTGGGGCAGACCACCAATCTTCGGAACACGACACGGGCTACCACCCCAAGGCGTATGAGGGCAAACCCGACGCGCCGGGATACAAGCGGTTCTTGGACCAGATTGGCCTGCACAAACCGCAAGCCCCCAATGCGATGAACGCCGACAAGGTAGAGTTTGCCCTGAAGACGCAATACAACTACAGTGCCACGGATACGCTGGGGATTTGCCAGTTTGTCTAGCTGGAACATGGCAAATGTATGGCCCGCAGGATATGGCCGATTTGATGACGGCCGCCACGGGGGACATCTACACGGTGGAGGAGATTCAGGAAATCGGCCGTCGCCGCCTGAACCTGATGCGCGCCTACAATGCCCGCGAAGGGCTGACCCGCGACCAAGATACGTTGCCCAAGAAGTTGTACACCCAACCGCTCACAGGCGGCCGTTCGGATGGGGTGCATATTCCCGAAGAGGAATTCCAAGCCGCGCTCGACATGTACTACGCCCAAGCGGGCTGGGACAACAACGGCACCCCGACGCGGGAGACGCTGGAGGCGGTGGGGCTGGGGTGGGCGGCGTAGGAAGGGTTATTGGTTACTGGTTATTCGTTATTGGGTCGGTGATTGGCTAATACGCAATATACCAATACAAAGATTACACTAACTCCATGAACATCCATCTCCGTTTACACGGCCGTTTGCGGGATAAGCTCCCAGCGGTGCAGAAGGGGCGCGTGGTGTTGGTATTGCCCGAGGGGGCGACGGCGGCCGAGGTGTTGGCGGCCGTGGGTTTGCAGGATGAGTATGTGTTGCTGGCCATCAATGAGGAGCATGAGAGTGAGTTGAGCCAAGCCTTGCAGGAGGGGGATTCGGTAGAGGTGTTTTTGCCTTCGGCGGGAGGGTAGTGCCATTGGGTTAGACCTTTGAGGTCTTAGAGACCTCAAAGGTCTGTGCTAGAATACCCCCAAGAGGTAAAGAGAATCCCATGCGTTTTAGATTAGGTGAACTATTTTGTGGCCCCGGCGGGCTTGGTCTAGGAGCCAAACTAGCTCAGGTTCAGGCTGGCACGAGCCAATATACCATCGGCCACGCATGGGCGAGCGACTACGATGCCGATTCTTGCCAAACCTATGCCCACAACATCATGGGGCAAACCACGGCCGAAACCGTTATCTGCTGATGTCCACCAACTAGACATCGCCCAATTGCCTCCTAGCGATGCCTTCGCCTACGGCTTTCCCTGCAACGATTTCAGCATTGTGGGTGAACAAAAAGGGTTTGATGGTCACTTTGGGGGACTGTACGATTACGGGGTCGAAGTAATTAATCGCTTTTTGCCCAAGTTTTTTGTGGCCGAAAACGTCAGCGGCTTGTCGAGTGCCAATGAGGGGCAAGCGTTTCGCCACATTTTAGATGCTTTGGCTAACGCGGGAGATGGGTACGATTTAACTGTGCATCTCTACCGCGCTGAAGAGTACGGCGTGCCCCAAACCCGCCACCGCATTATCATCGTGGGTCTCCAAAAAGCACTTCACCTTAACTACAAAGTGCCAGCCCCCACCACGGCCGAGGCTCCTCCCCCTGCTGGCAAAGCCTTAGAACAGCCCCCCATCCCTGCATGGGCGGCTAACCAAGAGCCAACGCGCCAATCGGAGGCGGTGGTGGAGCGGCTTAAATATATCCAGCCGGGGCAAAATGCGTGGACGGCCGAGATTCCCCCTCATCTGCAACTCAATGTCAAAGGAGCCAAACTCAGCCAAATTTACCGCCGGCTCGACCCTGCCAAACCATCCTATACCATTACGGGGAGCGGCGGGGGTGGTACACATGGCTACCACTGGCATGAACCTCGCGCCCTCACTAATCGGGAGCGGGCACGTCTACAAACCTTCCCTGATGAGTACCAGTTTATGGGGTCAAAAGAGAGTGTCCGCAAACAAATCGGTATGGCCGTACCCCCCAAATTGGCGCAAGTTGTGTTCGAGTCTATTCTTAAAACATTTGCGGGCATTCCCTACCGTTCTATAAAACCGAATTTCGAATATGCCCTTCAAACCCAACAACTTGCCTTATTTGGAGATTAAATGAGCATTACCCAAGTCACATCCAAAATTGCCCACACCTTGGGAATACCCGAGGGAGATGCCACTAAAATTGTCGAAAAAGCGATTGCAGGGGGCGAATGTACCAAGTTCACGCTCGAGCAATGGCTCGAAGAGCGGTTCCTGCCCAATTGTGTTCACATTGATGAAGAGGGATACACCCAAATGTGTATCAACGCCCTCAAAATTTTAGACCGTGCGGCGCAACCGATTATGGGAGTAGCCGCCAGCGAGAGATTTGGGGGCAACATTAAGTTGATATGACCCGTGGCTATTTGGGAGAGTATGCGTTCAAGCTCTTTCTGACCAAAAAAGCAGGTTTAGACGCACAATTGGGACATGAGGTGGGCAAGTTAGAGGAGTTTTTACCCACCGATATTCACCTGATTCGGGACGATGAGGAGCCATACCGTGTTCCTCGGCTCAAGGTTAGCATCAAAACGAGCAAATGGAATGGCATTTGGCTGGATATCCCCGGCGACCAATTTAACCATTCTGACATTTACGTGTTCGTCAAAGTGGGCACGGGGCGTGACCATCTCTTTGCTTTCTTCAAGCATATCAGCGTGTTTAAGGACAAAGTGCTGAAACGGGGCGAAGAAGTAGGGGCACTCACGGCCGCTGAATCCTCCTCCCTCTTCGACCGTCTGCCCACCTTCCAAACCATCCCCGCCTATATTTGCGGCTTTGTCAGCCAACACACGCCCTACCAACCCTTGCCCTACACGGGCAAACACGGCCGCCTCAACTACACCGTCACAGGCTGGAACGGCCCCATCTCCCCCACCGACCTCGAGCAAATCCGTACCCGCGAAGGGGTGATGGGCAAAATTGCCTTTGAGGGGATTGGTACTTTTTCGCACGACAAAGGGTATTTGTTCAATACGGGCAACCTCCTTTGGCGAGAAGAGGATTGGGCGGAACAACTTTTCCAAAAGCTATAGCCGC
>JADJSZ010000066.1 GCA_016711405.1 Candidatus Hadersleviella danica | reverse complement strand
GGGAAATGCGGCTGTTCCAAAGCGAGGAGTTGGTGAATTACCTCACGGCCGTGCAGGTTCGCAAATCAATCTATACTTACATCACCTATGATTCCGAAGTGGAGCGGGAGTTTGCCCGCCAGCTAGACCAGCGTGAAGATATCAAGCTGTTTGTCAAATTGCCCGCGTGGTTCAAGGTGGAGACTCCTCTCGGTGGCTATAATCCCGATTGGGCGGTGGTCAAAGAAGGGGACAAAACGCTCTATCTGGTGCGCGAGACAAAGGGCACGCACAATTTCCTCCAGCTCCGCACCACAGAAGCGGATAAAGTGCGTTGTGGCCAACAGCACTTTGCCGCCTTAGGAGTGGATTTTACTGTGGCTACCTCCGCCAGCGAGGTTTAGCAACCAAACCAACTATGATAACCAAACGACAACTCGGCTATGGCTTTTCAGCCGTGGGTCTCGCCCTTGCGCTCGGCCCCTTTTTGCTTGATCTGTTTCGCACCACCAACTATACAGGTATCGGCCCCACCCAATTGTTGGCCTTACAGGTTGGCATTCCCCTCTTTGTGTTGGGGTTGACGTTAATCCCCCTCGGCCGTCGCCCCGCCTGACCCTAAATAGCCGTCGTAGGGGTAGGCCTTGTGCCTACCCTCTTTAGGGCAACCACAAGGGTTGCCCCTACAGCCTCATCCTCCTCGGCCGTCGCCCCGCCTAGTGTGGAGCCTTCACAACCTCATAGCGCAACTCTGCAAATACCTCGCCAAAGGTGGCGCAAGAGATGAGCCGCAAGGCAGGCTTGGTAATTGCACGGGGGAGCAACGGCGCACCGCTCCCCAGCGTCACCGACGCTATGGTGATAATCAATTCATCCAACAAGCCCGCATCCCAAAACTGCCCCGCCAAATCGCCACCCCCCACAATCCAAATGTTTTGCTCCCCCGCCGCTGAACGCATCGCGGCGTGAATCGGCCGTACATCCCCCCGCACAAACTGAATGTTTGCCCCTTCCACCTTGCGTAATTCCCGCGAAGAGAAGACCCACACGGGTTGAGCATACATCCATGCTTTTGGCTCCGCCTCGTTGGCGTAGATTTCGTGCTTTAAGAGCCATTCATAGGTGCTAGAACCCATCGCAATGGCTCCCACCTCGCTAATAAATTGCGGGTAGCTGGTGTTTTCCACTTCCCCAAGCTGGAACAACCATTCCAATGAGTGATTGGCATCGGCAATGAAGCCATCCAAACTGCTGGCCGTGTAATACTGGGTTTTCATGCGCTTTGTCCTCCTACAAATTACCAAAAGCGTGTTTCATCTCAACTTTACTTGGTGGTAGGCCTTGTCTACCCTTAAAATAAGTCAACCAACATTTAGGGCAACCACAAGGGTTGCCCCTACAATCTGCCTTGCGTATTTGTGGTAGATGGTCTCCGACCGCTCCACCTAGCTAGGGCTAATTGGTGCGGCCTTTCAGAAAATTAATCGTGCGTTCCCATGCCAATTCGGCCGCATGCACATCATAATAACCCACCTGATTCTCTTCCAAAAACCAATGCTGGACCTCAGGATAAAGATGCAACTCCACATGGGGCGCGGCCATCTTCTCCACGTATTCCAGCGGTTCCCATTCGTCGTTCGTCCCAAAGTGCCCCTGAAACTGCGCTTTGCTGGCGGACAAATCCCCTTCGCTTCCGCCATAAAACAACACAATTTTGTCAAACGCCTCAGGGTGGCTTCCGTCTAGCACAAGGGCATAGCCTGCTCCCATCGAGAAGCCAATGGCTTTCAGCTTGTCGCTGGTCACGGCCGCATGGCCTTGGAGCAGGTGCATGGCGGCTTCGGCCGTGGCCTTCACGGCAGGGAAGTCTTGCGTCTCTATCAAGTGGGTCGCTTCGGGGATGGTCGTGGCTACTCGGCCGTGGTGCAAGTCTGGGGCAAAGGTGACAAAGCCTTCAGCGGCTAATTTATCGCAGAGATGCTTAAAAGTGTCGGTGAGACCCCACCAAGCGTGCAGGAATAACACGCCCGCGCCTCGGCCGCTCGGTGGAACGGCTAAATACCCCTCCCGCACTGTTTCACCTACGTTAAACTGAATCACAGTCATGTTTTTCTCTCCTGCTAACGAATTCATCATTGTTGCAACCCAAATAATAGCACACCCGTTCTCATTTGGAAATGTTGCAAACCCCTTCTGCCGCCCTACAACCGAATCCCGCCACGGCACACCGTAGGGGCGGGAGGGCGGCGTAAGGGGGAAATGCAAACCATTCTAATTTTTCTCGCCGCCCGCTCGCCGAAGGGGGCGGCCGTGCCATTACGCCAAATTGCAACGGCGGGTTGATGGGTTTCTATTTGTTCTCGCATGTTGGGTTTGCTCCGTCTCTGGGCGAGCGGGCGGCGAGACAAGGTTTTGCGTTCTTCGCTTGCCTTTCACGCCGCCCCCCCGCCCCTCTCTCCCCTGCTCCCCTACCCCTCCGCTCCTCTGCCTCCCTTGTCGCCGTGCTGTGGACGGTCTCTGACCGCTCCACCTGACTTGCTGGTTTATGGGCGCAACTGGAACGGTCTGGAGACCGTCCAGAGCATGAGGGTGAATTGTTGTGTTTTTCGTTGGGGTTTCATACTTGTCGCCACAGGGCGAGGAGGCGGCGAGAGGCGGCGCGGCGTTCTTCGTTCACGCCTCGCGCCGCCTTCTCGCCCCTACATCTCTCCCCTGCCCCTCCGCCCCTCTGCTCCTCCGCCTCCCCATCGCCTCATCCTACCTTCGTCAGACCAATAACCACGGCCGCATCCCCCACGGCCGTCTCCAACACGGCCGTCGCCCCTTGCGGGTCGCCCGCGCCGAGGTGCGTCGCCAGTGTTTCCGCCTGAATATAGGCCGCGAAATTCGTCAGCGTCTCCGCCGCCAAGCCCGCCCCGCTGTAAACGAGTTCCACACGGTCCGAAATCTCCAACCCCGTCTCCTTGCGCAGGTTATTGATGAGCCGCACCAAGTCCCGTGCGTAGCCTTCTTGAAGCAACGCCTCGGTCAGGTGCGTATCCACGGCCACGGTGATGCCCCGTTCGCTGGCCACGGCCGCCTCTCCGCGTGCTTCGGTTTGCACCAACACATCCTCGCCATTCAGCTCAACAGCTTCGCCATCCACCGTCAGGGAAATGGGTTGCCCCGCCTGTAATAGCCGTGCCCCAGCGGCAGGGTCTACCGCCAGCAGAGCTTGGCGAATCTTCGGGAAGAGCTTGCCGAACTTCGGTCCCAGCACGGCGTTGTTCGGGAGCAGTTTATAGCTCACCAATTCGCCCACTTCCGACACAATCTCAATCGCTTTGACATTCATCTCCTCGGCCAGCACTTCCGCCAGTTCGCGCAGGTCTTCTTCCTCTTGTTGGCTCCCTACATTGACCCGCGCCGTGGCCAACGGCTGGCGCAACTTCACATCAGCAGAGCTACGCGCCGCTCGGCCGAGGCTGGCGGTGGTGATGGCGAGTTGCATCTTGGCCAATAAGCGGCTGTTCAGCGTCGCAGGGTCGGCCGTCGGGTAGGCGGTGTGGTGGATGCTCTCGGGAGCCGACGCATCCACGCCGCGCACGAGGTTTTGGTAGATGACTTCGGTCGTAAACGGGATGAAGGGCGCGAGAAGTTTGCTGTACTCCACCAAAACATGGTGGAGGGTCGCATAAGCGGCCGATTTGTCCGCGTCCGCCTCGCTCCGCCAGAACCGCCGCCGCGAACGGCGCACATACCAGTTCGACAACTCATCTAAGAACGCTTCCGCAAGCTGGGTCGCCCGTTCCGCATTGTAAATGTCCAGCGCCGCCCGCATGGCGAGGGCTGTCTCATCCAGCCGGGCGAGGATCCATTCGTCCATTTGGGCGTTGCCCGCGTCGGGGCTGGTCGGCCGTGCGCCTGCGCTCGGTTCCCAGCCATCCAAACTGGCATACGTGGTGAAGAAGCTGTACACATTCCACAGGGGAATGAGGAACCGCCGCCTTGTTTCGTCTCCCACCGCAAAGCCGAAGCGCAGATCTTTCTCTGGTTTGCAACTCGCATAGAGCCAACGCATCGTATCTGCGCCCATTTGGTCGGCCGCTTGGTTAAATTCAATCGAATTCCCCCAACTTTTGTGCATCGCACGGCCGTCTTCGGCCAGCAGGGTCGCATAACTAAACAGATTCTTGAATGGACTGCGCCCCGTCAGCACCGTGCTTTGGGCCAACAAGCTATAAAACCAGTTCCGAAACTGGCCGGGGAAGCTCTCGCTAATCCAATCGGCCGGATACCACTTCGCCCAGTACTCCGGGTCGCTAGAGGCGTGAAGCGTGCTGATGGCGACGATGCCCGCATCGAGCCACGGGTTGCCCACATCCTTAATGCGCTCCCCCACCATGCCCGGTTTGTGCGGGTGGCGGATTTTCACCGCGTCAATGTACGGCCGATGAGGCGTATGCCCCTCAAACGTCTCCCACCCTTCCACCGCCAACTCGCGCAACTCTTCCTGCGAACCGACAACGTAATAGGAGCCATCCGGAAAGACCCAGATGGGCAACGCCAAGCCCCAGTAACGCTTCTTAGAAATCATCCAGTCGTGCATATTGCGAAGCCAATCCATCTCTCTGTCGTATCCAAAGCTCGGATACCAATTGGCTTGGTCCACACTGTCCATGATTTGGTACCGCAAGCTGGCCGCCTTCTCCTCGGCCGTTACTTCTTCTCGCGGCTTGTCATACAACTCGCCCATGCTGATAAACCACTCGTCCACCAGCCTGTAAACGAGTTCCGTACCGCACCGCCAGCAGTGCGGATAGCGGTGGGTGTACTTCTGCTTGCGATAAAACGCTCCCTTGCCGCGCAAATCAGCAAATATCTCTTCCGCCAAGCCGCTTTCCATTACCGAACGGCCGCTGAGCCAGCCAAACCCCTCGCCGTAGATGCCGTTCTCGTCCAGCGGAGCAACCACGGGCAACAAATGCTCTTTGCTCAGCCCAAAGTCTTCGGCGCCGCACCCCGGCGCAATGTGAACGATGCCCGTCCCCTCGGCCGCGCCCACATCTTTCCACGAAATGACCCGATGGGTGTAGTTGGCCTCCGCAAAGGCTGTTTGAGCGGCCGTTAGCTCATCAAACGGCCCTGCATAGTGCCAGCCGAGCATCTCACTGCCTTTCAGTTCCGCTACAACTTCGTAGTCCGTCCCCTCTTTGCCAATCAGCGAGCTTTTCATCGCTTCCTTGGCCAAGTAATACGTCCAACCGTCGTTGTGGCGCACTTGGGCATAGATGAGTTCGGGGCCAACGGCCGCCGCCACGTTGCTACTCAGCGTCCACGGGGTTGTCGTCCACACCAGCAGAGCTTCTTGCTCTCCCCGGCCGAGCAAGGGGAACTTCACATAGACCGATTCGTGGGTGGTGTCCTTATAGCCGTCGGTCACAATCTCGTGTTGGCTAATCCCCGTGCCACAGCGGGCACACCACGGCATCACATCGGTGCCCTTATAGAGCCATCCCCGTTCCTCCACAGTTTTGATAAACCGCCAAATCTGATAGTTGTTCTCATCACTAAAGGTGAAGTAGGAACCACCGACGTGGGGCATTCCCAGTTGGCCGACGACTTGTTCGGCCGTGCCCGTCACACTTCCCTGCGGCCCCTGAATGGTTACAGTTTGTTGGTCGTCCTCGGCAAGGGCACGGCGCAAGCTCTCCAGCTCCTCAAGGTTGTTCCAATCCATCCAGTAGCCAAGGCGGACGGATTGGGCGGTTTGCACGGCCGCGAATTCCAGCACCCGCATCTTGCACAGCTTGATAAACTCCGCCAAACCATACGCCTCAATGTCCCGTTTGCTCTGGAACCCCAAATCTTTCTCCACATTCACCTCTACCCACAGCCCTTGGCAATCAAAGCCTTGTTGCCAGCGCAATTCCTTGCCCAACATGGCGTGGTAGCGGTTATACAAATCCTTATAGGTGCGCCCCCATGCGTGGTGAACGCCCATCGGGTTGTTGGCCGTAATCGGCCCATCCACAAAGCTCCAATGCTCCTTGGCTCCTTTCCGCAACAACCGCAGTTTGTTAAACGCCTCGCTCTCCTTCCAGAAAGCCAGCGTCTCTTGTTCCATCTTCACAAAATCCACTTTGCTCGCAACATCTTTAATTGGCATCGTCATTCTCCTCAATTTAGCTGTTCGCTCTTGGTTCGTAGTAACGGCTTCAGCCGTCCCGTCTTACATCCCTTTTTACGTTTCACATCTCACTTGCCACGCCCTACACCCACGGCCGTCAACCCATCTTGCCGCTCCATCCGCTCGGGAAACCCCTGCGCATTCCACCAACTGCGCCGCTCTTGCTCCCCCCAGCGCAAAATCGTGGTGCGTTCTGCCTGCGCCAGCTCGGCCGTCAACGGAACCAAGGCCATAAACGCTTCGAGTTCCCGCTGGTGCATGGCCAGCGTCTGCAACGCCACTCGGCCGCCTTGCACCCCGCGCAAAAGCCACAACCCCGCCACACTGGGGAAGAAAAAGGGGCTGGACGGCACTTCTTGCTCAAAACGCTGGCCGTTGATTTCGCGCACGGCCGTCATTTGCCCTGCCTCGAACAAGATTTGGCCGTGGGCACGGTTGCTGGCGTTGTAAAACCGCCAGCGCAGGTCGGCAGGGCGGCCGTGGGGGTCTAGCAACAGGTTATAAAGGAAGGTGTCGCCTGATGAGGCACGGCCGTCTAAGTCCACCCGCCAAAAGTGGTAGCCATCATGGGCATGGGTGTACCGCCAATGCTCGATAGCACCTGTGGGGCGGCCGTCCTGCTCGTAACGGAGTTCCCCGGCCGCCAATCGCTTCTCGTAAAGCTGTTCCTTCAATAAAAAACGCATGATGTAGTGCTGAGTTGAAAGTGCTGAGTGCTGAGGATTCCTCTATCTCTATCTCTCGTCTCTATCTAACTCCACATAGATGCGCTTGTTGATTTTGCCCTTGCTCTTGTAGTCGGTAATTCGCATACGGCCGACTTCGCGGGTGTTGGCCACGTGGGTTCCCCCATCCGCCTGCAAATCCAGCACCGCCAACTGCACAATCCGTATCTCCGTAATGGCGGGCGGGAGCAGGTTGATTTTGGTGCGGATTAAGTCAGGAATTTGGAAAGCCTCTTCACGGGGCAAGAAACGGACATACACGGGGTGTGCCGCTTCCACTTCGCGGTTCACGGCCGCTTCAATCTCCGCCACCAATTCTTGGCTCATCGTCTCAAACTCAAAATCCATGCGCCCCTGCAATGGATCCATGTTGCCGCCCGTCACCTGCGCTTTGTAATCGCGCCACACCACGCCGCATAAAATGTGCATGGCCGTGTGCGTCCGCATGAGCTGGTAGCGCCGTTCCCAATCCAGTTGGCCTGTCACCATTTCGCCAGCGACGAGGGCATCTCCTTCCCCCACATGCACCACCTCTTCACCCACTTTTTTTACTTGGGTGATGGCATAACGACGGCCGTCGTGTGTCACCAAGTGGCCAAAATCGCACGGTTGGCCACCCCCCGTGGGGTAAAAGGCTGTGCGGTCTAGCACCACGCCCCCCTCAGGGGTAACGGCCGTGACAAAGGCCGTAAATTCGCGCATATAGGCATAGGTTTGGTAAAGCAATTCAGTCATAGGAGTCTCTCAGTCTTTCAGCTAGTCAGCTAGTCAGTCTCTCAGTCTCTTACTCTCTTGCTTCTCTCTTTCTCCCCTGCTCCCCTGCTCCACCGCCACTTGGCGGAAGTAGAGGAATAGGGGCAGGGCAAAGGATAAGCCTACGCCCAGATTGGCGATGATGAACAGCCCCCAATAGCGGATGCCCCATTTGCGGGCTTCCACAAAGAGGAAGAGCCAGAAGGCGAGGGAGGCGACGAGGACATCGGCCGTGGCTGTCGTGGCCGCATCGTTGACCACGGCCGCCGCCAAAAATTCAGACAATCCACCACCTGTATTCATCATAAACCGCCCCACAAAAAAGTAAGGGGCAATGGCTCCCAACACCGCAATCGCCAAATAAAGGTAACGCATAAAAGCCTCTCAGTCGGTCAGTCAGTCAGTCTCAGCTTACCCATCAATTGAAAATTAAACTCCCCAATCCAAAATCAAAAACGCCTCCGCCCCAAGACTGGGACGAAGGCGTTGGAACGTTCTTCGGGGTACCACCCAGCTTCATGGGCAATTCTGCCCATGCGCTCTGTGCAACGACACAGTTTGTATCGTCTCGCTCCTGTAACGGGGAGCTAGGCCGGCTTGCTTAGTAGGAAGGTATTGGTAATTGGTAATTTGTAATTAGTTGTTGGCCAAGCCACTCAATTACCAATTACGATTTACTAATTACGTTTAAACCCCGTTCAGCTTGCGCTCGGGAGGGATTTTCGGCCGTTGCTTCGCATCTGGCTCACACCAATTCCAGATTCGCTGGGCGGGGCAGGCGGCGTACTCGTCTCCGTCATCGCTTTGGGTATGGCAATGGGGACATTATGCCTAATGTGGGGCGGTCTGTCAAAAGTTGGAAGGGAGACGAGAGAAAAGGGAAGAGAGAAGAGGGAAAAATGCACTTTTGCCTATCTACACAACTTTTTACCCCATCTTCACAGCTTACCATCCCCCTGTGATTATACTGGCAAGGTATGGTACACGGCCGATTTTCTCTCCGAGCCTGTGCCCCTTTGCCCAACTATGAACCAACCACCCCTTCCTTCTACCCGATTAACCCTATTTTGGCTCTTCACGGCCGTGCTGACCTATGCCAGCGCACTGGCCGTGTGGCGGGCGCAAGCCACGGCCATTTTTTCGGCCGCTATCCTGCTCCTGCTCGCCCTGTTGCTCTATTTGTGGCAACGGTGGCGCGAGCTACACCGCCAGCACAGCCGCTTGCGCCTTTTGCTCTACGAGGTGCCGCGCACCATTGCCAGCCAATTGGAAACGGGTGAGGCACTGACAGCGGCCGTGGATGCCCTCGAAAATTGGGGGGCATGGGATGACATTGCCGTGCTGAAAGTGGACGAGCAAACGGCCGTGTGGCAATTATCGGCCGCCTCCACCCCTCTCAAACCCATCGTCGGCCAAACATTTGCCCCCACCGCGGGGCTTATCACCCAAGCCATTCTGAGCGGCGAGCCGCAGGTGGCGGGCGCAGAAGCGATTTTGCCCTACAGCAACCCCAGCTTTGCCTATGGCAGTACCCTTGCGTTGCCACTCAAACAAGAGGGAGCCGTGGTGGCCGTAGCAATTTGGCACGGCCGCCAACCCAACCTGTTTAGCCCGAGCGAACTATGGCTGGTACACGCCTTGGCCGACCACCTCCTCTTGGCGCTGACCCACGACCAGCAACGGCAAACGGCCGTGCAACACACCACCCACGCCCAGCTCTGGGTGGAATTGCCCGAGGCGGCCACCTTGCCCCATATGTTGGAGCAAATTTGCACCACCTTCGGCTACGAAGCGGGGCAAGTGAGCTATTTGCACCCCCGCCACGGCCGTCTAATCACCGTGGCCGAGCGGGGTTTGGAGCCAGACGAAGGCGGGCCATTGCAGGAGATGTGGGGTGCGTATCTGCTCCACCAACATGAACTCGTCCATGTGCCTGATGCGTGGCGGGAAACGGCCGCCTATGACAAGCTCCACATCCACCTGCCCGAGCTTGTGCCCCTGTTGCAGGCGGGCAGTTGGCGAGCCATGACAGGTTTGCCGCTCCACCACGGGGCGCGGCTGGTGGGCACGCTGAGTTTGTTCCACGCCCACCCGCGCCCGTTAACGGCCGAGGAGCAGGCGATTCTAACGGCCGCCGCCCACCAAGTGGCCATTCGCATGGTGCAAGAGCGGCTGACGGCCGCCCACACCGAGACGCGCCACAAACTGTATGCGCTCCTGCAAACATCGCCCGATGGCCTGTTGTTCATCAACCAAGAAGAAGCTGTTGAACTGATTAACCAGCCTGCACTGGCATTGTGCGGGGTAGATGGAACGGCCGATTGGCGGGGCAAGCCGCTGGCGCATCTGTTGCGCCACGAGGGGCTTCCACCGGGCTTGCACCAGCTCCTGTTGGCCGAGCAAGAGCGGTTGCTGGTTCCGCCCAGTGCCCCACAGGGGGATGAGATGCGGGTGAATGGGCACACGCTTTATTGGCGCAGTGTGGCGGTGGCTCCTCACGGCCGTCTGCTCCTCTTGCGCGATGTGACCCAACTGCGCGATGCGCAACACCTGCGCGAAAACCTCATCCACACCACCGTACACGATTTGCGGAACCCGCTAACCACCCTGCGCGGGGCGGTGGAGATGTTGCAGGATGGGCAAGTGACGAACTCCGAGCCGCTTTATCATGTGGTTAACCACAGTTTGGGGGCGATGCAGGAGTTGGTGGATACGATTTTGGCGGTACACCAGTTGGAGAATGGGCAGTTGGAGCTAGATTACGCCCCTTTTGAGTTGCCCGATTTGGTGGAGCGGGTGTTGGCGCGGCTACGGCCGACGGCCGAGCGAGAGCAAATCACCCTGCACCAAGAAATTTTCGCCCCCCTGCCCGTCATTTGGGCGGATGAGCGGCTCATCCAGCGGGTGCTGGAGAATTTGATAGACAACGCCCTCAAATTTACACCGTTGGGCGGCCGAATTACCATTTTGTCCACCGTTGTCCCCCAATCGGCGGGGGAAAAGGTGGTGGTGGCCGTGCGCGATACGGGGCACGGGGTTCCGCCCGTCCTGCACGACAAGATTTTTGAGCGGTTTATGACGGCCGAGAAGAACGGCAATGGCTATGGGCTGGGGTTGGCCTTCTGCAAGATGGCTCTGGCGGCGCACAAGCAACAAATTTGGGTGCGAAGCGATGAGGGGCAGGGCAGTACGTTTGCGTTTACGCTCTCGGCGGTAAAGCCATAAGCTATAAGCCGTAAGCCGTAAGCCGTAAGCCGTAAGCTAGAGGCTCTGGGCTTACGGCTTACGGCTTACGGCTTACGGCCTTGTATTTCTGCCATTCGTAGTAGGCGAGGTAGAGGGAGAGGCGCAAGCCGTGGAGGCCATCTTTATAGCCCGCGAGGGTGATGAAGCGCCACCAAAAGTGGCGCAGGGGCTGGGTGTAGGGGGTGTAGAATTTCGGCCGTATGCCCTCTTGTCGCAAAATTTCGGCGCCGTAGGCTGTGTATTTGGCCTGTTTGCGATGGAATTGGGCGGGGTCGGTGTAGTTGTGGTGGATGAGCGGGTTGTGGAGGTAGCCCATCTCCCCTTGTACTTCGGCGACTTCGTGGACGGGGCGGTCGTAGCGGACAGCGGCCGTGCGGAAGAGCCGCGCCTGATAATCGGGATACCAGCCTGCACCCAGTGTGAGTTTGCCAAAAATGTAGTTGTGGCGGGGAATGTACCAGCCCGCTTCGGGGCGGGTAGCGATGACGTGGCCAATTTCGGCCGCAAGTTCGGCCGTGACCCGCTCGTCGGCATCTACAAACAACACCCATTCGGTGGCCACATGGCCAAGGGCGATATTGCGCTGGGCGGCGTAGTTCTCAAATTTGGCGGCGTAGACGGTGGCTCCTGCTTGGCGGGCGAGTTCGGCCGTGCCATCCTCGCTGAACGAATCCAACACAATCACCTCATCCGCCCAACCCACGCTGGCAATGCAATCGCCAATGTGTTGCGCTTCGTTCAGGGTGAGGATGACGGCGGTGAGATTTTGGATTTTGGATTTTGGATTTTGGAGGGGTGCTGGTGGGGGTGAGGTTTCGTTGTTCATTGCTTGTTAACCAGTCCCACCTTAAATAGAGCCAAAACAGTGGCTCATCATCAATCCAAAATCCAAAATCCCCCCTCCAAAATCACTTCAGCCACAGGCTGACCACTTCCTGATACGCTTGCTGGAGGGTGGGTTCGCTGGTTTGGGCGAGTTTGCGCTTCATGCCCATTTTGACGATGTGGCGGGCGAGGGTGTTGCGCCAACGGCCGTAGTGCCGCCTGTAAAACCGCGCTCGGCTCTCCCACAAGTTAATCACCGAGCGAGCCGCCGCTTGTTTAGTGCTTTCCCCCCCGTAATGGACGATTTCGGCACTGGGCACTGTGTAAATTTGCCAGCCCGCTTGGTGGATGCGCCAGCACCAATCTAGCTCTTCGCAATACATGAAAAACGCCTCATCAAAGCCGCCCGTCGCTTCGGCCACATCGCGCCGCACCAGCATGGTTGCCCCGAGGGGGTGGTCTACGGGGAAGGGTTGGCCTTGGGCGTGGTAGAGGCGGCGCGGGTAACGGCCGTTGGCTTTGCTCTCATAAAGGCGATTGGGTAAAGGAAATAAATCGAAGAGCAATTGGGAGAGGCCGGGGAAGGCGAAGGCACTGTGTTGGAAACGGCCGTCGCCATAAACGAGCCGCGCCCCGCCATGCCTGCTTGGGGGTGCTATCCATGAAATTGACAAGGGCGCGGAGTGCCCCTGCCGCACAAACGTATCGGGGTTGAGCAGGAAGTAATAGCGGGGTTCGTGGCTGGCGGCGGCACGCATCCCTTGGTTGTTGGCCGCGCCAAAGCCGGGGTTGTGGTCGTTTTGGATGAGGTGGACATGGGGAAATAAATCGGCAACGAGTTCGGCCGTGCCGTCGGTGGAGTTGTTGTCCACCACCCATGTGCTGGCGCGTAGCCCTGATTGGCGCAAATCGGTGTAAACCGAGCGCAAACAATCGGCGAGGTAGTCGCGCACGTTCCAACTGACGATGATAATGGCAATATCGAGCATGAAGTTTGTGGGGAAGGTGGGAAGTAGGGTATAGAGGTGTATTGGTGTAATGGTTTATTGGCGTGACGAACCAATAAACCTATATACCAATATACAAATACACAAGTACACGGAGAACTGAGCGGCGGCATGATACTGCAAAAGCAGATACCCCTTCAAGGTTTGAGGGGTGGCTTTTCGTAAACGTTAACTTAGGGATCAGTCAGTCAGTCGGTCAGTCTCTCAGTCGCTTACTCCCTTACTCCTCCCTCCCCCCTCTCACTCCCGCATCTCTATCTCTCGGCTCTCACACGGCCGTATATTTTCCTCGTCGGGCATATCCAGCAAAATGGCTTTGGGGTCTACGCGGTTGTTGAACTGCGACACTTCCACATCTTCGTGGATGAGGCCCGCCCACACGGGTTGGGGGTTGCGCTCGCCCAGTGGGCCGACCATGCGGATGCCGCCTGTGATGAGGGCGCGTTGGCCGGGCATGAGGTAGAGGTGGCCATCTATCTCTTCTAAAGTGGATTCATCGCCCACCGCCCAGCGGAAGGGGTAGTTGCCCAGCTCGTTTTCGTAGCCGATGGCCACCCGCCATGCGCCCGATTCGGTGTGCCAACCGAGCGTGTTGTAGTTCCAATCGGAATCGTAGACGGTGCCGGGGGCAGGGCCTGTGGTGCGGATGGGGGTTGTGCCGTAATTTTCAACGGTGAGGGTGAAGGAGAGGGTGTTGCAGAGAGCCACGGCCGTGCCGCTCACCGCAAAGGTATCACCACTGGGCGGAGCGAAAATATCGGCGCGGGGGACACCCCCAAGGGCGATGGTTAGCGGCTGGCTGACTTGTATTTTTTGCCCTTCGGCATCTTCGGCCACGGCCGTCACCACATATTGTCCATCGGGTGGCGGGGTTTGGCCGTTATCCACCCCACCCTCGTAATCGTAGTAATGTCGGCCGGGCATCCCTGCGGGCACATCTCGCTCCGTTTCGCCAATGGGAATTTCGCCGCCCTCGGGCAACTCTAAAAAGACACGCACGGCCGCCTCTTTTTGGAGCTGGTATTGGATGAGCACCCGGTCGTCTATGCCATCGCGGTTGGGGGTGAAGCTCTCTTTGTCGAGGGCAAAGCCGCGCAATTCGGGCAGTTCGGTAGAAGCATCGGCAATGGTGAGTTGGCCTGTTTGTTGCTCGGCGGTGCCGTTGATGTCCACGGCCGCAATCGTCCATGTGTAACGGCCGTCGGGCAACAGCCGGGCGATAATTTCCCCTTCGAGGGTATCGCTGGGCAGACGATAGCCATCTACCACGCCACTAAAATAGACTTCGTAAGGGCCTGCCCCGCGCAGGCGTTCGTTGCGGAAGGTGTAGCGCGTGCCTGCGTCGTCCTCGAAGTAAATGGAGACGACGGCACTGCGCGAAAGCTGATATTGGATGAGGGTGATGTCCTCTTGGCCGTCGGCGTTGGGGGAGATTTGGGTGGCGCCCACGCTGACCTCGCGCAGAAGGGAGCCATCGCCGCGATAGAGCCGCCAGATAACGGCCGAGAGAATTGCCAGCACAAGCACGGCCGCCACGGCCGCACCCAAACGAAAGCGAAGGGAATTTGTTTGCATGGGGCAAGTTTACCAAAGGGGGTAGGGGGGAGCGAACAGCGATTAGGGTACGTTTAGCCAACGGCCGTGTGATACAATTTAGCCTGTCAGCTAGTCAGCCTGTCAGCCTGTCAGCTAGTCAGCAGGGAGCTACGATTCAATAACCACTAACCACTAGACACTAACCACTAACCACTTATGAACCATTACCAAGGCTGGCCCTTTGCCAAGGGCAGTGAAAAGAATTTAGGCGCGGCGACAGCATTGTGGCTGGGCGCGGCCGTAGCGCGGTGGCTTTCCCCCGGCAAAATCACCAATATCTTGTTGGCGATTCTCACCCCTATCTGGCTGATTGTCATTTATTTTTTCCGCGACCCCGAGCGGGAGGTGCTGGTGCAAGATGGCTTGGCCATCTCGCCCGCCGATGGGGAGGTGGTGGAAATTGTGCAGGAGCAGGAGGAGAAATACCTCGGCCGTGCCGTGGTGCGGGTCAGCATTTTCCTCAATTTGCACGATGTCCATGTTCAGCGCGTGCCCATTAGTGGCACTGTACGGCAAGTGACTCATGTGCCGGGCCAATTTTTGCAGGCGTTTCGCCCCGAAGCATCGGATGTGAATGAGTATATAGCGACGGTGATAGAGACGGCCGACGGCCGTCTCATTCTGACCAAGCAAATTGCGGGCATCCTCGCCCGCCGCTGTGTCGCCTATCTGGCCGAGGGGCAACCCGTGACCTCGGGCGAGCGTTTGGGTATGATTCGCTTTAGCTCCCGCGTAGACCTCTTTTTGCCCCCCGAAAGCGAGATTTTGGTGCAGGTGGGGGATAAGGTGCATGGGGGCATTACGCCCATCGGTCGTTGGGGGTAGGGAGTTATTGGTTATTGGTTATTGGTTATTGAGGGTTGGTGGTTTCTATGAGGTTTCCCAACAAATAACGAGTAACCAATAACAAGTAACGAGTAACCAGTCACAGTCACTATGAACAGCAAATACCGTTATCTTGTTCCCAATGGCATCACCTTTATTTCCCTCATTTGTGGGATTGTGTCGCTCATGTCGGCCGCGTCGGGCTATTTTTTGGTGGGGGGTTCCCTCGTATTGGCCAGCTACATTTTGGATTTGTTCGATGGGGCATTGGCGCGGCGGCTGAATGCCAGCAGTGAATTTGGGTTGCAACTCGACTCATTGGTAGATATGGTCAGCCTTGGGGTTGCGCCTGCTTTTCTCACCTTTGCCCATTTGCAAGAGCAAAACCATGAGATGTTTTGGGTTTGGCCCGCCACCGTTTTGGTGGTGATGGCTGGCGCATATCGTTTGGCGCGGTTTAATTTGCTCCCGCCCAAGTTAACTGGGCGCAAAGATTCGGTGGGGCTGACGATTACGGCCGCTGGAGCGACCCTCGCCCTCACCGTTTTAGCGGATCGCTCACCTTACATGCTTGAATTGGGTTGGGATTTTATTCCCAATGTGCTGTTTATTCCCCTCATGGTCATCCTCAGCATCCTCATGGTTAGCCGCATTCCTTACCCCTCGTTTGGGCAAGTATTTACCCACAAATGGATGACCCCTGTGGGTGTCGGGAGCGCCGTTTTGCTGTGGTACTCATTTAGCTTTATC
Source organism: Candidatus Hadersleviella danica (assembly GCA_016711405.1). Taxonomy (GTDB): domain Bacteria; phylum Chloroflexota; class Anaerolineae; order Promineifilales; family Promineifilaceae; genus Hadersleviella; species Hadersleviella danica. The sequence continues at coordinate 30,256 of JADJSZ010000066.1, read as the reverse complement.
AACGCATGGTTTCTGTGCAATCTCGGCTACCTTACCATTAGCTTGGCTCGAGCAGGCTATTACTACAAATCCTATGAACATTAGTTGGCGCAACAAATTAAATGGAGAGGGGCTTTATCTCATTTCCAAAATAGCCCAAAAAACGGGGACACTGTCTTATACGGGCTGGGAAAATTTTGAGGCTGTGCGTGAGGCTGGCCACCCGCTTTTATGGGGCACATGGCATGGCCAAAGCATGTTGCTGATGCCCTTTTTCCTGAAGAAGCTAACCCCCTATCGAACGATTATTATGATGCCCGATGATTGGCGGGGGGAATCGCTCTACTATTGGACAAAAAAGAACAATTTTCACCCTCAGCCGATGAATTTAGAGGACAAGGGGATGGATACCGCCCGCAAATTTGCCGAGTTGGTTAAATTGGTGAAGGAAAAAGGGTACCACAATTATATTTCGCCCGATGGCCCGCATGGGCCAAGCCATGTGGTGAAGCCAGGGCTGATTTATTTGGCGGAAAAGACGGGGGCGCCGATTGTGCCGATTGGGGCGTATGCGCGAAATGTGTATGAGGTGAAGCGTTGGGATGCGTATGCCATGCCGTTGCCATTTGCCCATATCGAGGTTGCCATTGGCCAGCCCATTTATGTGCCCCGCAAGGCGAACAGGCAAGAGATGAGTGAGAAAGTGGCCAGTGCTATTCACCACATTTTGGCACAAGCGAAAGCCAATTTTTACCTGAAATACGAAACGGGGCAGTGGTAAATTGTTCACAATTGGAAAATAGCCCTCACCCCTGAACCCTCTCCCAAAGGGAGAGGGTTGGGGTGAGGGGATTCTGTTCACCAGACACCCATTCACAATTAACGATTCCCCATTCCCAATTCACCATTCTTTAGCCGCCGTAGGCCCAGAGGATGATGGTGGGGGTGAGGAACGATTCGAGCACGGCCGCAATGAATAACAACGGTAGCCCGAACCCGACATAAATCCGCAAGAAATCGGCACCAGCCTCGAGCCATTCCTCGCCAACGGTGCGGTGGGTGGGCGGGGCGATGATAATGGCTTGCCAGCGCAGGGCGGCGGCCGAGATGAGCAGAATGGCGGGTAGCTCGACAATGGCATGGGGGAGCACGGCCGCCCCCAAAAAGAGCAACGGATTTTCGCCCACGGCCGCCAATTGCGCCGTGGCAAAGCTAATGACCCCCCACGGGAGCATAAAAATAAAGACGGAAGCCACCCCAAACGTCATGGTTCCCAAAACGGCCATCAGCCCCATTGCCCGCACATTGTGCGAAAAAATAAAGAGCGGCAATTCCCGCATCGTATCGCGCACAATGACGAGCTTGTCTTGCATTTGGGTGGAGCGCAAATCTTGCAACATGTCGGGGGGGAGGGGGTATTGCAGGGTGAGGTAATAGCCTCCCACGGCCGCCGCCACCAGCCCCAACATAAGCACGGCCGCTGGCAAGCGCAGGCTGGGCAGGAGCGCCCACGCTTGGCGGTACCATTGGCGCACCGTGGGATAACGGCCGTCGTTGGCCGTTCGGCCGCTGAACCGCCCCCACCCAAATTGCCAAATCCACCCCAACCGCAGAAAGTCTATATTGCGCCCCAGCAACCGCTCCCGGCTGAACAATTGGATGCCCATGCGGATGAACAGATAGGTGGTAGCGGCTACACCCACCACCACCGCCCAGAGCGAGTCGTACCGCTCAAAAGCCATCAGGTACGCCTCGAATTGGAGCAAAATAGAGACGGGCACGAGGATAAAGCTGGCCAACATGTTGGCCGCCCGCACGCTCGTCGTTTGGCTAGAGACGACCACGGAAGCGCCCACCATGAGGGTGGCTTGGAGAGTGGTAATGATGATGACCAGCACGACTGATTCCCATGCCATTGGCCCCATCAGCAAGGTAATGCCCATGGTGTAAAAGAAGATGCCGATGTAACTGCCGAGGACGGGGGGAATAACGGCCGCTAACATCTTGCCCAAATAGAGTTGCTTGTCGGTTAGCGGGGTGGAAAGCAGTGGCTCAAGGCTCTTGCGCTCTTGCTCCCCCACGAACGCCTCCAGCGCAATGACCAGCGAAAAGGAGGTGGGGAAAAAGCCCACCACCATGAGCAAAATGGGCAAGGCACGTTCGCCGATGACGGTGGTGTTGTACGTTTCCAGCAGGTTGACCATCCAAATGGAGACGATGGTCATCAGCCACGGGAAGAAGAGGGTGAGGAGCAGAATGGGGGCGACGAGCCGCCAATCGCGCAGGGTGTCGCGCACTTCGCGGCGCACGACGACCCAAACCATCTCCCAATCGTGGCGAGAGAAGCGGGCAGTGGGGGTGGTGACGAGAGAAGTCATGGGATTTTGGATTGGGGATTGCGGATTATTGCGGATTGGCTGACAGACTGACAGACTGAGAGACTGACCGACTATTCCTCTGGTTCCAATTTTTCGGCGACGACGCGCAGGTAGACATCTTCGAGGCTTTGGGTGATGGGGGTGAGGGAGACGACACCAAGGCCGAGACCAGCCAAGTGGCGCACGACTTGGGGGTTGGTGGTGGCGGGTTCGGCCGTGCGGTAATAGAGGCTGTTGCCCGTCACCCGCTCGATGTGGATTACCTTTTCAATTTCGCTCAATTCGCCGTTGGGGGATTGGGTGAGGGTTAGCTCCATGAGGGGTGCGCCGAGGAGCTGTTGCTTGAGGGAAACGGCCGTGCCCTCGGCCACAATTTGCCCGGCGTTAATGATGGCCATGCGGTCGGCCAGCGTTTCGGCTTCCACCAAATTGTGGGTGCAAAGCAAAATGGCACGTTTGTCCTGCCGCAATTCGGCGATGGCATCGCGCACCAATTTGGCACTGTGCGGATCCATGGCCGATGTTGGCTCATCGAGCAACAACACGGCCGGGTCGTGCAACATGGCTCGAATAAGGCCCACTTTTTGCTTCATGCCCTTGGAATACTCGCCCACGCGCCTGTTTTCGGTGCCGCCCATGCCAAATCGCTCCAGCAAATCTAGCCCCCGCTTCTTAATGACGGCATCGCTGAGGCCGTAAAGACGGCCGTAAAAGAGCAAATACTCCAGTCCCGACATGCGCTCATACAGCCCCGGTTGCTCCGTTAGCACGCCGATGGAGCGGTGAACCATGTGCGGTTCGCGCACCACATCATAGCCATTGATGCGTGCCCAGCCACTGGTGGGTTGCAAAATGGCACTCATCATGCGGATGGTGGTTGTTTTGCCCGCCCCGTTGGGGCCGAGCAAGGCCACCAATTCCCCTTCGGCGATGTTGAGACTAACCCCACGCACGGCGAGGAATTCTTCATATTTTTTGACAAGTTCGTGTGTTTGGATCATGGCAGGTGGGGGTGGTTGGGGAGGCTATGAGCAAGTTGAGGGGGAATCTGTGATAAAGTTATTTCATCACAGAAGATGCAAGGATGGGATTTAATAATCTGCAAAACTTAAGTGAGTTGAAGTTGCTTTTAAGCAAACATTTCTATTGCAAGGCAAAAGTACACAAAGTTACTTGAAATTCATTCGCTGGCCCTTGCCATTGCTTGCTTGTCCTTGGGTTGCTTTAAGAACAATTTCCATCTGCGAGAAATCCGTAATAATTGTCATTGCTGAAAATACGGAAAGGCATGTGTGGTTAATTAGGGAACCTTGCGATGGCGTACACCTTTGGCGTATGAATAACATAGGTTGATGGTAACTCGACTTATTTCATAGTGGTGTTAAAGTTTATTGTTGTAATGGCCTATTGAAACACGCCCAAAATAACGATCACCAATAGACCAATACACCCATCAACAGGGCAAGGCTGACCCAACTGGCGATGGGGAGGGAAATACCTGCGACAACGGCCGTGGCCACATCTAGCCGCACCGCCTCGATGAGCAAACGGCCGAGGGCGTACCCACCCAGATAGACCAGCACCCCATCCCCCGCCCGGTGCGCGGGGCGGCCGTGGAGCCACCACAACAGGCCAAATAGCCCCAGACACCAGAGCGACTCATATAAAAAAGCGGGGTGGTAGGTGGCTATTTCTTCTAGTCCCGGCAAGCGGTAGTCGGGGCTGATGTGAACCGCCCACGGTAAGTTGGTGGGTGTGCCGTAAAGCTCTTGGTTGAAGAAGTTCCCCCAACGGCCGATGGCTTGCCCGAGAGCAAGGCCGACCACGGCCGCATCCCCCCATGCCAACACAGGCAATTTGTGCCGCCAGCAGTAAATGCCAAGTGCCAATCCTCCCCCGAGCAAGGCCCCATAAAAGCCCAGTCCCCCGCTCCGCAAGCTGAGGATGAGCCACGGGTTGGCCAAATAATCGGCCGTGGGGAAGGGGTTGGAGGGGGCGGGAGCCAAGACATGGTACAGCCGCGCCCCGATGAGGCCCCAAAACAGGATGCTGGCCAGCATGGCTAACAGGTGGGTGTGGCTTCCTGCGTGGTCGGCCGTGAGGATGGCGACGACGAGATAGGCGAGGATGACGGCCGTGACCAAGAGCACGGCCGCGCCATAAATGGGCAACCCTTCTGCTCCAAACCAAATGGGGGTGGGTGTTTTGCCCGTGGCCAAATGGAGGCCGTAGAGGAGAAGGGTGGCGAGGGGGAGGAGGGGGAACCAGTAGCGCATGGGTGGGGGCAGGGGAGCGGAGGAGCAGGGGGGCAGGGGGGCAGGAGATTAAAACGTGGTTGCGGCCGATTCTCCCCCTCTCTTTCTCTCTTACTCCCTCCCTCTCCTATCGCGCTTGCTTCCAAACGTGGTGCATCCGTTGCAGGAGGGTGAAATAGGTGAGGGCGGCCAAAATCATCAGACTGATTTCGGGTAAATCGAGAATGAGGAAGACGATGAGGACGATGTAGCGTTCAAAACGGCCGAGGATACCCACCTTACAATCATAGCCCAGCCCTTCGGCGCGACTGCGGGCATAGCTGACCATGAGCGAGCCAGTTATGGCGATGTAGGCGATGGCCAGCATCGCCTCGTTGCCCTCGCCGACGTAATAGCTGATGAAGCCGCCAAAGAGAATAATTTCGGCCACTCGGTCGAGGGTGGAATCGAGAAATGCGCCGAAGCCACCTTGTTTGCGCCCCATCTGCCGCGCCAACGCCCCATCTACAGCATCTAGCGGGGCAATGATGAGGATGGCGAAGCCAGCGGCCGTCATGCGGCCTGTGGCGACGAGCCATGCAAAGAAAAAGTGGGAGAGAAACCCCGCCACGGTGACAGCATCGGGGGAGAGGCGGTAGCGGGCGAGGAAGGTGACGATGGGGGTGAGGATAAACGCGGCTCGTTGGCGCATCCAATCGCTGAGGATGAAGGGGGGTTTCATAGTGGTGAGTGGTGAGTGGTTAGTGGTTAGTGAGTAGTGAGTAGTGAGTAGTGAGTAGTGAGTAGTTGGTTGGTGGTAAGGTTCTCCTCTGCCCCTCTGCTCCTCTGCTCCTCTGCGCCCCTACAGTGGCACACCGAGCCACGGCACGAACATCTCGGCCGCAGTGAGGCCGCCGTGCATGGCGCGGAATTTGGTGGTGAGGTAGTCGTCTTTGGCATCGTTTAGCCACAGGCGGCCGTCGCGCATGAGGGCGATGACATCGCCCAAGCGGCGGGAGAGTTCGGGCGGGTAGGGGGGCGGTCCGAACAAGCCCATCTCGAGCAGTTCGGCCGAGGGGAAGGCAAATAGCTCTTTTTCGTAGCGTTGGCGCAGGTAGGCGAGGAGCGCCTCTTGTTGCCCTTGGCGGGCATACAAATAGGGGGCGCGGGCTTCGCCAGCCCCGCGAAAGAGCAACAAATCTTGCAAAGCGGGGTCGGTGGGCACGGCCACATGGGGGGTGGTGTAGGGGATTTGGCCGTGGTCGGCCACAATGAGCAGAACGGTATCTTGCCGCGCTGAGGGGGAAAGCGGCCGTAGCAAGAATTGCTCAATTTGGTAAAACAGCGTTTGTAGCTCCGCCTCGACAATGGGGTGGTGGGGGGTGTAAGCGTGGCTGAGGGTGTCTATGGTCGGCCAGTAGCCGCTTAGGAAGAGGGGGGCGGATGGCTCTTCCTCGAGGACGGCCGTCATTTGCCCCAGCAAATCGGCAAACGAGACGGAGCCGTGTTGCTTTTTCACCCCTCGGTCGTGCATTTTGCTCAGGGCGGATTGGATGATGCTTTTGGGCTTGAAGCTGTGGGTGGGGATGGCGTGGGTGGCCAATTGCTGGGGCAGGCTGGGGACGGGCAAGAACTCTTCGGGTTTTAGCCCTGCTTCTACCAAAGCATCGGGATAGTCGCCAAAGCGCGGGGAAAGGCCGAGCATTTGGCCCACCGTGGCGTATTCGGGGAAGAGCATGAAGAGGCTGACGAGGGCGTGTTGGCTGGGGGCGTGGCCTGTCCACAACGAGGAAAGGCAGGTGACGGTGGTGGAGGGGAAGACGGAGGTGATGATTTTGTCCACGGCCGCTCGGCCGCGCACGGCCGCCCAATGGTGGGGGTGTTCCTCGAGCAAGTTGCGCCCCAAGGCATCTAAAATGAGCAAAACAATGCGTTTGGGATTGCCCAACGGCCGCCAGTGGCTCTCGGGCAAGGGGGGCAGGCCGTTAAAGGGCACATCAAACAGGCGGGCGATGGTGGCGGGCACGTTGGCAATTGTCGTGCCCATCGGCCGTCCTGCACCGTAATCGGGGATGATGAATTCGGGAGGAAGCATTGGGATTTTGGATTGGGGATTTTGGATTGCGGAAGTGGTTAGTGGGTCTCCCCTGCTCCCCTGCCCCCCTGCTCCCCTGTGCTTTTTTGCTCTTCTATCCAGACAGAGGCGATGGACTCGACGGGGATGAGGCCGAGGCTAGCGGCGTGGTGGGCGATGGAGAGGGAATCGGGGGCGAAGAGGGTGGGGATGTTATCGGCCGTGAGTTGTTCGGAGATGGCTTTTACCTCGAGGTCGCGTTGGTCGGCCGAGGCATCGCGAATATAAATGGCGCGGATGCGGTCGGGATATTTAGCCACCACCTCGGCGTAAATTTCGGGGTCTTTTTGGCCGCTGTCGCCCATCAACACAAAGGGCAGGTGGGGGTAGGCGGCTAAAATCTCTTCAATTTGAGTGAGTTTGTGTTTGCTGTGCCCCGAGGAGATGAATTGGTCGGCCGTGATGCCGTAATCTTTGAGGAAGAGCGGCCCAGCGGGCAAGCCTTGGAAGTCGAAGAAGTCGGTGAGCAGTTCGTAGAGATTCCACGGACTGCTGGAGACGTAGAAGATGGGGTTGCGGCCGTCGGCCGACAGCGCCTGATAGAGCGCGGCCACGCCTGCAAAGGGGAGCCGGGTGCGAGCGTTGTGCAGGAACATGAGTTGGGCGGCGCGGAGGTAGTTGGTGGCGCTACTCTGCAAAACGGTGTCGTCTATGTCGCTAATTACGCCAAATTCGGCCGTGGTGGGCAGATTCAGGGCACGGCCGACGGCCGTGACGGGTTCGGCCAAGCTCTCATCCACCAAACTCAGTTGGACTTCGAGCCATGTAGAGAAAACCTCCGAGGTCTGGTCTAGGGGCAGTTGGATGGTGACATACCCCTCGTCGTTGGCGGTGAAATCGGCCGTGTATTCGCCCAATTGGGCGCGGATGATGGCATGGGCCACCTCACGGCTTCCGATGTGGCGGTAGGTGTTGAGGAGGTTGTCCCATCTGCTGTCGTGGTCGGTGGCGGTGTGTGTGCCTTGGTCTTGCAAAACCCGCGCCCGCAAGGTGAGGTGCTCGGCCGTGGCGTAGCCGTTGTAGGGGATGATGAGCAGGGGGCGGTCGCTCCCCAGCCGCTGGCGCAGGCGGTCGGAGAGTTGGTCAAATTTTTCTTCGGCGTTGCTGGCGACGTTGGTGAGGAGGGTTTTCCAAGTGGACATGGGGGGAGAGGGAGAGAAGAGAGAAAAGAGAAGAGATGTTTAAACGGCCGTGGTCTGACCATATTCCGCCAACGCCCATGTGAGGGTGGCGGCCGAGAGGGTGAGGGTGTGGACACGGCCGTGGAGCATGATGAGCAGGTGACGGCCGTGGATGTCTTGCCACTGCCGCCCTTGTTCGACGGGATGCCAGCGGCCGTCCACCTTAATGCGCCGCACCACAATATGCCCAGCGACCTTAAAAGTACAATCTACTCCGAGCGATTGTGACATGGGGAGATTATAACATAAGCAAGAAGTGGTCAGCAGTCAGCTTTCATCTCTGTATTGCCCCATTGCCCCACCTCCCTCACTCCGCTATCATCCCGCACCCATGAGCAAACTGCTGAAAAACGAAACCCTAATGTTGACAGGGCTGGTGCTGGTCTACGGCGTGTTGGCCAGTCTGTACGCCCTCTACACCCCCCCGTGGCAATCCCCCGACGAACCCGCCCATTACAACTACATCCGCCAACTGGCCGAGGGGTCGTTCCCCATCATGGAGCCAAGCGACTACAGCCAAGCGTACTTTAGCGAGGTGGTCAGCAGTGGCTTCGACCCCGCCTATGACCTGACTCCGTTTAGCTATGAGGATTACCAGCCGCCGCTCTACTACCTCCTGCAAACGCCTGTTTTTGGTTGGGCAACGGCCGTCTCACCCCCCTGCGCCTCTTCAATGTCTTCTTAGGCATGGCCACCCTCATCGTCGCCTATCAGGTGGCGCGGCGGCTGTTGCCCGCGTGGCAAGCGTTAACGGCCGTGGCCTTCATCGCCTTCGTGCCCCAACACATGGCCATCTCGGCCAGTGTCAACAACGACGGCTTGAGCGAGTTGCTCATCGCCCTGCTGTTGTGGGGGGCGTTGGCGTATCGGGCAGATGGGAAACGGCCGTGTCTCCTCGGTTTGCTGGTCAGGGCGGCTCTGCTCACCAAAGTAACGGCGTATTTGATGGCCCGCTGGTGGGGGTGGCCATTTTGTGGAACCATTGGGGGATTGGCGGATGGTGTGGCGGCGAGGCACGGCCGTCTTTCTGCCCGCCCTCGCCCTTGGCCTGCTCTGGTGGGGCGCAACTTGGTCATCTACGGCTGGCCGACTTTTGGGCATCTCAGCACATGATGCAGTGGTGGTGGGGCAACCGCAAACGGCCGAATGGGTCGCCCAGCACGGCTGGGGCTACGTGCTACACGCCTTTGGCGCACTACCTTCAACAGCTTTTGGGGGCAATTTGGGTGGATGGCCGTGCCCATGTCTCATCCCGCATGGCTATATCCCGTTTGGGGCTATTTAGTGCGCTCGTGGTGGGGCTGGTGTGGCGGGCATGGCGCACGCCCGTGCGGGGGTGGGAGGGATTGGCGGCCGTGCTTCTGCCCGGCCTGCTCTCGCTCAACGTGTTGCTCTACGTCGTCTACAATGTCACCTATGTTCAGCACCAAGGGCGGTATCTGTTCGCTTCGATGGTTCCGCTGGGGGTGGGGGCGGCCGTGGGGCTAGAGCCTTATGTCAAGTGGGTGGCTCGCCGCTGGCCGTGGACGGCCGACCTATTCCCCATCATTTTGGCTGGCTCCCTCGCCCTGTTGTGCGCCTACGCCCTGCGCACACACATCATCCCCAATTTGGCTGGCTAATCGAAAAAGAGGGCGTGGGGCAAGCGGAAGTAGTGAGCTAATTTGTCAATATGGTCTACGGTGAGTTGGCGATGGCCGTTTAAAACGGCCGAAGCGATGGATTTGGTCTTAAAAATGGCGAGCAAATCGCTCTGCCGCAAACCCCGCTCCGCCATCAGCCCGCGCACCAAAGCGACCCCGTGCAACTCAAATTGCTCGTCAGGGTACTGTTCCTCTTCATAAGCCATAACCAGTGTGCCCAACAAGGCGATGAGTTGTTCTTCGGCGGCCGTGGGCTGGGGCTTGTCTAAGAGGGTGTTCAGTTGGGCAACCATGACCTCATAGTCGGCTTCGTTGGTCAACGGCCGTGGTTCGAGGGCATGGAGCAAATCCCCGTAACTAACTGTTCCAATCGTCATGTTTCCAACGCTCCTTGTCGTATTCAGCATGGGTCAGCACATGGCGCACATAAACCCGTTGCCATTCGTATTCCACACGAGCCACCAACCGATAATTATTCCCCCCGATATTAAAAACCATTAGCCGCCCGACTAAATCGGCCGCTGGAAAATCCCGCCGCACATCGGCCAAATTGCGCCACTTGGCTTGGCGCACCACCGTAAACCATGTTTGCAGAGGAGACGCGGCCGTGGGGTGCTTTTCCCAAAAATCTTGCAACGCTTTTTTCGAGATGATGTGCATACAGCGCACATGTTAGCAAATCGCGAACTTCCAAGCAACCTTAATAGCTAATAGCTGACAGCTAAAAACTCTTAACAAACTGTTTACACCCCCTTAGCTCACCCTTAACTCCCCCTTGAAACAACGTTAAATCGGCCGACCTATAGTTAGAACAAGTTTCGTTTTCTCCTTCTCTCTGGGCTGGGCAGAGTTGCCCCCTCTTCCCAGTCCCCTCCCTCCTCTCCCACAACCTTTGTGGCCACCCAGCCCAAAGGTTGTTTTTATTAGTGGCGAGTGGTTAGTGGCAGTGGTTGCCACCCATCTCCACTAGCCACTAACCACTATCCACTAACCACTCCCCCCCTATGGCACGAGAAACTTTTGGCAACGAGATACAACGATTAGAGGCCGATGTCCTTTCGCTGGGGCACATGGTGCAAAAAGCGATTGTCGAGGTGGTCGAGGCGTTGCGGCGGCAGGATGCGGCCGTGGCCCACCGCATCATCGCCGACGATGCGTATGTCAACAACCGCCGCTATGACATCGAAGCCGAATGTATGGCCCTGATTGCCACCCAGCAACCCATGGCACGCGATTTGCGCACCTTGGCCGCCATTTTGGCCATCGCCTCCGAACTCGAGCGCATCCACGATTACGCCAAAGGCATTGGCAAAATCATTTTGCTGATTGGCCACCAGCCGCTCATCAAACCGATTATAGATTTGCCGCGCATGGCCCAAAAAGTGCAGGGCATGTTGCACCGCGCCATTTTGGCCTTTGCGCGGCGGGATGTGCAACTAGCCCGCGCTTTGCCCCAAGAGGATGACGAGGTAGACGACCTCTACAACCAAATTTACCGCGAGATTTTTACCTATATTTTGGCCGACCCGAAAAACCTCGAGCAAGGGAACTACCTACTGTGGGCGGCGCACAATTTGGAACGCACGGCCGACCGCGTGACCAACATCTGCGAACGCACCATCTACACCGTCACAGGCCAAATGGTGGAGCTAGATGTGAAGTTGGATGAGTTGGTGGTGGGATAAAGATAGAGACGAGAGATAGAGATAGAGGAGAATGCAGTCGGTCAGCCTACCAACTTTCCTCTATCTCTACACTCTATCTTTCCCCCGAGTAGAACTGGTTTGGCAGGGCAATATGATGTTGTGGATGTACCAATCTAAAACCCAAAATCCCCCTTCCAAAATCCCCCGTGAGGTGGCGCAGGCCACGGCCGCAACCTTTGCCGCCCAACAGTTGGCCGATATTTTACAGGCGGGCACACCTTATCTTGTCACCACTGGGAACGGCCTGTGCTGGCGCGTGCCCCTCTTGCTCAGCCACCCCGCCCTGTTCACCCCAACCCCAGCGGCCACGCTAGATATTAACGCCCAAACGGGCCAACCCGTGCTAACGGCCGAGCAACAACACACGCTCATGCTCCAAATTTACCAAGCATTTCGCCAAGTGCTACGCTAACCCCACTTCCTGCTATACTTTGGCGCATGAACCTGCGCCCCACCCAAGCAGACATTTTAGAATATCGCGGCGGCAAGATGGCCGTCTCGGCCGTGCCGGGGAGCGGCAAAACCTTCACCCTGACACGGTTGGCCGCCCAACTGCTGGCCGATAAACGGCTCGACCCCACCGCCAGCCAGCAAATCCTCATCGTCACCTACCTGAACACCAGCGTAGACAACTTTCGCGCCGCCATTCGCAAGCGGCTGGAAGAGCTAAACCAGCCCACCCAAGCGGGCTACGACATCCGCACCTTGCACAGCTTGGGGCTGGAAATTGTGCGCATTGCCAGCGGCGGGGAGCAGGGCAACGACCTAATTGTGCTGGACGACGGCCAAGCGGTGCGCTATTTGGGGCAAGCGATAGACAACTGGCAAACGGCGCACCCCCACCAGTGGAACGCCCTCCTGCCCGAGGACAGCCCCCAAGCCCAAGTGCGCTGGCGCGGGACAGTCGAACGCACCGCTCAAGCGTTCATCCGCACGGCCAAAAACGAGCGGTACGCACCCGAGCAGGTGCAAGCCAAGTTGCCCATCCCCGAACAAGCGGCCGACCCCACCCAACTATTCCTGTGCCTGTTGGCAGGCATTTATGCCAACTATCAGGCCATCATCACTCGCCAAGGGGCACTGGATTTTAACGATTTAATCGCCCAAGCGGCCGATTTGGTGGAGAGCCGCCCCGATGTGCAAGCCGTTTTGCGCCAACGCTGGCCCTATGTTCTCGAGGACGAGGCGCAGGACAGTGCCCCGCTCCAAGAAGTGTTGCTCAACGCCCTAACAGGGGAAAATGGCAATTGGGTGCGGGTGGGCGACCCCAATCAGGCGATTACGACGACGTTTACGGCCGCTCACCCCCGCTACCTCAACGCCTTTTTGGATAGAGCCGATGTGCAAAAACGGCCGTTGCCCCACAGCGGCCGATGTGCCCCCAAAATTATTCAGGCCGCCAACTTGCTGGTGGATTGGGTGTGCGACAAGCACCCCGTGCCCGAGGTGCGCCAGAACGCCTTCCGCCAACAACACATCCTGCCCACCCCTCCCGGCGATGCCCAACAAAACCCGCCCGACAGCGAGGCGAGCATTGTCATCAAGGCGTATGGGCACAGGGAAGAGGAGGAGTTGCCCAAAATTGCCCAGTTGGCGCACTTGTACACGCAACGACGGCCGCACCACACAGTGGCCATCTTGGTTCCCACCAACGACACGGGGCACAAGCTCTCCGAACACCTCGACAGCCTCGAGGCGCATTACGACAACCAGTTGCGCGGCGGCCAGCGCGAGCGGGAAATTGCGGCCGCGCTCCACGCCTTGCTGGCTCTACTGGCCAACCCCATCGGCAGAAATGTCTTCGCCGAGGTACACAAGGCGTTGGCCGATTTGGAACATCCTGCGGCGCATGTGCCCGAGGGGCAAAGCGGCCGTTTCCAAGCCCTCCTGCAAAGCATCTACCGCCCCGAACTGCTCCTCTTCCCCGAGGATGCCGAGGATTTTCTGGCCGCCCTGCCGCCCGGCGTGTTGCGCCCCGAAGAACTGCCCTATCTGCCCCAGTTCATCTATTTCCTGCAACGCCTCTTCCCCCTGCGCCTGCTCCCCATTGATGATTTGGTCATCGCCCTGAGCGACGAACTGTTTGCCACCGCCCGCGACCAAATCAACGAGACCGATTTGGCCATTGCCTACCAAATTGCCAATGTGTTGCGCCGTTGGTACGACATGGAACCCGATTGGCGGCTCCCCCAATTGGCGGGGCAACTCGAGGAAATCGCACGCGGCCGTCGCCAATTGGCCGTTTTGGCGGCCGATGAAGATGGCTACGAGCCGAAGCCCGGCCGCATCACCCTAACCACCCAACACCGCGCCAAGGGGCTGGAGTGGGATGGGGTGTTTGTGGTGGGGGTGGATAATTTTTGGGTTCCCAGCGATTTGGATTCCCCCTTTTTGGGGGTGGATGCGGACATGGGCGGCGACCCCACGGCCGAGGCCATCGCCCAATTGCAAGCCTTAATGACCGACCAGCCCACCACCTATGCGGGTCTCGATGCGACCCAATCGGCACACATAGACGTGATTTGTGAGCGGTTGCGCCTGCTCTACGTCGCCATCACCCGCGCCCGCCGCTTCCTGCACATCAGCCGTAGCCGCAAAACCCGCACCTACCAAAAAGAGCGCGATGCGGAGCCAACAACGGTCATGGGGGTGTTGTACGAGTATGTGAAAGGGCTTTAGGGGGTATAGTGGTATATTTGTATAGTGGTATATTCGTTATTGTTTCCCAATACACCAATAAACCAATAGACCAATAAACCAATACACATCATGAACCCATTCTTCCACCGTGGCGCCATTCGTCGGCCGGCTGATTTTTACGGCCGTACCGCTCCGATCGAACAAATCCTTGGCCTGCTCCGCAACGGGCAGAGCGTTTCGCTGATTGGCCCACGCCGCATCGGCAAAAGCTCGCTCCTGTTGCACATCAGCAGAACGGCCGTGCGCCAACCCTTCCAACTCCAGCCGCCCCACGCCCTTTTTATTTTGGTGGATTGCCAAGAGTTGGGTGGCTCCCCCGCTGATGAGGTGTACGAGAGCCTGCTCCTCAGCTTGCGCGAGGCGGCCGAAGATGCCGACATCCCCCTGCCCCCCGAGGAAGACCGCCAACAAGGCACTTATCGCGCCCTCGACCGCGCCCTGAACAAGTTGAGTCGTGAAGGAGTCAACGTCGTCGTGTTGCTGGATGAATTTGAGTTGTTGGCCGCCAATGAGCAACTCGACCCCTACTTTTTTGCCCGTTTGCGCGGGCTGACCACCAAATATGGCCTCGCTTACCTGACGGCCAGCCAACGGCCGCTGTTCGCCATCACGGCCGATGAGGCGATTCTCAGTTCTCCCTTCTTCAATATCTTTGTCACCTTGTCGCTGGGGCTGTTCACCACGGCCGAGGCACACGGCTTGCTCGAGGCGCGGCTGGTGGGCACAGGGGTCACATTCAGCCAAGCCGTCCGCGACCACCTCCTCGCCCTTGTCGGGCCGCACCCCTTTTTCTTGCACATCGCGGGCTACCACGCCTTCCCCGTGTTCAGTGCCGACCCCACGGCCGACCCCGACCAAATTGACAAGGCCGTGGAGCTAGAAGCGGATTCCCACCTCGCCTACCTCTGGCAAAATTTAACCGAGGAGGAGCGGTATACGTTGGCCTCGGCCGCTGGCCCCACCGAATTGGTGCGCCAGTTGGAGCAACAATGTTTGCTCCAAGCGGAGGCGGGGGTGGGGGAAGACGCGGCCGAGCGATACGACTACACCAGCCAAATTTTAGAACGGTTTGTGCGCCGCCAACCCGTGCCCGGCCTCATCCAAGCGGGGGCATTTGTGATAGATCAGCAACGGCGCACCGTGCGCGTGCCCGAGCGGGAACTCAACCTGACCACCTCCCAATTTAGCTTGCTGGTGTGCTTGGCCGAGCAAGCCGGGCAGGTGGTTCATGCCGAAGAGTTGGAGCGGGCCGTGTGGGGTGAATCCATTGCGGCCGAACCCGACAGGCTCAAAACGCTCATCAAACGCCTCCGCCGCGCCATCGAACCATATGACAACACCATTGTCAGCGAACGCGGCATTGGCTACACCTTGCGCGGCGAGTTGTGAGGGGGCGGGAAAAATAAAGGTTGGTAAGCTGAGCTAGGCTAAAAAACACTGATTAAAGTGCTGATCTCGAGAAAAAACCATGCAAATTTTTGATACTCAGAATTTTCGTCAATTTCTAGGATCTGCTGAATGTAATCAACATCGCTGGGGGCTGGAAAAGCGATATGTAGTTACAGAAAACACATTGGCTGAGTATGAACACATATTGAGGGATACGCTTTATCATCATCACAGTTCATTTAATGCATTTGAGGCAATCACTGAACTTGGCTTCCCACTTGTAGCCAATGCGATGCGTCAACGTAATTCTAGTAATCCTATAGACGAAAATACGCAAATGGGCAATTTGGGAGAAGTTATCGGCAGGGAATATTCAACTGCATTTCTTGGCTTTGCAACAACATGGGCTTATCCTAATCGGTTCAACCCAAATATAGAACAGTCCATGAAAGGTGTTGATATTATTGGCTTGCGAGATGTAAACCAACCCGCAGAAATTCTTGTGGGGGAAGCAAAGGCATGGAGAGCATTTGATAAGAGACCAATAAAAGATGCTTATAATCACCTGATTAGGCTTCGTAATCAAGGTAATACCTCACAAATGCTAAGATTTGTTAAGGAGAGCGCAAGTACTAAGGGTGATCGACAAATTTTAGAAAATATTGACCGTCATATGGCAAATGATGTTATACGTCATTATTTGATTCTATCGATAACCGAAAAGAACCACGAAAACCTTTTTGAAATAATAGAAAGTATTTTGATGCCATCCGCTACCGAATTTGTTAGCGGTCACATATCCAAATCCATAATCTCAAGGGGAATAATACTGGGCAGAGTTAAATGAGTGAAGAAACGTGGCTTTCTCGGTTTTTAGCCCCTAGAAACAATGATGTCAACATTACACCGTGAGTTAATTAATCTGCTCCAGAAAGGGCAAGAACATAATCAAGCTACTCCAACTCCTTAGGAAAGAATCCGGGATGTGGCTAGTAATTACGAGATAACAGTGCTGATAACCATCTTGATGCGGCTTTGCTTTATTATGTTGCTGGTTACTATTTCAATCATCACGGCTTATTTCTCAGATGAAGTATTGAGGATACACCTGCTCAACGCTGGCTCATGCTGTTCATAACCAAGCGCTTTTTATCTATTGAAGAAGAACTAAGAGCCTTGCATTAGAAGACAAATATTCTGAGAATGAAATAGCGCAAGAAATTAATCAAGGTTCGCCTTTCCGACTTTGAAGCATTAAATAGGATGTTACTTGGTAAGGTTGCTAGTGTATTGGGGCAATTTCTTAAGTTTGTGCAAGAAGGTAATGAGATAGAACTAAAATTGGCTTATGCAACTTTATCTCTATGTCAAAAAACTGCTAGTCAAATGAATGATTGGTACTGGTGGTGGTGGATGGAGTGTATAAGGTTGGTTATTACTGAGTTCAATAAAAATTGTTTGTGGACACAGTTGAACCTGATGATGCAAGAAATTAACGCAAGTGAAATGGTATCCACATATATCAAAGCTAATTACAAGCGAAATAATCCTGTTGTTGAGCTTTGGCGAACACAAATTGAATCTTTAGATGCCATCAATGACCCAAAACGTCGTAGTTTTTGTTTATCAATTCCCACCAGTGGCGGCAAGACCCGTGTAGCAGAATTAGCAATTTTGCGTTTTCTCTTAGATCATGCAGATGATTTAAATGCGAAATGTGTTTATATTGCCCCGTTGCGCAAACTTGCCCATGAAGTTGAACAAACTCTTTTACCTATATTTTCGAAGGTAACTTCAAACCCAATAGCTGTCTCTTCCTTCTATGGTGGACAAGAGTTAGACATCGTAGATAAGGAGCGATTAACTGAGTCTCGTATTTTAATCGTTACTCCTGAAAAATTAGATGGAATGTTACGGTACAACCCCGATATGCATTCCCAAATACGGCTGGTTATAGCTGATGAAGGACATATGATTGGCGATGAAAGTTCTCGAGGATACAAGTACCGAATGCTTCTTGAACGATTGATTTATTTGTTGAGAATCAAGCCGATTGCTTCAGATTTAAATAGGTCACGATTGCTGTTAGTTTCTGGTGTTTTACCAAATGCAAATGAATTTGCGGGACTAATAGCAGGAGATGCGTCTAGCTTAGTGCATATTAACTGGTGCCCCTCTGATGAACCATTGATCGCTCAATGGACATGGAATGGACAAAATTTAGTAACTTCCAATAATTTGTGCGCCCACCTACTCTATTTCAACCCCAGCATGTCAGAATATCTCCAATAGCTTTGAAGAAATTGTCGTTCGCATGCATTCGCTCGTGCAATATCTAACTATACTATGGTTTTTTCCGCTAGTAAGCGTGCTATCGAAAGCCCGTCTTTGATACAGTTACTAGATTGCTTGTCAAAGCAACAAGTCTTAGAAAACAACCCACTATTGCCAGCATTCCCTAGAATAAATTCATATCAAAGTTACTACTCTCTTTTAGAGCGTGGTGTTGCCATTCATCATGCGAGTCTCCCCCTCGCACTTAAAAATGAAACTGAAAAACGCATATATGCAGGACAAATTCGGCTACTTTTTACTTCACCTACCCTTGCACAAGGCGTAAATATGCCTTTTGACGTTGTGCTAATTTATCGTTTGCAACATTCTCATCAGGAACCTATTCAGCCGACAACTTTTTGGAATGTAGTCGGGCGTGTTGGCAGACCTATGGGCGGAGCTACTTACGTTAGCCCCCAGTTATACTCGCCACATGTCATATTCCTAAATAATACAGATCGTAAAGCAAATGACAATGATAAGATGGATATATACATAAGTAGAAAACTACTTAGCGAACAAAAGAAATATCATGTTGGTAGCCCGTTTTGAAATTCCTTATCAAAATCAGAACTGAATGGGAAAATACCAATGAATCATTAGTCGAGCTTATCAATATACTTGCCGAAAGAACAGAACTGAACTGGGTATCTGACCGAAAATTATCTGACTTGCTTAAACTTCTAGATAATCACTTGATTGCATTAGCAGAAGAGTCAGGTCAGGAAGCCGACGTTTGGTTGCAGACTAGGTTAACAGATGTGATTGACCTTCTTGTTCAAGCTACTATTATTGAAGATGATGACTTGACCTTTATTAAAGATGTTATACGGGCTCGGGCACAGTTTGTTATTAAGCACATACCCAAACACCAACGCCGTCAAGATTACTTACTTGGTCTGCCATTTGAGGATTGTGAGAAGATACGGGCAAAACAAGAAGATTTGCTTTGCTGGTATCAAGAGTGTGAATCCATCTTTGCAGAACATGGCGAATCTGGCATAAGCAACCTGATTAAACTTCTGGGATTTGTAAAGGAGTTATCTATTTGCCAAAGCCAGAGGAAGACCCAAAAAATGCAAGAGCTACCATTATTGGGTTATACAGAATCCAACCTTTGGAAGGGATGGCTTGAAGGGGAAGATACAAAATTAGTAGCTTCGATGTTCCAACAAATGAGACCTGAGGCTGACTTTGGAGAATATCGTGAAAGCATGTTGGAAGGTAGCCTAGCTTGGGGGTTGAGTGCTATTTGTAAATTTTTAGAGGAATTGGCTCAAGAGGAAAATATGCGCCTATCAACCGACCTTGGGTTCTTACCCTCGCTGGTAAAATATGGGGCTCCTGTAAAATTGTCATGCTATTTGATGAGGTTTATTAGTTCAAGAGACGTTGCTATCAAGATTGCCAACAAGTATGTTGAAAAGCTGAAATCTGGGGTGGTTTTGGAAAGTAACTCAATCCAATCTGAAAAAAATATGCGCAAGATGCAATAACATCCCTTACTGAACTAGACATTTTGTCTATGGATTTAAACATTACGGAAGAAGAAGCTATCAGAAATATCAAGACCGTTCTTTCTGAAATATGAGGCAAGGCTGATAGTATTAGCCATTATTGCCTTTTCTCATGAATTAGACGATTGGCTACCTCTACCAAAACCACTAACTGTATCTTCCCGTAAGTGCAAAAAGGGCTGTGAGGTTTTACAAACCTCACAGCCCTTTTTGGTTGCCATGCTTAACACGGCCGAATATGGCACAATACCACCTGAATAAACAGTGAAAAGTAAAACGTCAAAAGTGAAAAGAAGGTAGTATTTAGCCACTCAGCACTTAGCTTCCCCATGCGCCGCCTTCCCCTCCTCCTCGCCCTGCTCACGCTTCTCCTCGCGGTGCGGGGCACGGCCGCGCAGAGCGACCCCACCCCCACCTACTGGCGTTACGATGCCCGTGGCCAACTCGACCATGTCGTCGTCGCCGATTTAGAC
This sequence comes from Candidatus Hadersleviella danica, assembly GCA_016711405.1. Lineage (GTDB taxonomy): Bacteria > Chloroflexota > Anaerolineae > Promineifilales > Promineifilaceae > Hadersleviella > Hadersleviella danica. The sequence goes on along the minus strand of JADJSZ010000066.1, from coordinate 10,588 downwards.
GGCAACGGCATAGACGAGTTCGTCGTCGTCGCCCAAGAGTACAACCTGACCCTGATTGGGACAGATGGCGTGCCGCAGTGGGGGCCATTCCAAACCCAAGAACCCATCATGCAGGTCTCCACGGCCGCCGTGGACGACACCCCCCAGCGCGAAATCATCATCGGAACCCGCAACCAGCTTATTTTGTTGCGGCATGATGGCCAATTGCTCTGGCAAAAAAGCCTGCCCCCCCCCTCGGCCAGTGGCACGGCCGAAAACCTCGCCGACACCGATTGGCGACGCTTGGGAGCCAATCCCCTCGTCGTGTTGCCCTTCGACGACGACAACGACGGCCACGAAGACATTTTAGTGGCCGTGCGCACAGGCCAACTCCTGCTCTACAGCGGCCAAACAGGCGATTTGCGCTGGAGCTACATTGGCAACCAACCCCCCGCCTACAACGCCCTCACCCAAGTGGCTGTGGCCGATTTTACGCAAGATGGCCTGCCCGACATCGCCTTCGCCTACTTCACCGAGCGCAGTTTTACCGAGCTGATTGTCCTCGACAACCAATCGCGCCCCTTGTGGCGCCACTCCCTCAGCGGCCGAGTCACCAACCTGACCCCCATCAGCTATGCCGAGGGGGAGATGAATTTGGCGGTCAGCACCTCACGCGGCATTGTTCACCTATACGAAGGCGTAACGGGAACCCAACGCTGGTATCGCACCCCCAATGTCGAAGTGACCCACATGGCCGTGGCCTACTTGCCCGAGCAACCCGTGTTGGTGCTGGGCACGGCCGTGGGAACCCTCCTCGCCTACAACGCCCAAGGACGGCGACTGTGGGATCGCACCTTCTCCACCACCGCCCGCCAGCGCGTGACCGATATTTCGGCCAGCCCCCAACCCGACCCCGAGGGCAAACAGCCCGTGCGCTTGCTGGTGACACTGGAAACCACCCGCCCCACCCGCGCCGAACCCGCCGAAGTGCTGTTGCTGGATAGCAACGGCCGTGCCCTCGACCGATACAGTTCCGCCTCTACCTTGGGACTCTCCCAACTGCTCGATATTAACCGCGACGGCCACGACGAAGTGCTACTGGCCACTTTTAGCACCCTCTCCTTGCTCGATTCGGGGCTGAGCAGTGATGCCCGCCGCTACGCCACCGACTGGGCGTACCGGCTGGAAGCACGGCCGCGCACCGTGCTGGCCGTGGATTTGGACGACGACGGCCGCCAAGAGCTTCTCGTTGGGAGCGATGACGGCCGTTTGCACTATATTCTGCCCGAGGGAACCACCCCCGTCGGCTGGCCGCTCATCTTTGGCGGCTTGGTCAGCCATGTGGCCATCACCCCGCCCGATAGCACAGGCGAACAATTGATAGCCGTTGTCCACAACAACAGCTTTTTGGCCACCAACGGCGTGGAAACTGTCGAAGGGTGGCTGGAACTCATTCGCCCCGACGGCCGCCCCCTGTGGCCCACCCCCATTCGGCTCGAAACCGCCATCACCAGCTTGCTCGTGGCCGATATAAACAACGCCGGGCGAGCCGAAATCGTCGTCGGCACACGCGATGGCCAACTGATAACCTATTCGCTGGCGGGGCAAGAGTTTTGGCGGGCCACTGTCGAAGGCGGGGTGCGCGATTTGCACCTCATCCACAACGACCCTGAGAGCCTGCCCAAAATCGTGGCCACCACCGAAGCGGATAAGCTCTACCTGTTCAACATTAAGGGCGGGATTGATGGCCAAGTAGAATACGTGGTGGACATTCAGGGGGTGCTGGGGCTGGGGCGTGACCCATCGGCCGAACCGAGTTCGCCGCGCAACACGGCCGAAATGCTGGTCATTACCCAAGATGGCCAACTGCGCGGCCTGACCCTTGAGGGCGTGTTGCGCCCCGAGTGGCGGGCGACGCTGGAGCAAATCCCCACGCTGGCCATTGGGGCGGGGCAATCGGCGCTGGTGGCCACGGCCGATGCCCATGTGGTGCGGCTGAGTACGGCCGTGGCCAACCCGCTCCAACTGCTGTGGGAGCGCGAACTGCCGGGGCGCATCAGTTATTTGCATTGGGGGGATTTGGATGGCGACGTGCGCCCCGATGTGGGCGTGGGCACGGCCGATGGCCTTGTCGCACTCTACGACAGCGACGGCCGGCAATGGGCCGACCTGAGCCTCGGCAGTAGCATCTTTTACCTCGCCCCGCTGGTGGCCCCCGAGCAAACCCATCTAGCCGTTGTGACCGATAACGGCGTGGTGCAACGGCTCAGCACGCAAGCCAATCGGCCGCCTTTACTCCTCAACCCCCAAACCGACGTGGGCGAAAATCGGTACACCATCAGCATTACCGTGCTGGATGTGGAGCGGGACGCGGTGAACGTGAACCTGCTTTTGCACGAAGCGGATAGCGACGAATGGCTCCCCCAAGGCGAACGGGTGGCCACGCGGGGCACGGATACCCTCTTTTGGTCTATCCCCGTGCCCCAAGCCAACCTCCCCGTGCGCTATCGCTTCGACTACAGCGATAGCATTTACACGGGCACTGTGGAGCCAGCCAGTGGCCCCGCCCCCAACTTGCCCGCCGCATGGGGCGAACGCAGTTTGGTGTTGGGGATGGGTGCCTTGGTGGTGGTGGCCGCTTTGCTGGCGCGGCAAGTGCAATTGGCGGGTTGGCGCACGGGGAGCTTTTACAAACAGTTGCGCACTCGGCCGCGTGAGACCCTGATTTTGCTGGAAACGGAATATGCCCGCCAACTCGGCTCGCCCGACTTTTTGCTGAACTTGGCCAACCGCGCCCGGCGCGACCGCAACGGCTGGATTATCAACCTCGCCGATGGCCTCTATTTGCTGGCCGACCGCCCCACGACGGGGCTAGACATTTTCTTGGATGTTCTCGAGGATGTGCATGAAAAACAGGGCAATTGGTGGGGGCTGGGGGCGTGGATGGGGCTGTTCAAGACAGCCCTTGAGTTGTTGGAAGCACCCTCGCTCATGGAACTGACCCTGTTACGGCCGCGCCTCGTGCAACTCATCAACAGCCTCGAACGCGGCGGTTTGTCGGCCGAGGCGTTTGAGGGGCTGTTGCCCATCCTAACCAGTTTGCGCGATTGCAACCGGGTGGCACGCGCCGAAGACAGGCTGGTCTATTTGCAGGAGGCGGCCGTGTTGTTGCGCCAACAACAACTGTTGCTCGAGGAGCGGCCGATGGCCATTAAGAACACGATTGCCCTCGCCCTGTTGGCTCGCTGGGGGGGATTGGTCAGCGCGGCCGTGGAAGATGTGCGCGGGCGAGCATGGCTCTCGGCCACGCTCAAAACGCGGCGGGTTATCCCAGCGGCACAGGTGGCCATTGCCCTTGAGCTGGAAAACAGCGGCCGAGCGGCGGGCGAAAATGTGCGCGTGCGCTTGCTGGAAGACCCTGCCGCTTTTGAGATTATCACAGGGGAAACGACAATCCCTGTGCTGGCGGGGGGCAGGCAACGGACGGTCTCGCTGGCCATTCGGCCGCAAGGCTTGGACGCAATTCGGTTGGTCTTTGAAGTGAGTTATGAGGATGCGACACTTCGGCCGCACCAGTTCGAGTTTGCCGACATGGTCCACATCTTGCCCCCTGTGCGCGAATTTACGCCGCTGGTGAACCCTTATTCGCCCGGCACGCCGTTGCGCAAGACGAGCAATTTGTTCTTCGGCCGTCAGAGCCTGCTCAACTTTATTATTCACAATGTGGAGCGGAGCCAGCAAAGCCAGCAACCGAGTGTGCTGATTTTGGTGGGGCAACGGCGCACGGGCAAAACATCGGCTTTGTTGCGCTTGGATGAGTATGCGCCGCCCAATTTGTTGCCCGTTTATGTGGATTGCCAATCGTTTGGCGTGGCCGAGGGCATGACCGCCTTTTTGTATGATTTGGCGTGGTTTATTGCGGATGCGCTGGCGACGCGCCAGTATGAGGTGGTGGTGCCGCCGATGTCGGCGTGGCGGGAAAATCCCTCGTCATTTTTCCAGCGGGAATTTTTGCCGGCCGTGTTCGCCTTGTTGCCGGCCGAGGCGCGGCTGTTGCTGGTATTTGATGAGTTTGAGGCGTTTGAGAATTTGGTGAACGATGGCATTTTGCCGCCGACGCTGTTCCCCTTCTTGCGCCACCTGATGCAACATGGCCAGCGGCTCAATTTTGTGTTTGCGGGCACGCACCGGCTGGAGGAGATGGGCACTGATTATTGGTCTATTTTGTTTAACATTGCCCTGTACCAGCAGGTGGAGTATTTGGAGGAATCGGCCGCGCGTGACCTCATCTGCAAGCCTGTGGCTCCGCACATTGTGTATGACGATTTGGCCTTGGACAAAATTTTGCGGGTGACGGCCGGCCATCCTTACTTTTTGCAGTTGGTCTGCTATGCGCTGGTGAACCGGGCCAATGAGCAGGGCACGGGCTATGTGACCATTTCGGATGTGGATGTGGCGCTGAAGGAGATGTTGCGCTTGGGCGAGGTGCATTTTGCCTATTTGTGGCAACAATCTACGGCGGCGGAGAAGCAGTTGCTAACGGCCGTGGCCCATTTGCACGACAATGAGGGGGCGTTCCAGCCCGCGACGCTGATTAATAGTTTGGAGGCGTATAACGTGTATGTGGAGCCACCGGCCGCGCTGGAGGCGTTGCAACGGTTGGTGGAGCGGGGGATTATGCGCCAAGTGGTGGCGGAGGGGGTGGTGGCGTATGAGTTGCGGGTGGGGCTGGTGGGGTTGTGGACGGCGCAGAATAAGGGGCTGGGGGAGTTGTATCAGGACGGCCGACGGCGACAGCTTGCGGGAGTGGGGGTGTAGAGGTGTATTGGTTTATTAGTGTAGGGGTCTATTGAATACACCACGACACCAATACACCTATATACCAACATGACTGTGAAGTGTTGGTTTATGGGAGGCAGTCTCGTAGTCATAAATAGAAACGGCCGCAGGGGTTCCTGCAGCCGTTTTGGTTACTCGGCTCATAAACTCCAGCATGGGGACGGCCGTTGCAGAGGAAGATGGTTATAAAGCATATATGGATACGCACGCACTCAGTTAGTACTGCTAATTTTCATCAAGCCATCCAAAATTTGGTTTATGGGTATAACCGTGAGGTAATTGTGATACCTTTTGTTCATATACTTTTGTTCCATTTTGACTAACCAATATAACAAATACTTCTACTGCTTCCATGTTTTTAATTTCTTGATATGTTGCTAACAGTCCCTCTGATGTTTTAGCATAATAAAAAGACCCATTTGTACCTATTTGATAAACGTCAAAATTTAACGAGCTTGATTTCAAACAATAGGCATTATAAATATTGTTGGAGGTATACCCGCCAAAACAACTATCTCCATGATATTTTGATGTAAAAGGTAAATACTCAGGAGACAAAGCCTTGTAATTTTGCTCTGAAACAGAATAGGAAGCCATTAAAAGCTACCATGTTGACTCGTATAATTTTCATTGTCAACAGAAATTAAAATATAGTCATCTGACAACCAACTTCCCCCGAAAGCGCATCTAGTATATAAGTTACTTCATAATTGTTGGCACATCAATAATCGCAACTCCACCTAAATCAAAACAACTTCCCTTAACAGTCAAAAATCTACTATTCTCTGACCATATGGGGTCACAAGCTAAACTCATTTGAGGGCAACTATTGTCGTTAAATTCACAGATTCATTAGTGATTAAATCCATCAAGTAAAGTTGGCTGTTGGCAAGACATTCAGGGTAAATCAACGTATACGCACTAGATGGTACAGGAAAACATTCATAGCGATTTTGTATTTCAGGGTTGTGAAGATAGGTGAGGTACCTTTTATCAGGAGACAACTTTGGTTGTGTCACAGTACCCTGAAATTGTGTCAATAGCATTTCTGTTTCATCTTTATTTACATCTGTTACATATATTTGTTCCACATTGTCAACGATAGAACTAAAATAAACTTTTGTTCCATCTCTGGAAAGTTGTGGGATATCGGTAAATCTATTTGGCAATAAAATGCGTTTCTTGACAGAAATTGTGGTGTCATCAATCTGTAGTCTCTCTACAATACCCAACTGATAATCAAATCGCAGTAACTCATCATGCCCATCAATGTTTTCGATACTATAATCGCAAGTACTATCAAAACGATAATGCAATCTATTTTGTTGGGGAAACTGAATAATGGTTAGATCACAGCTTTCATTGCTAGTATCCCAAATCAGAAATAAACTGTGCTTTTGTTGAAAAAAGGAATTTGCTATCAATATAGTGGCAAAAGCAATCCCTAAATAAATAAAAATTGGTTTTATTCGCATGGTCTTTCTTCCTATCTTCCGCCTGTATCAAGAGGGATCATGTGTTCTGCGAAAGGGGCGGAACAAGTTTGTATTATAATAGGCACAAATGGAATGGGAAATTTATGGGGCAGCCCTCGGCCGAGAATGCCACACATAGGTGTGTTCCCACGGTTTGACAGGATTTGATTGTGTTATATGAGGAATGTGGTCAGCCCTCAATGCTTGCGGATTGATTTGACGAGCATTTGGTACACGGCCGTTGAAGCCATTCCCCCTCTCCGTGCCTAGATTCAGCATATTCTGGAATAAGAGCCGTAGAAGTAGCATGTGAGAGTGAGCTACCTAATTTGCATGGTTATTCCTCAGGAGGCTTCCTCATTCCCTACAACTCTGCCAACGGCAAGACCAACTCCACCCCCACCCCCACGGCGCTGGTGAGATTATACACGCGGCATTGCCCGCCCACGCTCCACACGAGCGAGGCGACGGTGGGCAAGCCTAAGCCCATACCCGCCACTTCACCGACAAAGTTTTTCTCGGCTTGGTAGTAGGGCGACCAAACTTGGGCGAGTTGTTCGGGGGAGAGGGTACGGCCGTTGTCGCAGATTTGGATGGCGGCCGTGTGCGGCCGATTCAGATTCAGATAAAAACTGATTTGCGGGTCGTGTTCGGGGTGGAATTTCTTGGAGTTTTCCATCAGCTCCAGCAAAATCAGCTCCAGCGATTGGCGCGACAGAACGATGGTCTCTTCGCCGATTTGCTCGAGGCCGTGCCATTGGAGGGGGTGGGGGATGGCCAACAGGCGGCCGATGTTCTCCCCCAATTCGCGCAACTGAGCCAGCGGAAAGCCAAAACCGTGGTGCGCCAAATCGGGCGTTTTCACATAGGTCAGCACATCCTCCACTGATTTATGGAAGCGCTCCCCATCCCGCAAAGCCATGTTGACAAACTCCCCAATCTCCTCTTTGGATAGCTCGGCCAAGTTTTCGGAGACAAATTGCAAGCCCGAGACCAAACCCACCAGCGGGGTGCGCATTTTATGTTGGATGGCGCGTTGGAATTTCCACATTTCGTGCCGCGCCGTCATTTGGGCGGTCACATCTTGCAAGCTAACCACCCACGCCATCTCGTCGCCCGAGGGCAAATAATCTATGGTGTCCACAAGAAGCCACATAGCCGGCCGTTCCTCCGTTTCGGAGCGCACCAGATAGCGGGGGGTGTTGTTTTTAACCCAGCCGGGCCAACTGTTCCATGCTTTTTTCGATTCGAGGTGGTAAGTGAGCCGGGCGTGGGCGGTAAAGGAGAGTTCGGGGGAGAGGGCTTCCTCTTGGGGCAAACCAAGGTAGTGGCGGGCTTGCCGATTGGCGTAGAGGCAATGGTCGTGGTCGTTGAGCAGGAGGTAGCCCGTGGCCGAGCGTTCGGCCAGCAGGTGGAATTTGGTGCGCTCGCCCATCATGCGCCGATAGCGGTTGAGCCGGGTGATGGTGCGGACGCGGGCGCGGAGTTCGAGGCTGTCGTAGGGTTTGGGGATGAAGTCGTCGGCGCCTGCTTCGATGCCGCGCAGGCGGGCATCGCGGTCGTCGAAAGCGGTGACCATGATGATGGGCAAATCGGCCGTGAGGGCGTTCTCGCGGATGCGCTGGCAGACTTCAAAGCCGTCCATCTCGGGCATCCGCACATCGAGCAAGACCAAATCGGGTGAGAATTGCGCCACCAACTCGAGAGCTTCGCGGCCGTTGCTGGCAAAAGATAACTCGTACCCTTCACGGGCGAGCAAGCGGTGCATGTGTTCTCGCATAAGGGCTTGGTCATCCACGACCAAGATCCGACTTTGGTATTTCATGGCAATTAACAATTAGCAAAGAACAAGGAACAATGAGCAAGGAATCGCCTGACAAAAGGGGGCGCTAGACGCGCATGACGCAATTTTTCTCTCGGCTAATTTGCGTTTTAGCCCTTTTGCCTTTTTGCAATAAACCCTTTTTCAGGGCAATCAGCAACAAACGGGGCTATTGTATCCTATTTTACTCGGTGCTAAAGGGGGTCTTACGTTAAAATGGGGGGGAGTGGGGCTGAAATGGGGGGTGGAGATGAGGTGTTGGTAGGGGGATAGTACTTAGCGGAACTTACGCTGAGACTTAAGAGGCGGTGAGGTTCGGCCGATTCTTATCCTCATAACGGCCATCAATTGATAGTTGAAGCAGGTGTACTGGTGTACTCGTGTATTGGTGTATTAAATAAACCAATACACCAATATACCAATATACCCATACCCTAAATTACGACAGTGAAAAACCTATTTACCAGAGGAGTACGACATGAACAAACGTTTGATGCCATTTTTCGCCAGCACGGTGTTGCTGGCTTTGTTGTGGGGGGCTTTGGGGGTGGAGACGGCCGTGCAGGCCACCAGCCACATTATTTATGTCAACCATGCCGCGACGGGCGGCAATGATGGGACGACATGGGCTGATGCGTATACCGATTTGCAGGATGCGCTGGGGGAAGCGGCGGCCGAGGATGAGATTTGGGTGGCCACAGGGGTGTACACCCCCGGCGCAACGGTCAGCGACACGTTTGGGCTGGTTCCCGGCGTAGCGATGTACGGCGGCTTTGCGGGCGGCGAAACAGCCCGCGACCAGCGGGATTGGGAGGCCAACCCCACCGTTCTGAGTGGCGATATTGGCGGGGATGACACGACTGACCCGCATGGGGTGGTGATTACGACGGGGCACATTGTGGGGGATAACAGTTACCATGTGGTCACGGCCGATGGCACCACAGGCACACCCATTACCACCACAACCGTGCTAGATGGCTTTATCATCACAGCGGGTTATGCGAATGGTTTAGAGGATTTTGGTGCGGCAGGGGGAGGTTTGTATTGTCATGCGACTGGTCTTGGAAGTGAGTGCCCTCCTATTGCAAATACTACATTTTCGGGTAATCGCGCATTTCATGGAGGAGCAATGTTTAGTCTAGGGTCAAACTATGGCAATAGTAGCCCTGTTTTGAGCAATGTGCGCTTTGTTAGAAATTCTGGAGAATTTGTCGGTGCTCTCTCCAATATAGGTGAAGAAAATGGCATCAGTAACCCAATTCTAATTAATGTCACTTTTTCTGAAAACTCAGCAGATTTATATACGGATGGGTCAAGTTTAGGGGGTGTCGCTGGGGCCATGTATAACGGTGGTCATTATGGTGGAACAAGCCGCCCTGTTTTAACGGATGTTGTCTTCATAAAAATACGGCTTATATGCTTGGGGGAGCAATGCTTAATTTGAGTTTTTTTGGGGGTATTAGCAACCACGTTTAACCAACGTTGCTTTTCTAAGCAACACAGCTGGGTATAGCGGCGGTGCTATTTATAATGAAATTAGTAATGATGGGCTTAGTCCCGATGGTGTTTATCAATCATTATTCGAGAATGTCATTTTTATGGGCAACTCCGCTCAAGACGGGGGGGCTATGGTTAATTCTAGCGGGGGTAATCAACACCATAACTCAATTCTCAATAATGTTTCCTTCTTTGGGAATCATGCCAGCCGCAATGGTGGAGCTATATTGAGTATAGTTGGTAGCGGGGGATGCAGACATCCCGCCTCCAATGTAACATTGGTAGGGAATTGTGGGGTGAAAATGGTGGAGCCATGTTTAATATAGTCGATTATGGGGGTATTCTGACACCTGCCTTAACCAATGTAACATTGGCAGGAATTATGCTGGTGAGAAGGGGGGGGCCTATTTACAATAGTTTCTATCAATCATGGGATATTGGGCTGTTGATATAGCTATCCAAAACAGCATTGTGTGGAACAATGAGGATAGCAGTGGGATAGGCACGGCCGAATCATCCATTTACCATGCGGATGCCGCCTTCACAGCCACCTTTTCCCACACCCTCGTGCAAGGGTGCAACCCCAGCGGAGCATGGGTGGCCAGTTGCGGCATCGATGGCGGCAACAACTTGGCCGATGCGGATCCGCTCTTTGTAGACACCCCCAACCCCAGCACTGCCCCCCATGCCAACGGCAATGTGCGTTTGTTGGCGGGTTCGCCCGCCATTGATGCGGGGGACAACAGCGCGAACAACACGGCCGTTGACCTCGACGGCCACGGCCGTATCCAAAACGGGGTGATTGATTTGGGGGCGTATGAGACGGCTACGGCCGTGTGCCCTCCCTCAGGTTTGCTTTATGTCAACCATGCCGCCACGGGCGGCAACGCGGGAACCTCATGGGCCGATGCGTACACGAATCTTCAATCTGCCCTCACCTTTTTGAGCGAGCCGTGCGAGATTTGGGTAGCCAGAG
>JADJSZ010000065.1 GCA_016711405.1 Candidatus Hadersleviella danica | reverse complement strand
GAAGCCCCCGCCAAGGTGCTAAAAACAATCGCCCCCACCTGCCTCACCCGTCACCAAATTCGTCATCCCTCATCGAAAACGGCGGCATACCCGTGCCCCCATCGAAATTTCGCGCGGTTGCACCCGTGGTTGCCGCTTCTGCCATGCGGGGATGGTCACACGGGCCGGGCGGGAACGGCCGGTAGAGGAAGCGCGTGGAAACCATTGAGCAAATTCTCCCTTGAGGAGACCGCCGGGGCGGCTTTACGCTCGCCCCCGAAGCGGCCACCGAAAAGATGCGCAACATCATCAACAAATACGTGTCGGATGAGGAACTCATCGAGACGGCCCGCGAAATTTTTCGGCACAATTGGTTGAGCATCAAACTCTATTTCATGATTGGCCACCCGCTGGAAAATCTCGACGATGTCTACGCCATCTCCAAACTGGCCAAAAAAGTGCTGAACGAGGGCTGGAATGTCCACCGCAAAAAGGCGAGTGTGAACGTCGGGGTGAGTACATTCATCCCCAAACCGCACACGCCGTTCCAGTGGGAGGCGATGGATGCGCTGGAGAACGTGAAGGCCAAACAGGCGTTGCTGATGAAAGAAGTGCGCGGCCACGGCCTGCATTTGCGTTGGACAGACCCCGTCGAATCGGTGTTTGAGGGTTTTTTGGCGCGGGGGGATAGGCGCGTGGCGGAGGTGGTGGCGCGGGCGTGGCGCATGGGGGCCAAGTTCGATGCGTGGCAGGAGCATTTTGATTTTGGGCTGTGGCAAGCCGCGTTTGAAGCAGAAGGGCTGGACATGGCCTTCTACAACTACCGCCAACGGCCGATTGACGAACTTTTCCCGTGGGAACACATTGACATCGCCGTGACGCGCAAATTCCTGACCCAAGATTACTTGATGAGCCAAGCGCAAGAGACGCGCATTGATTGCCGCCACCAATGTTTTGCTTGTGGCATTTTGCCCAAGCTCAAAGATATGCGGCGGGACACGGCCGATTCCGCATGGGAGTGCCCGCCCGTCCCGCAACGGCCGCATCACGTCCCCTATGCGAAGCGCACGGCCGATGTGAGTATTGCGTTGCCGATGGTGGCGTGAGGGGGAGGGCAGAGGAGCGGATGGCAGAGGGAGGAATTTATTCACCGTGACGGTTTTTGCTCACGGCTTATGCACCATGGCTACAGTACGTGAATTTGTGATTGCCGCGCACGGGAATTTAGAGGCCGTGCAAACCATTTTGGCCGAACAGCCCGATTGGTTGAATGTGGAATTTGATTGGGGCCCCGGTGGAGGCACGGAAACGCCAATTCAGGCCGCCGCCCATGTGGGCAACCGCGAAATTGCCACCTACCTGCTGGCGCAGGGCGCACCGCTGGAAATTTACACGGCCGCCATGCTCGGCGATAAGGCGGCCGTTGAGCGCATTTTGGCAGATGACCCCAGCCAAGCCAACGCCCTCGGGGCGCATGGCATCCCGCTCATGGCACACCTCGCTTTTAGCGGCGATGTGGCCTTGGCGCAACTGCTCTACGAGCGGGGGATGCGCGGCGGTGGAAGTGTGGCACTCGCCCATGCGGCGCAAGCGGGACACGCCGACTTGGTGCGCTGGTTGCTGGCCAACACCGCCCCCGATTTAAGCTGGCAAAATTATCAGGGCAAAACGGCCGTGGAATTAGCGGCCGAGGCAGGCCATGATGAGATTGTGGCTCTGCTAGAAGGTTAACTCATGGCGTTTGTGCCCTCGCCCCTATCAACCATCCATCCCCCATCCTTGCGATTGCTGTTTCGCCAGATGAAAAATGGATTGCCTGTGGGGGTGGGGAATCAGCGCCTGTCACCATTTGGGATTTAGCCAGCGGAAATCTCATCGGCCGTTTGGCGGGTGTGGCAGGGCAAGTGCACACCCTTGCTTTTTCAGCCGATGGGTCGCGGCTGGCGGCGGGAACTGTGTGGGGTGGGATTTGGGTATGGCAAACCAGCACGGGGCAACTCCTGCAACAGCGTGAGCCAACGACAACCCGCCGCCGCCGAGCGCTGGTTTTTCTCGATAAAGCCAAAGCCACAGCTTTGCCTCACCAACTCTCTTATTCCCTCAACCACGGCCCATCCGCGCCCTTGCCCCAGATGGCCAATGGCTTGCCTCAACCGAGGCGGGCTTATCTATCACCCCGTATCGCAAAAAGGAGAACCCATCACCCTTGATTACCTCCAATATGAGATCGTCACATCAGGCGTTCGTTCTTTGCGCTGGTCGGCGGATTCGCAAGCTGTGGGGGTGGCGGGCGATGGCTGGGTGGGTATTTGGCGGCCGTTTGAGGGGCAGTTTTTCGGCCGTGCTTTGCCATCCCCTGCGTACATAAACGATATTGCGGTTCTCAGTTCAACCATGCAACTCATCTGCGCCACCTTCCAGCAAAACAGTTTGCACGCCTTCGAGATGCCCCCCGAGCCATTGCAGACACGCTGGCAAACACAATTTCAACGTTTGCTTACCCATCTGACCCCCTATCCACGTTTGCAAACGCGCCACGATTGGACATGGAATACCACTCAATGGGGTTACGAAGGGGTGCGGCTAGAAGCGACCGAACTTTTGTGGTATAGCCACAGCCACAACACAATGGATGGCGGAGTTGGGGCTACCACCCAGAGTTGTCCGATTTTGTGGCACGCGGAACGCATTTTGCCATTCCGAATCTGTACTGGCCGAGGTTTGCTATGTTGTACAGCAACGCCTCGCCACCCCAGAGAGTAGATAGCTCGTCTAAAGCAAATCTCCCAAGCACGAATAAAAAGTGAGTAGTGAGTAGCGAGTAGTGATAAACTAACCGCTATTTACTACTTACCACTTACTATTTACTCGAGTAAGTGAGACCCTTTTCACCTTTCACCTTTTACACCCCTCCCCCCCATGTCCCGCGAAAAAAGCCTCCGCACCGAAGGAATTGTCTTGCGCCGCACCGATTTTGGCGAAGCGGATAGATTGCTGACGCTTTACACCCGCGATTACGGCAAAATCAAAGCGTTGGCCAAGGGGGCGCGAAAGCCAAATAGCCGCAAAACGGGGCATGTGGAGCTGTTCATGCGGACGGAATTTATGATTGCCACGGGGCGCGATATTGGGGTGGTTACCCAAGCGGAATTGGTGGAAAACTACCCCGCCCTGCGCGATGATTTGGTGCGCACCACCTATGCGGCGTATGCGGTGGAGTTGTTGGACAAGTTCACGGCCGATGAGGACAAAAACCCCGCTCTCTATGCCCTGCTCCAAGAGGGGTTGGGCTGGATGAACGAAGGGGATAATTTGCTCCTCGCCGCCCGTTACTATGAATTGCGCTTGCTCAGTTTGGTGGGCTACCAGCCCCAACTCTTTTACTGCGTCTTTAGCAACGAACCAATTGAGCAGGAAGAGCAGTTTTTTAGCGCAGAGATGGGGGGCTTGTTACGGCCGCAGTACCACAAAGAAGACCGCCGCAGTCGTGCCATTTCGGCCAGTGCGGTGAAGGTGTTGCGCTACTTGCAAACCCATGCGTGGGAGGGGGTACGGCCGTTGCAACTGCGGCGCGATTTGCACACCGAACTCGAGCAAGTCTTGCACTACTACATCACCTTCCTGCTCGAACGCCACCTCAAATCGGTGGACTTTTTGCACCGCCTGCGCCGCGAAGCCAACTTATTTGACCACGAATAACCATTCAGATAGAGACGAGAGATAGAGATAGAGGAAACTCGATAGGCCAATCTAATACGCCCCCCTCTATCTCTATCTCTACCCTCTATCTGGATCCCCATGAATAGGTTGTAACCAGTAACGAGTAACCGCCATGCTCCGTACTCCCGACGACCGCTTTGAAAACCTGCCCGACTACCCCTTTGCCCCGCATTACCTCCAACTCGGCGAGGTGCGGGTGCATTATGTGGCCGAGGGGCCAGCCGATGGCCCCGTATTTCTCCTGCTCCACGGCGAACCATCGTGGTCATTTCTCTATCGCCACATGATTCCCCCGCTGGCGGCCGCTGGTTTTCGCACCATCGCCCCCGACTTGCCCGGCTTTGGCAAATCGGACAAACTGGCCGACCGTGCTGAATACAGCTTCCAGCAGCTTTGTAGATTGGATGTGGGGCTTTGTCGAAGCACTCGATTTGCACGACATCACCTTGTTTGGCCAAGATTGGGGGGCGTTGATTGGCTTGCGACTGGTGGGGGAGCACCCTGAGCGGTTTGCCCGCGTGGCTATTGGCAACGGTGGCTTGCCCACGGGCGACCAAGCCATGCCCGAGGCGTTTCAGCAGTGGCAGAGCTTTGTGCAAAATGTGTCGCGCTTGCCCATCGGCCGCATTATGCAGGGGGCAACGACGACGACGCTCTCCAAAGAGGTGTTGGCGGGCTATGAAGCCCCTTTCCCCGACGAAAGTTACAAGGAAGCGGCGCGAATTATGCCCGCCCTTGTGCCGACCACGGCCGATAACCCCGCCTCGGCCGCCAACCGCACAGCATGGCGCGGCCTGATGCGCTACGACAAACCCTTCCTGACCACCTTTAGCGATGGCGACCCCATTACGGCGGGGGGGGAGCGCGTCTTGCAACGGCTTATCCCCGGCGCCAAAGGGCAACCGCACACGACGATACAAGGCGCGGGCCACTTTTTGCAAGAGGACAAAGGCCCTGAATTGGCCCAAATCCTCATTCAATGGGCGGCCATAAATTAACTCCTCTCTCTTCTCTTTTCTCTCTTCAGGAACCCCATGTACGGATTAATTGGCAAAATGTTAGCCGTAGCTGGCCAACGGGATGCGTTGGCGGCGATATTGCTCGACGGTGTCGCAGGAATGCCCGGTTGCCACAGTTACATCATCGCCGAAGACCCCAGCGATGAAAATGCACTGTGGATTACCGAGGTGTGGGATAGCCAAGCCAGCCACGAGGCTTCGCTCACGCTCCCCTCGGTGCAACAGGCGATTGCGAAAGGACGGCCGCTCATCGCTGGCTTTGGGGAGCGGTTCATCACCACACCCATCGGCGGGCAGGCCGTCTCCTTTTTCTCCCTTTTTCTCTTCTCTTTCTCCCTTCCCCGTGGCGTCTTCCCCCCCCCTTTGGCCCCCTCCCCTCCCCCCCCCCCCTTCCCTCTCTCCCTTCCTCCCCTTCCCCCCTTTTCTGCCTCCTTTTTTTCCTTCCCTCCCCCCCCCCCTTCCCTTTTTTTTCCCCTCCCCCCCTTCCCTTCTCCTTTGCCCCCCCCGGCCGGCGCCCGCGGCCCTCCTGGGCTAATCACCACCTAACTGTGGCTATCTAATTTGACATTCGCCACTCATTCCTTATAATTTCGCTACACAACCAACAAACCAACACGTTGATTGGGACGAGTAACTTGGCTCCCCGCCCCAGAGAGTGAGTGCCACTGGCTGAAAGCACCCACGGCCGAACCCAAGCGAAAACCACCCATGAGTGACGGGGTGAAGAAAGTATAATAGTGTAGTATTCTCGCCCGGCAGGCCCCGTTAACGGCCGCAACAAGGGTACACAACCGTGTGCCAAAGTTGGGTGGAACCACGATGTCACGCCATCGTCCCAGCACTGGGGCGGTGGCTTTTTTTTTAGCTAAAAGCTGTTAGCTGTTAGCTCTTAGCTTTTAGCTGGTGGGAGAAGTAAGAGGTGAAAAGATGAACCCGAATCGAACTTATTAATCGTTATTTGTCATTGGTCATTCGCAATACATTACCCAACAACAAAAGCTGATAGCTGATAGCTGATAGCTGACAGCTACCTCGAGGAATCTCATGTCTGAGCAAGAAAATATCCCTTACGAACAATCTGAACTGTATCGCATCCGGCACACGGCCGCGCATGTGATGGCTGAGGCGGTGCTGGAACATTTCCCGCAAGCGTTGCTGGCCATCGGGCCACCCATCGAGGATGGTTATTATTACGACTTTGATTTGGGAAAAAATGAAGACGGCAAACCCATCACGTTTGCGCCCGAGGATTTGGAGAAAATTGAGGCGACGATGAAGCAGTTGCTCAAGAAGAATGCCCCGCTGGAGCATTCGGCGATGAGCACGGCCGAGGCCCAAGCCTTCTTCGCCAGCCAACCGTACAAACTCGAACTCATCGCCGATTTGGCCGAGGGGCGAGTGGACGAGAACGGCCGTCCCACGCAAGACCCTGCCAGCGAGATGAGCATCTACCGCCACCGCAACTTTACGGATTTGTGCAAAGGGCCGCATGTGCCCTTCACGTCCAAAATCAAAGGCAACGCCATCAAACTGCTCCGCACGGGCGGGGCGTATTGGCGCGGGGACGAAAATCGGCCGCAGTTGCAACGCATTTACGGCACGGCGTGGCACAACAAAGAAGAGCTAGACGAATACCTCAAGCGATTGGAAGAGGCCAAAGCCCGCGACCACCGCAAGCTGGGCAAAGAGTTGGAACTGTTCCACATCTCCCAACTCGTCGGCGCGGGTTTGCCGCTGTGGTTGCCCAAAGGAGCCGTTCTGCGCGAAACGCTGGAGAACTTCCTGCGCCGCGCCCAACTCGACCGAGGCTACCTGCCCGTCATCACGCCCCACATCGGCAAGCTCGATTTGTACATCACGAGTGGCCATTACCCCTACTACAAAGCCAGCCAATACACGCCGATTGACGTGGATGGCGAAAAGTTCATGCTCAAGCCGATGAACTGCCCCCACCACATCGAAATCTACAAGAGCAAAGCCCGCAGTTATCGGGATTTGCCCGTGCGCTTGGCCGAATTTGGCACGGTCTACCGCTACGAGCAGAGCGGCGAGCTGACGGGGTTGACGCGGGTGCGCGGCTTCACGGTGGACGACTCCCACTTGTTTGTCACGCCCGACCAACTCAACGAGGAGTTCATTAACGTCGTCAATCTCATTAAGTATGTCTTTGAGACGATGGGCTTTAGCGATTTTCGCGCCCGGCTGGGTACGAACGACCCCGAGAGTGACAAGTACGCAGGCACGCCCGAGATGTGGGCCAAGGGGATTAGCGCCATCAAAGAAGCGGCCGATTCGGTGGGCATGAACTACACGATTGAGGCGGGTGAGGCGGCTTTTTACGGCCCCAAACTCGACTTCATCTTCCGCGATGTGCTGAAGCGGGAGTGGCAGTTGGGCACGGTGCAGGTGGACTTTTTGCTCCCCGAGCGGTTTGGGCTGGAATACACGGCCGAAGATGGCCACCCCCACCGCCCCGTCATGATTCACCGCGCCCCGTTTGGCAGTATGGAACGGTTCGTGGGCATTCTCATTGAGCATTTCAATGGGGCGTTCCCGCTCTGGCTCTCCCCTGTGCAGGCGGTCGTTGTACCTATCACGGATAGGCACGTGGATTATGCTAAACAAGTGTCTGCCGAACTCCGTGCCCTTGGGATGCGGGTGGAGGTGGACGACGGACAGGAGCGGATGAATAAGAAAATCCGCAATGCTCAGCTCCAAAAGGTGCCCTACATGTTGGTGGTGGGGGACAAGGAAGAGGAGGAGACGGCCGTGGCCGTTCGCACGCGGCAAAACGAAGACCGTGGGGCAATGGCTTTGGCCGAGTTCAAAGCGCATGCCCTTGGGTTGATTGGCTCCTATTCGATGGAACTGTAAGGCAAAAGTGATTAGTGGTTAGTGGCTAGTGAGTTCACTGCCACCCAACCACGAACCACCCCAAAAAACAAAACGGCCGCTTGCAAGCGGCCGTTTTTGTTTTTTCCCCTCTTCACTTTAACCACCCACGCCCGATAACAAATCGGGGGCAAATTGGCTGATGGCGATATAAATAACCGCACAGCTACAGAGCAAGACTAGCACCGCGCCCAAACCGATGGCGAGGTACATGTTGCGCCGATTGGCTTGGTGGTTTTCGTAAACGGCTGGGGCAGGGGGAGGAACTTCGGCCGCTGGGGGGGCGGGTTCATAGGCACGGGGATTGACGGCCGTGGGGGGGACGGGGCTGGCCACAGCAGGGGCAGAATCGGCCGTGCCACCCTCCTCGCGCACAAAAGTCAGCCGCACCGATTCACCAAGGTCTATGATGTCGCCATTGCCCAGTTTGGTAATGGCGTGAATGCGACGGCCGTTGACAAACGTGCCATTCGTGCTACCCAAATCTTCGATGTAGTAGCTGTGATTTTGCAACACAATGCGGGCATGGCGACGCGAAATCTCGGCATCGGGGAAGACAACATCGTTGATTGGCTCACGGCCGATGATATTGGTGCTTAAAACCAAGGTATAGTCTTGATTGGGGGTGGGGCCGTGGCGAACAACCAAGCGGGCTGGCAAAGAAGCCATAGGGTTGTGGGTCTCCTTAAAAGACATCGGGTAAAAACTAAATCGCAGTATAGGTACAAGGCCGTTTTTTGTCAATTTGCGCGAGAGGTGGAGAGGCGCTAATGGACTGGCAAACGTATCTTCCCATAAGCAGTGGCGCAATATATTGCCCCACTTCATCGTGGACAGCCCTATTTTTTGCAGACCAATTTCAGGGCTGGACATCCCTGCGCAGGGTTCCTTCGATTTTAGCCAAAGTCGCTTCATCGAGCGTCGGTGTAGGGGCGATGGGTGCAGGTTCGGCCGCGTGGCGCAGGCCGCGCAGATAACGGCCGAACAAAGCCACACCCCCCAGCACCACCAGCAAAGGCGTTATCCAAACGAGCGAGCCAAACCCTTCGCGGGGCGGATCGGCCAACACTTGTGGCCCAAATTGATCCGAAAAGTATTGCAAAATCTCCGTTTCGCTCTTGCCCTCCACCAACTGCTGGCGAATCAGTGCTCGCCAATCGGAGCAGGTTTGGGTGGGGCAAACATCCACAGGGGTATTGCTACAAGTGGGGCAAAACAGCTTGCTGGCAATGCGGTTAACATCATCATCGGTGATGGGTGGGGTGGTTTGGGCATAGACGGCCGAACTGGTCATCAGCCACAACCAGCCCATGAGAACAAGTGTAAAGAGGCGTAAGTGAGACATAAAACAGGTTTATCCTTCTTCTTCAACCGACACAACAGCCACGGCCGTGTGCGCTTCTAGCCGCGCCCGCACGGTCGCGTAATCAGCGGCCGTCAGCCATTCGTTGCTGATGAGAAGCGGGGCGGTAGTTTGGTTGGTGTAAATGAGTAGCTGGCGAATGTGGCGCAAATGGACACGGCCGAACCATGTCTTCAGAGTGCGGTTGATATGCTTTTCTTGCACCGCCGTAACCAACTCCCATGGCACGCAGGCTTTGTTGATGCAAATTTGGGTGGCCGTCAGCTCCACCCGATTCTGGCGCGAGGCAATCGCCTCCCAAACGACCAAGCCGCCCAAAAACAGACCCGCCACGAGAATGGACACGGCCGTCTCATCCACATAGCCCACCACAAAAATAATGTACCCAGCCCCCACCCCCAGCAAAACAGCCAAACTGCCTAGCAAAGCGTTTGTCCAACTCAGTTTGCCCTTTAGAATGAGGGGGGAACGGTTTTCAGAGGGTGGAATCATCCCTCTAATTGTCAATCGGTGCTTGGCTCTTGTCAATTGCCCTACCTAAAGGTGAATTTGGGTGGCCTAGGGCTTATGGCTTACGGCTCTAAACCGTTGGCTGAGTGCCCGAATGTGGGCAGGGGTGGTGCGGCAACAGCCGCCGATAAGCGCCGCCCCCAGCTTACGCCACTCCCGTGCGCTCGTGCCAAATGCTTGCGCCTCACTCTGCCCGAGCCAGATGTTGTGAACCGCATCATACGTCTCGCCTGAATTGGGATAGACCACGATGGGTTTGCTGGTGGCCGATTGCACGGCCGCAATCAGCCCCGGCAGGTGGCGCGGGGCGGTGCAGTTAATGCCCACGGCCGCCACCTGCGCCAACGGCTCCAACAGGGCGGCGCATTCGGCAATGGGCGTGCCATCCCAAAGATGCTGGTCATCGCCACACGAGAAGCAGAACCATGCAGGCATGTGCGGCGTTTCGGGGAGCAGTTGGGCAAGGGCGCGGGCTTCGGCCGCGCTGGGAATGGTTTCGCAAGCGAGTAAATCCGCCCCGCTGTTGGCCAAAAGGTGCCAACGCGGCCGATGAAAAGCGACAAGCCCAGCCTCGTCTAAGTCGTAATCGCCTGTGTACTCGGCGCCATTGGCCAAATAGGCTCCGTAGGGGCCGACGCTCGCGGCCACGAGCGGCCGTAGTCGGCCGCTTTCCGCCCCACCCACCTGTGCCCAAAATTCATCCCGCGCTTCGATGGCCAATTGCACGGCCAAGCGCAGAAGTTGCTCGGCTTCGGCCGTGCTAAATCCCCGCGCCACAAACCCTGCCACCGTCGCCTGATAGGTGGCCGAAATAATCACATCTGCCCCCGCCCACAAATAATCCAAATGCACTTGTTTGATGGCTTGCGGCGCCTCCACCAAAACCTTGGCCGACCACAACGCATCGTGCAAATCATACCCTCGCGCTTCTAACTCAGTGGCCAGCCCGCCATCTACAATAACTGTGCTGTGGTGGTTTAGGTAAGGGGTGAACATGGGGGGGAGAAGTGGTTAGTGGTTAGTGGTTAGTGGTTAGTGGTTAGTGGTCTGCCCCTCTGCTCCTCCGCTCCTCTGCCCCTTCGCCCCATGCCAAGACATGCGCGGCCATCTTGGCCATCAGGTCTGGGTTATCGCGCCGCATGTGGGCAAGTTGCTGAAAGGAGCTTTGGAAGGAGTGTAAGAAGGGGCTGGGGTGGCTGATTTCTTGTTCATGGCCCGTAATGACGGTGTGCGGCCGAATCCGCGCCACACTTTCACCCAGTTTGGCCCAGCAATTGGCCAAATATAAATCAATGTCGTGATTCTGGGCAACGCACTCGTAAATTTGCAGATTTTCGTTGTCGCCGGGGTGTAAAATGTGCAAACCATCCACCTCCACCACATACACGGCATTGCGAATGACCCGCCATTGCGCCCCCAAATAGCTATGGACATACAGCCCCGCAAAGGTTTGGTGGCTCTCTTGATCCTCCTGAATATACCGCTTGGGGCCATTGTCCAAACGGCCCGTGTTTGGTAGCCGCCACACCGAAGCGGGCAACACCACGGGTTTTTTGCGCTCCACCATTTTTTGCATAAACGAGGGGTTGAGGTGGTCGGCGTGGTAATGGGAGATGAGCAACAGGTCGAGCATGTCCGCCAATTGCTCTTGTTGTTCGTTGCTGAGTGGGTTTTGGAAGACCCAGCCGGGATGAATGTCGAAGCCGATGGTGTGGGTGGCGGTTTTGACCACGAAACCCATGTTGTAGATTTTCCACACCCGCCAACCGCTGGTCACTTGGGCACGGCCGATTTGCGCCAACGCCCGGCTCAGGGCGCGTTGGTAGAACTCGCCCACCGCTGACCGCCAATAGGGGTTGTAGCGAGCGGAGAGCGGGTGGTCGAGCAAAGCCAAACTGAGCGCACGGCGACGGCCGCTTTCGGCCGAAGAGAGGGCCAGCCCCATCTCGGCCAAATTCAGCAGTTCGTAGAGTTGCTCTTGGCTACTCACTTTTTCAGACTGGCGCAACAAACGCTCGGCGTGCCAGCCCCATGTGGTATCGGCAAACTCCGAGGCAATTGAACTCATATTCTGGTTCAACACCCCAGCACGATTCCAAATCGTCATTCGGTTGTGGTACTCCTTGTTAGTCAGTCTTTCAGTCTCTCAGTCTCTCAGTCTCTTCCTCTCTTTCTCCCTGCTCCTCTGCTCCTCCGCTCCCCTGCCCTCCTACCCGACCCCTAAAACCAACGACGGCCGTTTGGGGAACAGAATGCCCAGCAAAATCTCCGCCTCGGCCGTGCCGTAACAATCGGCGTGGATGGCCGTCAGTTCGGGCAAGGTGCGTCGGCCGCACAGCAATTGGTTAAGCAACAAATCGGGGAAGTGAGCATCCCCATCGGCCACCTCTTGCTTGACATAAGTGTCAATTTTGGTCAAGATGCCTTGCTCAAAGCCAAGTTGTAATGTGCCACCACGGTACAAGTTTAGCCGCAGTTTGCCTGTGTGCCCCGCCATCACACTGGCCGCCAAGCGAGCCTCTAACACGGGTTGGATGTGGCGCAAAAAGGCGGGCACATCGGGGAAGCGGATATACCACGCATACGGCCGCTGATACTGCTCGAGTTGGCGGCCGAGGGCGGCCACCAGCGGGTGATTATCCGCCATGCGAAAGAAGAGATTGGTGACGGGCTTCTTCTTTTCCTTCTCCACGCGCATCTTGGCCAACCCCTTGAACATGCGTGTCAGGTAGAGCGCCACGGCGCGGAGCGAATGCCCCGCCACTACCGCCACCTCATGAATGACGATAGACGGCTCCCAAATGGCGAATTGGACATAGCCGACATCGCCCAACGTTTTATGGACAATCACCCAAAAATGGCGGGCCTGCACCGATTCGGCTTGGTGACCACCCAAATCGTGCCGCCAAATCGCTTCGGTGCGGGTGGAGCTAAACAGGTTGGGGGCGCAATGTTGCGCATAAAGTTGGCTCAACAGGGGAATGTCGCTCTCGCGGGCGATGCGCCATGTGTACATCTCTTCTTCGTCGGCGAGATGGACGAGGTTGCCCGGACGTTCCCAGATGTAGCTACGGCCGCCGCCCAAGTCTAAAGCCATCTCGTACCCAAATTGGCGGTAATACCACGGGATGCCTGTAATGCCCTGCATCAACTCGCCCCGCGCCGCACCTTTGGCGTGGATGGCTTCCATTTGCGCCCGCACCAGCCCTTTTTGGCGGTATTCGGCCAATGTCCCCACCAACTCGGGACGACCGACGGGCAACTCAATCTCCTCATAACGCCATGTTTGGGGGATGGTGCACAGGCTGGAGACGATGCGCCCTGTGCTTTGCTCCTCGACAACGGTAAAGTCGCTAATGTCGGCCGTGGGGTGCTGGCCACTGGTCAAATCTTCCACCCAACGGCGAATAATGCCCTCTTGTTCGGGCCATCTTCGTGGATGAGGCCATTGAATTCGGCGAGGGCAGGACGGTCAGCGGCCGTGGCCCAGCGTAAAAGCAAGTTGTCTTCAAGTTGTCGGGGCAAACCAAAAGAAGTCATGGTGAAGGGGTGTTAGTTGTGTGTCGTTTAGAGGCGATTATGCCTCATATCATGGATGCTGAGCCACAATTTGGCGTTGTTTCCAAATGCTTCTGGCAATCTGGAATTTTCTCTGCGTTCTCCGCACCTTCGCGGTTCAATAAGTTCTATTAGTCAATCAGCTTCTAATTTTAACACAGACAATTCACTAACCGCTCATCTCTCTTCGCATTTAATGGGGCGACTTTGTATAATGCCCCGCTGGTATGAGTGATTTAGAGACACCCGAGGAACCCAGTTTAAGCGGCCGTTTTCGTGAGCCTGTAACTGTGCGTTGCCCAACTTGTGATTCGGTCGTGACCAAAGGGGATAAGCGTTGCCTGATGTGTGGCGCACCCATCTCGGCCGATTTATTTGTGCAAGCGGCCGCCCGCGCCGCCAAAGATGCCCTTCGCACCGAACGCGAACGGCTGATGAGCCAACTCAAACCCGTCGAAGAGACGGCTAAAGCCATTACACCAAGGGGGGCGGCCGGGCCCCCCCCCCCATGAAGAGGTGGCTGAGGTCATTACGACGAGCGAAGCCGACGAGTCCCCCGTCCCCAGTCCCCCGTCCCCCCAATCCGAAATCCAAAATCCCCAATCCAAAATTAGAACGGCCGTGCCCCTCGAGGAACGCATCCAAACGATGCCGCGCCTCCAGCCCGTACCTGCTGTGCCGCAGGGAGCCGCCCCGTGGCGGCCGTCCCCCTTCTTCGCCCTCGTCGTCCTCATGGTCGTCGTCTTCAGCGTTTGCGGTGGCCTACTGGTGGTTAATGCGGAGCAAACGGCCGTGGCCGCCCAAATGGCGACAGCACGGCCGACCGAAAGCACCCCCAGCCCCACCCCAACCCTCACCCTAACGTCTGCCCCCACCAGCACCGCCTCGCCCACGCCCACCCTCACCCCCACCGAAACAGCCACCCCCGCCCCCACAGACACCCCCCAACCACCCCGCTTCCACGCCATCGAAGAAGGGCAAACGATGATTAGTTTGGCCCTCATTTACGATGTAACGCTCGACAGCCTCCTCAACGAAAACCCCAGCCTGAACCCCAGCCTCATTCAGCAGGGGCAACAAGTGCAAATCCCGTGGCCAACGGCCACCCCGCCGTTGCAAGCCATCGCCGTGGAAATTGGGGAGGAGTATTTGGTGGTAGACCCCAGCGTGTGCCCCCCGTTTTACGAAATCAAAGAGGGCGATTCCATTTTTGCCATCGCCGCCCAAAATCGGGTTCCGTTCGAGGCGATGATGCAATTGAATTATCTGACAATGGATTCGATTGTACGGCCGGGTGACCTCCTCTGCATTCCCCGCGTGTTAGAAAACGCTGTCTTGCCCCCCACGCCGGGGCCATCCCCCACCCCCAGCCTGACCCCCGCCCCACAAGGCGCCCAACTGCTCTACCCCGCCCCTGAGACCACGGTGGACACGCCCAATGACCCCATCGCCCTGCAATGGGTGGCGGTCAAAGATTTAACGGCCGAAGAGTGGTACATGGTCGTCGTCACCGATTTGAGCGATGTGGATGCCCACCCGTGGCGCGGCTTTACCCGCC
Source organism: Candidatus Hadersleviella danica (assembly GCA_016711405.1). Lineage (GTDB taxonomy): Bacteria > Chloroflexota > Anaerolineae > Promineifilales > Promineifilaceae > Hadersleviella > Hadersleviella danica. The sequence goes on along the minus strand of JADJSZ010000065.1, from coordinate 19,131 downwards.
AAAATTCGTTCCAATTGCCCCCCAGTTGGCGGCCGACCACAGGCGAATTGCACCATTACGAGTGGAAGGTGAGCATTGTGCAGGTGACAGGGCAACGGCAAGATGGCTCGTTTATCTACACATACGGCGGCCGTACCAGCCAGCCCAGCACGTTTTGGGTTAGGTAAGCCATAAGCTGACCCATTATGCGTGTGCGAACTTGGTTTTTCATTTCCTCCCGCTTAAAGCAGATAGCTTACGGCTTATGGCTTATGGCCAGTTTGGCCACGGCATGTGCGCCAGCGGGGAATATTGAGCCAAGCCCGACCGCCCCAGCGCAGGTTGCGCCCACTTTGGCGGCCACGGCCGCTCCCCCTCCCCCCCCCTCCCAGCCCCCACCGAAGCCAGCTTGCCCACGGAGCCAGCCGCGCCGCCCCGTTACCCCACCCCAGCGGCTACCTTGCCAGCGGCCGAGCGCGTCGGCGAAGCCCGTTTTGCGGGAGTCTCCTTCTTTTACGATGAGGCGTTGTTGGCGGGGATTCGGCCGAACACCACCCCCGCCCATACCCATGCCTACGCCCTCGCTGGCCCCAGCCCCGCCGATTATTACTATGGCGTGCCCGACTACCTCTTGCTCGAGCAGGTGCGGGTTGATGAACGCGACAGTACCTTCCCACCCCTGCTGGTCATCCAGCCGCTCCGCACGGCCGAGGGCGACTTTTTCACAGGCTACCCCGTCGCCTTAACCGAGGAGTGGCTGGCATGGGAAAGCCATCTGGCCAACCAAACCATCCCTGTGGACGAATTGGGGGCGGAACTAGCGCACCCCCGTTTTTTGGAGACGGGCAACGGCCGTGGCCTGCGCTTCATTACCCCTTTCGCTTACGTTTTTCGGGGGGTGACAGAGGACGACCGTTACGCCCTGTGGTGGGAATACCCGCTTGTGGTGCCACCCAACACCCCCCTCGAGACCCTCTCCGCCAGCGATTTTAGCCCCGATTTGCGCCAACTCGACCTGATGGTGCAGACCCTGTTTGTGAACAGCGAGGCCAGCACGGCCAGTTCCGTGCCCCTCCCCGAACCCAATTGCACCCCCGATGCCCGTTTTGTGGCCGATGTGACCATCCCTGATGGCACGACGATTGCCCCGCGCACGACATTTACCAAAACGTGGCGGGTGCAAAACACAGGGACGTGTACATGGTCGGCCGCCTATGTGGTGCAACCGAGCGAGTGGCCCGAGCCAACCTCGCTCCTGTTTGGCATTTATGAGTCGGCCGCTCTGGCGCAACCGCTCCCCGTGGTGCCGCCGGGGGGCACGGCCGAAATTAGCTTGCTCGTCGAAACACCCCCGTTGCCCGGTTATTACCTTTTCAGTTGGCAACTCCTCCCCCCCCAGCCGCCCGTTGGCCAAAGCGCGGCGTTCCCCCCCGCCCAAAAATTTGGCACCACCCTCCACACCGAGGTGCGCGTAGACCAAATTGCCCCCGTGGCCATTCCCCAAGGCCAGTGGCGGGTGACGGAGGGCGAGTCGGCCGCTTACCCAGCGGGCACGGCCGTTTTCTTCGGGCCAGATGAGATTCGGCTGGGGAATGAGGCCGTTTGCGCTCCCGTGCGCCTGACAGGGCGCTTTGTCACTGGCTCCGAGCGCACCAACTTTTTGCCCCTCCTCCCCCCCTCTTTGCACGAACCATTGCCCCCTTACTTGGAACTTGTCGAAACAGATTGCACATGGCCGGGCTTGTCCCAATTCATCCTGCTCGATGAATTCACGGCCGCCCTCGCCCTCCCCAACGGCTTTCTCTACCTAACCAAAGTACAAAGTACGAATGACGAATGACGAAGTACGAATCACGAAATTACGCGAGGGATTTCGTACTTCGTACCTCGTAATTCGTCCTTTCCTACGCTCCCGTTAGGGTAATGAGCGTAATTTCGGGGCGGCAGTGGAAGCGCAGGGGCACACCCACCACGCCAAGGCCACGGGTGGTGTAGACCTGCATTTGCCCCACTTGCGCCAGCCCTTGCCCATATTTCTGCCCCAAATAGGGCAAAAAAATCGCCCCATAGCCGGGGGCGCGGATTTGCCCGCCGTGGCTGTGCCCCGACAGTTGCAGGGCCACACGGCCATCATCGGGCCACCACTCGGCCGTGTCTGGCTCGTGCGCCAGCAACACCGTGGGCACATGGGCGGGACAGTGCGCCAGTGCTTGCTCTAAGTCGGGTTGCCCCGCCCAGCAATCATCCACCCCCGCAATGTAGAGCCAATCACGGCCGATAACCGCCCCCTCATTCAGCAACAACGGAATCCCCGCCTCGCGCAACCCTTGCCGAACCACGGCCGAATCGGTCCAATAATCGTGGTTGCCCAGTGTGGCAAACATCCCCCAAGTGGGGTTCAGTTGCGCCAGCACAGGAGCTAAATCAAAGATGGCATCGGCGCGTTCAGCCACGTAATCGCCTGTCAGCAAAACCACATCGGGGTTTAGGTCGGTTACGGCCGCCACAATTTTTTGGATGAAGGGGAGTTGGATGAAGGGGTAGAGGTGGAAATCGCTCAGTTGGACAAGGCGCAACCCCTCGGCCGAAGAGGGCAAACCCTTGATGGGGATAACCAACTCTTCGATGGCCAGCCATTCCAGTTCGATTTGGCTGGCGTAGGTGTACCCCCCGACACCTGTTAGGGTGGCTCCCCCCACGGCCGTAGCGGCCCATTTGAGAAATTGACGGCGGGAAAACATAGGCTTGGTATCTAATCGTAAATGGATAGTTGCTAGGGGTATATTAGTCTATTAGGGTATTGGTGTATCAAAGTACACCAATAGACTAATAAACCAAGACACCCACAAACTAAACAGTTACGTTATTTTTCAATTCACGCTGGTACAACCCCGTCGCCACGGCCGCTAGGCCAGCCGTGACCACCCCCCACACCAAAGCCAACACCGCCATACTCACCCACCAATCAGCCGTAAATGAGACCCCACCCAGCCGCGCCCCCGCCTCATAACTGAGCGGGCCGAAAACGGCTCCGAGGGCAAAAGCGAGCCACGGCCGCCCCTGCAACCATGCCAGCGACACGTTAAACGCACTGGCAAATAAGGCCCACATCCCCACAATCCACACAGGTGCCAGCCACGGCAGATTGGTTAGCGGCGAGGCATAGACCAAAAAGCCTGTGCCACTCATCACCCCATCCACCGCAAAGCCCAGTACGCACACGACCGCGATGAAACCCGCCTCCTTGCGCCAATCTTGCGCCAGCCAGCGCAGGTGGATGAGCATATAACCCGCCACGAAGAGTGGCCCCGCCCACGGCCGCCCCTCGGCCGCGCCCCACGCACAGACAAACCACCCTCCCTGCAAGCCGAGGAAATTGGCCAAACTGTGCCACCACGGCCGTTGGGAAGACATAGAGTTACTCGTTATTCGTTATTGGTTATTCGTTACTGGGGTCAATAACCCAATAACGAATAACCAGTAACCAGTAACTACCGCGTCAATGCCCATTCGTAGAGCGTTTGGTAATGTTTGGCCGAGCGTTCCCACGAAAAATCGGTCGTCAGCCCATTTGTTTGGATTTCGGCCCAGCGGGGTTTGTCCACGTTGTACACATAAATGGCGCGGGCGATGGCATCCCAGAAAGCATCGGCCGAATAATCGTGGAACAAAAAGCCCGTTTGCCCCTCGGTGACCGTATCGGCCAGCCCGCCCGTGGCCCGCACAACGGGCACGGAGCCATAACGCATGGCGATGAGTTGCCCCAAGCCGCACGGCTCGAAGCGGGAGGGCATCAGGAACATGTCGGTGCCGCCGTAAATCAGCGGGGCTAAATCGGCGCGATAGGCGAAAATGGGTTTGAGCTTGGAGGAGTGGTAACTGGCCATTTGCGCCATGATATGCTCAAAATGGGGGTCGCCACTGCCCAGCAAGACAAATTGCGCCTCGCCCGCATAGTTGTTCATCAGCCTGTGCATCGCCTCCACCATTAAATCCAACCCTTTTTGCCAATCGAGCCGCGAAACCATGCCCAGCAGGGGGACGTTGTCCCGTTGGGGCAGGCCGAGTTTGGCTTGCAGGGCGCGTTTGTTCTCGGCGCGGTCGGGCAGGGTTTCGGCCGTGAAATTTTGCGCCAATAGGGGGTCGGTGGCGGGGTTCCATGTGTCGTAATCCAGCCCGTTGAGCAGGCCGTGTACGTCGTAATGGCGATGGCGGAGCAGACCCGAAACGCTCCCGCCACCAGCGGTGGTCATAATTTCGTCGGCATAGGTGGGGCTGACGGTGTTGATTTTGGTGGCGTGGTAAATACCCCGCGCCATGAAATTGACCGCCCCAAATGGCTCTTCGTGCAGGGCGTGGGTGAGGATGCCCATGTGCTGGAAAATTTCCCAATCGGTTTGCCCTTGGTGGGCCAAATTGTGGATGGTGAAGAGGGTGGGGATGCCCCGGAAGCGTGGGTCGGCCGTGCCGGCCGTGGCCAACCATGTGATGGCGGGGGCAGTGTGCCAATCGTGGGCGTGGAGCACATCAGGCCGCCAACCCTGCACCACCACGGAAAGCTCCAAGGCGGCACGGCTGAAAAAAGCGAAGCGGTAGGCATCGTCTTCGTAGCCGTAGACCGACGGCCGACCGAGCAAATTGCGCTCGGCGATAAAGTAGATGGGGACTTCTGGAGTTGGGCAGTTTGCCCTCAAACGCGCCCGTGGTGATGTTGTGTGGCCCCATGGGCACATTAAAGGCTTGGCCAATGGGCTGGATGTCGAAACGGCCGCTGTGATACCCCTCCTCAATCGGCCCATAAGCGGGCATCATTACCCGCACATCGTGCCCCAAGGCGGCCAACGCTTTGGGCAACGAACCTGCGACATCGCCCAGCCCCCCTCGCTTGGCAAATGGTTCAACTTCGGCACTGAGGAATAGTATTTTCACGGCAGTTTCCTTCTAAAAAAAAAGCTCTGGCAGAGGCAGAGCTTAATGGGTGGTAGATGGTTGGAGGGGTAGGGTTAGATGAATTCGATGAGGCCAGAGCTGTTTTCTTCGGCGGGGAGGGCGGCGACGCGGGCATCGGCCGTGCGGCCGTCTTCGGCGCGAACCATGAGCGAACGGCGTTCACTCCACTCATCCCACAAATTGCCTTTGAGGATTTTGAAGCTCCGCATGGCCCCGCTTTTGCCCAGCGGCCCACCAGCGGCAATGTTATAGCCATTTAGCACGATGAGGGCCAGTTTACGGCCGCTTTCGCCATCGTACACAATCGCATTGGTGTTGTTGGTTTCACTCATTAGGTGCAATTACCTTGGCTCAAATCTGCATGGGCAATGGGTAATTGGTCAATAATTACCTTCTTGATTGAATCAATAGCCCATCAATCAACGTTTTTTACGATTTCTTCACTCAACATTATAGGGGAAACTGCCCTTACAAACAAGTTAGCGTTAGCTTGTCAGCATTTCAGCTTATCAGTTTCTTGGCTGGCTAGCTGACTGGCTGACTAGCTGACCCGCTAATTACAAGTGTATTGGATGAAGACAGGGCCTGTTTGCTGGGTAAATTCGTTTTTGACAACCATTTGCGCCCCATTTTGCAGGACGATGAGGTCGGCCAAATAGGGGCCAGCACAGCCCATGCCACTCAGCACGAGTTTGTAGGTGTCTAACCCACCTTCGTTGGTGATGGTTTTGGTGGCGCTTTTGACCATAGTGGCAAAAGTAAATTGGTAGGAGCCACCCGTAGGCACGCGCACGAGCAATTCGGTGCGCCATGAGCCATCGCCGTTGCCACGGGATGTTTCACTGAGGTGGTTCCACAGAGCCACGGCCGTGGTTTGGGGAGGTGGGCCGCTGGCGGCCGTGGTCGGGGTGCCCCCCGTCTGCCCCGCCGCACTGGGGGTTGCCCGAAATTCAGATACTTCCAAGGTCGCTACATCCCCCGCCTCCAGTTCAAAAAGCCGCGCCGATACCCACCCCTCATAGCTATTGGCGTTGCTGATGACATGCCACCATTGCCCATCTTCGGAGACTCCCAACACCACCACTTGTTCATCCAGCCGCGCAAAATAGTTGCGACGGCCGAAACTCGCCCCCGGCCCTGCAAAAAAGCCCGCCTCGGCCGTGGCCCGCGCCAGCGGCCCCACCCGTGTCGCCGTCGGGCTGGGAGTGGGGGTTGGCGTTTCCGTCGGCGTTTCGGTAGGGGTAGGGGTTTCGGTGGCGATAGGTGTCTCGGTAGGTGTGGGGGTGTTGGTGGGGATGGGTGTTAGGGTGGAGGTGGGCGTTTGGCTGGGGGTGGCGGTGGGAATATCGAGGGTGGGCGGCATGGCCAAGCCAGCGGTCACGCTGGGAGACGTGGGGGTGACAATGGCTATTTCTGCGGCCGTGCTTTCGGCAATGACACGGGAGCCGTGACCACGACCACCACGGCCGTTGGTCCCTCTCCCCCCCCTGTGACCAGCAAGCCCAAAGCCAAGCCGAGCAACAACAACGCCGCTCCACCAATCAAAACCAAACCAACTGTGCGCGAATTATTCATTATTCTCTCTTCTCTCTTCTCTTTCTCAAATTATAGCCCATCGGCCGTGCCTGTAACATTCCCCAGCCCATCCCGTTAAAGGGAGTGTCAGGTAGGAAAAGGAAAGATAAAAGGAAGGCCAACACCTTTCTTGTTCATTTTTCACCTATCTAAACCAAGGAGAAATATCATGTTTAATCGTTTGTTAGCCATACTTTGGCTGGTAGCGGGGCTGGGTCTGCTCACGGCCACGGCCGCTTGCACCCCTGTAGAGGGCGGCGAACCCGGCGCACAAATCACGACTACCCCCATCATCACCCCTACGGCGACACTGCCCCTAACGGCCACCGTAACGCCAACAGCCACAGTAGCCACACCTACCACCACACCTCTACCTACAGTGACAGCCACACCCACAGGCACGATAACCGCCACCACAACCCCCACGGCCACGGGAACCATCACCCCCACCGTAACCCCCGAGCCGACACCCAGCGAAGGTTGCACAGGGGCGAATCCCCACCCACGCGGGCAGGATTTGGCAAATCAATACAGCGTGCCTTATGAGGAAATTATGGCTTGGTTCTGTGCGGGCTATGGCTTTGGGGAGATTGACCAAGCGTATAGCCTGAGTGTGGAAACGGGTGTGGCCGTGACGGAGATTTTCGCCATGCGTGCCAGTGGCATGGGCTGGGGCGAAATTCGGCAAGCATTTGATATTCGTGGTCATACCCCGAACAATGGCAACGGGAATGGCAATGGCAACGGGAATGGCCGAATGGCCGCCCCCCTGATGCAGGCGGACAAGGCAACAATGGCAACAACGGCAATGGCAATGGAAACGGCAACAACGGCAATGGCAACGGCCGTGGTCGCCCCTAGCTATGGCCTTTCTGCACCTCTCCTGAAAAGCCAGCGGCCGTGGGTGAACTCCACGGCCGTTGGTGTTTTCTAACCGAATTAGAACCAAATTTGGCGGTTAACCCTCGTATAATGGGACTAACTTCTTATATTCACCCTAGTTCTATTTTCCATTGTTGAGGTGCAACATGAATCACAAACACAATTCTTGGACTCGTTCTTTATTCGTGGGGGGCGCATTGCTCGTCATTTGGGGGATGACCGCATGGGCTATCTTCACCCCCACCCAAACAGCTTATGGCTGTGCCAGCTACCCCGCCAACCCCGCCTATGCCTATTCGCTCAATAATTCGCCCAATGTAAACTCGGGAACCCAAGTGGGGGCAGGTAATTTTACGTATGCGGGTAATGCGGCCGTGGCTCCCGCCCTCACTGTAGGGGGCGATAACGCCGTCACGCTCGATGGGACAGGCGACCGTATGAATATGAATTCTCATGCGGGTGGCACTAACCTAAATGCAGGACAAGCCACCCAACTGCGTACTTACATGATTTGGTTTAATGCCACCACAACTACAGGCAACCGCCAAATTTGGGAACACGGCGGGGCCACCAATGGCGCGGGAATGTATATTCAGAATGGCACGTTATATGGTGGTGTCTGGAAGAATGATACAACGCTCTCTTTTTTAAGTTTGCCTGTTACAGCAGGTAATACTTATTTTGCCGTATTGCAATATGACCCTGCCGCCACAGGTGTGCTGACACTTTACGTGAATAGCACGGTGACTTCTACCACAGGGATTGGGGCGACAAACAATGGCACAAACGCCAATGCGATTGGGGGAGTGAATGGCAATACCCGTCGCCACGATGCCAGCACAGGCACGGCCGATTTCCAAGGCGTGATTGACGATTTTCGCGTTTACTACAGCATTATGCCCATCAGCACCCTGAACACAATTTTTGTGCCCGGCGGTGGGAGTGGGTGTCACCCCACGGCCGTATCGCTCAGTGGGTGGAGCACGGCCGTTGGCTCTGCCGCGTGGTTCCTGCTCATCCCTGCCACTTTACTCACCGCAGGTACAGCCGTGGCCTTGCGCCGTCGTGCCCCTATTTTTTAAGGAGACCCACCTATGAACAAAATGTTTCGCTTTTCCATTCTAGCCATTACCCTAATCGGTCTGTTAGCGGCCGTAGCCTTGCGCCCTGCCCCACCTGTTTCGGCCGCTTGCACCAACAGTGGCGATTACCCCACTGGGATTTTGGCCGATAGCCCCATTGTCTATTACCGCATGGGCGATGCGGGAAACCCCGCTGTCAACAGCGGCTCCTTGGGGGCGGCTGTTAACGGCACTTACACCAATGCAACGTTTGGTGCTACCAGTTTGGTAGCCAATGATGCGAACACGGCCGTCAACTTCAATGGAACCAATTCACTCGTTGCCATTCCCGATAATGCCTCTATTAACACAGGGGGGCCTTACCAAAACCGCACCATCGAATTTATTTTTGGGGCAGGTGATACAGTCGGCCGTCAACTACTTTGGGAGGAAGGAGGGTTTACCCGTGGTCTAAATATCTATCTACAGGACACCACCTTATACCTTGGTGGTTGGAATGTAAACAACGATGATGCAGGCGCCAGTTCCCCTTGGGGGCCGTCTTTTATCACCACCACTATTTCCGCCAACACCGTTTATCATGTCGCTCTGGTGATGCAAGGCTCGGCCGCTGGATTTACAGGAACCTTAACTGGGTATGTTAATGGTGTCCAAATTGGCCAAGCGACAGGAATTGGGCGGCTGTTTGCCCATACTGATGATACAGGCATTGCTCGCACCAGCGGAGGAACCCGTTACCATAATTCAGCGGCGAACGATACAACAGCTAATTTCTTCAACGGCCGCATTGATGAGTTTGCCATGTACAATGCCGCCCTTACCTCTGGCCAAATCAATGCCCACATCACCGATTGTTTCGGCCCGTTGGCCGTTTCGCTCAGTGGGCAAGGGATTGGCCAGCCAGCGGCCGTGCTTCCGTGGCTCATCTTGCTCACCACCAGCATGGCTGTTGTCAGCCTCATCGCCCTGCGCCGCCGCCCAACAGCGTAGCCGTATTGCTGAGACTCACCCCAAAACACAAGCTCGCCAGCCCCACTGGCGAGCTTTTTTTTCGCACAGGGCTTGACAAACGGCCGTTTCACTCTAAAATAGAATTACATACCCCCCCCTAGGGGGAGGGGGTTAAAAAAGGGTTACTGGTTATTCGTTATTGGTTATTGGGTAACGCGAATAACCAATAACGAATAACCAATAACACCCACTATGGAAAACAACGCCGACATCGCCCGCCGTATCGCCAGCGCCGCTGGCCACCTCAAAGGAATCCAGCGCATGGTGGAAGAAGATGCCTACTGCATCGACATCATCCGCCAAGTGCAAGCGGTGCAAGCCGCCCTGAACAAAATCAACGCCCTGATTTTGGATGGGCATTTGCACAGTTGTGTGATTACGGCCGTGCGCGGCGACGACACGGCCGAGCGCGAACGCATGTTGGCCGAAATCACCAACGTTTTCGAGATGAGCAACAAAATTTAGTCAAAAGATAGAGACGGGAGACCGACTAAGTTCCCCCTCTATCTCTACACTCTATCCTCTTTTACCACACAACTCACAGATAGGAGAACACCCATGCAAACCAAAACCGTTACTATCCCCGGCATTAACTGTGGCCATTGCGAGGCCACCATTCGCGAAGAAATCGGCGCCCTTGGCGGCGTGACCGAAGTGAAGGCGAGTTCCCAAACCAAGCAGATGACAGTCTCTTGGGATGCCCCCGCCAACTGGGAGCAAATCGAGAGCTTGCTGGTAGAGATTAACTACCCACCTGCTGGCGATAATGTGATTGCATTATCGGCCGTATAAGTAGGGCAGAGGAGCGGAGGAGCAGACGGGCTTCTCCGCTCTTTTCTAATCTGATGATTAACCCGATAGGAGTGACGATGACTCGTTTGATAATTTTGCTGGTTTTTGCTATGACCATGCTAGGATGCACGGCCGCTGAACCGCACAGCGACAGCCATGTTGCCCATGAAGAAATGCCTGCCACAGAGAATACGGCCGAGCACATGGCTGGCTCGGATGAACACAGCGGACATGGCGCAGAGAGCCATAACTCGGCCGAACCCATCCCCGGCGCGGCCGAAATCCGCATCATCGCCACCGAATTTGGCTACGAACCCGCCCAAATCAGCCTGACCGCAGGCGAACCTGTCAATATCGTCCTCGTCAACGAAGGCGCTATCGAACACGAACTTGTCATTAAAGAACTCAACTTTCACGCCCATGCCGAAGCAGGCGAGACGGTGACTGTTGGCTTTACCGCCGACGAAACAGGCGAATATGAGTTTGGCTGTTACATCGCTGGCCATTACGAAGCAGGCATGTTTGGCGAAACCATTATTGGTAATTAGCGGCGATTCCATATCAATTGGGGTGTGTTTCATTTCAGTTGAAGCAGGGAAAAAACAGGACACGAATTTTACGAATTACACGGATTTTCTCTAACCGCATTCGTGAAATTCGTGTCAAAAAAGGCTTCCCCATAAACGATTCTCAACTCAGATGAAACACACCCTATCAATTGAAATGGAACACACCCAAACCAATAACGAATAACAAATAACAAATATCCCCATGACTACCAAAGAACTCACCGTCGCCGTCACCGGCATGACCTGTGCCAACTGCGCGGCCAACATTACCCGCAAAGCCAAAAAGGTCGAAGGCGTGGCCTCGGCTGAGGTCAACTACGCCACCGAAAAGCTGACTTTTAGCTACGACCCCGCCGTGGTCAAGCCCACGGCCGTTTTCGATTCCATCGCCCACGCTGGCTACGGAGTCATCACCGACACCCTCGAACTGCCTATCACGGGCATGACCTGCACCAACTGCGCCAGCAATATCCAGCGCAAAGTGGGGCGGCTCGATGGCGTGCTCTCGGCCGACGTGAACTACGCCAACGAAAAAGCTGTCATCACCTACGCCGCTGGCCAACTCGGCCGTGCCGACATCATCGGCGCCATCCGCGCCGCTGGCTACGACGTGGTGGAAGCGGCCGAGGGGGAAGAGCTAGAAGACGCGGAAACGGCCGCGCGCACGGCCGAACTCCACCACCAACAACGCCGCCTCCTCGTCGGCGCCATCTTCACCCTGCCCCTCTTCATCCTCAGCATGAGCAGAGACTTTGGCCTGCTGGGCGAATGGGCCAGCGCCCAATGGGTCAACTGGCTCTTCCTCGCCCTCGCCACCCCCGTCCAATTTTATGTCGGCTGGGATTATTACGTCGGCGGCTATAAATCTTTGCGAAGCGGTAGTGCCAACATGGACGTGCTCGTTGCCCTTGGCTCCAGCGTGGCCTACTTTTACAGCGTGGCCGTCATCATCGCGATCCTGATGGGGACACACGCCCTTGGCCACCATGTCTACCTCGAGACATCGGCCATGATTATCACCCTCATTGTGCTGGGCAAACTGCTCGAGGTGCGGGCGAAGGGGCAAACCAGCGCGGCCATCAAAAAGCTGATTGGGTTGCGGCCGAAAACAGCCCGCGTCGTGCGCCACGGCCAAGAAATAGACATTCCCATCGCCCAAGTGGTGCGCGGGGATGTGGTGCTGGTGCGCCCCGGCGAAAAAATCCCCGTGGATGGGCTGGTGGTAGACGGCCGCTCGGCCGTGGACGAAAGCATGTTAACGGGCGAGAGCTTGCCCGTCGAAAAAACAGCGGGGGCGGCCGTTATCGGCGCAACGCTCAACAAGCAGGGCTTGCTCAAAATCGAGGCCACCAAAGTGGGCAAAGAGAGCGCCCTCGCCCAAATTATCAAGTTGGTGGAGCAAGCACAGGGGAGCAAAGCCCCCATCCAGCGCATTGTAGACCAAGTGGCGGCCTATTTCGTGCCCTTTGTCATCGGCACCGCCTTGCTCACGCTCATCGTGTGGCTCTTTATTGATGGCGACTTTACCCACGCCCTGTTGCGACTAACGGCCGTGCTCGTCATCGCCTGCCCTTGCGCGATGGGGCTGGCCACTCCCACCTCGATTATGGTCGGCGTGGGCAAAGGGGCGGAGCAGGGCATCCTCTTCAAAAACAGTGCCGCTCTCGAGAAAGGGCAACAAATCACGGCCGTCGTCCTCGACAAAACAGGAACCATCACCAAAGGCAAACCCGCCGTCACTGACTTTATCCTCGCCGACAACCCCCAATCCGCAATCCCCAATCCGCAATCCGCATTCCTGCGTTTGGCCGCTTCGGCCGAGCGCGGCTCCGAACACCCCTTGGGCGAGGCGATTGTGCGCTATGCCGATGAACAGGAAGTGGAATTGGCCGAGCCAACAGCTTTTGAGGCGATTGCGGGGCACGGCCTCCGCGCCGAGGTGGATGGGCAGACTGTTTTGCTGGGCAACGAGCGGCTGATGAACCGCGAAGCCATCCCCTTAAACGGCTTGCAGGAAACGGCCGCCCATCTGCAAAGCGAGGGCAAGACGGTCATGTGGCTGGCGGTCAACGGCCGTGCCACCGCCCTCATTGGCGTGGCCGATACTATTAAGGAAGGCTCCCGCGAAGCCATCGCCACCATGCAGGCGCGTGGCCTGACCGTGGTGATGATGACGGGCGACAACGAGGCTACGGCGCAGGCGATTGGCCAGCAGGTCGGCATCGGCCGTCTCTTTGCCGAGGTGTTGCCGGCCGAAAAAGCGAGTTATGTCAAGCAATTGCAAGCCGAGGGGCATGTCGTGGCGATGGTCGGCGATGGCATCAACGATGCCCCCGCGCTGGCGCAGGCAGATGTGGGCATGGCCATTGGCACGGGCACGGATGTGGCCATGGAAACGGCCGACATCACCCTCATGCGCGGCGATTTGGCCAGTGTGCCGCAAGCAATCGCCCTTTCCCGCGCCACTATGCGCAACATCCGCCAAAATTTGGGCTGGGCGTTTGGCTACAACATAGCCCTCATCCCTATTGCGGCAGGGGTGTTGGCAGGCTTCACCTTCCTACCCATCTGGTTCCGCGAGTTGCACCCCATATTGGCGGCTGGGGCAATGGCTTTCTCGAGCATCAGTGTCGTGAGCAATGCATTGCGCCTGCGCTCGGTACGACTATAGGGTACGCCTGATTTTTAACGCAAAGGCGCAAAGAAGCGAAGACGCAAAGGCGTTTTAGTCTGATTTGCTCTGAAAGCCAAAAATCACTCGTAGAACAATAATCTGGACATAATGCGCTTTATGACAAGTAAAGCGCATTTTTTGTATCTATTGCCTGTATAAAAATTGTACAAATCATTGACAACTCGAGAAGCGGGTGATATATTGCGAGGATAGGAACCAATTAACGAATAACCCCTAACGCCCTCCCTCCCAGCATGGTAGACGAAGCCCAAAACTACGATACGCCCATTTATAACCTCAAAGCGGTTGTCACTGAGACGGGGTTAAAGCCCGATACCCTTCGCGCATGGGAGCGGCGCTATGGCTTGCCCAGCCCCGACCGCACCAGTGGTGGGCATCGGCTCTATTCTCAGCAGGATATAGACCTGCTGAAGTGGTTGATTGCGCGGCAAGATGAGGGGATGAGCATTAGCCGAGCGGCGAAGTTGTGGGACAAGCTCACGGCCGCTGGACGAGACCCAGTCAGCGAGCAAGCGGAACACGCGCCCCGCACGACGGCCGTGCCCGAACCCAACTATACGCCACACTTTGCTTCCCTAGAAACCAGCAATACCGTGGCCGACACCCGCCAAGCGTGGGTAGATGCCTGCCTTGATTTTGACGAGCGCACGGCCGATAACATTCTCGCCCAAGCGTTCGCCATCTTCCCCATCGAAACCGTCTGTTACACCATCCTGCAAAAAGGGGTGGCCGAAATTGGTATTGGTTGGTACGAAGGGCAAGTGACGGTGCAACAAGAGCATTTTGCCTCGGCACTGGCCGTGCGCAGGCTGGAAACGTTGGTGGCGGGAACCCCGCCGCCGACTCGCCCCGGCCGTATCCTCATCGCTTGTCCGCCCGAAGAGCGACACACCTTTAGCTTGCTGATGGTCACGCTCTTTTTGCGCCGCGCAGGATGGGATGTTGTCTATTTGGGAGCCAATGTACCACTGGACAAACTCAACGCCACCGTGGCCACCACCCAACCCCGCTTGGTCATTTTGGCCGCCCAAACGCTCTACACGGCCAGCACCCTTCTCGCCATGACCCTCGAATTGGGGCGGGAGAACATTCCTGCCGCTTATGGCGGGGCTGTCTTTAACTTTCTGCCCCAATTGCGGGAGCGCATTCCTGCCCATTTTCTGGGGGAAAAGCTGGAAAATGTGGCCAGCACGGCCGAACATCTCCTCAACCACCCCCTGCCTTTGCCCAGCTACCACCCCGCCCCACACCCCTATACCATTGCCCTTGAACATTACCAAGTGCGCCAATCCGCCATTGAAGCGAAAGTGTGGGAGCTTCTAGAGAGAGATGGAGGGGATGTGGGCTACCTCAAGAACGCCAACAAAGATTTGGCCCAAAACATCATCGCCGCCCTTACCTTTGGCGACATGAATTTGCTGACCACCAATATCGAATGGGTGCATGGTTTGCTCATCAATTTCCATTACCGAATGCCCGAACAAGCGATGCACCGCTACATGGTCGCCTATCACCATGCCTGCCAAACTTATATGGATGAACGGGGCGCACCGTTGGTGGCGTGGCTAGAGGAAACGCTTAAAAGTGAGTCGTAAAAGCATCTCCTAAGGCGTTGCTCGAGCTATCTATTACCCATATCTTTCTCTAGCTGACCCGAAACGAGCTGTGAGGGGGTTATCCGCCTCAATGGGGAGCTGGGGTAGGGTTTTGTTGCAATACCCTGCCCAAAAATCCACAAACCATTTAGGGACACTATAGTATGAGGTGGGCTTTCAGCCCTCAGAGGGGGTTTTTGCCCTCAGGAGTTAATCAACCACAAATTCTTTGCGCCTTTGCTTCTTTGCGCCTTTGCAATAAAATTTGAGCTTTGCCTCTCGAGTACGAAAGATGTGGGTCATAGATAGACTTCGATGATTTACCAACAAGCTCAATTAATTGTCGAGAAAGGTGCCGAAGATGGAGATACACGCTTCGCCCTAACCAATCTGCCCATAACCATTGGGCGAGTAGAATCGGCCGATATTATCATCAACGCCGCCTTTGTCTCTCGCAAACACGCCCGCCTGAACCAACTGGGGAATAGAATTGTTATTGAAGACCTGAACAGTAGCAATGGCGTGTTTGTCAATGGTGAACGCATTCGCCACACCCATACCCTCTGTAATGGGGACAAAATTGGCTTGGGGCCACAGGTTTTTCTGCGGATAACATGGCAAGAAGAGACAGTTGTGGTCTCGGCCGATTATGAGCCAGACCTTGTGGCTTCAGTGCCACCCATGAGCCAAACAGCCCCCGCACACCCCCTTGTGCCACCTCCTGCTCTAAGCATTACCATTGCCAATGGGGCAACCCACACCGAAATAGTAACCAAAGATGAAATCACCATTGGCCGGGGAGCCGATAATGATGTGGTTATCCCTGCGATGGTGATGTCTCGCCAACATTTGAAGCTGATACGGCGAGGGGCGGATTATCTGGTGCAATTTATACCCACCGCACAAAATCGCCCTTTGCTGGGCAAAGTACCGATTGCCGATACCCAACCCCTTTATGATGGGGACGAGCTGGTGATTGGGAAAAATGTGGCGGAGCATGTGGTACGGTTGCGCTATGTTTCGGCCACGGCCGTGCCCATCCTCCCTCCCCCCACAGCCCCAGCCCCCCCCCCTCTCCTCACCAAAGAAGAAATAGACAACATTGTCAGTAGCAAAAACCTTTTATTGCGCAACCTGCAAATCACCCAAGGGTATTACGAAACGGCCCAAATGCTGGGGCAATTTCTCGGCTTGCGCAATGTCAACTGGTTTGCCTTCGGCACTTATGCCTCTAAGACCGCTGGCCGTGCCATCCGGCATGAAAGTTTGCCTCGCGCCCTCAAATCTGCCCTCATCCGCTCGGCCGGTTATGGGGATACCTTCCTCTATCTCAACCATGTCTTGGCCAATAGCGACCAACCGACCACGCCCGAAAATGTCCTCGGCCGTGTCCTCGAACAAATCAGCCTGCTCCTCTCCCTCGGCAACCTGATGATTTTTGGCGAATTGGCGTGGCCCTTTGTGGACATGATTAACCAGTTCGGCCGTGACCGCGCCCCAGACCACGGCCGCTTTACCCAATTCTTGGATGGCCATTTCATCCCCGGCTCTTTTGAGGACGGGGGGCAAGATTGGCTCCGCGATTCATTAGCCACCTTTTACGAAGCCCGTTTCGAGATAGACAACAAGCGGCAAACAGAGCTAATTTTCTTGGGCAACATCCTGCTGGCTCTGCACGAACAAAGCCGCCTACAACCAGTCATCGAAAAAGCACTGGGCGTGCCCTTTGACCAATTCGCCGAAGGCATCATCCCCAACACCCAACAAGAAATGAGCTGGTTCACCAGCAAAGTGACCAACCGCGCCGTGGATTTCTCCCGCGATATGGTCTTACGCACCGTCACCCGCATGATGATGGCCTATACCTTGCCTCACCGCGAAATGAAATTAGGGGAAGATGTGGTGGCTCCCACCGATTTAATCAACTTTCCCAAAGAATTGCTCACTTTAGAAAACCCCCGTTGCCGCGAAATTATCCAAAAATATGATACAGGAGCCGACACCCTCTCGGGCAGTGCGGCCAACAATTGGGGGCGGCTAGACGACCGAATGCGGTTTATTATTGATTTTTTCCGCAGTTATCAATGGGACAAGCGGTTGTATAAGCCACCCTTTACCCCCGAACAAGTCTCGTCCATCAAAGCAGGTCTTTTCCCCAGTGGGGTTTTGTAGGGGTGTAATGTAGTATGGTTTAATACACCAATAAACCAATATATCCCATAAACCATCCAATTGTCCTAAGTTGGTATCAAAAAATTCATGCCAGTAGCTGAAGGTAACCATTCGAGCCGTGCCTCATCCAAAGCCACCCACATATTGGGCAGAAAGCGGTCATCCACACCCTTACTCCAAAGCCCTGGCGGATGATTCCCCCGCCAATGCCAAATCTTGGGCGCGGTCGCCAATCCCCACCCGCCCCAAATCTATCAGCCCACTGATGCTTTCGCCGTGGGCCAGCACATTGCCCAAGGTGAAATCGCCGTGGGTGACGACCAACTCTTCGTGGGTGGGGCGACGCGCCATGAGTTCGGCCAGCAAATCGGCGGCCGTGCGCCCCAACCGTTGCAGGTCAAAATCCGCCTCATCCACCAGCCCTGCCTCCGTGCGGCGGGTTGCGGCCGCAATGCGCACCTCCAGCCGCGCATCAAAGGGGCACTCGGCCAGCGGGATGGCGTGCAACGCCCGCATGGTTTGGGCAAGGCCACGCACCAACGCTTCGCTGGGGGCAAGGGCTTCCAGCAGTTGGCCGGGTACGGCCGAGAGCAAGAGCAAATCCCGGCCGTTGTATTCCTCCACAAAATAATGCACCTGTGGCACGGGCAGATACGGCTGTAGCCAAATCGTCCGCGCACACTCTCCAGCCAAGCGGGGGCTGGCCTTCAGGTAATAGGCGGGTTGGCTGGGGTGCTGGAGGTGGAAGACGTACTCGGCCGACCAACCGAGCGTGTTGCGTTCCCAAGTATAACCAGCCAATTTTTCTTGCAGAGCGGTGGGAATCGGGATAGGGGTCATGGGGAGGGAAGTGGTGTTGGGGGATTGTGTTCCTAAAGGGGCAAGGCGAAAGGCATCGGCCGTGACATCATAAAGAAAGAGGTAACTGTCTGAACTGAGGTGGCAACCTCCACTAAAAAACAGCCACTCCTCACGGGTGATAGTCTCTTGGTATTTGAGCAATCTGTCGCCCCACACGGCCGTTTCCGACACCGTCTCCCCCAAGAAATCCCGCAAAGGGCGGTCTGTAAAGCGGCGCAATTCACCCGTATTGATGTTAACCAAAACGAGTTGGGCAGGGTAGTTACACCCATCCCGCCCCCATTGCACGGCCGCCCACCCATCGCTCCCCTCAATTTCGGTCAGGGTGCAATCCCGCCATTCATAGCCCAAACTCTCGAGGTCGGCAGGGGGAATACATTCGGGCAGTTGGGTCATATCAAAGGCCACCACTTGCACAGCCAACGGCCGTGCCGCATCCCCACCCCACACCCACGGCTGTTGCTCGGCCCCTGCCGCTTGGTATTCATAGCTGACATGGGTGTTGACGAAAAATTCCCCACTCCGCAACGCCTCCAACGCAAAAACCACCGTTTTCATTTGCCCCACAGCCACACTCGATGGCCCCTCGGTGAGGGTCGCCTTGGGGTTATTTGGCTCAAAGGCTGGCGCATCAACGGCCGTGCCCTGCCCGGCCGAAGCAAAACGGAGGCTGTATTGGGAATGCCAATGGTGTAGCACCCTTTGCGGGTATCATGGGTCACCGTCACCGTCATGGTTTCGCCGAGGATGAGAGTGGTGGAAGAAGCTGTGGCGGTGAGAATCGCCCCGCATTCGGCCGTGTCCTCGGTGGGGGGGAATGGGGCGGCCGTGGGGCTACCCGTCTCCACAATGGTGATGGGTGGCGCAGGCAGGGTGGGTGTCGGGGTTGTAAATCGCTGGGAGCGGCGCAACCAGCAAGAGCCAAGGCCAAAACAAAATAAAGGGTAAGGTACTGTTTCATATTTATC